>NZ_FNKZ01000001.1:650000-1250000 GCF_900104255.1 Pseudoxanthomonas sp. CF385
GGAGGCCCGAACCCACTCCCGTTGCAAAGGTAGGGGATGAGGTGTGATTAGGAGTGAAAAGCTAATCGAACCCGGAGATAGCTGGTTCTCCTCGAAAGCTATTTAGGTAGCGCCTCGTATGAATCTTCTTGGGGGTAGAGCACTGTTATGGCTAGCGGGACATCGCGTCTTAGCAAACCATGGCAAACTCCGAATACCAAGACAGAATGTACGGGAGACACACGGCGGGTGCTAACGTCCGTCGTGAAAAGGGAAACAACCCAGACCCACAGCTAAGGTCCCAAATTTCGTGCTAAGTGGAAAACGATGTGGAAAGGCACAGACAGCCAGGAGGTTGGCTTAGAAGCAGCCACCCTTTAAAGAAAGCGTAATAGCTCACTGGTCGAGTCGGTCTGCGCGGAAGATTTAACGGGGCTAAGCACGAAACCGAAGCTTGGGGTGCATAACTTTGTTATGCGCGGTAGAGGAGCGTTCCGTAAGCCTGCGAAGGTGGCTTGAGAAGGCTGCTGGAGGTATCGGAAGTGCGAATGCTGACATGAGTAACGATAATGCGGGTGAAAAGCCCGCACGCCGAAAGCCCAAGGTTTCCTTGCGCAACGTTAATCGACGCAGGGTTAGTCGGTCCCTAAGGCGAGGGCGAAAGCCGTAGTCGATGGGAAGCAGGTTAATATTCCTGCACCTCGCGTGAGTGCGATGGAGGGACGGAGAAGGTTAGGTGTACCCGGCGTTGGTTGTCCGGGGGAAAGGCGGTAGGTTTGGATCTTTGGCAAATCCGGGATCCTTTAAGACCGAGCACCGAGACGAGTCCTTTAGGACGAAGTCACTGATACCACGCTTCCAGGAAAAGCTCCTAAGCTTCAGCTCACGCAGACCGTACCGTAAACCGACACAGGTGGGTAGGATGAGAATTCTCAGGCGCTTGAGAGAACTCGGGTGAAGGAACTAGGCAACATGGCACCGTAACTTCGGGAGAAGGTGCACCCCCTTTGGTGGCCCATGCGGGCTATAGCTGAGGGGGGTCGCAGAAACCAGGCCGCTGCGACTGTTTATCAAAAACACAGCACTCTGCAAACACGAAAGTGGACGTATAGGGTGTGACGCCTGCCCGGTGCTGGAAGGTTAATTGATGGGGTCAGCCGCAAGGCGAAGCTCTTGATCGAAGCCCCAGTAAACGGCGGCCGTAACTATAACGGTCCTAAGGTAGCGAAATTCCTTGTCGGGTAAGTTCCGACCTGCACGAATGGCGTAACGACAGCGGCGCTGTCTCCACCCGAGACTCAGTGAAATTGAAATCGCTGTGAAGATGCAGCGTTCCCGTGGCAAGACGGAAAGACCCCGTGAACCTTTACTATAGCTTTACATTGAACGTTGAGTTCGTCTGTGTAGGATAGGTGGGAGGCTATGAAACCGAGGCGCTAGCTTCGGTGGAGCCAACCTTGAAATACCACCCTGATGTGCTTGACGTTCTAACCTAGGTCCGTAATCCGGATCGGGGACCATGTATGGTGGGTAGTTTGACTGGGGCGGTCTCCTCCCAAAGAGTAACGGAGGAGCTCGAAGGTACGCTCAGCGCGGTCGGACATCGCGCACTGTGTGCAAAGGCATAAGCGTGCTTGACTGCGAGATCGACGGATCAAGCAGGTACGAAAGTAGGACTTAGTGATCCGGTGGTTCTGTATGGAAGGGCCATCGCTCAACGGATAAAAGGTACTCCGGGGATAACAGGCTGATACCGCCCAAGAGTTCATATCGACGGCGGTGTTTGGCACCTCGATGTCGGCTCATCACATCCTGGGGCTGTAGTCGGTCCCAAGGGTATGGCTGTTCGCCATTTAAAGTGGTACGCGAGCTGGGTTCAGAACGTCGTGAGACAGTTCGGTCCCTATCTGCCATGGGCGTTGGAGATTTGAGAGGGGCTGCTCCTAGTACGAGAGGACCGGAGTGGACGAACCTCTGGTGTTCCGGTTGTCACGCCAGTGGCATTGCCGGGTAGCTATGTTCGGAAGCGATAACCGCTGAAAGCATCTAAGCGGGAAGCGCGCCTCAAGATGAGATCTCCCGGGGCACAAGCCCCCTAAAGGAACCATCAAGACTAGGTGGTTGATAGGTCAGGTGTGTAAGTGGGGCAACCCATTGAGCTAACTGATACTAATGATCCGTGCGGCTTGACCATATAACCTCAAGTGGCCTTGGACTCGACGATATCGTCAGAGAAAATCCAATGCCCGCTACGTCACAAGACCCTATGAGAGATTGGCGCCTTAATCCGTTCCTTGGATGGCGACGCTCCAACCCTCTCCCTGGTGAAATTAGCGCTGTGGTCCCACCCGTTCCCATCCCGAACACGGAAGTGAAACGCAGCCGCGCCGATGGTAGTGTGGCTTAAGCCATGCAAGAGTAGGTCATCGCCAGGGGCTTTACCCCTAAACCCCCAGCCCAAAAGGCTGGGGGTTTTTTCTTGCGCCGGTTTCGCCAACAATCGAGCTTCATCTCATGTCAGGGGGCAGTGCGTGAAGCGATCCTGCTTGGTCGGCGCCATGTTGCTCGGAAGTCTGTACTCGCCCGTCTCGGCGGCCGGCCCCGTCTCGGCGGATGCGCAACGCGTGCACGAAGCCGCGCTCGTGCTCGACACCCATCTCGACACGCCCGCCAACCTCGCGCGGCCGGGGTGGGACATCGCGGACGACCATGCGCATGAAGGCGATCTCTCGCAGGTCGACCTGCCGCGCATGAAGGCCGGTGGGTTGGATGGCGGCTTCTGGGTGATCTACACCGGGCAGGGCGCGCGCGACGACGCAGGCAAGCAAGCAGCGCGAAACCATGGACTGGAGCGGCTGGTCGCGATCCGCGAGATGCTCGCCTCCCACGCGGACACGATGGAACTCGCGCTGACGCCGGACGATGCGTTGCGTATCGCGAAGACAGGCAAGCGTGTGTCGTTCATCAGCATGGAGAACGCGGCGCCCCTGGCCGCGGACCCGAGCCTGCTCGTGGCGTACCACCGGCTCGGCTTACGCATGCTGGGGATCACGCATGTGTTGAACAACGATTTCGGCGACTCCTCCACCGATGCGAAGGGCCCCGAATGGGGTGGCCTGAGCCCGGCTGGCAAGGCGCTGGTCGCCGATGCGAACCGGCTGGGTATCGTGCTGGATGCTTCGCATGCAAGCGATGCCGTGTTCGACCAGCTGCTGGAGCAGTCGCGCGCACCCATCGTGCTGTCGCACACAAGCGCGGATGCGATCTTCGATCATCCCCGCAATATCGATGACGCCCGTATCCGCCGTCTTGCGGCCAAGGGGGGCGTCATTCACGTGAATGCATTCGGTGGCTATCTCGTCAGTATTCCCAAGATCCCTGAGCGAGAAGCGGCACTCGACGCGCTGTCGGACAAGTACGGACCGGAGGGCAGGTTGTCCGTCGAAGGGGCGCCGGCCTATCTGGCCGAGCGGCGCGCCATCGACGCGCGTTACCCGGTGAAGCGTGCGACGTTCGATGACTACATGGCGCATCTGCTCCACATCATCAAGGTTGCGGGTGCGGACCATGTCGGCATCGGCGCGGATTGGGATGGCGGCGGCGGTGTCGTCGGTATGGAGGATGTCAGTGCCCTGCCGCTGATCACCCAGCGTCTACTTGCGGCGGGCTACAGTGAAGACGACATTCGCAAGATCTGGGGTGGCAACCTGTTGAGGGTGATGCGAGAGACCCAGGCGATCGCCGCACCCAGCACCGCGGATTGACCGTGCGTCAGCGTGCGCGCGCCGAGCCGACTGCCGGCAGGCCGCATGCGGGGTGCGGGCGTAGAGAGTGACGTGCCTGTTGTTTGAGCGGGAAATGGACTCATGGACGAATCGATCACGCCGCGCCGTTTCGTGGAAGCGCTGCCGCATGACGTGCCCAAGCACTGGTTGCCGGGCAACGAGGTCGTGTCCTCGCTGCTGAACGCCTATACGGTGCTCGTGCCTGCGAATGAGGCCTTCTATATCCGCACGTTGAATGCCTGCCAGTCGCGGATCGCCGACCCGGCCTTGCGGGCACGATGCCAGGCCTTCATCCGTCAGGAAGCGCAGCACGGGGTGGCGCACAAGCGCTACTGGCAGAACCTCGACGCGCAGGGTTATGCCTATCGCGGTTTCGAGCGCGTCGTCGACCGCGTCATCTTCAGGACGATGGATCGGTGGGGGCCCTTATGGCTGCGTGCGTCGCTCGTCAGCTGCGTCGAGCACATCAATGCGTACCTCGGCTACGAGTTCCTGTCCCAAGCCATCCTCTCGGAGGCCGATCCGCGGGTGCGTGATCTGATGGAGTGGCATTTCGCTGAGGAGATCGAGCACCGGGCCGTGGCGTTTGATCTGCTGCAGGCCGTCGCTCCGCGATATGCCGTCCGGCTGGCGGGCGCACTGACGACGGCGGCCCTGTTCTACCTGCTGATGACGGGGCTGGCCATCGCGCTGCTGGCCCAGGACCGGTTGTTGTGGCGCAGGAGTACGTTGCATCAGGCGGTCGAGCATGTCGGGCCCGGCCACCAGATGGGGCGCCGCACGCTCCGGCACCTGTGGAACTACCTGAAGCCCGGCTTTCATCCGGCACAACTGGGGGGCGATGCGGTCGCGGCGGCCACGCTGGCCCGGCAGACGGCGGCACGTCCCCCGGTGGTCGTCGCCATGGGCGCCAAAGCTGAATGAATGCATTCTCTTCGGATGCGAGGCCGTCGGCTCTGCGCTTTCACCAGCGCCAAGCCGTTGAAAATATTGGGGGTTTTCCCAAGGCCTGATGGCGGGGCGATTGTTGCATCGATGGGACAAAGGGAACTTCCCATGTGGTTAGCAGTCGAACCCCCCGACTGCTAACATCCTTGCCCATGAACCAGATCACCTCCACCACCGCCCTGGTCCCCAACAACCTCCCGATCCCCAGCGCCCTGGGTTCGCTCGACGCTTACATCAGCGCCGTGCACCAGATTCCCGTGCTGTCGGTCGAGAACGAGCGCGAGCTCGCCAACCGCTACCGCGAGGACGAAGACCTCGACGCCGCGCGCGAGCTGGTGCATTCGCACCTGCGCTTCGTCGTGCACGTCGCCCGCGGCTACAACGGCTACGGTCTGCCGCTGGGCGACCTGATCCAGGAAGGCAATATCGGCCTGATGAAGGCCGTGAAGCGTTTCGACCCCGACATGGGGGTTCGCCTGGTGAGTTTCGCGGTGCACTGGATCCGTGCCGAAATGCACGAGTTCATCCTGAAGAACTGGCGCATCGTGAAGGTCGCCACGACCAAGGCGCAGCGCAAGCTGTTCTTCAACCTGCGCAAGTCCAAGACCCGCCTCGGCTGGATGAACGCGGAAGAGGTCAGCGTCATTGCGAAGGACCTCAACGTATCCGAGCGCGAAGTGCTCGAGATGGAAGCGCGCCTGTCGGGCCGTGACATCGGCTTCGATGCGCCTTCAGACGAGGACGACGACCATGCGCCGCCGTCGCCGGCCAGCTACCTGGTCGCCCACGACGAGGACCCGTCGCAGGCCTACGAGCGTGCCGACAGCGAGGACAACCAGCTCGAGCTGTTGCGCGAGGGCCTGGCGAACCTGGACGACCGTTCGCGCGACATCATCAAGCGCCGCTGGCTGGATGGCGAAAGCAAGGTGACGCTGCAGGAACTGGCCGATGAGTACGGTATCTCCGCCGAACGCGTGCGCCAGGTCGAAGCCAATGCACTGAAGAAGATGAAGGCCTTGTTCGCTGCCTGATCGCCGTCAGTCGCCGCGCTTCATCGCAGAGAGGCCCCGCAAGGGGCCTCTTTCGTTTTCGCGCATGCATCGGTCAATCAAAATGTGATCCACTACGCCGCAGTCCGGATCGGACGACGACGACACAAGGAGCAGGGCATGCGGTGGGGGATACAGGGGCGCTGGATCGTGGGTTTGACGTGGCTCATCGTGGGCGCTTTCGCGATGACGGCGGCGCATGCCGCGGCAGCGGGGGCGGACGGAGCGAAAGCGACCGACACGCAGGGCCGCATCACGTTCGGCATCGATCGCGAAGAGTACGACGCGCAGGCCCGTGCGGCGATGCAGGTGGATCCGATCGTGGCCAAGCACCTCGGCGCGATCCGCAAGGTGGCACTGGACGAAGCCGCGAGCATGGACGAGCCCGGCCCCGACGTGCTGGTGTTCGATGTCGAAGGCAGCCGCGGCAAGGGGCGCGTCACCGCGCGTTTCATCACCGTGAGCCCCACCGAGGAAGTGCTGGGCCCCGGGACGCTGGTGATGGCGGACGGCGCCACGCACGCCATCGACGGCAACGCCGATGCGCTCGCCGCGGAGGACGAGCACGACCACGCGCATGACGACGAGGCGATGCTCGCGCATGGCAAGGATCTCTTCACCCGCCAGGCACGCGAAGCCGCGCAGCGGTATCCGCTGGTGCAGGAGCATATCGGGCAGATCGACACGTTCACGATGAACGAAATCGGCACGGGTGCCGCGGTCGGCATGAACACGTTCGTGTTCGACCTCGTGGGCAGCAAGGGACGTGGCACGCTGGAGGCCGAGTTCATCACCGTCAGCGCGGATACCGAACGCCTCGGCAAGGGCGTGCTGACGCTGCAGGACGGGCGCCGCCTGCCGTTCGAAGGCGAGCCTCGCGATGCGGACGAGCCCGCAGACGACGAAGACGCGACGTCGCTGTTCGGCGGCATGCAGGACAACATCTTCACCCGCCAGGCGCGCGCCGCGGCGCAGCGCTATCCGCTGGTGCGGCAGCACATCGGCACGCTGTCGGCGTTCGAACTCGATCTGAGCGCAAGCGCCGAGGCCGAAGGCGCGGATGAGTTCGTGTTCGCGGTGGCGGGCGACAAGGGGCGCGGACGCCTGCTGGCCGAGTTCATCACCGTGGATGCCGACACCGAACGCCTGGGCAAGGGTGTGCTGACGCTGGACGATGGCCGCGAACTGGCCTTCGAGGGTGAGGCGCCGTTCCCGGGCGAAGACGAACGCGCCACCGAAACCGATGTCGTGGACGTCGACGAGGACATCGAGATTCCGGAGACCTTTGCGCGCCAGGATGGCATCTTCGTCCTGCAGGCGAACGCCGCCATGCAGGCGCATCCGGTGGTGAAGCGCCATATCGGCGACATCCGCGAAGCGGCATTCGACCGCGAGGCGTCGTGGGCGGCGGAAGGCGAGCGCTACATCTTCGATCTGAAGGGCAGCAAGGGCGCCGGCCGGCTGGAAGCCGAGTTCATCACGGTGGACGCCGACAGCGAGCGTATCGGCGATGGCGAACTCGTGATGGCGGACGGTACGCGCCACCCGCTGGGCGGCCAATGATCAGCGCAAGATCCGGATAGCCGGATCGCCGGCGCGGCACGAACATGGCGTCACGTCCATTGGAATGATGCCATGTCGTTCGTGATCCGGGGCCTGTCTCCCGCACCCTTCCTGCCGCTGTTCGCGCTCGACGGGGTCGCGCTGGCCGCACGCAACATCCGCCGCGTCGTCGCCACCGCCGACCATGGGTTCCCTTGCCGCGTCACGCTTCAGGATGCACGCCAGGGAGATGCCCTGTTGCTGCTTCCCTACGTGCACCACGACGTCGCCGGCCCGTATCGCGGCAGCGGACCGATCTTCGTCAGCGAAGCCGCCCTGCAGACGCCGCCGGCGGAGTTCCGCGACACGCTTCCGCCCACGTTTCCACGGCGCCTGCTGTCGCTGCGCGCATACGACGCGGAAGGCGTGATGCGCGATGCGGAGGTCAGCGAAGGCGTCGATGCGCTTCCGCACCTGCAACGCCTCCTCGATGCGCCGGGCGTCGCCTACCTGCACGTCCACAATGCGCGCCGCGGCTGCTATGCCTGCCGCGTCGATCCTGCCTGATCGTCGTCCTTGCCCAGGATGATCCGCGCGCCGCGCTGGTAACTCCAGTACGCCCAGAACCAGTTCAACAGCACGACGAGCCGGTTGCGGAACCCGATCAGGAAGAACACGTGCGCGGTGAGCCAGAACCACCACGCCAGCAGGCCGGAGAATTTCAATCGGCCGAAGTCGACCACCGCCGCCATCCGGCCGATCGTGGCCAGGTTGCCGTAGTCGCGGTAGCGGAACGCCGCGGGCGACGGGCGTCCCGCCAGCCGCGCGCGCAGCACGGCCGCCACGTGGCCGCCCATCTGCTTGGCCGCCGGCGCGACGCCAGGAACCGGGCGGCCATCCGAGGTAAAGGAGGCGAGATCGCCGGCGACGAAAATGTCGGGATGGCCCGGCACGCTGAGGTCCGGTTGCACGTGGACGCGACCGGCCCGGTCCAGCGGCACGCCGAGCGTGCGCGCCAGGGGAGACGCGGCCACGCCGGCGGCCCACACGACCGTTTTCGCGGGCACGAACACGTCGCCCAAGCGGTAGCCGTCATCATCGATATGACTGACGGGCGTGCCGGTCGCCACTTCCACGCCCAGTTTCTCCAACTGCAGGCGCGCCTTTTCCGAGAGGGCTTCGGGGAACGACGCCAGTACGCGCGGGCCTGCTTCCACCAGGCGTACACGCGCCTGTGAGGGATCGATGTGGCGGAACTCGTTCTTCAACGTATGCCGTGCGATTTCGGCCAGCGTACCGGCCAGCTCGACGCCGGTCGGGCCGCCGCCGACGACGGCGAAGCTGAGCCAGGCCGCGCGCTTCGCCGGATCGTTCTCGGCTTCGGCGCGCTCGAAGGCGAGCAGCAGGTGGCGGCGCAGCTGCAGCGCGTCGTCGAGCGTCTTCAGCCCCGGCGCATGCGCAGCCCATTCGTCGTGGCCGAAGTAGGCGTGCGTCGCGCCAGTGGCCAGCAGCAGGTAGTCGAACGCGAGGGCGTTCCCATCGGCCAACACCACCTGCTTGTCGTGCGGGACGACCGAGGCGACATCGGCCAGGCGTACTTCGACGTTGCGCTGCTTGCGCAGGATGTGCCGCAGCGGTGCGGCGATGTCGGGTGCGGAGAGGCCCGCGGTCGCGACCTGGTACAGCAGCGGCTGGAACAGATGGTGGTTGTGGCGATCGATCAGGGTGATCCTCACCGGAGCGCCATCCAGCGCCCGCGTGGCCCAGAGGCCCCCGAAACCGCCGCCGACGATGACGACGTGGGGAAGTGCTGCGTGCATGCCCGTTTCTCCTGTCACCGCGGGCGATTGTCTCACGGCGTCAGTCGCTGTCGCGGTCGATCAGCGACGTCCTGCGGGTATCGGGCATCCACAGGTACACCAGCAGCGAACACGCGATGCAGGCGCTGACGTACCAGTAGAAGCCGGTTTCCATGCCGGCCCGCTTGAACCACAGCGCCACCATGTCCGCGGTGCCGCCGAAGATCGCCACGGTCAGCGCGTAGGGCAGGCCCACTCCAAGGGCGCGGATCTCCACCGGGAACAGCTCCGCCTTCACCACCGCATTGATCGCGGTGTAGCCGCTCACGATCACCAGCGCGGCCATTACCAGCCAGAACGCCTCGGTGGCGCTCCGCACGTCCTGGAGCTGGCTGAGGATCGGCACGGTGAAAAGCGTGCCGAGCACGCCGAAGGCGATCAGGATGCGGCGCCGGCCGATGCGGTCCGACAGCGCGCCGACGACGGGCTGCAGCAGCATGTAGACGAACAGCGTGGACGCGTTGATCAGGCTGGCCGTTTCGGCGGCCATGCCGGCGCTGTTGACGAGGAACTTGTGCACGTAGGTCGTGTACGTATAGAAGGCCAACGTGCCGCCCATCGTCAGGCCGACCACGCTGAGGACCGCGCGCGGATGCCGCATCAGTGCGCGCAGCGTGCCTTGGGCCTGCTGCTGCGAGGCGCCGGCATCGGATTCGGTGCGCACGAAGGATTCGGTTTCCACCATGTTCCGCCGCAGCCACAGTGCGACCAGCGCGGCCGCGGCGCCGATCGCGAACGGAATGCGCCAGCCCCAGTCGCGCAGTTGTTCGTCGGTGAGGAAAACGCGCTGCAGGACGATCAGTACCGCGAGTGCGACCAGGTGGCCCATCACCAGCGTGACGTACTGGAAGCTCGACCAGAACCCGCGATGCGCGCGCGTGGCCATTTCGCTCAGGTACGTCGCCGACGCGCCGTACTCGCCGCCGACGCTCAGGCCCTGCAGCAGCCGGGCCAGCACCAGCAGTACCGGCGCGGCGATGCCGATGCTGGCATAGCCGGGCGTGCAGGCGATGATCAGCGAGCCCGCGCACATCATCACCACCGACAGCATCAGGGCGCGCTTGCGGCCGTGGCGGTCCGCGTACCGGCCCAGCAGCCAGCCGCCCAACGGGCGCATCAGGAAGCCGACGGCGAAGATCGTGGCCGTCTTCAACAACTGGCTGGTGCGGTCGTCGCCGGGGAAGAACACGTCGGCGAAGTACAGCGAGAACGCCGCGTAGACGTACCAGTCGTACCACTCCACCAGATTGCCGACCGAGCCGCTGAAGATGCTGCGCAGGCGGCGGGTGGGCGTCATCGCATCAGGTGGCGTGTTCGTCATCAGTAGAGGTCCATCGGGTCCACATCCAGCGACCAGCGCGTACGGCGCGCTTCCGGCAAGGCATGTATCTGTGGCAGTGCCAGATCCAGCGTGCGGTGCAGGCTGCGGCGCTCCGGCGAGGAGAGCAGCAGCTGCACGCGATGCAGGCCTGCGCGGCGCGGCATCGGCGCGGGCAACGGGCCATGCAGTTCGAGGGTCGCATCGTGCGCACGCAGGGCCTGCTTCGCGGCCTGCAGGAACTGCTGCGCGGCATCGACGTGTTGGGCTTCGGCACGCAACAGGGCGAGATGCGCGAACGGCGGGAAGCCCGCCATCCGCCGCTGCTCGAGTTCGGCATCGGCGAAGGCGTGGTAGCCGCCGTTGATGAGCGTATCCAGCAACGGGTGGTCGGGATGATGCGTCTGCAGCCAGACATCGCCGCGCTTACCCGCACGTCCGGCGCGACCGGCCACCTGGATCAGCTGCTGCGCGAGTTTCTCGGTCGCGCGGAAATCGGTGGAGAACAGGCCTTCGTCCACGCCCACCACGGCCACGCGGGTGAGATGCGGCAGGTCGTGGCCCTTGGCCAGGATCTGCGTGCCGACCAGGATGCCCGGCGCCTCGCCCAGCTTCGCCAGTTGTTGCGCCAAGCCGTCGCGTTTCTGCGTGGTGCTGCGGTCCACGCGCAGCACCGGCACGTCCTGGAAGGTCTCGACCAGCAACTCTTCCAGCCGCTCGGTGCCGATGCCCTGCGGTTGCAGCGCCAGTCCGCCACAGTCCGGGCAGGCCAACGGTGCCGGTTGGCGTGCGCCGCAATGGTGGCACTGCAGGCGCTTGCCGCCGGCGTGCACCGTCATCGAGGCATCGCAGCGCTTGCAGTGCGCATTCCAGCCGCAGTCGTGGCACAGCAGTACCGGCGCATAGCCACGGCGGTTCTTGAACACGAGCGCCTGCCCTCCGGCGTCGACGGCCTGCCGCAGGGCCTGCAGCGTGTCGGCGAGCAGGCCGGCCTGTTGTGGACGCTTGCGCATGTCCAGCACGCGTACGCTGGGGGGCTGGGCCTCGCCGGCACGCCGCGACAGTCGCAGGTGCGTGTAGCGCCCGCTGCGCGCGTTGTGCAGCGTCTCCAGCGACGGTGTCGCGCTGCCGAGCACCACCGGCACGTCCAGCGCCTTGCCGCGCACCAGCGCGAAATCGCGGGCGTGGTACCGGATGCCGTCCTGCTGCTTGTAGCTGCCGTCGTGTTCCTCGTCGACGATGATCAGGCCCGCCTCCGGCAGCGGCGTGAATACCGCCGAGCGCGTGCCGACCACCACCCGCGCCTCGCCGCGCAGGCAGGCGGCCCAGGTGCGGGCGCGTTCGCCATCGTTGAGGCCGGAGTGCAGCGCGTGCACCGGCACGCCCAGGCGGTCGCGAAAACGCGACAGCGTCTGCGGCGTCAGCCCGATCTCGGGGACCAGTACCAGCGCCTGCCGCCCACGCGCCAGGCAGTCCGCGATGGCCTGCAGGTAGACCTCGGTCTTGCCGCTGCCGGTCACGCCGTCGAGGAGCAGTGCAGCGAAGCCATGCGACGCGATGATGGCGTCCGCCGCCTCGCGCTGCTGCTCATTGAGAAGCGGACCTGCGCGGGGCACGGGAACCGGCATGGTGGCCGGCACGGCGACGCGCTCGGCGAGCCCGCGCTTGGCCAGGGTTCGCGCCGTCGCGCGGCCTTCGTCCAGATGCAGGTCCAGCGCGTCCTCGTCCAGCGGCACGGCGGCCAGCAGATCGGCCAGGCGGCGGGGGCGGCTGCCGCTCCTGAGGCGGTCGCGCTGGGTCAGCCCGGCGTCGGTCAGCCGCCACTGCCAGGCGTGCGTGTCAGGCAGTGGCTCGCCCTGGCGCAGGGCAGTCGGCAGCGCGGTCGCGAACACTTCACCGAGCGGAGCATGGGTATAGCGGGCCAGCCAGTGCAGCGATTCCAGGAGCTCTCCCTGCACGAGCGGCGCGTCGTCCAGCAGAGCCAAGGCTTCGCGCAGCTCGGGCACGTCGTCGGTCCGGGGCTCGACGGAGGCGACCACGCCGACCAGTTCGCGGCTGCCGAACGGCACGCGCACCCGTTTGCCGACGTCCCCGGCGGTCGGGGCATGGCCGGGCGGCGGCAGGTAGTCGAATGCCTGCGGCAGGGGTACCGGCAGGGCGATCCGCAGGACGGGGGAGGGAGGCATCGGGCTCAGTTTATCGGGCGGCCTCGGCAAGGTCAGGTGGTTGTGCAGTTGCACGGTTGTCCTGCCAATTTCTTGACGAAATTCACGCAAGTACTGATCCGGCAAGGAGAATTGGGTTTATCCACATCTGCTGTGGATAAATCTGTGCATGGCGCTGATGCTTCACGGCGCGATGACGTACCTGCAAGCCTTCCAGTCAGGTTGGCGAAAAAAGCACCAACGCCAATATTCCTTTGAAATTCAATAATTTAATCGTGAAACCCAGCTGAAACATGGCGAGTGCCGCCGGGTCCACCGGGCTGCGTGACGGTTTGGTGACCGCTGTGCACAACGCATTTTCGTGGAAACCCTTGTGGCGCCGGGGAGAGCAGGTTCCGGCGCGCTGTCAAGCGTCCATACGGCCCCGCAGGCTGTCTATGATCGGACTGTCGAACCCCGGTTTTCGCATGGCCCCGAACCCCCCGTCCGAAGCTCCGCCCGCCGCTCTGGCCGCCTTCCTGCGCGGCTGCGAACGGCGGGGTGCTGTCTTCGCCGCGCTCCAGTGCGGCGACGCCGAACGCGGCGACGTGGCGCTGGCCGCGGCCCTGCGGGCGTTCCGTGCCCATGCGGCCGAACTGCCGATGGCCGCGTGGCCGGCGCGCTTCTGGAGCCTGCTGGTCGCGGCGCCACCGCTGCGAGCCGAATCCCCCGTCGCACATCGCGCGCCGGCGATGCAGGCGCTCGCCGGTATCGCCGCGCCCGACCGCGCTGCCTTGCTGTTGCGGCTGGCGGGCGGGCTGCAGGAAGACGAGGCGGCCGGCGTGCTGGGCCTGTCCACCGACGACTACCGGGCCGCCCTGACGCGCGCCTGCCCCCGGGATGCCACCGGGCGTCCGGATGCCGAGGCCTGGCGCCGCCTGGCCGAGGCGGTCCAGGTCCATCTGCGCGACCTGCCGCCCGAGCGGCTGGCCCGCCTGGCGCGTTTGCGCGAGGATGCGCTGGCGGGCACGCGGGTGCCGCCCGCCGCCACCGCACCTTCGCCCCGCACCGCCGTTCCCGTCAGTACGCCGCGCCGGTGGCCTTGGGTCGTGCTGGTCCTCGCGCTGATGGCGGCCGCCCTGGCGGCCACCTGGTGGCCCGGCGCGCCGTGGGCGGACCTGCTGCAGCCGGCGCCCACGCCCGTGTCCGAGACGGTGACCCTGACCGATCCCGACATCCTGCAGGAACCGTTGCCGCCGGCCGAACCACCCGCCGCGCGCTTCGACGCGGAAGAAGCCGCGCGCACGGATCGCGATGCACCGATGCGGATGGATCCCGAGGCGGCCACGCTGGTGCCGCAGGCAGATTTCCTCGCCTGGTACATCGTGCAGCGTGCAGCGACGGCGGCGGCCGAGGTCGCACCGGAGCCGTCGCCGCCACCCGCGCAGGCCGATGAAGACGCGGAAGCGCCCACGGCCCAGGCCGTCGTGGTGCCGGACCCGCCGCGACCCTGGGAAGCGCTCACCCGCCAGCGTGCCGACTACGCGGCCTGGCAGGCGCTGGAGGAAGCGGACCGCGCGCGCCTGCGCGCAGCGGCGCGGGATCTCGCGATGCAGCCCGCGGACGCGCAGCAGGCGCTGCGCACGCGTTTCGGCGCGCTCGATGCCATGGAGCATCGTGGCTGGCGGCTGGGCCCCGTGCTGGGCGCGGTGTGGCCGCGCCTGCAGCCGCTGTTCGCCTACGTACCGGCGCGCGAGCGCGAACCGCTGCTGGCGTTGCTGCGCCAACTGGATGCCACCGCGCTGGACGACCTGGCGGCGCTGGCCCAACGCACGCCGCCGCAGGAGCGCGACCGCTTCCGCCACGCGCTGATCCGGGTGCCTGCCGGCCAACGCACGGCATGGCTGCACGCGCGCCGCGAACGCTGATGCGTCAGGTGTTCACCCAGGTGGTCAACGCCAGGAAGAAGATCGCCATCACCAGCATCAGGTAGTAAAGCGTGCCCAGCACGCAGAACTTGATCGCGGTGAAGATCCAGTGCTGGCGGTAGACGCGCTGCTGCATCCAGAACAGGTAGACCGGCATCCAGGCCAGCACGGCGAGCTGTGCCGTCCACTGCGGGATTTTCAGCCAGAAGTTGCCCGATGGAACCAGGTTGCCCAGCGCCTGGATCAGGCAGAGCACCAGGATGCACAGGCACAGATAGGCGTGGCTGTACAACGCCACGACCAAGTGCTCCAGGTACACGCGCCGCGTCTCGATGTACGCCAGTTTCAGCAGCAGGGCGAACACCGGCACCAGCACGAACAGGGCCGACGGTACCGAGCCGATCAGGCGGGTGACGAAGTACTCCGGATCCTGTGCGATGCGTGGGACATTCTCTTCCGCCCGCGCCAGCTTCTTGTTGAACCAGCGATTGGCGAAGTCGGGCAGCCAGTCCACGCGCACCGGGTTGGTGTCGGCATCGAACGGCTTGCCGTCGATGCTGATCAGGGCGCGCATGGGTATCTCGGGCAGTGGTGCGCCTGCCGGGTAGAGATCGGGCTGTGCCAGCGATGGATGGTTCGGTTGAAGCTGGACGATCCGCTCGCGTGCCAGTCGTTGGGTGGCATAGATGTTCTCTTCAATCCGTTCGCGTACGAAGCCCAGTCCGCGAGGGACGCCCGCGCGCGCCGATACCAGGCCCTCCAGCGTCTGGTCGCGCTGTTTGATGACGCCCTCGACCGTCGTCTGCTTGGAGAAATCGATGCCGGACTCATCCGGTTTTGCGACCAGGTTGGTCGTGCCGTCGGCCGTCGGGGGCGGTTCCGGTAGCGTCACTTCGCCGATATGCAGGGTCAGCTTCGCGACGAAGAACGTCAGCACGCTGACGATCACGAACAGCCGCAGCGGCGCCACGTACGGCGCTCGGTGCCCGGCGAGGTAGGCGTTGGCCAGCGTGCCCGGCGAGAGCAGCGTGCGCAGCGTGCGGAAGATGCGGCCGTCCAGGTGCCAGAACGACTCGAACACCTCCTCCACCGCGTGCCCGAAACTGCGCAGCGGGTTGTGCGCGTTCTGCCCGCACTGGTGGCAGAACCCGCCCTGCAGCGGCGTCCTGCAGTTGTCGCACGCACTGGCGTGCACGGCGTCGGCTTCCTGCGATGAAGTCATGGGCGGTTCGGACGGTGCGGGTGGCGAGCGGGTAAGATACCGGCCTCCCGTGACCCGGTGCCAGCGCGCGACCGCGCGACCGTAGTCCGGCGGTTGCCCTCATGTCCCAGCTCCCCTCCCCGATCCCGCGCTTCGGCCAGGAAGTGCGTGCGACGGCCTCCCTCGCCCTGCCGTTGGTGCTGGGCCATGTCTCCACTGGCCTGATCGGCTTCGTCGACAACGTCATCGCTGGCCACCACGCCACCCAGACGCTGGCGGCGGTCACCGTGGGCACGGCCCTGCTGTGGCTGCCGATGATGGTACCGATCGGCACGCTGATCTCGCTGACGGCCTCCGTGTCCCAACTGGACGGGGCGAACCGGCGCGGCGAGATCGCGCCGCTGTTCCGCCAGGCGCTGTGGCTGTCACTGGGCCTGGGCCTGCTGATGTTCGCCTTCCTCAGCGTGGCGCCGTACGCGTTGGCGCGGTTCGGCATCGCCCCGGACATCATTCCCGGCGCGACCGCCTTCCTGCACGGCATCCGCTGGGGCGTGCCGGCGCTAACGTTCTATTTCTGCATGCGCTACCTCAGCGAGGGCACGCACTGGACGCTGCCGACGATGATCCTCGGCTTCGGCGGCCTGCTGGTGCTGGCGCCGGTAGGCTACGTGCTGACGTTCGGCAAGCTGGGATTCCCCGAAATGGGCGCGGGCGGCCTGGGCATCGCCTCGGCGCTGACCATGTGGCTGCAGGCCATCGCGTTCGCGGTGTACCTGTCGCGTTCGAAGCGGTTCGCCGACCTGCACCTGTTCGCGCACTTCGATCCGCCGCGCCGTGAACCGATCCTGCGGCTGCTCCGCACCGGCCTGCCGATCGGCATCACAGTGCTGATGGAGGGCAGCCTGTTCATCGTCACCGCGCTGCTGATCGCACGGCTGGGCACGACACCGGCCGCGGCGCACCAGATCGCCATCAACGTGTCCGCGCTGTGCTTCATGGTGCCGATGGGCGTGGCCGAGGCGACGACCGTGCGGGTGGGCCATGCGGTCGGCTCGGGCGATGCGCCCGGCATCCGCCGCGCGGCGCACGCCGGCTACGTCATCGTGCTGGCCACGCAGGCGATGTCGGCGCTGTTCCTGCTGTTGGGCCACGACCTGGTGGTGGCGCTGTACACCGACGATCTCGCCGTCGCCGCGCTGGCCGGGACGCTGCTGCTGTTCGCGGCGGCGTTCCAGTTCCCGGACGGCATCCAGGTGCTGTCGGCGGGCGCGCTGCGCGGGCTGAAGGACACGCGCGTGCCCATGTGGCTGGCGGTGGTGTCGTATTGGGGCCTGGGCATGCCGCTGGGGGCCGGACTGGGCCTGGGGCTCGGCTGGGGGCCGCAGGGCATGTGGGCAGGCCTGATCGTGGGCCTGACCGCCGCCGCGGTGCTGCTGGGTTGGCGTTTCGAGCGGAGCAGTCGGCGCCACATGGCCGTCGCGCAGGACCCCTTGCCAGCGTCACGGTGACCAACGGGGCATGAAAGCCCCGCAGGCACACGCTACAGTGGCCCCAGTTTCCCGGAGTCTTCCATGAACCAAGTCGCACCCGCACCCCGCCGTAGCCCGGTCGCCACGTTCTTCGTGGGGCTGTGGGACGTGATGAACTTCACCCGCAAGCTGGTCCTCAACCTGATCTTCTTCGGGTTGCTGTTCCTCATCTTCATCTTCTTCGTCATCGCCGCCGGCAGTGGCGGGGTGAAGCCGCTGATGGAGCGCACGACCTTCGTGCTGGCGCCGGAAGGCCGCCTGGTGGAACAGTTCACCGCCGATCCCGCCACCCGCGCGCTGGCCAAGGCGCTGGGCGACAAGAGCGGCGAGGAAGTGCAGCTGCGCGACCTGGTGCGCGCCATCGAGGCCGCGCAGAAGGACGAGAAGATCGAACGCATGCTGCTGCGCGTGGACCAGTTGCAGCCGACCGGCTACGCCTCGCTGCGTGAAGTGGCCGCGGCGCTGGCGAAGTTCCGTGCCTCCGGCAAGCAGATCGTCGCGTTCGGCGAGAACCTCAGCCAGACGCAGTACCTGTTGGCCGCGCAGGCCAACGAGGTCTACATCGATCCGATGGGCAGCCTGGTGCTCGAGGGCCTGGGCCGCTACCGCCAGTACTATCGCCAGGGCCTGCAGGACAAGCTTGGCGTGGACGTGCACCTGTTCAAGGTGGGCGAATACAAGTCGGCCGCCGAACCCTACGTGCTCGACGCGGCGTCGAAGGAAGCCAAGGAAGCCGACCTGTTCTGGATGAACGATGTCTGGCAGCGCCTGCTCGCCGACATCGCCAAGGTCCGCAAGACCACGCCGGAAGCGCTGGCCGCCGGCATCGACACGCTGCCGGAAGGCGTCGCCGCCGCCGGTGGCGACCTGGCCAAGTACGCACTGCAGCAGAAGCTCGTCGACGGCCTGAAGACCCAGGAAGAAGTCGAGAACCTGCTGATCGAGCGTGGCGTGGCCGATGAGGATTCGGAAACCGGCTTCCGCGCGGTCGGCCTGGCGGGCTACCTGGCCCAGATCGATGGCAAGAAGAATCCGCTGGACAGCCGTCCGCAGGTCGCCGTGGTCGTGGCCGAAGGCGAGATCACCGACGGCGACCAGCCGGCCGGCCGTGTCGGTGGCCTGTCCACCTCGGCGCTGCTGCGCGAGGCGCGCGACGACGAGGACGTGAAGGCCGTGGTGCTGCGCGTGGACTCGCCGGGCGGCGGCGTGTACGCCTCCGAGCAGATCCGCCGTGAAGTGGCCGCGCTGAAGAAGGCCGGCAAGCCCGTGGTCGTTTCGATGGGCGACCTGGCCGCGTCCGGTGGCTACTGGATCAGCATGAATGCCGACCGCATCTACGCCGATCCGTCCACGATCACCGGCTCGATCGGCATCTTCGGCATGATCCCCACCGTGCCGCGCTCGCTGGAGAAGATCGGCGTGCACACCGACGGCGTGGGCACCACGCGCTTCGCCGGCGCGTTCGACATCACCCGTCCGCTGGACCCGGCCGTCGGCCAGGTGATCCAGTCGGTCATCGACAAGGGCTATGCGGACTTCACCGGCAAGGTCGCCGACGCGCGCAAGAAGTCGGTCGAGGACATCGACGCCGTCGCGCGCGGCCGCGTGTGGAGCGGCGCGCAGGCGAAGGAACGCGCGCTGGTCGACGAACTGGGCGGCCTGGACGCCGCGCTTGCCGACGCCGCCAAGCGCGCCAAGCTCACCGATGCCGAGGGCTACCGCGTGCGCTACATCGAGAAGGCCGCCTCGCCGTTCTCGCAGTTCATGTCGGGCATGGCCGGTACGCGCCTGGGCGCCGCGTGGTTGAAGGATTCCGACTTCGCCCGCGCGCTGCTCGCACGCAGCCTGCCGGAAATGGAAGCGCAGCTGCGCTTCGTCGACGAAGCCGTGAACGACCGCAACGGCGCACCGGTGAAGACGTTGGCGTACTGCTTCTGCGGTTTCTGACGCCGACCCGCATCGCATGAACCCACGGGCCGCCCGGGCAACCGGGCGGCCCGTTTCGTTGTGCGCGTGCGAATGGCCGTCCGCCGCGCAATCCGCGTTGTATGCGGCATCGGCGCAGGAACCGGAGACGCATGAAACGCAGGGTGTCGGGTGTAGGGGCGATGGCCGCGATGGCCGCGATGGCCGCGATGGCGTGCATGGCGGGCGCGCATGCCGCAGAGCCGAGCCTGCCGGACGTGCCGTCATGCTCGAGCACGACAGCACCGGACGATGCAGGCCTGGTGGCGACGCCGGGTGGCTTCATGCTGGTGCATCCGCGCAGCGTGGACCTGGCCGACGATTACACCGGCTGCAAGACGCTGTGGGTGATGGACGTGGATCCGGCGCCATGGCGCTGGGCGACCCTATGGTTCCGCGACGGACGCCTGCAGCGCGTGGTGAGTGGCTCGCGCGATGCGGCGCCCCGCGTGTGCGACATGCCCGGCGCCGCGCTGCCCACCGGATACGCACCTGCACCGGCCTGCGAAGGCCTGGAGGAGCACCCCTGGATCGCGCTGCGCCTGCCGAGCTGGCCACGCGCCTGCGCCGCCGAGAACCCGCCGGCGGCCTGCGAGGGTGCGCCGGAATGAGTGGGGCGATGCGGATGGCCATCGCGATGCTGCTGGCGTTCGCCGGTGTCGTCGCGCCCGTGCGGGCGTCGGATGCCGATGCGGACTTCGCCACCTTCCTGTCGCGCTGGCGGGAGGCGGTCGCCACGAACGACGCCGAGGCCGTCGCGAGCCTGACGCAGGTGCCCTTCCTGTTCGAAAGCGAGCCGCGCGATCGCCAAACGGTGGCGCGCACGGTGGTGCCGGCGCTGCTGACCGCCGACGTCCGCCGCTGCCTGCGCACGGCGACGCCGCTGCGCGAAGACGATCGCTACGTGCTCTCCTGCGCGCCGTACCTGTTCTACCTCGGTCGCGTGGACGGGCAGTGGCGCTGGGTGGAATTCGCCGCCGACGGCGAAGCCTGAGGCTCAGGGAGCGCTGGCGTCGCCGGTCGCTTCCGCTTCGGCCGCGTTCGTGCGATCGGCCGATGCCTGCACCTGCGCTTCCACGGCCTCGGCCTTCTGGATGGGCGCCTGCACGGCGTCGCGCAGTTCGGTGCCGCTGGGCGTCGTCGTCGATGCGGTGGCTTGCGGTTCCGGGGGCTCGTCGGTGGGAGGCGGTTCCGGTGCGCGGCATGCCGCGGCCATCAGGGCGAGCGAGGCGAGCAGGGCGAAGCGGATCCCGGGCATGACGACGATCCTCGTATGACGTGGCGCTATGCTACGCCCAACGATGGAGGAGGCGCACGTGGCGGCGAACCGGTGGCGACTGGAGGGACAACTGGCGCTGGTGACCGGTGCCAGCGCGGGCATCGGGCTGGCGATCACGCGTGAGCTGCTGGGGTTCGGTGCCGACGTGCTGATGGTCGCGCGCGATGCGGACGCGCTGCAGGACGCGCGCCAGGACCTCGTCGAGGAATTCCCCGAGCGCGAGATCAGCGTGCTGGCCGCCGACGTGGCCGACGACGAGGATCGGCGCGCCATCCTCGATTGGGCCGAGGACCATGCCGACGGTCTGAACATCCTCGTCAACAATGCTGGCGGCAACGTCACCCGCGCCGCGGTGGACTACACCGAGGACGAGTGGCGCGGCATCTTCGAGACCAACCTGTTCTCGGCCTTCGAACTGTCGCGTTATGCGCATCCGCTGCTCACGCGGCATGCGGCCTCGTGCATCGTCAACGTCGGCAGCGTGTCGGGCATCACCGCCGTGCGCAGCGGCGCACCGTACGGAATGACCAAGGCCGCGCTGCACCAGCTCACCCGCAACCTGGCGGCGGAGTGGGCCGAGGACGGGGTGCGCGTGAATGCGGTGGCCCCGTGGTACATCCGCACGCGGCGCACGTCGGGTCCGCTCTCGGACCCGGACTATTACGACGAAGTGGTCGCGCGCACGCCGATGGGTCGCATCGGCGAGCCGGAAGAAGTCGCCGCGGCCGTCGGTTTCCTCTGTCTGCCTGCGGCCAGCTACATCACCGGCGAGTGCATCGCGGTGGATGGCGGGTTCCTGCGCTACGGGTTCTGAGCGACGCCGCAGGTACTCTCGGACAGGATGCGCGCCACGCGCTCGTACTCGGCGCGATTCTTCTCGACGTTCTCGCGGCGCGCGAAGCGATAAGCCACTTCGGTTTCGTCGCCGCGCTTCTTCCAGGCCTCGCACAGGCCGCCGTCGGGCACGCGCGCGCAGGTGTCGCGCACCACTTCGCAGGCCTGGCCTGCGCCGGCCTGCGGGTTGCCGTCCAGGCCGGTCGTGCGCAGCGAGACGCAGCGCGAGGCGGGCTCGCTGTCTTCGGTGACGTACGTGTCCTTGTCGTATGTCGTGCACTGGAACAGCACCGGCGGAGGCAGCGGTGCGGCGTCGGTCGCGCGTGCCGGAGGCGCGTCGGCCGTTCGCGCGGCCGGCTTCGCCGCCGCCGCGGGCGCCTGTCCGGCAGGGGCTGCGGGCGCCATCGGTACCGTGTTGACGCCCTGCATCGTGCGCTGTTCCTGCTTCGTGCCTTTCGGGCACGGTGCGTTCTGCAGGGTCAGCGCACCGCTGGCATCGGTACAGCGGTAGATGACGACGTCCGCGGCCTGCGCGGCGAACGATGCGAAGAGGCAACAAACCGCCAGCAGCAGGCGGCGGGCGATGGAGCGTGCGGTGCGGCTCATGGATTCCTGCAGTCGTTGGCGATGCGCGCGTCGATGCCGCGCTGCTCCAAGTCTAGCGTGCGGCGTTCGCTCGCCATCGCGCTGCCGTAGCGGCGCAGGATCTCGTAGCGCCGGTCCGACAGGCGCGCGCAGACCTCGGCCTGCGGCAGGACGTGGCAGGTATCGCGGATCCAGACGCCGCCGGGCGCATAGCCCGCGCCCCCGTGCCCGGGTCGCGGAGGTCGAGGCGGTCTCGGATCGCCGCTCTGGAACGAGAGCGTGCCGTTGCCGATCGACACATTGCCCGACACGCTGGCGGAACTTGTGTAGCCGTTGCGCGCCCACCCCGGATGGCCGGTCGACCAATACGGCACCCAGCGCGGATTTCCTTCACCGTCGTCGCTGGTGTAGCTCTCGCCATCGGGCGTCACGCATTCGTACATCGGGCGTGGCGGCGTGACGTAGACCACCTGGACACGGGTGTCCGATACCGGTGCGGCGGGCGTCGTCGGCGCGGGGGCCGGACGTGCGACGGGCGCCGGGTCGCGTGGGCGCTGCATGGTGCGGACGTCCTGCTTCTCGCCCTTGAGGCAGGGCGAATCCCGCACCGTCAGTGCGCCGGCGGCGTTCGTGCAGCGGTAGATCGTGACGTCCGCAGGCGCGGCCGGCTTCGCCTGCGTCTGCGCGAACGACGGCGGCGATATCAGGAAGACCGGCAGCAGGAGCAGGGCGCGGCGAGGCATGCCGCCATGGTGCGCGCGTGGGCAGGGGATGGAAAGTCGGGCGCCGTCGACGGCCGCCGGTCATTCACGTAGCGCTTGGCCGCTCAGTGCGTCGCGGATGGCGGTCGGGCGGGCCAGGCCGCCGGTCTGCCCGGGCACGGCGGCATCCACGCGTGCGAGCAGGGCCGGGTCCAGCGCGTCATAGGTGCTGACGGCCGGCTGGCCGCTCAGATTCGCGCTGGTGGACACCAATGCACCGCCATAGGCCTGGCACAGGCCGACGACGGTGGGATGGTCGCTGACGCGCACCGCGATGCCGCGATGCTGGCCGGTGATCCAGCGGGGCGCCTGCGCGCTGGCAGGCATCACCCAGGTGTGCGGGCCAGGCCAGCTGGCGAGCACTTCGGTGAGACGGTCGGTGGGTACGGCGGCGACGTCGATCAGCGGCTTGAGCTGTTCCAGCGTGGCGGCGATCAGGATCAGCCCCTTGTCGACCGGCCGCTGCTTGATCGCCAGCAGCCGGTGCACGGCACCCTCGTCGAACGGGTCGCAGCCCAGGCCCCACACGGCTTCGGTGGGATAGGCGACGATGCCGCCGCTGCGGATCACTTCCGCTGCTTCCTCGATGGTCCTTTCGATGGGCATGGTGTCGGCGTCGTCGTCGGATCAGAAGGGCGCGTCGTCTCCGGCGGCGGCCTTGGAGGCGGCCTTCTTCACCGTCGTCTTCTTGGTTGCGGTCTTCTTGGCGGCCGTTTTCTTGGTCGCCTTCTTCGCTGCCTTCTTCGCCGCCTTCTTGGCCGGCGCCTTCTTGGCGGTCTCGGTCTTCGGCGCAGCGGTCTTCTTCACCGCGGCTTTCTTGGTCGCGGCCTTCTTGCCGAAGCCCTTGCGCACCGGCTTGCCGGTTTCCTCCAGCAGCTTCTGCACTTCCTCGAATGTCAGCGAGGCCGGTTCCCGATCCTTCGGGATCTTGCCGTTGAGCTTGCCGTCGCTGATGTACGGGCCGAAGCGTCCGTTCAGCACCTGGATGTCGCTGCCGTCGAATTCCTTGATGATGCGGTTGCGCGCGATCTCTTCCTTCTCTTCGATCAGGAACACCGCGCGCGCCAGATCGATCGTGTAGGGATCGTCTTCCTTCTTCAGCGAGGCGTAGGTGCTGCCGCGCTTGGCGAACGGACCGAACCGGCCGATGCCGACGCTGACGTCCTCGTCCTTGTCCTGGCCCAGCTTGCGCGGCAGCTTGAACAGCTCCAGCGCGTCTTCCAGGGTGATGGTGTGCATCGACTGGCCGGGCCGCAGCGAGGCGAACTCCAGCTTCTCGTCGGTGTCCTTGTCGCCGATCTGCGCGTAGGGTCCGTAGCGGCCCAGGCGCACGCTGACCGGCTTGCCGGACTTGGGATCGGTACCCAACTCGCGCGCGCCGGTGGCTTCGCTGCGGTCGACGGTCTCGGCCTTCTCGTCGACCAGTTCCTTGAACGGGCCCCAGAACTTCTCCATCAGCGGCACCCACTCCTCCTCGCCACGGGAGACGGCGTCGAGCTCGTCCTCCAGCTTGGCGGTGAAGTCGTAGTCCACGTACTGGGTGAAGTGGCCGGACAGGAACTTGCTGACCGCGCGGCCCACGTCGCTGGGCTTGAACGCGCGGCCTTCCATTTCCACGTACTTGCGGAAGATCAGCGTCTGGATGATCGAGGCGTAGGTGGAGGGACGGCCGATGCCGTATTCCTCCAGCGCCTTCACCAGCGCGGCTTCGGTGAAGCGCGGCGGCGGCTGGGTGAAGTGCTGGTCGGCGTGGATGCGGTCCAGCGGCACCGTGTCGCCCGGCTTCATCGCCGGCAGCTTGCGGCCTTCGTCCTCGTCCTCGGCGTTCTTCTGGTCCTTGCCTTCCTCGTACACGGCCAGGAAGCCCGGATCGACCACCGTGGTGCCGCTGGCGCGGAAGCTGTGCTGGCTGCCCGCGGCCAGGTCCACACTGACGGTATTCAACGTGGCCGGCACCATCTGGCAGGCGACGGCGCGCTTCCAGATCAGGTCGTAGAGCTTGCGCTCGTCGTCGCTGAGGTAACGCGCAACCTGCGTCGGCGTGCGCAGTGCGCTGGTCGGGCGCACCGCCTCGTGCGCTTCCTGTGCGTTCTTCGACTTGGTCTGGTAGACGTTGGGCTTGTCGGGCAGCGCCTGGGTACCGAAGTCGCGCGCGATCACGTCGCGGATTTCGGTCAGCGCCTCTGCCGAGAGGCTCACCGAGTCGGTACGCATATAGCTGATCAGGCCGACGGTGCCTTCCTCGTCGCCGATGTTCACGCCTTCGTACAGCTTCTGCGCGACCTGCATGGTCTTGCGGGTGGTGAAGCCGAGTTTGCGCGAGGCTTCCTGCTGCAGCGTCGAGGTGGTGAACGGCGGCGCCGGTCGGCGCTTGCGCTCCTTGCTGGTCACGTCGGTGACATGCAGCGAACCCTGCGCGGCCTGCTGGATGCGCAGGCGCGCGGCCTCGGCGGTGTCACCATCGGTGACGGTGAACTGCTCGAATTTCTGGCCGTCCAGCCGGGTCAGCTTGGCGGTGAAGGCCTGGCGCGGATGCGCGCACTCGGCTTCGATGCTCCAGTATTCGCGGGCGACGAAGGCTTCGATCTCTTCCTCGCGCTCGACGATCATGCGCAGCGCCGGCGACTGCACGCGCCCGGCCGACAGGCCGCGCTGCACCTTCCGCCACAGCACCGGTGACAGGTTGAAACCGACCAGGTAGTCCAGCGCCCGGCGCGCCTGCTGCGCGTCGACAAGATCGCCGGCGATCTGGCGCGGCTGGCTCATCGCTTCCTTGATCGCGCGCGGCGTGATCTCGGTGAACACCACGCGGTGCAGCGGCTTGTCCTTCAGCAGACCGCGTTCCTTCAGGATCTCCGCGATGTGCCAGCTGATGGCCTCGCCTTCGCGATCCGGGTCGGTGGCCAGGAAGATGTCGTCGGCGCTCTTGGCGGCCTTGGCGATCGCGTCGACATGCTTCTCGTTCTTGTCGATCAGGTCGTACCGCATCGCGAACCCGTTGTCCGGATCCACCGCTCCCTCCTTCGGCACCAGGTCCCGGACGTGGCCGTAGGACGCCAGGACGGTGAAGTCCTTGCCGAGGTATTTGTTGATCGTCTTGGCCTTGGCGGGCGACTCGACGATGAGCAGGTGCTTGGGCATGTCGGGGATTCGGGGGATTCGAGGGGGGCCGTCCGGGGCCGGCTAGGGTGGCCCAAACGCGGGCGCCAGAGAAGCGGACGCCCGGGGCGAGGGGCCCCGGGCGTTCAGATTTCCTATTTATAGTGGAATCACGCCCGGCCCCGGCCTGTCAAGCCGGGCCGTCGGACGGGAGCGGGTTCCGTGAACCGGGTCGCGCCCCGGGCCGGGGCTCAGCGGCCAATCGAGGCGAACGCCGCGAAGCCCACCGCCAGCAGGATGAAGGCGCCCACGAGCAGCACGCCGAAGATGATCAGCACGACCAGGGCGACCGTGCCCAGCTCGTCGCGCTGGCGCTCGGGCTGCGAGGTGAAGGCCCATTTGTCGACCACCAGGGTGTCGCAGATCAGGTCGTGCAGGCCCTGCTTGCGGCTGGTGAACGCGGCCATGATCAGGCCGATGCAGAGCAGCAGGCCGCTGAGCAGGTACGCCCAGTAGCGTCCGAAGCCGCGCAGGAAGCTGATCCGGTCCCCGTCGCTGCGGACCACCTTGATGCCGATCGCCAGCTTGCCGGGCGTGGCCGTCAGGCCCGCCGTGGAGTGGAACCAGGCGAAGGCGATCGCGGTGAGCAGGTAGGAGATGGTCGTTTCGCCCGGGTTGAGTACGTCGGCCGCCCCGGAGAGGCCCGATGCGAACGAGCTGCCGAACCCCATCAGCCCGCCGATGATCGCCGCCACGATGCCCACGGGAATCCCGATGGCGAAGGCGTCGATGATGCTGGCTGCCACGCGCTTCCAGAAGCCGGCGTAGACCACGTGGCCCTCGTACACGGGCGTGCCGGTGTAGCCGCCGATGTCGGCGCGCGGCGCCGCATAGGGCGACGTGGCGGCGGACGCACCGCTGTCCACCGACGGCGCGGCCGCCATCGCCGCGGCCGCGACGGCCTCGGACTGGCTGGCATGGGGCGGCGTGTACTGGGTGTAGCTGGGTTCGCTGGCGGTGAACACCGCGCGACCGGTGAGCGGGCGCTCCACGGGTGCGTCGGTTTCGACGGCCATCGGTGCAGGGGGGACCGCCGGAGCGGCGGGCGCGCTGGCGGGTGCCGGATCCGCGATCCCGAGTTCCGTCGTGATCTCCCCCAAAGGCGTCCACTGCGACATGCCTTCGCGCCACGCGAGCGAGGCACGGGTCAGCGCGCCGGTGCGGTAGAGATGGGCGATGGCGTCCGCGGGCACCGGGCCCTGGCGCTGATGCTGCGGATCGACGTAGTACCACTGGGTCATGGGGTGCGCCTGCGGGACGGATCCCGCGATGAAAGGGTGAGAGTGGAGGGTGATCGCGGGGTGCTTACGAAGGCAGGCTGCCGAGCATCATGGCGCCCATCACCGCATACATGGCGATGGCGCCGACGATCACGACGCCCGCGAGGACCAGGATCACGATGGTCACCGTGCCCAGTTCCTCGCGCTGGCGCTCCGGATGGGCGGTGAATGCCCATTTGTCGACTACCAGCGTGTCGCAGACCATGTCGTGCAGCGCCTGCTTGCGCTCGGTGAACGCCACCATCAGCGCGGAGATAAGCACGCCGAGTCCGCAGGTGACCGCGCCGAACATCACGTAGGCCAGGGAACGCAGGAAGTTGCGCCAGAACCCGGCGCGTTGGCCGCTGGTCCGCACGACCTTGATCCCCACGGCGAGCTTTCCCAGGCTGGCCTGCATCGACGAGGACTGCATCCAGCCGAAGTACACGCACGGCGCCAGGATCAGTATCGGATACATCGCCAGGATGGTCACCATGCCCGCGCCGGTGGCCATCGCGTTGTCCGTGCCGCCGGCGCCCATCACGCTCACGCCGATCAGCATCATCGGGATGATCAGCGCGTAGCTGATGACCGTGGTGACGATGTTGTCGATGAAGGACGCCGCGAAGCGCTTCCACAGGCCCGCCTGCACGACGCGGCCGCCGGTGACGAACGAATGCGTGGAGGTCAGCTGCGCGCTGGGCGGCGCATAGGGGACGTGCGCCTGATCGGTCGCCTCCTCGGCGACCGGCTCCACCTGCGGCAGCGCCGTGACCGGCACGTCCAGTTCGGAGGCGAAGTTGCCGAACGGCTGCCAGTCGTCCAGGCCATCGCGCCAGACCAGCGATTCCGCGGTGAGGCGGCCGTTCCGCGCATGCGCGGCGAGCTCATCGGCCGTGAACGGCCCCTGCCGCTGCCCCCCGGCGTCGGCGTAGTACCAGTGCGTCATTCCGTTGTTCCCCTGTCATGCGCGCGGCCCGCGTCGCCGCGCTGACGATTCAGCCGCGGCACTCCAACGGCAGCCACTTGTCATCGACGTCGGACGAGCAGTGCCACTCGGTGTGGTCGCTGCCCAGGTCCCACCACAGCTTGCGGCCGTCGATGCCGGTGTTGCCGATGTTGCCGAACTCCAGTTCGAACCCGCAGGTGCCATCGTCGAACTCGCCGATGGTGGCGCGGGTGACGTAGGTGCCGGCGTAGCTCTCGGGCGTGCCGAACGTGCCTTCCCCGTTGCTGGGGCACCGGCCCTGGCTGATGTGGAATTCCTGTACCTCGGCCTTGAGCGCCTGGCTTTCGCTGACCGCCTGCACGACCTTCGCGCGCAGGGTGTAGTCCTGGTAGGCGGGAAGGGCGATCGCGGCGAGGATGCCGGCGATGCCGATGCACGGCACCACCATCACCGCGGCGACGATCAACGCGATCTTGCCGCCGGACATGCCCTGTTTCGGCGGCGGTGCCGGCGAGGGCCGCGGCGCGGCGGGGCGTGGCGGCGTGACGGCCGGCGGTACCGGCGGCGGAAGCGGTGCCGTCGTCTCGTCGACGGCCGGATGCAGGCCGAGTTCATCGGCAAAATCGCCCAACGGCAGCCATTGCGGCAGGCCTTCGCGCCACACCAGGCTGTCCAGCGTGATGCGACCGTAGCGGTAGTGCGTCCCCAATTCGTCCGCCGTCACCGGACCGTGCTGTTCACGGTTCCGGTCGGCGTAATACCAACCCGACATGCTTCCCCCAGAAGCGGACCGACGTCTCAGTGTACCGGTTCAGGCTCGTCGGCAAACATCTGGGTTTCCATCCACGCGTACGCGGCTTCCGACCCGGGCTGGTTGAACAGCACCATCAGGACGACCCACTTCAGGTCGTCCAGGTCCAGTTCGTCCTGGTCCAGCGCCATCGCGCGGTCGAGGACCAGTTCACGCTGGTCCGCATCGAGCACGCCGTGCTGCTCCAGGAAGAGCAGGAAGCCGCGGCATTCCACGTCGAGCTTTTCCAGCTCCGGACCATGGAACACGCGGGTGGGACCCCCGACGCGCGGGTTCGCCGCGCTGGGGCGCTGGTCGGCGAGGGCGTCGAGCCAGTCGAAGGCCTTGCTGATCTCGGCGGGGCTGAAGCCGGCCTGGATCAGGCCGTTCTGAAGAGAGTCGCGGTCACGGACAGGGTCCGCATCTTCGGTGAAGTAGTGTTCGAACAGGTACAGCAGTACGTCCAGGATGCTCTCTTTCATTGCCCCTCGGCCTGCGTCAACGACGCTGTGGAGGTGAAGAAACCGGTCTTTCTCAGATATCGGCCGTGTTCCGCCGTAACTAAGCCATCCAGTTCCATGACCAGCAGCATGGAGGACAGTTCCGCGGCCGTCAATCGTGTGCGTGAGACGAGCTGATCCATACCTGTTGGGTCATGTCCCAGCGCCTCCCACAAGGTCTGGTAGTCGGGTGCCAGTGCACGCGGTGCGCCGTCCGCACTGTCCGGGGGCCCCCATTCAGTTTCACCGAGGCGTTCGCGCAGGGCGTTCGCGAGGTCGGCCGCCAGCGGGGCGAGCGCGCCGATCACGTCTTCGGCGCTTTCGACCAGGGCGGCACCCTCGCGGATCAGTCGGTGGCAGCCGCGTGCCATCGGGTTGTGGATCGACCCGGGTACGGCGAAGACCTCGCGGCCGGCTTCGGCCGCCTGCCGGGCGGTGATCAGCGCGCCCGAACGCTCGGCGGCTTCGACCACCAGGGTCCCTAGGGACAGGCCGGCCAGGATCCGGTTGCGGGCCGGGAAGTGGCTGCGCAGCGCCGGCGTGCCGGGCGGATGTTCGCTGACCACCGCGCCGCGGGCCGCGATGCGGCCGCGCAAGCCGGCGTGGTGGGGGGGATAGGCCACGTCCGTGCCGGTGCCCACCACCGCGACGGTGGCGCCGTCCGCGGTCGCCAGCGTGGCTTCGTGGGCGGCGGCATCGATACCCCGCGCCATGCCGCTGGCGACGACGATGCCGGTCGACGCGAGGGCGCGGGCGAACCGCTGAGCGTTTTCGCGTCCGCCCGGGGTCGGCGAGCGGCTGCCGACGATGGCCACAGCGGGTCGCCAGAGCAGCCCGGCGTCCCCCTCGACGAAGAGCGCCAGCGGCGGGCTCGCGCTGCGGCGCAGGGGTGCCGGGTAATCCGCTTCGTGCCAGCCGATCAGGTGATGCTGTGGGATCCCAAGCCACGCGAGGGTGCCGGCCAGTGCGTCGTCATCGCGCATGCGGAGGGCTTCGGTCTGCGTCGCGAGCAGGCCGGCTTCGCGCCAGCCGGCGGGCCCGGCCGCAAGCGCGGCAGCGGGCCCGGCATGCGCATCCAGCAGCCGTCGCCGGGGCAGGAGAGGGCCGCCTGCCAGGACGAGCCGGGCCAGCGCGATCAGATCTTCGTTGGGCATCCTGCGAGCCTAGGCAGGAAACGACGACGGCGCCCTCGGGCGCCGTCGCGGTGATGCGTAGGAGTTGCCTGAAGCGGTCAGTACTTTGCGTCGGGGTGCTTCAGCTCATAGCCCACGCGGGTCGCTTCCACGCCTTCCATGACCAGGGCGTAGCTGACCTTGTCGAAGGTGCGGAACACCATCGCGTGGCTGGCGTATTCGTCGGGCAGCGAGACGCGGCCCGCGCCGGACTTGGGCGATTCGCTGACGCGCGAGGATTCCGGGTGGGCCATGCGGTTGGCGGTGTGGCTGCCGTTACGCCACACCGAGAACACGGTGCCGTTGTCCACGCCATCCAGGCGGCCGCCCGAAATGGCGATCACGTCGCGCGGACCGCCCGAGGTCAGCGCATCGGCCACCGCGAGCACGCGCAGCTTGCCGGCCGGATCGGTCGCCGGCGCATGCGGGAAGAAGTGCAGGTCGTACGGCTGCGCGTCGACCGGAATCAGGCGGTCGCCCACCCGGACTTCCATGCCGCCGATGTCCACCAGCAGCGTGCTGACTTCGGTGCCGGGCACGACGCCGCGGGTGAAGGTGGCGAGGTTGACCTTGGCCAGCTCGTAACCCAGGAACTCGCCCTTGCCGTTCTGCTCGATGATGTCCTTCCACATGTCGACTTCGCCGCGGATCGTCTTGCCGCGGAAATCCAGGTCCTGCGAGCGCGGGTTGTCGGTGAAGCGCGCGGTCGGGCGGACGATGGCGAAGCGCTGGCCGGGCTGGGCGCCGTCCAGGCCGCGCACATAGATGTTGTGGCCGCCGGAACTGCGCAGGCGGTCCTCGTCCAGGCCGGCCACATGCGGCAGCCCCTCGAAGCTGTCCACCACGCGGCGGTCCTTCAGGAAGGGCTCGATGTCGGCCAGCGGGATCGCGTTCAACGGCGCGTCCTGGCGCGGGCCCGGCTGCACCGCGACGCGGTCCAGGTAGGCCAGGCTGATGACGTCACCCGGGTAGATCAGGTGCGGGTTCTGGATCTGCGGGTTGGCCTGCCAGATCTCCGGCCACAGCCAGGGCTTCTTCAGGAAACGCGCCGAGATGTCCCACAGCGTGTCACCCCGCTTGACCACGTAAGTGTCGGGATGGCTTCCCGCCATCTCGGCCGCGGTCGCGTAGGTGCCGACGGTCAGCACCGCAACGGCGAGAACCGTACGAAAATATTTAAACATGGCGGTATCTACCTGATTCCCCGACAGGTGGTCAGCACTATAGTCCAGAAAACCCGGCGCAACGCAAGCGCCCTTGTTAGAATTCGTGAGGCCTTGCCGGATTCCGCAGGCACCCCCATCTCGAGACGTACCATGGCCCTGCTCCCCATCCTCGAATTCCCCGACCCCCGCCTGCGTACCAAGGCGGTGCCGGTCGACGCCGGAAACGTGACGACGCCCGAATTCCAGCGCCTGCTCGATGACATGTTCGAGACCATGTACGACGCACCGGGCATCGGCCTGGCCGCCAGCCAGGTGGACGTGCACCGGCGTTTCATGGTGATCGACGTCAGCGAGGAGAAGAACGAGCCGCAGGTCTTCATCAATCCCGAGCTGAGCGAGCAGGTGGGCGAACAGGTCTACCAGGAAGGGTGCCTGTCCGTGCCCGGCATCTTCGCCGACGTCACCCGGGCCGATGTGATCACCGTGCGTTTCCTCGACCGCCAGGGCCAGCCTCAGGAACTGCGCGCCGACGGCCTGCTGGCGGTCTGCATCCAGCACGAGATGGACCATCTGGACGGCAAGCTGTTCGTCGACTACCTCTCGCCGCTGAAGCGCGAGATGGTGCGCAAGAAGCTGGCCAAGCAGCGCAAGCACGTCGCCTGACGCGACCGCGGGGACGGGATGCGCGGGCCCCGCCCCGCCCGTTCCGTCCCTCCTCTTTCGGAACACGCCCCATGAGAATCGTCTTCGCCGGCACGCCGGCGTTCGCCGTGCCCAGCCTGCGCGCCGCGCATGCCCACCATGAAGTGGTGGCCGTCTACACCCAGCCCGACCGTCCCGCCGGTCGCGGCCGCGGGTTGACGCCGTCGCCGGTGAAACTGGAGGCGATCCAGCGCGGCATCCCCGTGCTGCAGCCGCTCTCGCTGAAGAAGAAATCCACCCAGGACGCGCTGCGCGAACTGCAGCCCGACGTCATGATCGTCGTGGCCTACGGCCTGATCCTGCCGCAGGCCGTGCTCGACATCCCGCAGTACGGCTGCTGGAACGTGCACGCCTCGCTGCTGCCCCGCTGGCGGGGCGCGGCGCCGATCCAGCGCGCGATCGAAGCCGGCGACGAGGAGACCGGCGTCTGCCTGATGCAGATGGAGGCCGGCTTGGACACCGGGCCTGTGCTGTTGGCACAGAGCTTGGAGATCGGCCGGGAAGAGACCGGCGGACAACTGCATGACCGCCTGTCCGACCTCGGTGCCCAGGTGCTGCGCGATGCGCTCGGCCTGCTGCGGGCCGGGGTCCGCCTGCCGCCGCATCCGCAGCCGGACGAAGGCGTGGCGTACGCGCACAAGCTCGACAAGGTCGAGGCGAAGCTCGACTGGACCCGGCCCGCCGCCGTGTTGGCCAGGAAGGTGCGCGCCTTCAACCCGTGGCCGATCACCGAGGCGCAGCTGGCGGGCGAGCGGTTGCGCATCCACGGCGCGGTGGCCGTGGACCAGGCCCACGATGCGGCGCCGGGCACCCTGCTCGGCGCGAGCCGGCAGGGCCTGGATGTCGCCTGCGGGCAGGGCGTGCTGCGCCTGCGCGTGGTCCAGCGCGAGGGCGGCAAGGCGATCACCGCCGCCGACTACCTCAACGCACGGCGTGACCTGGTGACGCCATGAGCGGGCAGGCCGGCGTCGCGGTCCGGGTGCTCGCCATCCGTGTCGTCGATGCGGTGATGCATCGCGGGCGATCCCTCAAGGCCGAACTGGCGAGCACGCTGCCGCAGATCGAGGACGTGCGCGACCGCGCGCTGCTGGAAGCCATCTGCTTCTCGGTGCTGCGTGCGCGGACGCAGAGCGATGCGGCCTTGGCGCAGTGGATGCCCCGCCCCCTCGGTCCGCGCGACAACGAACTCAAGGCGCTGCTGCACGTCGGCTTCGCGCAACTGGTCGTGTTGGAACTGCCGGCGCACGCCGCGGTCTCGGCGACGGTGGAAGCCGTGCGCGTGCTCGGGCGTCCCCATCAGGACAAGCTGGTGAATGCGCTGCTGCGGCGTGCTCAGCGGGAAGGACTGCCTGCGTCGGCGCCGGAGGCGGCGTGGCCGGCCTGGTTGCGCGGACAGGTGCGGAAGGACTGGCCCGTCCAGGCCGACACGGTGTTCGCCGAAAGCCAGCGCGAGGCGCCGGTGTGGCTGCGGGTCAACCGGCAGCACGGCCGTCGCGACGCGTACTTGCAGCGCCTGGCCGATGTCGGGCTCATGGCGGAAGCTCCCGAGGGCCTGCCGGACGCCCTGCTGCTGCGCGAGCCGCTGGCGGCGACCGCGCTGCCCGGCTTCGCGCAGGGCGACGTCTCCGTACAGGACGGTGCCGCACAACGCGTCGCCGACCTGCTGGACGGGCTCCCGGCCGAAGCGCGCGTGCTGGACATGTGTGCGGCGCCGGGCGGCAAGTCCGCGCATCTGCTCGAGCGCGATCCGACGCGACGCCTGCTGGCCCTGGACGTGGATGCGCGCCGGCTGCAGCGCGTACGCGAAACCTTCGATCGCCTGGGCGTACACGCCGAGTTGAAAGCCGCCGACGCGGCCGATCCGTCGGCGTGGTGGAACGGCGAACCGTTCGATGCCGTGCTGCTGGACGCCCCCTGCTCGGCGACAGGCATCGTGCGTCGCCAGCCGGACGTGCTGTTGCATCGGCGGGCAGAAGACCTGCCGGCGCTGGCGAGGCTGCAGGCTCGCCTGCTGGATACCGCCTGGCAGGTCCTGCGTCCTGGCGGGCGCCTCGTCTACACCACGTGTTCCGTCCTGCGGGAAGAAAACGCGGCGCAACTGGAAGCCTTCCGCGCGCGTCATCCGTCGGCCCTGGTCGAGCCGCTCGATGAAGGCTGGGGGCACCCGGACGCGGGCGGCCGTCAGCGCCTGCCCGGTGAACGCGACATGGACGGGTTCTTTTACGCGGCCTTCCGGAAAGCGTGAGCCTCGTAGCAGGATGCGACGTGGCGTCGCGGATGTTCCGTGCCGTGCCGGTGCCGAGCGGTCCGCATCGGCGATACTGGGCGGACGGCTCGTCGCCGTTTAGGACGCCTTGACGTCGGGGCACGTTCGTCGGCGCAGACTCCTGGCGTCGACCCGGCCCCGATCCCTGATTGCATGAACGTACTGTCGTACCCGCAGGATCCGAAGTGATGCAAGGAAGCAGTCCCCGCCGACAGGATGTCGCAAGCGCCTTCGTGTGGCTGGCGGCTTTCAGTGCGACGGCATTGCTGGCGGTGCCCAAGGGACTCTCGCTGTTCGCCGGTCTGATGCTGGTGGCGACGCTGCTGGCGCTGCCGGATGCGTGGCGTGATGGCCGCGCATCGGCGCCACGAGCCTTGCACGCGCTGCTCCTGATGGCGTTGGCGGTCGTGGTCGTGGCGGTGCTCTCCCTGTGGAGCGCCGGAGCGCGCCTGGCAGCGCTGGACAACCCCGCGCGCGTACTGCTGTTGCCGTGGTGCGCGTGGCTGGCGTGGACTACGCGCGTTCGCGCTTCGAGCCTCTGGTGGGGAGCGCTCGCCGGGCTGGTGATCGCCTTCCTGTTGTCCTCGGTGCAAAGCTGGCTGGGCGTCGAGCGGGCGGGCGGGGGCGCCAACCCCATCGTGTTCGCCAATGCGGTGCTGATCCTGCTGGTGGTGGCCGTGTTCTGCCGTCCGGCTCGCCAAAGCTTCCCCATGCAACTGCTGCTGGCGCTGGTCGTCGCGCTGGCCGTCGTGGCGGTCACGCTCAGCGGAAGCCGGGGCGTATTGCCCGGGCTGGGCCTCGTCCTGTTGATGCTCTTCGCGGGCGGCGCCGCCCGGCATCGCTGGCGACGGTTGGCGCTCGTGGCGGGGGTGTTCGCCGCCCTGTTCGCGGCGCTGTGGACCGTACCCTGGCTGTCCACGCAATTCCGGATGGACAGCTTGCACGCCGATGTGTCCGGCTATGCGCAGGATCACGTCGACCAGCCCATCAGCGCGCGCATGGGGCTGCTCTCGGTGGCGTGGGATGCCTTCCGCTCCGCACCGCTGTCCGGTGTTGGCATAGGAGGTTTCGCCCAGCGCGTCGATGCCAGCGGCTATTGCCGCGACGCCTCGCGGCACTTCTGCGGCCTCGAGCACGCGCACAACGATCTGGCCCAGTGGGGCGCGACGATGGGGGTGGGCGGAATCGTCGTGCTCCTGGCGTTGTATGGCGTGCCCCTGGTCATCGCGGCGCGGCACGTCCGCCGCTCGAAGCCGGACCTGCCCGTGGGGGCGGGCTGGGCGGCCGGCATGCTGGTCGCGGTCTATCTCATCTCCGGGCTTACCCAATCGATGTTCTCGCACGCGCTGACCACCAGTGCCTACGTTGTCATCGTCGGCCTGCTGTTGGGGACTGCGCTGGCCGAGGAGGCGCCCTCACAGGGCGGCGGACAAGCGTAGTTCGGGTTTCATTTCACATTCCTAAATGGCGCCGCAATGCCGGCGTGCAACGCGCGTTCTCTCACAGTTGAGTCATCAACGCCTTCCTACACTCTGCGCTCCCCCACGCAGTGTTTCCCCATGCCCCACGTCAACCTGATCGGTTGGGACAACGGTGTCGGCCTGAGCCGTGACTTGCGCCTGATCGAACAGGCATTGAGCGATGCAGGATTCCAGGTGGCGATCCAGCCGGCGCGCGGGCGGGGCAAGCTGCGCAAGTGGTTCGGCCCCTGGGTTCAACGGGCGGTGATCGCCGGGCGACGCCTCGCGCGCCGCAAACGTTTCGACCTGAACCTCATGCTGGAACACATCACGCCCGAGTTCCTCGGCGCCGCCGAGCGCAATGCGTTCATTCCCAACCCGGAATGGTGCCTGCCGCGCGATGTACGGCGCCTGCCGCAGGTGGACCGTGTGCTGACCAAGACCTCGCACGCGACCGGCATCTTCCACCGCCAGGGGTGCGAGGTCGCGCCCGTGGGCTTCACCAGCACGGATCGCCACTTGCCGGACGTCGTGCGCGCGCCCACGTTCCTGCACCTGGCCGGGCGCAGCAGCGCCAAGCGCACCCGGCTCGTGCTCGAAACCTGGGCACGCCATCCCGAATGGCCCAGGCTGACGGTCGTGCAGCATCCGCGCATGGCCGACTTCCGTCCGGAAGCCGCCAACATCGTCCATCGCGTGGACTATCTGGACGACGCCGAACTGCGCGAGATCCAGAACGCCAATCTGTTCCACCTGTGCCCGTCGGAGACCGAGGGCTTCGGCCACTACATCGTCGAAGCGCTGAGCGTCGGTGCGATCGTGCTGACCACCGACGCCGAGCCGATGAACGAGTTGGTGACGGCCGAGCGCGGCGTCCTCGTCCCGTTCGCCCAGACCGGGCGGCAGCAGCTGGCGACGCGCTACCTCATCGAGGCCGAAGCCCTGGAATGCGCCGTGGTCGGCGCCTTGGCACTGGACGCCGGAGAGATCGAGGCCAAGCAGGCGGCGGCGCGCGCGTTCTACCTCGACAACGACAGGACGTTCCGCGAGCGGCTGGCCGCCGCCGTGACGGCGATGATCGGCGGGACGGACGCGGCATCCGTCGCGCGAAGCCTGCCCGGGACGACCGGCGAGGCCTATGCCGAGGCCGCACTGCCTGCAGCGCAGGCATAGCCGTCATACGCCGGACATCCCCCGCGCGTAGGCGCGTCGGCGCTGCGGGTAGAATCGGCGGATGCAGCCCTTGCCCGCCTCCCTCGTCGTCATCACCCACAACGAGGCGTCCAACATCGCGCGCTGCCTCGACAGCGTGCCCTTCGTGGCGGAAAAGCTGATCGTCGACAGCGGCAGCACCGACGACACGATCGCCATCGCCCAAGCCCATGGCGCGCGGGTGGTGCGCCAGGACTGGCTGGGCTTCGGCCCGCAGCGCAACTTCGCCAGTACCCAGGCGAGCCACGACTGGATCCTCGTGCTGGATGCGGACGAATTCCTTTCGGCCGAACTCGCCGCGGACCTGCAGCGAGAGCTGCCCGGCCTGATCGCGTCGCAGAAGGCCGGTGCGTGGTTGCGCCGGAGCACCTGGCTGATGGGTGCGCCGATGCGCTGGTACCGGCCGATGGTCGGCGAGCGGATGGCGCGCCTCTATCACCGGGGACGGGCGCGCTGGACGGATGCGCGCGTGCACGAGTCCCTGCGCTTCGACGGAGAGGCGGCCGAATTCAAGGCGCCGTTCAACCATGCCGACAATCCCAGTCTGGTGCACAAGCAGCTGAAGGTGCTGCGCTACAGCGAGCTGAAAGCACTGGATTGGCGCGACAAGCGACGCCCGGTGCGAATGTGGCTGACGCCGCTGGTCTACCTGTCGACCTTTTTCAAGGATTACGTGCTGCGCCTGGCGTGCCTGGATGGCTGGCGCGGCTTCATCATCGCGCAGACGGCGGCCAGCTATGCCGCCTACAAGCGCATGCGCTACTACGAGATGCAGCGGAACCCGGCCTCGATCGAGGCCGCTCACGCCAAACTCGCCAAACACGGACTCGAACACTGATGGCCAAGCACTATCTCCTCTACGGTTCGGAGCGCTATGCGTTGGCGATCCTGCGCCCCGTCCAGGACGCCATCCGCGCGCGGGGCGGCGAGGCCGCCTGGTTCTTCGACGGTCCCGGCGCCGAGGACCTGCGGCCGGACGAGAAATTGCTGACCACCACCGAGGACGTCCGCCGCTGGAACGCGATCGCCGTGATCACCGGCAGCAACGCGGTGCCGCATTTCTTCCCCGGGGTGAAAGTGGAGACGTTCCACGGCTTCGACGCGGGCAAGCCGCGGCACATCTACATCCGTGGGTTCTTCGACCTGTACTGCACCACCGGCCCGCGCGACACAGCGCAGTTCCAGGCCATCGCCGACCAGGTGGGGCACTTCCGCGTCATCGAAACCGGCTGGCCGAAGATCGATCCCTTCATGCAGGAAATCGCCGGTGGCGTGCCGCCCGTGCGCCAGCCGCCGGTCATCCTCTACCACTCGACGTTCTCGCCCTCGTGGAGCGCGGCGGAGACGCTGTACGAAGAGGTGAAGCGGCTCTCGCGCACCGGGGAGTGGAAGTGGATCGTCACCTTCCACCCGAAGATGGACCCGGCCACCGTGGCGAAATTCCGAGCGCTGGAGAACGAGCACCTTCGCTTCGCCGACGACGACAACATCCTGGCGCTGTTCCCGCAGGTCGACATGATGTGCTCGGATACGTCGTCCGCGCTCAACGAATTCCTGCTGACCCACAAGCCGGTGGTGACCTTCAAGAACCGCCGTCCGGGCCCGCAGCTGATCGACATCGACGATGCGGCCCAGTTCGAACCGGCGATCCGTCGCGCGCTGTCGCGGCCACCGGAGCTGATGGAGGCGATCGTGGCGTATGCGGACAGCATCCACCCTTACCGCGACGGCCGGTCCAGCGAGCGCGTGCTGGAGGCCATCGACGCCTTCATCGCCGCCGGTGCGCGCAACCCCAAGCCGAAGCCGATGAACCTGTGGCGCAAGCTCAAGATCCGCAAGCGCATCGGCTACTGGGGACCCGCCTGAGGGCTGACTTCCGGGTGTCATCGCCACCGGCCACACTCCGGCAACGGATCCAAGCGGGGATGGGGATGAAGATCTCGGTCATTGCCAGCACCTACAACGCGGAGGCCTGGCTGGAGAAGGTGCTGGTGGGCTATCGCCACCAGACCTGGCCTTCTTTCGAGCTGATCGTCGCCGACGACGGTTCGCGTCCCGAGACGCGCGCGCTGATCGAACGCCACGCGACGGACTTTCCGGTACCGCTGCGGCACGTCTGGCACGAGGACGACGGCTACCGCAGGCAGGAGATCCTCAACCGGGCGATCCCGCTCGCCGCCCACGACTACATCGTGTTCACCGATGGCGACTGCATCCCGCGGCGGGACTTCGTGGAAGTGCACGCACGGCATGCCGCACCGGGGCGTTTCCTTTCGGGCGGCTACTGCAAACTGGACATGGGCGCCAGCCAGGCCATCGGCGCGGACGACATCCGCAGCGGCCGCTGCTTCGAGCTTCGATGGCTGCGCGCGCACGGACGGCAGGGTCTCTCCAATCGCATGAAGCTGGGCGCCGGCCGCACGGCCGCGCCGGTGCTGGATGCGGTCACGACCGCGCGGGCGAGCTTCAACAACTGCAACTCGTCCGCGTGGAAGGCCGACCTGCTCGCCATCAACGGCTACGACGAGCGCATGAAGTACGGCGGGCCCGACCGCGAACTGGGCGAGCGGCTGGAAAACGCCGGCATCCGTGGCAAGCAGATCCGGCATCGCGCGGTATGCGTGCACCTGGATCACGCACGGGGCTACAGGACCGACGAGTCGATCCGCCGCAACCTGGCGATCCGCGCCGAGACGCGCGCGCGCAGGATCACCTGGACGCCGCACGGCATCCGCAAGACGTCCGCCTAGGCGCGACCCAGGCGGTGAAGCGTGCGGTACTTCCGCACCACCGCGCGCGCGTGGCTCGCATGGAACTGCCATCCCTGGCGTCCGTCGCGCCAGGCCGCCCGCAACAGATACATCTTCAGCCAGTACGCTGCCGCGTGCGTCCATGGGCTCCATGGGGGGCAATGCCGGCCGTCCGCATGGCGTTGCTCGGCCCAGAGCTGCGCATAGCGATCGTTCTTGGTCCGGTGCGCGACCAGCGAGCGTGCGGTGTCGTGCTCGATCGTTGCGGTGCAGTCGGCGACGCGACGCCCCGCCAGGTCGGGCTTCTCGTGCACGCGCATCGGCAGGAAGCGATGGCTCGGGCGGACCAGGCGCGCCATGCATTCGTGCCCATGGAGCTTGCGGCCGAGGAACCAGTTCTCGCGGCGCAGGCGCCAGGCATCGGCCTGTTCGACGCGACCCTCGGCGAACAAGGCGCGGAGGACGTCCGCGGCGCCGTCGGCGAGCCACTCGTCGGCATCCAGCAGGAGCAGCCAGGGCTGCGTGGCCAGCGCGATGGCGGCGTTCTTCTGCGCGCCGAAGCCCAGCCAGTCCTGGTGTTCGACACGCGCGCCCAGCGACGTCGCGAGCGCCACGGTGCCGTCTTCGGAACCGCAGTCCAGCACCACGATCTCGGCGCACACGCCCTGCATCGACCGCAGGCAGCGGCCGATGCGGTCGGCCTCGTTCTTGCTGATGACCACGCCGGAAAGCGGAAGCGGAGCGTTCATGCGTCAACGGTGGGCGGAGGGAAGGAGTGTCCCCCGCCGACATGACAGGCGTGCGGTGGCTACCAGCGCAGTCGCCGGCGGCTCAGTGCGGCCGACAGCCGCTCGAAGGTGGCGCGGGCCTCGGCTTCCGGCACGAAGCGCAGGGCCAGCGGCGCGGCGATGCCGCTCGCGCCCGCGGTATCCAGCCATAGCGACGCCGTGCCGCAGGCATGGTCCAGCGGCGAGCGCGACAGGCGCAGCGCCTGCAGCTTGTCGATCTCGGCGAAGCGCCAGTAACGCGACCACCAGCCGCTGCGGACCGCCACCAGGTGGTCGTCCAGCGACCAGCCCATGCGCGACGACTGCCGGTGCGCAGCGTAGGCCGCCACGGGCAGCCAGGCGAGAGCGGTCCACGCCCAGGGCCCCAGGTGCCAGGCGGCCAGCGCCGTGGCGGGCAGCAGCCACACCAGGGTCGGCAGCAACAGGCGCCAGCGCGCGGACGCGGCCGCGCGCTGCCACTCGGCGCGTGGCCAGGCGGCATGCGGCAGCAGGTGGCCGATCAGCGCATCGCAGGCGTCGGGCGTGGCGATCGGCGCCAGGTCCTTCAGTGCGCGCTGGTCCTGCTGGCCGGCTTTTTCCGCGACCGCGGTGTCGATGCGCAGCGAGCGCCGGCCGAACCAGCGGTGCAGCACGCCTTCGTGCAGGGTCCAGGCCTGGATGCGCCGGCGCGCCACGCTGGTACGCAGGCGGGCGAGCAAACCGCGTTCCACCATCAGGCGGCGCGTGTCCTCGCTCAGGCGGAAGCCATGGAACTGCAGCAGCGCCAGGACCACCGACAGCGCGCGGACCATGGCGAGCGCGAGCAGCACCAGCGCGACGACGCTGGCGGCGCCGGCCATCCAGCCCAGATGCAGTTGTTCCGCGTACCCGAAGGCCTGCTTCGCGCCCTGGCGGAAGAACTGCTCGATCATGCGTTCGGGCAGGATCTGCCAGGCGGCGCCGAAGCCCGCGGCCACCACGATCATGCCGCGGTTGGAAATCAGCCCCAGCCGGATCACTTCCGCCGTCGACAGCGACAACAGGGTCGCGTCGCCCGCCTGGGTGTCGGCGTCCGTCGATGCCGCCTGTCCCGGGACGGAACCCCGCGCCTGATGGCGCACCAGGTCCTCCAGCGCGAGCGCGTCGCGCAAGCCGAGCACGCGCATCTGCGCCTCGGGTTTCTGCCCGCCGGCGGATTCCAGCCGCACCTCGGCGACGCCGAACACGCGGTGCAGCAGCGATTGGTGGACGACGACGTTGTGGATGCGCGAGAACGGGATCTCGCGCCGCGACCGGTGCAGCAGGCCCTCCCTCACCGTCAGTCCGTCGCGGCCGATCACGTAGCGGTAGGTGAAGTACTGCAGGATCGCCAGCACCACCAGCACGGCGATGCCGATCACGGGTGCGAGCGCGACCCAGAAGTCGCCGTCGTCGCCCTTGCGCGCGCCGAACACGAGCAACGCGACCAGCGGGAAGATGAACTGCTTGAGCTGCTGCAGCAGCACGAACAGCCACGACCACGGATGCAGGCGGCGTTCGGGGGCGGCGGTATCGATCGCGACGTCGTCCATCACAGCGCGTCGTCGTGGTCCAGCTGGTTGGCCAGGCGCTCGCGCAGGCGCTCGGCGTCGTCGACATCCAGACCGGAAATCGAGACCGCGGCCATGCGCGTGCCCGCGGTGTGCACGACCAGGGTCGACAGGCGCGCGCTGCGCTCCAGCGGGCCGCGCTTGAGGTCCAGGTGCTGCACGCGCGAGATCGGCACGTGCGTCTCGCTCTGCCACCAGTTGCCACGGCGCACGGCCAGGCCCTGCTCGTCCAGGCGCCAGCGGGTGCGCCTGTGGCGCTTCACCGCGACCCATGCGCCCAGGAGCGCACCGAGGCCTGCGGCGAGCGGCACCGCGAGCCAGGGCGAGACCAGGTCGCTCGTGCGCGAGATGAAGAACACGGGGAAGCCGAGCGGGAACAACAGCGCGGCACCTCCCAACGCGGCCAGCCAGGCGCCGCGCGACGGCAGGGCCTGCCAGGAGGAGGGCGCCGTCGTGGCGGCGATATCGTGATCGGTCTGCATCAAAGCCTGCTCGCTCGCATCTCGTCGATGGCGCGGTAGTCCACCACGTAATCGCGCCCGTTGCGATAGTGGCCCAGGCGCGCCTTCATCCGCTTCTGGACCGGACCGCGCCGGTCCTTGGACAGGGTCTCGTCGGCCGTCATCTTCTCGATCGCAAGCGTCTGGAACTGCACGGCCTGGGCGAAGTCGCCGTTCGCCGCCAGCGCGGCCGCCACGGTATCCAGCTCGTGCCAGCCGAGCTCGTCCTTGCGCTGGATCATGAACTGCGCGAGCTCCAACGCACGGGCGGCTTCGCGCTGGCCCGGGACGGGGCAGGTGGCGAGGATCCACACGCGTTCGTTGCGACCCTGCTTCGCGCCGGCCTCTTCCGCGCGCGCGGCCCATTCCTCGGCCTGGCGGCAATCGCGGGCCATGCCGGCCAGGCCGTCATGGTGGTACTGGGCCATCGCCATCAGCGCCTGCGGGCCCACGCCCTGGGTGGCGGCGCGCGTGAGATGGGGCAGGGCGCGCCGCATCGCGTCGTCGGAATACTTGCCTTCCTCGGTGATCGCCACCGAGGCGAGCCAGGCGGCCTGTGCCTGACCGCCCTCGCTGGCTTTCTCCAGCCAGGCAAGGCCTTCGACCGTGTTCTTCGGGACCATCTGCGGCAGGCCTCCGCCGTACCGCAGCGCGCCGTAGGCGTACTGGGCGAAGGCATCGCCCGCTTCGGCCTTGCTGAGGACAGCGCGCAGGCGCCAGCGGAACGGCGCGGCGTAGTCCGGCCATATTTCGTTGAGGCGCGTGCGCATGGACGCATCGTCCAGCGGCGTGCGGTCCAGCAGGGCCAGGCTGGGCGCCTCGGCTTCCAGCACCTCCGCCAGAGCGATCTCCATGATGCGGACCTCGCCCATCCCGCTCCGCTTGATGGCCTGGTCCATGGCGGCCGACGCGTCCGGGACCATCGACTCGTAGCGGTAGCGCCACTGCCCGTCCTCGCGGACCAGGGTGGGACCGAACTGGAACTGGCTTTCCGTCGGCGGTGCGATCTCGCCCACGGCGAGATCGTCGATCACCGTGACATTCGAGAGCGACAGGATCGGATGGTCCTCGTTGCCCGGCTCCACGCCCGACCAGCCCTCGACCATGCACAGCGTGGCCACCGCGCGGTTGTCCATCGCCTTGAGCGCGTCGGGTTGCTGGGTGGCGCGCAGCAGGTAGACCGTGATGCGGTCGCCGCTGGGCAGCCGGCGGATCTGCTCCGGCGAGGCGTACAGCGCCATGTCGCGGAGGAAGCCGAAGTGGACCAGGCTGGAGGCGGCGAGCAGGTCGACGCTCTCCGCCTTGTCCTGGCTGCTCAGCTCGGCATAACGGTCCCACGCCCGCGATACCTGGTTCATCGCAGCCGGGTCCTGCGCCGCCAGCGCCGGAACCACAAGCCATCCCGCCAACAGTCCTGTCAGCCACCTACGCATGCGCATCGCGTCCCCCGTCGTCGATCCCCTCAGCGGTAGGGATTGTCCTCGCCGCTGCCCTCGGGTCGCAGCGTATAGCGTTTGTAGGTCCACTGGTACTGCGCGGGATCGCGTCGCGCGATGCGCTCCACCGTCTGGTTGAGCGCGGTCACGGCCACGACAGGGTCGGCATCCGCGATCGCGGCAGGCGCCGGCTCCACGTGCAGCGCGAAGTCCGGGCCCGGGCCGATCCGTTCGCACCAGGCGAACAGCACGGTCGCGCCCGTGCGTTCGGCCAGGCGCGAAACCAGGGTCATCGTCAGGGCCTGCGTGCCGAAGAATGGCGCGAATTCGCCGTCGCCGGCCTTCGGTTGCTGGTCGGGCAGGATGCCGACCGCGCCGCCGTCCTTCAGCACCTTCCAGAGCTGGCGCACGGCAGGGCCCTCCGCGCGGACCTGGCGGATGTTGTCCGCACCGCGCACGCGCAACAGGAAGGCATCGCCCACGGCCGATTCGGGCGGCCGGTACACGATCGCGATGGGGCCGCGCGAGGCCAGCCACTGGTTCAGCAATTCCCAGTTGCCGAAATGCGGCGCTGCCACGATCACCCCCTTGCCGCTGGCCAGGGCCGCGTCGTAGAGCGCTTCGCCATGGCGTTCGCGCAGCCGCGTCAGGTTCTCGGCGGGCGGGCGGGTCCAGAAGCGCAGCGTCTCCAGCGCCTGCCGCGAAGTGGTGCGCAGGATCGCGTCGTGCAGCGCCTCGCGCTGGCCGGGCAGCAGGTCCGGGAAGGCGATCTCCAGATTGAGGCGGGCCACCCGGCTTTCACGAGCGTCGGAGCGACGCCACGCCCAGGCCATCGCATCGCCGAGGGTGCGCAACCACGGCCACGGCAGGCGGCCGACCAGGGCGGCGGTGTGATAGGCGAAGGAGGCGAGCGTGGCCGGTTTCATCGGGGCAGTGTAGCCAACCGCGGCGACACGTCCGTGGCAGGAGGCTCGGGCGGCGCTGCCGCTATCCTGTGGCTCCCTCACGCGGAGCCTGCCCATGCTGTCCCTGATCCAGCGCGTCGCCACGGCCACGGTCACGGTGGAGGGAGAGGTGGTGGGCGCCATCGACGCCGGGCTGCTGGCGCTGGTGGGCATGGAGCCGGGCGATGGCGAGGCGCAGATCGCGCGCATGGCCGAACGCCTGCTGGGCTACCGGGTGTTCGGCGACGACGCCGGCCGGATGAACCGGTCGCTCGGCGATACCGGGGGCGGCCTGCTGCTGGTGAGCCAGTTCACCCTGGCCGCGGACACCCGCTCGGGCATGCGCCCCAGCTTCACGACGGCCGCGCCGCCCGCCGAGGCTGAACAGGGCTTCAACCGGCTCGTCGCGATCTGCAGGGAAAAGCATGCCGGGAGGGTGGAAACCGGGCGTTTCGGTGCCCATATGGTGGTCAGCCTCGTCAATGACGGGCCCGTGACCTTCCTGCTTCGGCCATGACGTTCTCCCCTTGTCGGTGGCCGGGGTCCAGGAACCCAACCCGGTCCGGGCTGGTATAATACGGGGTTCTCCCTTCCTCACCTTCCGGTGGCGCAACCTCCATGGCCAACGAACGTCCTGCCCAGCAGTCCGACATCAAGCTCTTGATCAGCAAGGGCCTGGAGCAGGGCTATCTGACCTACGCCGAAGTCAACGATCACCTGCCGGACGACCTGGTCGACCCGGAGCAGATCGAGGACATCATCGGCATGATCAACGGCATGGGCATCGATGTCCATGAAGTCGCCCCGGATGCCGAGACCCTGCTGCTTGCCGATGGCAACACCGGCAATCGCGAAGTCGACGAAACCGCCGCGGAAGAAGCCGCGGCCGCGCTGACCTCGCTGGACACCGAAGGTGGCCGCACCACCGACCCGGTGCGCATGTACATGCGCGAGATGGGCACCGTCGAGCTGCTGACGCGCGAAGGCGAAATCGCCATCGCCAAGCGCATCGAGGAAGGCCTGGCCCAGGTGCAGGCGTCGCTGGGCAACTTCCCGTGGTCGATCGAACTGCTGCTGGAAGACTACGAACTGCACAAGGCCGGCAAGAAGCGCCTGGCTGAAGTCGTCGTCGGTTTCAACGACGTCGAGGAGCCGGCCCCGGAAGTCCCGGTCGCCGAAGACGCGGCTGACGCCAGCGAGGACGAGGAAGAGGAAGAAGAGGGCGGCGACGATGTGGCTGAAGAGGCCGCGCCGACCGGTCCCGATCCCGAAGAGGTGGCGCGCCGCATGCAGGTGCTGGCCGATGGCTACACCAAGTTCAAGAAGTCGTACGCCAAGAACGGCCCCGAGAACAAGGCCGTCGCCAAGCTGCGCAGCGAACTGGGCGAGACCTTCGTCACCCTGAAGCTGCCGCTGCCGCTGACCGACACGCTGGTCAGGAAGCTGCGCGAGGTGATGGCGCAGATCAAGGACCACGAGCGCCGCGTGCTGCACCTGTGCGCCAACGTCGCCAAGATGCCGCGCAAGGAATTCCTGCGCGCTTGGGAAGGCAACCAGACCAACCTGGGCTGGGTGGACGAGGTGCTGAAGCGCAAGCAGAAGTGGTCCTCGGGCCTGCGCGACGTCAAGGACCAGATCGTCGCCGAGCAGGAAGCCACCATCGCCGTCGAGCAGGCGATGCACCTGACCCTGGCCGACATCAAGGAAATCAGCCGCGCGATGGCCTATGGCGAAGCCAAGGCGCGCAAGGCGAAGAAGGAGATGGTCGAGGCGAACCTGCGCCTGGTGATCTCCATCGCCAAGAAGTACACCAACCGCGGCCTGCAGTTCCTCGACCTCATCCAGGAAGGCAACATCGGCCTGATGAAGGCGGTCGACAAGTTCGAATACCGTCGCGGCTACAAGTTCTCGACCTACGCCACCTGGTGGATCCGCCAGGCGATCACCCGCTCGATCGCCGACCAGGCGCGCACCATCCGCATCCCGGTGCACATGATCGAGACGATCAACAAGCTCAACCGCATTTCCCGCCAGATGCTCCAGCAGTACGGCCGCGAGGCCACGCCGGAGGAGCTGGCGAAGGAAATGGACATGCCCGAGGACAAGATCCGCAAGGTGATGAAGATCGCGAAGGAACCGATCTCCATGGAAACCCCGATCGGCGACGACGAGGATTCCCACCTGGGCGACTTCATCGAGGACACCAACGTGGAGTCCCCGATCGAGAACACCACCAACATCAACCTGCAGGAAACCGTCCGCGACGTGCTGGCCGGCCTGACCCCGCGGGAAGCCAAGGTGCTGCGCATGCGCTTCGGCATCGACATGAACACCGACCACACGCTGGAAGAGGTCGGCAAGCAGTTCGACGTCACCCGCGAGCGCATCCGCCAGATCGAAGCCAAGGCCCTGCGCAAGCTGCGCCATCCGTCGCGTTCGGAACAGCTGCGCAGCTTCCTCGACATCGACTGAGCCATCGCGCGCAATAACGCACCATCCAGGCGCGGCCTTTCGGGGCCGCGCTTTTTTTTAGTGCATCGGTGCGCCGCATGCACGGCGTTCCTTGTCATGACCCTCACATCACGCGCTCTACACTGACGCCATCATCACGGTCAGAGAACCGCGTGCAGCGACGGGACGCACTCAAGAGCGCGCTCGCCATCGCATTGCTGGGCGGCGTGCCCCGCGTGCTGGCACAGGCGACGACACCGGCGGATACCGCTGCAGCCTCCACACGCTTCACGTTGGAAACGGTTCCAGACCTAGCCCGCGCGTTGGCCCGGCAACCGTATCGCACACCGGACGAAACGCTGCCCGCGTCGTTGGATACCGGCTATGACGCCTATCGCGACCTGCGCTTCGACCCGCAACAGGCGATCTGGCGCAAGGAAGGCCTGCCGTTCCAGCTGCAGATGTTCCATCGCGGCTTCCTGTTCAAGCAGCGCGTCGAGCTGTACCGCGTCGACGGTGGCCGCGCGACGCCGATCGCGTACGCGACCGACCTGTTCTCGTTCCCGCCGGGAACGAAGCCCGAACTCGGCAGCGACCTCGGCTTCGCCGGCTTCCGCGTGCACACGCCGCTCAACACGCCCGATGTCTACGACGAACTGATTGCCTTCCTCGGCGCCAGCTACTTCCGAGCACTCGGCAAGGGGCATGCGTATGGCCTGTCCGCGCGCGGCCTGGCCCTGGGCAGTGGCGACGCGGGCGCCGAAGAGTTCCCGATCTTCCGTGCGTTCTGGATCGAGCAACCGGCGCCCGACGCGAATCACCTCGTCGTGCACGCACTGCTCGACAGCCCGAGTGTGGCCGGGGCGTTCCGTTTCGATATGAAGCCCGGTGCCGAAACCACCATCGATGTGCAGTCGCGCCTCTATCCGCGCGTCGAACTGACGCGCGCCGGCATCGCACCGCTGACCAGCATGTTCGAATTCGATGCCGGCGACCGGGTGGGTACCGACGACTACCGACCCGCCGTGCACGACTCCGATGGTCTGGCGATCTTCAACGGCCACGGCGACCAGATATGGCGGCCGCTGAGCAACCCGCCGCGCGTGCAGAGCAGCGCCTTCATGGACACGCATCCCCGTGGCTTCGGACTGATGCAGCGCAAGCGTGGTTTCGGCGACTACGCCGACATCGAGGCGCGCTACCACCAGCGCCCGAGCCTGTGGATCGAGCCGCGCGGCCGCTGGGGCAAGGGCGCGGTGACATTGGTCGAGATTCCGACCGGCGACGAGTACCACGACAACATCGTTGCGTTCTGGCGGCCCGAACAGCCGCTGCGCGCCGGCCGCGAGCATCGCTTCGACTACCGCATGCACTGGTGCGACACGCATGCCTGGCAACCTGCGCTCGCCGTCGTCAGCGACACGCGCATCGGCGCGGCGCCGGATCCGGCGCGACGCCTCGTCGTGATCGACCTGGAAGGCGGGCGCCTCGCATCGATGCCGCGCGATGCGAAGCTGACGGCCGACGTCTGGGCTGCGCGTGGCGAGATCGCCGGCGCCGTGGTGTATCCCAATCCGGAGACGCAGGGCTGGCGCCTGAGCTTCGAGTTCCGTCCGAACACCGACAGCGCCGACGGGCGCGATGTCGAACTGCATGCGCGCGTGTTGGAGGGGCACGCGCCCTTGTCCGAAACCTGGCTGTACCGCTGGAGCACCTGAGCATGAACGACACCCGCCACCCCGCCACGAACCCGCAGGCATGGCTGCCGCCCGAATCGCCCCTCGCCATGCCGGTGCAGACGCTGGCGAAAGGCGCCTCGCGCCCACGCGCGCTGCCCACGTCGCCGGGCGACATCGGCGCGCGGCGCGCGGTCGTGATCGGGGGCGCGGCGCTGCTCACGCTGCTGGCGACGTACCAGGTCTGGTGGGTGCTCCGCGCCGACGGCATCGACATGCTGGAGGGCGTGGTGCTGGTCCTGTTCGTGGCCCTGTTCGCATGGATCGCCCTGGCGTTCTCGAGCGCACTGGCCGGCTTCGTCCAGGTGGTGTCGCACCGCGCGATGCCGCTGGGCATCGATCCCGACGCGCCGCTGCCGGTGCTCGCGACGCGTACGGCGTTGCTGCTGCCCACCTATAACGAGGATCCGGACCGCCTGCTCGCGGGCCTGCAGGCGATGCATGAATCGCTCGCCGGCACCGGGCAGCTCGACCGTTTCGATTTCTTCGTGCTCAGCGACACCACCAAGCCGGACGTCGCGCAGGACGAAGTGCGTGCATTCGCGCAGCTGAAGCGCCGGCTCGGTCCGGCGGCGCGTGTCTACTATCGGCGCCGCGACAAGAACACCGAGCGCAAGGCCGGCAACATCGCCGAGTGGGTGCGCCGTTTCGGTGCGGCCTATCCGCACATGCTGATCCTCGATGCGGATAGCCTGATGACCGGCGACACGCTGGTGCGGCTCTCTTCGGCGATGGAGAAGCATCCGCAGCTGGCCCTCGTGCAGACGCTGCCGATGATCGTCAACGGCCGTACCTTCTTCGCACGGATGCAGCAGTTCGCAGGCCGGGTATATGGCCCCGTCGTCGCCCAGGGCGTGGCGTGGTGGCATGGTGCGGAGGGCAACTACTGGGGCCACAACGCCCTGATCCGCACGGCGGCCTTCGCCGCGCACGCGGGCCTGCCGCATCTCGGCGGTGGCAAGCCGTTCGCCGGCGCGGTGCTGAGCCACGACTTCGTCGAAGCCGCACTGCTGCGGCGCGGCGGCTGGGCGGTGCACATGGTGCCGGGCCTGTCGGGCAGCTACGAAGAAGGCCCGCCCTCGCTGACCGACATGCTCGTGCGCGACCGCCGCTGGTGCCAGGGCAACCTGCAGCATGGCGCGGTGCTGCCGGCACGCGGCCTGCACTGGGTGAGCCGCATGCACCTGCTCGTCGGCATCGGCAACTACTTCACCGCGCCGATGTGGGCGATGCTGATGCTGGCCGGCCTGGCGATTCCGCTGCAGCAGGCGGGCTTCTCGCTGGCGCAGCCGCATCTGGACGGATTCACGCCCGCGCTCTATTGGCGCGGCGGCGATCCGGAGCGCTTCCTGTGGGTCTTCTACTTCACGATGGCGGTGCTGCTGGCGCCCAAGGTCATGGGCTGCGTGGCCACGATGCTGCAGCCGGGATTGCGCAGGCAGTGCGGTGGCGTCGTCCGCATCATCGGCAGCGCCATGCTGGAGACCGTGCTGGCGGCGCTGATGGCGCCCGTCACCATGTACGTCCAGTCGCGCGGCGTGGCGGAAGTGCTGGCCGGACGCGATTCGGGCTGGGAAACGCAACGCCGCGACGACGGCAGCGTCCCGCTCATGAGCCTGGTGCGCCGCTATGCCGGCCTGACGCTGTTCGGCGCACTCAGCGGCGTGCTCGCCTATCTGGTATCGCCGGCACTCGCCGCATGGATGGCGCCGGTGGTACTGGGCATGGTGCTGTCGGTGCCGATCAACGTGCTCACCTCGTCGCCGGCGGTGGGCCAGTACCTGCGCGCGCGCGGGTGGCTGCGCATCCCCGAAGAGACCACGCCACCGCAGGTCCTCGCCCGCGCGCTCCAGCTGCGCGGAGCGCCCACCGCCACCGATTCGGAACAGGCCCCGTCCGGTACAATCCCGGCGCAGCGGGCCTATAGCTCAATGGTTAGAGCAGAGGACTCATAATCCGGTGTAGCCCAGTTTCCGCGGGTTACACGAAGTCTCCGGATCTTGCCGAAACCGCCTGAAATAGGCGGTTTCGCGCTTCTGGCATTGCCGCCAGTTTCCTCTGATTGGCTGCCTTTTCCGGCATCGTTACACCGGAATTACACGCGCTTTGGCGCGGGCGTATAGCACAAAAATTCGGTTGGGGGTGGGTGGGGGATGATTTAGGCGGTTTTCCGACTATTTGAATGTCAAGCCTTGCACTAGCAAAGCGAGGGGAATACGTTTTTTGTACGCCCAAATGCAAGTAACAGTTAACCCATGCGGCATGTCTTCATCGACGAGAGTTGTCAGAACGCCCACCAGTTCATGGTGCTTGGCGCGCTGATCGTGCCCGGCCAAATCGTCAAGGAGACCGAAGAGGCCTTCGAGGCTGAGCTCGTTAGGCAAGGCATGAGCGCTGAGCTCAAGTGGACGAAGGTGAGCCGAGCAAAGCTTGCCGCCTATCAGGGCAGCATCGATTTCTACTTCAACTGGCTCCATCCAAGAGGAGCTTCGTTCCAAGCTCTGATCGTCAACTGCCACGAGCTGGATCATCGAACCTTTAACCAGGGTGATCCTGATCTTGGCTTCAATAAGTTCCTCTATCAGCTGCTGTACCAAAAGGTCGGCAAGAGATTCGGTGATATGGAGCGCGTCGTTGTCGACCTTGACGCTCGGAACTCCACGAGGCATGTGACCGAACTTCAGAACGTGCTGAACACCACGATGATTCGAGACAATGGCGACCCAGGCCGTGCACCTTTTGCGAGGGTGGCACACCGGAACTCCAAATCGACTAGGCTTCTCCAACTGACCGACCTGCTCACAGGCGCAATTGCCTGGCACAAGAACAGTCACGATGCCCGGCCCGATTGCAGTGCTGCAAAGTCGGCGCTAGCAGATCACACGGCGCGGTCGGTCAACCTGAGGAGGCTGGGCAACAGCACCTCAAAATCAGAGGATCGACTGGGCGTCTGGAACTTCGCGCTACAGCGAAGAGGTAGATAGGGCGCCCGGCAGTCTAGACCCGTGGGCCGCGGCCGTTGCCGTTTCCCCTACGCTGGGCAGGGGCTTCGACTGCCGGGGGCTGCCCGAATCTTATCCCATGAGACATGAACGTCAAGGACGGCCGTCGGAGTCTGCCGACCGGCCGTCTCAGCGCTTGCGAGAGCGCCAGGCCAGCATTTGCGGCCTCACTTTCCGACGGAGAACGTCATGGCTCACTCCCCGCACGTACGGCTGATCAACCGCGCTCGGATCGCCTGGAGGATCTGCTCGCGATTGCGGTAGCTCTCCTAGCTGACGAGCGGGGCATCTCGATTGAACAGGTCCGAGAGCGCCTGTGGCGGCAGCCACCACGAGTAGACGCACCACCCGCTGGCCCCAGGCTACTTCGCATGAAGGGAGTCAAGGACAAGATTGGCTTCAGCCAGGCGATGATCTACCGCTGGATGGCTAACGGGACGTTTCCTAAGCCCCAGAAGATCGGCTTCGGCAGCGTGTGGCTGGAATCGGACATCGACGCTTGGATGCGGGCACGCTTCTCCGACGGCAGGGGGCTCCCGTGACTGACGCCGAGAAAATCTACCTGACCCCCGACGTCGCCACGCTCGTGGCCATGGCGCGCGAGGGCGAATGGCTCAACGCCGACGCCTGCGCCTTCCTGCTGAGCATGCTGACGCCGAAGGGGAAGATCAACCGCCGGGGCTTCCAGGAGCGCGTGGCGGTGCGCACGAGCTTTCCGAAGCCGCTGCACCTTGGCGGCGAGAAGAAGTGGAAGCGCTCTGAGGTCATGACCTGAGCCGAAGACGAGCGTCGAATCGCCTGTCGCCGTTAACTCGCTCCCGTTATCGACGGGAATACTAACCGCCGGCATTCAGGCGACGGGCCGCGCTGTACACCTGGGGCGAAAAGACGCGTTGCCATGTGCCGTCAGCGCTGGCTGCATGGTCGCAAACTCCGTAGGAGGAGCAAGCAGCCATGCTTTGCAGCTGCCCCGCATCGCAACCACCGTATCGGTCACACATCCGCATGCGCGTCGCCAAGAGCTGTGCTTCGGCTAGATCCTGATGGCTCAATGACCACCCCGATGTCCTGGCAATTCCTGCAAGCGCAGGCGAGACGAATCCTAGCTGGTGCAAAGCCTCTGCGGCCACCAGTGCCTCGAAGCCAGAACTGGGGTCGGTCGCTATGGATTCCAACACACCCAGAACTTCGTTCCTCTCCTGAGGCGACTTGGCTTCTGTGGCTAGGTCGAATGCTTCAGACGCCAAGCCGTAGCTCGTGACGTATGGATCGTCAGCGGGGAGGCTAAGCAGTCTTGCACGCTCATCTTCAGGTCTGCCGTTGTAGCCGGCACAGAAGGGAGTCTGCAGCGCCGCCAGCGCTTTTGCGGAAGCGTTAGTCCGCTGCCGCTCAGGAGAAGGGACGTTCGTACACAACTCTGCCAGCTGACCGCGGACATATGCTTCCTCGCCGGGTCCTTCGTATTTTCTGGCTCCTCCGACCGCTATTTCATTCGCAGTTGCTGCAGAGAGTGGCGCCATCAAAGGCCTGTCTGTCTTCACTCGAAAAGTGCCGCCGGGTAGTCGAGTTCCCCGCTGCTCAGTAGCGCGCTCATCCTTCCGCACGCCTGACCCTGAATCCCCTGCGATATCGGCTGTTGCGAAAGTACGGCTACTCCAAGGATTGAAGTGCCATCCCAGTGCTGCCACTAGAAGTACCACAACAGTGGCAACCAGAGTCTTTGTCTTCATGGGTCTCCGACGCAGCCCCCTCTGCGGAGGGGGCTGCAAGCTCCAATTACTGATAACAGCCGCTGGCCTGAACCATCCCGCTGACAGTACTCAAGCCGCCGGTATGGTAGAAATCCGCTTTGAAGCCGTCAGAGAAGGTAACAACTACTTTGACAGTCGGCTTCAGATACATGTTCTTGACCAAAATGCGTCCAGCCACGACCTGTCGCTGAACGGCTTCGGTGTTCTTGCATGCCAGATCTGGTGTCCGTACCTGGTGCTTGACCATGTTGACCTCGGCTCGGTAGTCGCCTCCGGGTATCGAAACCCAAACACCTTCACTGTCGAACCATCCACCTCCCCCACCGCCACCGCCGCTGTAGGGATCACCGTAGTTGCCACCCCCACTGCCGTTGTCAAAGCAGGTGACGCCATCGGGTTCGTACTGACTGTCAGTCAACTGACCGTTCGTGTAGTAGTCATACCAAGCATAGTTCTGCGTGCAAGTCTGGCCGCCGATATCAATCATCTGAGCGGAAGACGTTTGAGGCGTAAGAGCCGCAGCCAGAATGATTGTCGCCACTAAGCCCTGGGCTACCAAAGTTCCAAATTTCATCGACATCTCCATATGTTCAGTACATAAAATCAAGCAACGCCACCGCGTCCATCCTGTAAAGGATGCGCTCGGACGAGCTTCACGTTCATCCATGCGAGTGGCGCCCCAAGATTCCCCGAAGCCAGACGTATTGCACGCTGGCTATGCGCTCTATATCGCAAATCTAGAGTACATGCATTTATCCGGCCCGAAATTTTATTGCGCGATCATCAACATCATGCCGAAGCACATCGACGCGTGGCTGACGCCGGAGAGGCGCTCTGTCGAAGAGATTCAGGCGATCCTGGATGATCCGCCCCAGGCCTACTACGAGCATCAAGTGGCGAAGGCAGCTTGATTGGACTGAACCTGTTTGAGACCGCTGCGCATTCTCGCTAGCGCCTATTCTTCAGAGCCCTCTTCTTCATATCCTCTGCCTTTCGTCCGCCGGGATCGGCGTATTCAAGCGCGCCTTTGTAAGAAGGTCTAACTGATCCAGACCTGTCCAACTGCTGCTTGCAGTGGTCGAAAGCATCGAAATGAACCTTCTTGCCGAAGGAAAGCTCCACATGAATGTATGGCTCATTCCCCTTGGCTTGATGAGAAGCCAGATCAATCTCATCGCCAAGGAACTTCATCTTTACCAAGTAAACGAACGACAACTTCTCTAGAAGCTGGCTGTCGTCGGCTTCAACATCGAAAATGATGGAGTTGCCATTTTGCTTATAGTCCAAAGCAGCTTCCTCCTGTGAAGGGATAGTTGGTTGAGACGCTTAGCCAGCCTTCTCCTGCTCCACCGAATCCTCATACGCGTCGTCAACGCTCCACATTCGGTGGAACTCTGCCCTGGCGCGCGCAGATAGAATCATCGACTTCGCCTCCAGATCATGCTGGTCACACTTGGCGGTTGTAAGGGTGAGGCATTGCGAGAAGTCGTCCACCGCTATCTCCAGCGGGGAATTCTCAACCAACGACGAGCCCCCGGCCCGCAATTGGTGGAATCGAACAACGGAGCGGCGCTGCTCTTCAGCGGACTCAGGGAAGGCGATCTTTGAGGTCGTCTCGACAACTTCCAGGTGGTACTTCGTAGCGAGTTCCACCAGTGGCTGTCTGGTGCGCAAGTTGTACTCCGCCATGAAGTTCTTGTAGGCGACGATCCCCGCGATCAGCGATCCCACCATGGCTACGACTTTAAGAACGATCTCGGCGAGACGGTGCTGCGCTTCGGTCATCGTCAAATCCTCCCCAGGACTGCCTCAACGCTAACGCTATTCCTTCAGGGAGTACATGGCGGGCGGACAGTACATCCATTTACTTGCTGGGCCGACGGACGGCTGTCCGCAAGGTTGCGGACTGAGCGTTCGCCGCGTTAACAGCCAAGGAGAATGCTATGAAGAGTAGGACCCTGGGGGTGGCTTTCATTGTCGTAATCACGTTGGCCACGTGTGGCTGCAACTCGACCAAGAACTACAAGACACTGACACTCGCAGAAGCGATCTGTGAGGTGCAGGACGCAATCGTGGCTACAAGGCGAGAGCCTGGATCTGCCCAGGCTGGGCTACTGCCAGCAGAGGTTACCGTCACTTTGCAGCTGGCAGCCAAGGAAACTAGTTCGAGCTCTGTAGGGGTCGTAATTCCGAACGGCGTGACGACTTGGACCCTAGGATCAAGCAGAGCGAGCGAAGGCAGTCAAGCCAACACTATGGCAATCAAGTTCATTCCCGCTGCACTGGCCCCAACTACGACCGCTCTAGGCGAAGCCATCGCGCGCCAGAAGTTCCCCCCGGAGGCGGTGATGGGGCCCGGATCAGGATTGAACACGCACTCGCATGACCAAACCAGGGAGCTCCTTCAGGGCTTCCAGACGGATGGTGCCAAGAAGGAGACTGTGGCTCAAAGCACGAAGGCGGTCTCATGTAAGCGATTCGCCGAGCCAGATTCCGACAGTAAGAAGAACTGACGCCGAGCATCGCAGGTGCGGCCTGGGGCGTCTGGTGCGCTGGATGGATGAATACGGAGGGAGGAGAAGTATGAGAGTCGCGACTACGCTGCTGGCCGGCCCGATCCTCCTAAGGGCATGCGGACCCACCCACCCGGGAACGGCGATGCAGCCTCGCAGCCTCAGCCTGCGGAAGACACTACGGTTCCTACCGAGATGACGCTCATCGACGCGTCGGAGGTCAGGAACGCCGCGACGGATCAAGTCCAAGTCGTTATCGGCGCATTCGAAACGATGCGGCCGGGGAGCGGCGGCCATTCGTAGACTTGACGCACCACTCCGGTTCAATCCAGACGACCCCGGAGCCGTAAAGCGGATTGAAAGCCTAAAGGAGGCGTGCCGCGGAAATGTCGCGAAGTGCTAAGTCAAATAAACCGGCCCCACCGAGCCTCGCTACTCTAAGCTGGCCTCACAGCACCTTCGTCCCGCACGATGATCTCGGCACGTGAGCTGTGCGGCCAGCTATCGGTCACCGATGGAGATCTGTTGTTGCTCCCTTGCCGGACTCGATGCCGTGACCATCAAGGTGGTGGGTGGCTGGAAGACTCGCGCGGTAGCCGAGCGCTATAATCATGCGGCTTCGATGTGGGACGCGATGGACACGCTGCAGACCCGGCTCTCGGGACGCACAGGTACAAAGTTGCACGGGCCCACTCGCTGATCCGCCTGAAAGCCTTGACGGGCCTATAGCTCAATGGTTAGAGCAGAGGACTCATAATCCTTTGGTTCCAGGTTCGAGTCCTGGTGGGCCCACCAAATCGACACCCGCCCATGGCCGTGGATGTTGCACCTTCTCATGGGCGTCATTCTCTTTGTGACCTTTGTGTTTGAGGTCAGCTGATGGCGGAACATCACCGCCGGCGGCTCTGCTCCAGTGGCAACGCGGTCACGAGGCCATCCAGGCACGCGATGGCATGCGCGCCGGTGCCGGGCAGGGCGTTGGCGCCGCCGGTGAACAGCGAGAAGGCGGGCAGGATGGTCATGTGGGGCCACAGGAGGAACGCGGGCCAGCGCCCCGGCAATCCGGGGTAGCGCACGCGGGGATGGACATGGCCGGCGATCACGTGCGCCGCCGTCTCCCGGGGCATGTGCCGGAATTCGAAGGGCCCGTGCGATTCGCCTTCCGGGTGAAGCGCGACCTCCCAGGCTTCCGCGTTGCGCGCCAGACGCCGGTCGTGATTGCCGGCCACGATCGAGATGGCCAGGGTGGCGTGTTTCGCGCGCCATGCATGCCAATCTTCCCGCCACGCGCCTTCGCTCGCGCCATGGAGGAAATCGCCGAGCACATGCAGGGCGACCGCACCAGTCTGCTCCACAAGCAGGTGCAGTCGTTGCAGGTCTTCGCGTGTCCCGCCGCGTGGCACGGCGATGCCGCCGCGGCGTAGTGCTTCGCCCTTGCCCAGATGCAGGTCCGCGATGAGCAGCCATCGCCGCGCCGGCCAGAACAAGGCGCGCTCGGCCAACAACTGCACGGGCTGACCGGCCCGCTCGACCGTCAGGCTAGCGCCCATGCCGCCGCTCCAACTGCTCGGCCGCGCGCCGTACCCGCGCCTGCCAGTCCTCGGTGCTCAGCTGCGCCCGCATGCCATCGGCCCAGAGCGGGAAGGCGAGGGGTGTCAGGCTCTCGGGCCGTTCCAGGGCGATGGCGCGCCCACTCAAGCGGACCAGCAGCGTCTCCATCGCCGCGATCTGGAGGTCCTCCTCGAGGGCTTCACGACGCGCCAGCGCCAGCAGCAGGTGGCCCGGATCGTGTTGGGACAATACGTCGAACAGCAACCCACTCGACGCCTGCAGCTGTCTCAGACTGCGCGGAGTGCGGCCCGGCAGGGACGGTGGCAGCAGGCCCGCCACGCGCGCGATGCTCCGGAACTGTCGGCGCGCCAGTTCGGCCAGGTTGGCGCCATGCGCCAGATCGTCGACCAGCCGCTCGGACGTCAGCAGGCTGCGCAGCAGGTCGACATCCAGCGCAAGCGGCAGCTGCGGCGACAGCATGAAGCCTAGGTCGTTGGCCGACAGCGAAAAGGTGTTGGGCTGGCGCCGCCCCAACCGCCACGCGAGCAGCGCGGCAAGCCCTTCATGCGCGCGGCGTCCGGCGAACGGGAATACGAACAGATGCTGGCCGTCGCGCCGGCGCACCAGCTCCACGAGCAGCACGTCCGGTGGCGGCACCTGGCTGAGGCGCGCCTGCACCGAGAGCAGCGGGCGCAGCGCACGCATCTCCGGTGAAGTCCGGTCTCCGGACAGGGTCGCCTGCACCTGCGCGGCGAGACGCGAGGACAGGGGCAAGCGCCCTCCCATCCAGCGCGGCACGACCCCTTCACCGTGCTTCACCAGACGCACGTAGGCCGTCATGTCCTGCAGCTTGACCAGTTCCAGCAGACGCCCCGCGAAGCGGAAGCGATCGCCCGGCCGCAGCCGGCTGAGGAAGGCCTCTTCCACCGCTCCCAGGTTTCCGCCCCGCAGGAACCGGACCGCGACGCTGCCGTCGCTGGCGATGGTGCCGATGGAAAGGCGATGACGCAGGGCCACGACGCGATCGTGCACCCTGTGCACGTCATCCGGGTCGCGCACGACGCGGCGATACTCGGGATAGTGTTCCAGCGCATCGCCACCGCGGACGACGAAGTCCAGCACTCGTCGCCAGGTCGCCGCATCGAGCGCCGCGAAGGCGTCCGTGGTGCGTACTTCGGCGAAGAGATCCTCCGCGTGGAAGCCGCCACCCAGTGCCACGGTGACGCAGTGCTGGGCCAGTACGTCCAACGGCAATCGTGGCGGCCGCCGCGTCTCGACGACGCCTTCGGCGATCGCCGTGCGGGTCGCCGCATATTCGGCCAGTTCCAGCGCGTGCGTCGGCACGCAGAGCACGTGGCCGGTCTCGCCCGGGCGATGGCGGGCGCGGCCTGCGCGCTGCAGGAGTCGGGCGACGCCCTTGGGGCTGCCGATCTGGATCACCTGGTCGACCGAGGGGAAGTCCACGCCCAGATCCAGGCTGGAGGTGGCCACCACGCAACGCAGCGTGGCGTCGCGCAAACCCGCTTCTGCTTCCTTCCGAACCCCGGGATCGAGCGAGCCGTGATGCAATGCCAGCGTGCCCGCGTCCTCCGGCCATACCGACGCCAACGCCTGGTGCCAGAGTTCGGCCTGGGCGCGCGTGTTGGTGAACAGCAGGCTGGTGCGCACGGCGAACACGCGCTCGAGGACGCGCGCGAGCTGGCTCAAGCCGAGATGGCCGCTCCAGGGAAAGCGCGCCGGATCGTCGGGCAGGAGGGTTTCGAGCGTCATCGGCCTCGGCCGCGCGGCCGCCAGGACACGCGGTGGCGCGCCGGGCGGCAACAGGGCCCGGCACGCCTCGTCGAGATTCCCGAGCGTCGCCGACAGACCCCAGGTGCGCAGCTGCGGCGACCATCGACGAAGCCGGGCCAACGCCAGCTGCGTCTGCACGCCACGCTTGCTGTCCATCAGCTCATGCCACTCGTCGACCACCACGCAGCGCAGGTCCGCGAACATCGCGGACGTATCGGGGTAACTGAGCAGCAGCGAAAGGGACTCGGGCGTCGTCACCAGCACGTCCAGCTTGCCGCCCCGGGCCAGTCGCTTGTCGCGCGCGCTCGCATCCCCCGTGCGCTGCGCCACCTGCCACGGCAACCCCACGGCCTGGGAAGCTTCGGCCAATGCACGGGTGGTATCGGCAGCAAGGGCGCGCAGGGGCGTGATCCAAAGGACGCGCAGCGGGCGCGCGGTGCGCGTGCGGCGGCCCGCCGTCGAAGCAGGCGTCGTGGTTTCTGCCAACGCCTCGATCAACGGTCCGCCGAAGGCCGCGAGCGTCTTGCCACTGCCCGTAGGCGTATGGATCAGTCCCGACTCGCCCGCCAGATAGTGGCGCCAGGCCTGGCGCTGGAAAGGGAGCGGCTTCCATCCGCGGGCGAGGAACCACTGTTCCAGGCGCTGGCGGGGGGTCATCGGGCGAGCGCCTTCAGAACCTCCAGCCGATCGGCCTCGGCGGCGGGCTTGTCGTGACGCCAGCGCAGGATGCGCGGAAAGCGGACCGCGACGCCCGATTTGTGCCGCCCGCTGATGTTGACGCCTTCGAAGCCCAGTTCGAACACCTGCTCCGGGTCCACCGAACGCACCGGCCCGAAGCGCTCGCGCGTATGCGCGCGGATCCATCGGTCGAGTGCGGCGATCTCGCCATCGTCCAGGCCGGAGTAGGCCTTGGCGACCGGTACCAGCTCGCCGGCGTCATTCCACACCCCGAACGTGTAGTCGGTGTACAGCGTGCTGCGACGACCATGGCCCGCCTGCGCGTACAGCAACACCGCATCGAGGGTCAGCGGATCGATCTTCCATTTCCACCAGTCGCCGCGCCGGCGCCCGCTGCGGTAAGGCGAACTCCGGCGTTTCACCATCAGCCCTTCGACGCCCCGCGCGCGCGATGTCGCACGCAATGCGGCCGCGTCGTCCCACGTCGCCACGTCGGCCTCCACCGACAGCACGAGCCGCGGATCGCCGGTTGCCTCCAGCAGGTCGCGCAGGCGCTGCCGGCGCGACGCCAGCGGTGATTCGCGCAGGTCTTCGCCCGCCAGCTCCAGCAGGTCGTAAGCGAGTACGCGCGCGGGGGCGGACGCCAGATGCTTGCTGGCCGGGCGCTTGCGCTGGATGCGGGTCTGCAGCGCGGAGAACGGCAGGGGTGCGTCGCCCTCGTCCCACGCCAGCAGCTCGCCATCGATGACCGCATCCAGCGGCAGGTGGGCGGCGGCGGCTTCGATCTCGGGAAAGCGGCCATCCAGCCGCTCCTCGCCGCGCGACCACAGGGCGACCTCGCCGCGACGGCGGATGATCTGCAGGCGGATGCCGTCCCACTTCCATTCCAGCAGCCATTCGTCGACCTCGCCGAGTTGCTCGGGCGAGCCGTCGAGCGGTGACGCGAGAAAGAAGGGATAGGGCTGCTCGCGGTCGCTGTCGAGTGCCTCGGTGGACAGCAGCGCGGTCAGGAAATCCGGCGTCGGCGGCCAATCGCCCAGCATGCGCTGCGCGAGGGTGGCGATCGGCACCTCCGACACATCGGCGAGGGCCTGCTGGACCAGGCGCAGCGACACGCCGACACGGAGCGCGCCCGTCAGCAGTTTGTTGAAGACCAGGCGCTCGCCATCCGGCAGGCGCATCCAGCTGTCGATCACCGTGCGGCGCCGCGTTTCCGCATCCGCGCCGGCGACCGGCAGCAGGCGCTGCTCGATCCATGCATGCAGCGGTACGTCGGCTTCGGGCGAGTCGGTGGAGGGAAGCAGCAGCGCCAGCGTTTCCGCCAGATCGCCGACATGCGAGTAGCTGTCGTCCACCAGCCATGCCGGCAGTCCGGCCACGTCGCCTCCCCACGCGCGGAGTTCGCCGCTGCCGGCGATCCGTCGCAGTTTGTTGCCTGCCAGCAGCCACAGGCCCCACGCCGCATCCGCGCGCGGGACGGTCCGCACGTAGTCGGCGATCGCCGCGCGCTTGTCGAGCGTGCCGGTGCTGTGCTCAAGCGCCTGGTACAGCGCGGCGAAGGCCCTCATTCCTCGGCCCCGAAATCGGTGGCGAACGCCTGCGCGTCCCGGCCCTGCTCGCGGAGGAAGCGGATCAACGCATCGGTGCTCCCATGCGTGGCGATGATGCGCCGTGCGCCGGTCTGCTCGATGGTGGACAGCAATGCCGGCCAATCGGCGTGGTCGGACACGACGAAGCCGCGATCGTAGTTGCGGCGGCGCCGGTTGCCGCGCAGGCGCATCCAGCCGGACGCGAAGCCGTGTTCGGCATCGCGGAAGCGCCGGACCCAGGGTGAACCGGCGGCGGAGGGCGGTGCCATCACCAGGCGGCCTGCATGATCCTTGCCTTGCGGCTGCTCGCCGGCGGGCTCCGTCGCGATCATGGCGATGCCGGCGTCGCGATAGACGCGGGCACCGGCATCGATCGCGCCATGGAGCAGTACGGGCGGCTCGTCGAAGCCCGCGAGCTCGGCGAGCAGGCGCTGTGCCTTTCCCAACGCGTAGACATACAGCACGGCGGCGCGGCCGCGCGCGGCGCAGGTGCGCCGCCAGGCCACGATGCGCGCCACTTCATCCGTGGTGTGCGGCCAACGGTAGACAGGCAGGGCGAAGGTCGCTTCGGTGATGAAGACATCACAGGGCACCACTTCGAACGGCGCGCAGGTCGGGTCCGGCTGTCGCTTGTAGTCGCCGGACGCCACCCAGACCTCGCCGTCGACCTCGACGCGCACCTGCGCCGATCCGAGCACATGCCCGGCCGGATGCAGCGAAACGCGTGCATCGCCCAGGCGGAAGCCCGCGCCGTAGTCATGGGCATGCAGCGTCTGCTCGCCCAATCGCCAGCGGAGGATGGGCAGGCTCTCGGTGGCCGCATGGTATGCCCCCATGCCGATGCGCGCGTGGTCCCCGTGGCCGTGCGTGATCACCGCCGTTTCGACCGGCTGCCAGGGATCGATGTAGAAGCGGCCCGCCGGACAGTACATGCCCTCCGGACGGAGCACGATGCGTTCACGAGAACTCGGAGCCATGGTGCGAGCCTGCGCAACACAGCCTTCAGGACGGGTGAAACCGCGGCATGCGCGTGAAGAAGACAGGTGTCCGTGCGATCACGCCGCGTCCACGCTGAGACAGCTAGGCACGTCGCCATCCGTGACGGCTGAGGTGTCGCGCATCTCCGATGAATGCGATCACGCCAACGAGACGCGATGCAATGTTCCGCTATGCGATGGGGTCACGCGCTCTGTGCCGAGTGCCCAGACTCGCCACTGCCACACGGACGGCGCCGAGGATGTCTCTTCTGCACCCGCTTCCGGTCGTTCGCAGCGCACGCGCGATATCGCCGCGTCCCGATGCTCGAGGATGCCGGTGAGCCGCTCCGATCGCTCGATATCACTGTGCAACCGACGGATGGTTAGCGAGGCTAAGCGAGCGGTCTCGCGTACGTCGCGTGCGCCGCCTGCGATTCAGTCATTCTCCACACGATGCACACGACATCGGCGCAACCATGCCCGGGTCAGGAAGGACGGAATACGACGTGTCCAGTACAGGGGCAGGAAGATCGGACGTGGCGGTGGTCGCGGTGTTGGTCGCGGCAGGCGCCTGGCTGTCCGTCGCCTGGACCGGCCGACCGGGGGAACTGTCCGCGGTCTGGATACCCAGCGGCATTCTGTGTGCCTGGCTGTTGATGAAGCCGCATGCGGCGTGGCCGGCCTACTGCCTCGCGGGCGTGGCGGCGGACATGGCCGGGCAGGTCCTCGCCGGCGCTCCGGTGCCCCTCGCATCGATGCTGTCCGTCTGTCATCTGGTCGAGGTGCTGTGCGTCGCGTTCTTCATCCGGCGCAGCATTCCCGACATCCGCGACCCGCGGCACTGGGTCCATCTCGGCGGTGTCGCCACCGCCAGCACGCTGGCAGGCTGCCTGGTCTCGGGGTTGCTGGCATCGCTGGTCGGCCGCCCCTTCCTGGGCGCCGAGCCGGTCGAGGTCTTCGCCACGTGGTACGGCGCGCACGTGATGGGCATGGTGATCGCGGGCACCACCGCGCTGGTGATCCTGGTGGAGGGCGTCCGTGTCCTCGCCCCGCCGGGCCGGCGCACGGGCTTCATCCTCAGCCTGGTACTGGTGTGCCTGATGGGTGGATTCGCGTTCGTCTCCGACTACCCGTTGCTCTTCCTCACGTATCCGCCGTTGCTGCTCGGCGCATTCCGCCATCGCTTCGTCGGTGCCGCGGTCGGGGTGTCGCTGCTCGCCCTCATTGGCGTTTCATCGACGGCGGCGGGATACGGTCCGCTCGCCGAGGTCGCCGGCTCGAATCTGGCCTGGCGCATGGTGCTGTTGCAGTTGTATCTCGCCGGGGGGTGCCTGATCACCCTGCCGGTCGTGCTGGCGATGGCGGAGCGGGACCGGCTGACGGCGCGCGTGCGCGACAGCGAGCAACGGTATCGCTTGCTCGCGGACTACTCGGGCGATCTCGTGGTCAGGCTAAGTTCGACCGGCGAGCGCACCTACGTGTCGCCTTCGGCCCTCGAGATGCTCGGCTGGGCGCCCGAGGACATGCTGGGCACCCGCTGGGACCTCATCCATCCGGAGGACCGCGAGGCGCAGCGGCAGGCGATGCTGGAAGTCCTCGCGTCGGGACTGCCGCAGACGCACCGCTATCGCGTCCGGCACCGGGACGGGCGCTACGTGTGGACGGAAGTCGTCATGCGGTCCGCGCCCCGTGGCGGCACGGACGATGAGCGCGACCTGATCCTGTCGGGACGCGACATCAGCAAGCGCGTCGCCGCCGAGCAGGCGCTGGAGGCCAGCAGGCAGGAGCTTCAGCGGCTGACGATGATCGATGCGCTGACGGGCATCGCGAATCGGCGCCAGCTGGAGCATCGGCTCTCGCGGGCGATCGCCCGGTTGGGACAGGAAGGGAGCGCCGTGGCGCTGTTCTTCCTCGACATCGATCACTTTAAGGGCGTTAACGATACGCATGGCCATGCATCCGGCGACAGCGTGATCCGCATGTTCGCGCAGCGGCTGCAGGCGCATGCCGGGCTCGGCGGCCTCGTGGCCAGGCTGGGGGGCGACGAGTTCGTGATCCTGCTGGATGGCGACGTCACGTTGGCCGCCGCCTCGAAGATCGCCCGCAAGCTGCTGGTGGCCGTCAGGGCGCCCATGCGCGTGAGCGATCGCACGCTCACCGTGACGACCAGCATCGGGATGGCGTTCGCAGCGATCTCCGCCAGCGAGGACGATCTTCTGTCCGCAGCGGATGAGGCGCTCTACAAGGCCAAGGAACGGGGCCGCGACAGGTATGAAACCGCGATCGTCGGGGGCACGGCCTTGGTGGCGGACCGCGCGGACGGCGTGCCGCCGCACGGCGGACGGACCGGACAGCACAAGGGGCCTGGCAAAAAATGGGGGGCAGGATGACGGAAAGGACGGCGGGGTCGGCACCAGGGCGGGTCACGGTGGTGCGCTGGGTGGGCGTCTACCTGGGAGTGGTGATCAGCATCGGGTTGTTGTTCACCATCTTCCAGGACAGGAGCGCGCGGATCGACGCCGCGCGACGGCAGGGCATGGCGGTGACGGTGGGGGTGGACAGGCTCCTCCACTTCGAGATCCGCAACCTCGAGCGCGCGCTGCGCGGCATGGCCGTCGAGGCCGATGGATTCGCGCACGAGCGGCAGGACAGGAGCCGCTGGGATCTTCCGGGGGCCATCCGCGGCGTGATTTCCCGGCATGCCGAATTGCAGGACATCGATCTGTACGGTGCGGACGGGCAGGCGATCTACCAGGGCGTCACCGAATACGGTCAGGAGACGCTGCGCCTCGACGTGGCCGCCGCGCCGTCGCGCGCGCTGGGCGTGGGGCGGCTGGTGCAGGAGGGTCGCGCGGAGCCCATCGTCCCGCTGATGCTGCAGACGCCGGAAGGGAACTGGCTGGTCGCCCGCCTGCGCACGAGCGAACTGCAGCGGATGATCGAGGGCCTCGATGTGGGCGAGCAGGGCAGCGTCGGCATCCTCAGCCATGACGGCATCGTCCTCGCCCGCCGCGGCGTGGGCGGCGCGCACGTGGGAAGGCAGGTGCCGGTGCCCGCGGGCCTGACCCCGGGTTCGATGACCCAGCAGGATCTCGTCAGCCGGTTGGACGGCATCGAGCGCTTCGCCAGCTTCTCCGTGACGAGCGGGTATCCGTTCGTCGTGGCCGCAGGCATTTCGAAGCATGAGGCGCTGGCGCCCTGGCGCGACTACGCGCTCACCGCGATGAGCCTGCTGGCGCTCTACTGGTTGGGATCGCTCTACCTGATCCGTAAGACCGCCAGTTCCGAATCCTCCCGCGACCTCGCCCACGGCGAGCTCCAACGACATGCGGACTGGCTCGCCAAGGCGCAGGAGGCATCGCAGGCGGGCGTCTGGGCGATGGAACACGAAAGCGACTCCGTGCGGGCGTCGGCGCACGCCGCGCGGCTGTTCGGCTTCCCGCCCGTGCCCGCGATCCTGCGATTGGATGAGTTCTTCCAGCGCATGCATGGCGACGACCGGGAACGGGTGGAGCGAGCGTTCTCCGAGGCATGGGAAAGCGGCAGGCCTTTCCACGCCGAGTACCGCATCCTGTTGCCCGATGGCCGGCAGCGGTGGATCAACGCCCAGGGGGCCCTGGTTCGGGACGGCGACGACGTGCCGTTGATGACCGGCACCATCATGGACGTGACGGAGCGTCGGAACCAACAGGAACAGGTCGAGCGGACTGAAGCGCAGTTCCGCGAGCTGTTCGAGCTCAATCCGCTGCCGTTCTGGGTGTTCGACGTGCACACCCTGCGCCTTCTTGCGGTGAACGAGGCCGCGGTCCGTCGCTACGGCTACTCGCGCGATGAATTCCTCGGCATGACCATCCTGCAGATCCGCCCGCCCGAGGAGCAGGCGGGCGTCCACGAGAGCGTGCAGGAGAGCGTCGAGGAAGCGGTCGAGCCCCGCGACTCGTCGCGCGTCTGGATCCATGCGGCCCGGGATGGAAGGCGGATCCATGTGCGGATACACAGCAGCAGCATCAGTTTCGACGGCCGCGACGCGCGCCTGGTGCTGGCGGAGGACGTCAGCGGCCGCGTGGCGTACGAAGAGGATCTCGCCTGGCGCGCCGCGCACGACGAGAACACGGGACTGCTCAACGTGCGCACCTTCCTGCAACGGATGGAGCACGTCGGTGACGGCATCGCGGACGCGTCATACGCGGTCGTGCACGTCCAACTGCGCGATCTCGAGCTGGTATCGCCCATGCTCGGGCGCCACACGCGCGACGAGATCGTCGCGGCGATCGCCCAGCGGATCGCCCGCGTGAGCACGGCGTTCGGTCCCGTCGCGCACGCGCCCGCCGACGCCTTCCTGGTCGCGGCTCCCGAGGCCGAACGATGGGACGTCCTGGTGGATGCGCTGCGCGACGTCTTCGCGATGCCGGTGGTCTCGGAGTCCGGCAGCCATCGGGTCGAGGCCTGGATGGGCGTGGCGTTCCGGCAGCGGCCGGACCAGCGATGCGAAGAAGTGGTCGGCCATGCGGCGTTGGCCGCGCTGCAGGCGCGCGCCGAGAACACCCCGACGATGCACTACTCGGACGTCCTCGCGGAGCGGGCCAGCACGCGCGTGTCGATCGTCGGCCAGATGCGCAATGCGCTTTCGAACGGGGAGTTCGAGCTCTTCTTCCAGCCCATCCAGCGCGTGCGCGACGGGCGGGTGATGGCGGCGGAAGCCCTGCTGCGGTGGCGCTACGCAGAGGGCTACATGCCGCCGTCCACCTTCATTCCCTTGAGCGAAGAGTCGGGCCTGATCGTGCCCATCGGGGAATGGGTCATCGAGCAGGCAGCGCGGGCGCAGTCGATGCTGGCCGAGGCGGGCTTCGCCCACGTCGCCATCGCCATCAACGTGTCCGCCGTCCAGTTCATGGCGGGCTCGGTCCCCCGGCTGATCCGCGAAGCGGGCAGGCGCCATGGCCTCGCGCGCGGTGCCCTGCAGGTGGAGCTCACCGAAAGCGCGATGTTGAGAAGGCCCGATGCGGCGAAATTCGCGATGGAGGAGCTGCAGCACGACGGCGTCTGCGTATCGATCGACGACTTCGGCACCGGCTTCTCGAGCATGGCGTACCTGCGCGACCTGTCGCTGGACCACTTGAAGATCGATCGGAGCTTCGTGGCCCATGTCGACCAGGACCCGCGCAACGCATCGATCTGCCGCGCGCTGATCGCGCTGGGCAAGGGGCTGGACCTCAGCATCGTGGCCGAGGGCGTGGAGCGCGAAGAGGAACTGGCCTGGCTGTCCCAGCATGACGTGGACCACGTGCAGGGCTACTACATCGCACGCCCCACGCCCCTGGCGCCCTTCATCGACTGGCTCAATGCGCGGGTGGTACCGGCCGGCTCCTGAGCCTCGTCGCCGGCGTCACATCCGCCGCTGATCCCGTCCGCTACGCCTGAAAGCCCGACACGATCTCCAGCAGTTGGCCTGCCTGGTCCTGGAGGCTGTGCGCGGCGGCGGAGGCTTCCTCGACCAATGCCGCGTTCTGCTGCGTGTTGTGGTCGATGTGCGCAATGGCCTGGTTGATCTGCTGGACGCCGAGGTTCTGCTCCTGGGCCGCCTGGCTGATCTGCCCGATCAGCGTGCTCACGCGCACCACGCTGGCGACGATGTCTTCCATGTTGGTGCCGGCGCTTTCCGCCAGTCGACTGCCCGCATCCACCTTCTCCAGCGAGTCGCCGATGAGCTGCTTGATCTCCCGGGCAGCGCTCCCGCAGCGTTGCGCGAGCGAGCGTACCTCGCTGGCGACCACCGCGAATCCCCGGCCCTGCTCGCCTGCGCGGGCGGCTTCGACCGCGGCGTTGAGCGCCAGGATGTTGGTCTGGAACGCAATGCCGTCGATCACGCCGATGATGTCGGCGATGCGCCGCGACGAGGCGCTGATCTGCGACATCGTATCGGCGACGCCGCGCACGACCTGCCCCCCGCGCGACGCGACGTCCGCGGCGCTTACCGCCAGTTCGGCGGCGACCCGCGCGTTGTCGGCGGTCTGACGGACCGTCGCGCTGACTTCCGCCACCGAGGACGCGGTTTCCTCCACCGACGCGGCCTGCTGCTCCGTGCGTTGCGACAGGTCGCTGTTGCCGGCCGCGATGTCGCGCACGCCCATCCCCACGACCTCCGCGGCGCCCTTGATGTCGCGCACGAGGCCCGCCATCACCTCGACCAGGGCATTGATGCCCTGGCACAACTCGGCAACGGCACCGTCCTTGTCGGCGGTGGGCACCCGCAGGCTCAGGTCGCCCGAACGCGCCGCCTGCACGACGTGCCGGCTCTGGGCCAGGGCCGCCTGCAGGGCTTGTGTGCCACGCACCTGCGCCGTCACGTCCGTGGCGTACTTCACGACCTTCACCGGCTTTCCGGAGGCATCGAAGATCGGGTTGTACGAGGCCTGGATCCAGATTTCGCGCCCGCCCTTGCCATGGCGGAGATACTGTCCCGCGTCGTATTCGCCCCGGCCGAGTTTCTGCCAGAACGCGCGGTACGCGGCGCTGGCGCGATACGCGTCGTCCGCGAACATCGAATGGTGCCGGCCCTGGATGTCCTCCCATCGATACCCCATCGTGTCCAGGAAGTTCGCGTTCGCCGACAGAATCGTCCCCTCCAGATCGAACTCGATCACGGCCTGGGATTTGTTTATCGCGGCCAGCTGGCCCGCGTAGTCCGCCGCCCGGAGGGTCTCCGCCGTGATGTCGGTGGCGAACTTGATGACCTTGTACGGCTTGCCCTGTGCGTCGAGAACGGGGTTGTACGAGGCCTGGATCCAGACTTCGCGGCCGCCTTTTCCAAGGCGCTTGTACTGGCCCTCGTCGAACTCGCCGCGGCCCAGGCGCGCCCAGAACTGCCGGTACGCCGGACTCTCCGCCTGTTGTCCATCGACGAACATCCGATGGTGCCGGCCGACGATCTCCGCCAGGCTGTATCCCAGCGCCGCGAGGAAATTGGCGTTGGCGGTGAGGATGGTGCCGTCCAGATCGAACTCGATGACGGCCTGGACCTTGTGCAGCGCGTCGACCTGGGCCTGCAGCTCATCCAGGCGCGCGCGTGCCCGATCACCGGCATGCGATGCGGAAGCACGGATGCGGAACAGGTGCGCGACCCAGGTGCGCCATGCGAACGGCGACGACGCGTTGGCGGACGACAGGGTGGCTGCATGGCTCATGACGAGCGTTCCTCGAGTGCGTGCGGTGACGTGCAGGGTCGGATGAAAAACCTGCGTTTTTTGCGGGGCGCCTTCATAACGCGGCGCTGCATCTGCATAACGGCCATGCCAAGGTCATCTTGATATGACGTACCGTCGGTTTGCCCCGAATCACTAACGCGGGTGAGCGTGGCTTACGTGGTGCGCGCGGGCGTTGTAAGCGAGGTCTCATCGGGAGTGCGAAGACGTCCACACATCCCTTTTCTTCACTGCGCTCCACACACATCGCAATGCGGGGACGGCGCCGAAACGGATGCGCGGTTACAGGCGGCGTCCGGTGCCGAGGAGCAGCGAGTGACCGGCGAGCCGAACACCGGCACGCGTCAGGCGTTTCGCTCCGCTTCCGTTGGCGAGATCCTTCGCTTCAATCCCGAGAAAATCCCGCACGGGAGATCAGCCGCCCGCCCCGCCGCGCCTGCATCGACCCGCCAACGACCTGCGCGCGACGGCCTACCCGCGGGTCAGGACCTGCGAGGACTCGGTCCGGATCGCGCCGGAAACGTCGGTGGGGCAAGGGTCTCCGCCGCCATTGCGACGGATGGTGGCGTTCCGGCTCTTCATTCACCTTCATGAATCACCTCACATTTGTGACGGTCGTCTTGACCATGTGTGATTCGAATTACACAATTTGTCCCGTAGTCGGGGTATGCGGTCGTGCTTTGCCGGACGCATAAAGTTTGATCTACGCACCGCTTTTCGTGATCCCAGGCGCCTGAAAGGCCGGGTTGAAGAGCTGGCATCGCGGACGGCGATGGGTGCGGTACAGGGGAAATCCGAAGTGATGAAGCAATCTGGCCCGGCGGCAGGTGTCGCTGCGTGCGTACGTGCGAAATCTGAATTACCCCACGAGTTCCCTGCGCGAACCGCATCGCGGACGTCCCGGTCATGGCGACGGCTGGCCTTCTTCGCGCTGAGCTGCCTGGCGCCTGCGGCATGGGGCGCCGACCTGCAGATCAGCAACCTGTCCGACACCGGTTACGACCCGACCCCCGTAGGAGGGCAGGTCGTCTATCACGTGGTGGTCGAAAACGGCGATATCGATACGGTCTCCGATGCCGTTGCGCTGTTCGACCTGCCCGCCGGCGCAACCCCGGCCCCGTTGCCCGCCTTCTGCGCGAGCCTGGGCGGTTCGCCGGTGCGGATCCGCTGCGACATCCCCACGCTGACGCAGGCGTCGTCGTCGGCCGCTTTCGATATCCAGATGAATACCGCCGGGATGACGGCCGGTACCGTGCAGATCCACGGTGCGGTCGGCTTCGCCGGCGCGCTGCCCGGCGCAGGCGAATCGCTCAACGCGTTGTCGCCGACGCACCCCTTCTACGGCAGCGACAGCGACACCGACAACAATCACCTGAGCCAGGGCACCACCCTGCAGCAGTCCGGCGATCTGCGTCTGGTCAAATCGGCGACGCCTTCGCCGGTGATCGGCGGCGGTGAAGTGACGTACACGCTGCAGGTATTCAACGACGGCCCCGATGCATCGGCCGGCTTCAATGTCGTGGACACGCTGCCCGCCGGCGTCAGCCTCGTGGCCGGCAGCTTCCTGGGAACCGGTTGGACGTTCAACACGGGCACGATGACGGCGACCCATGCCGGCTCGCTCGCCAACGGCGCCAGCAGTTCCTTCAGTTTCCGCGCCAAGGTCAACGTCGGCAGCGGCAACATCACCAATGCAGCGGTGGTGAACGCGGGCGCGATGCCCGATCCGAACGTGGGCAACAACACCGCGGACGTGACCACGCCGGTCACGCCCGGTGCCGACCTGATGATCAGCAAGAGCGCCAATCCGGCGCCGGCGATCGCGGGCGAACCGATCACCTTCAACATCCAGGTCCGCAACCTGGGCCCCAGCGCGGCGACCAACCCGCGCTGGACCGATACCCTGCCCGCCGGCTTCCTCGTCACCGGCGGCAACCAGCCCGCGGGCTGGACCTGCACCACCAGCGCGGGCGACACGGTGCGCGGCTGCGTGCTTGCGGGCGATCTGGCGGTGGGCTCCATCGTCAACTTCACGATCCAGGCGACGGTGCCGTCCAACGGCGCCAACAGCAGCGGCAACGTGACCAACACGGCCACGGTGACGTCGGACACGGCCGACGCGGTGTCGACGAACAACACCGGCAGCACCACCTTCAGCGTCGTGCCGGATGGCGCCGACCTGGGACTGGCGAAGAGCAAGGCGCCGGCGCTGGTCGCGATCTGGCCGGGCACCGGCGACGACAGCGACAGCCGCATGACGTCGACCATCGCGGTGCACAACTACGGTCCGCGCGCCGCCACCGGCAATGTCCGCGTGGTGGATACGCTCGCGCCGGGCGAGGAATACGTCAGCGGCGGCAACACGGGCGAGTGGACCTGCTCGGTCGCGCCCCCGGCGTGGAATGCCGGCGGCCCGACCCAGGTCGTCACCTGCGACCTGGATCCGTCCCGCTATCCGCTGGCGAGGAACCAGGACGCACCGGACCTGCGCATCATCACGCGCGCCCGCACGGCCGACATCGCGCTGACCAACAACGCCTGCACCGGCGGTTCCGGCGGCTCGCTCGAGCCGCTCACCGGCAGCATCGACGAAGACCGCAACACGACCAACGACTGCGCCGGCGACGGCACGCGCACGACCAACGATCGCGTCGACCTGCAGCTCGAGAAGTGGACCAACGCGCCGGGCGCGGGCGACAACACGATCGCCGTCGGCGTGGACAGCTTCACCTACACGCTGCGCGTCACCAACCTGGCCATCACCGATGCGGTGCCCGCCACCGGCATCGTGGTCAACGACACGCTGCCCGGCTTCGTGCCGGCCTCCAACGGCCTGCCCAGCACGGGCATCTCGGTCAGTGCGCCCGCCGGCTGGAACTGCCCGGTCAGCGGCGCCTCGATCGTCTGCCGTTCGAACGCGACGGCGCTGGCGCCCGGTGCGTTCGCCGACATCGTCATCACCGTCTCCCGCCCGCTGTTCGACAGCGTCGGCCAGAGCCCGGGCAGCTGTGGCGCGGGCGCGCCCGCGTCCGGTGCGTTCTGCAACACCGCCGGCGTGGCGGTGGACCCGGCCGTGCCGGACTCGGTCGGCGAGGTCAACGGCGCCAACAACCAGGCCAGCGACTGGGTGCGCATCGAGCGCGAAGCGAACATCCGCACCACCGCCAAGAACATCACCACCGGTAATGTCGGCCGCGCGGGCGTGAACACCCAGTACGTGATGTCCTACCTCAACGAAGGTACGGCGTCCGTGCCTGGCGTGGTCTTCCGCGACACCTTCACGATTCCCGCGAACGATGCCGGCTTCGTGCTCGTGTCGGCCACGCGCACCCCCGGCACGGTGGCCTGTACGGCGACGCCGGCAGGTGGCCTCACCGCCATCAACACCGCGGGCGGCATGTCGTACGCCAACCCCACCGGCGCACCGCTGCAGCTGGCGATCGAATGCCCTGCGCTGTCGATGTCGCACCGGCAGGGCGAAGACCTGCGGGTGACCATCCGCCCGAACGTCAACAGCGGCAACAATCCCGCCGGACGCCAGTTCGACAACATCGCGGGCTTCAGCATCGCGGGCGGCGCGACCGGCAGCGACGCCAACGGCGCGTACGACTACAACACCGACACGTCGGCGGCCGACGACCAGAAGACCGCCTCGCTGACGTTCCAGCAGGGCGTGGCCGACCTGATCGTCAACAAGACCGATCTCGGGTTCACCGGCGGCGTCGACCCGCTGGGCTACGACGCCCTCAATCCCGCCAACAACCTGATCACCTATCGCATCTCGGTGCGGAACGTCGGTCCGTCCGTGGCGACGAACGTCCGCATCCACGACACCTACCGCGTGCCGAACGGACGCCAGGTGCGTTTCATGGGCATCGCACCGGGCCCCATCGGCGGTCCGTCCGCCGGCTTCAGCACGGCGGGCTGCACGGTCTCTTCGGCGAATCCGTTCACCGGCACCGGCACGACGCCCGCCGATACCGGACTGGTCATCGATTGCGACGTGCCGGGCGCGGGCTTCGGCGCCAGCGACACGGCCGGTATCCTCGGCGTGAACGCGACCAGCTACGTCTACGTGCAGTACCGCTACGAGACGCCGCCCGGCGCCAGCGGCGACACCGCCCGCAACTACGTGGACGTGTCGGGCGCCGAAACCGATCTGAACACCGCCGACAACAGCGTCGACGAGCAGACCTCGATCCGTGCCCGCGCCGACGTCGGCGTGACCAAGCACGTGTTCACCGAATTGCCGAACAGCGACCCCGATGTCGCGTTGCCCGCGTCGCCGGCGACGACGGTGGCCTTGCGCCAGCCGTTCTACTGGGTGATCGAGGGCGCCAACAACGGTCCCGGTGCCAGCCTGTCGCGCGACCGCACCGGCACCAGTCCGTTGAACGGCACGGGTACGGTGATCGCCGACACCCTGCCGGCGGGCCTGGAAATCCTCGGCAGCGCCACGTGGCAGAAGAAGGGTCCGCCCGCCGGCGGCGACGAAGTGCCCAACGGCACCGGCGCCTGCACGGCCGTCGGACTGGCGCTGACCTGCCGCCTGGGCGACATGACGGTGACCGGCAAGGTCCGCGTCGTCATCCCGGTGCGCTGGACCACCTATCCCGGCGTCGCGGCGCAGATCAACACCACCAGCATCACCACCGAGCAGGTGGATCCGAACCAGGGCAACAACACGGGCACCGAGGACATCCTCGTCACCCGTTCGTCGCTGGCCGGCGTGGTGTTCCAGGATCGCAATCGCGCGGGCGCCAACGGCGGTACCCACCAGGGTGTCGGTACCGAACCCGGCATCGCCGGCGTGACCATCACGCTGACCGGCACCGATGCCTACGGCAATGCCGTCAGCCGCACCGCGGTCACGGCCACGGGCGGTACCTACAGCTTCACCGACCTGTCGCCGGCGAACGCCTCGGGCTACACGCTGACGCAGACGCAGCCGGCCGGCTATGTGAACAGTCCGTCCGCACTGCCCACCACGGGCGGCAGCGAGCCGTCCGTGGGCGGCACCTACAGCGCGGGCTCCCCGAACTCGGTGATCGCCGCCATCCCGGTCGGCGCCAACGACACCGGCGTGCGCTACAACTTCCCGGAAGTGCGCCGTCCCTCGCTGTCGGGCTTCGTCTACATCGACGGCAACTTCAGCAACATGCGCGAAGGCAGCGACGGCGCCATCGCGGGCGCGACGGTCGAACTGTTGAACGCCGGCACCGGTGCCGTGGTGGCGACCACCACGACCAATGCGTCCGGCGCCTACAGCTTCACCAACCTGGATCCGCTGATCGTCTACACGCTGCGCGAGGCCCTGCCCGCCGGCAATTACCAGAACCGCCAGACGGCAGTGAACGCCGGCCTGATCGGCGGCGTGGCATGCGCCACCGGCTGTACGCCGGGCACCGGTGTCGGCGGTGATGCCGCGACGACCGACCGCATCAGCGCCATCGACCTCGGCGCCGGCACGGACGGCACCGTGTTCAACTTCGGCGAAGACGCCGTGGCCGGCATCAGCGGCAGCGTCTACGTCGATCGCAACGGCAACGGCGACTTCGACGCCGGCGACGCGGGCGCGACGCACTCGCGTCCCAACGGTGGCCTGCAGGGCGTGACTGTGACGCTGACCGGCGCGGGCGCCGACGGCATCTTCGGCAACGGCGACGATCCGGCGCCGGTGACGCTGCAGACCGATGTCAACGGTGCGTACCAGTTCACCGGTCTCGTGGTCGGGCAGAACTACCGGGTGACCGAGACGCAGCCGGACGGCTACGGCAACGGCACCGAGAACGCCACCAACGTCATCGACGTCAACGCGCTGCCGTCCGTGGGCGTGACGGGTCGTGACTTCGGCGAAACGCTGGGTTCGCTGGCGGGCGCGGTGTTCGAGGATTTCTCGACCACGCCAGCCAACAACAACAACGGCAGCTTCGACGGCGGCGAGAACCCGATCGCCAACGTGACGCTCACGCTGACCGGCACCGACCGGCTGGGCAACGCGGTCAACGTCACCGTGCAGACCAACGCGAGCGGCGCGTACGTGTTCCGCGACCTGCTGCCGCCGCAGGCCGGCACCACGTACACGATCACCGAAACGCAGCCCACCGGTTACATCGACGGCCGGCATGCGCCGGGCAACGCGGCCACGCCGGGCACGGCGACCACCGCGAACGTCATCGACGGCATCGCGATCAACGCAGGCCAGGCGGCGACCGGCTATCTGTTCGGCGAACTCGCCAACGCGATCATCAGCGGCACGGTGTACCTGGACCGCGATGACGACGGCGACCGCGACGCGGGCGAACCGGGTATCCCCGGCGTCACCGTGGTGATCGAAGGCGCGGGCCCGGATGGCGTGTTCGGCACGCCGGACGACCTGCCGCCGGTCACCCTGACCACCGACGCGAACGGCGGCTACAGCTATGGCGGTGCGATCACCGGCCAGAACTACCGCATCGTCGAAACCCAGCCGACCGGGCTGGCGAACGGCCAGGAAAATCCGACCAACACCATCGTCGTCACCAACCTGCCGGCGAGCGGTTCCAGCGGCAACGACTTCGGCGAGCGCGCGGCATCGCTGTCGGGCAACGTGTGGCTCGATGCGAACAACAACGGCGTGCGCGATGCGGGCGAGAACGGCATCGCCGGCGTCAGCGTGTCGCTGCCGGCCGGCACCGTGGATGCGCTGGGCAATGCGGTGGCCGCGATCGTCACCGACGCCAACGGCAACTACCGTTTCGACGATCTGCTGGCGGGCACCTATACCGTCAGTGAGCAGACCGCGCAGCCCGTGGTGGGCGGCGTGACCACGATCAACGGCACCACCGTGGCCGGCACGATCGGCGGCAGCCCCAGCGGCACCGCCACGCCGGTGGCCACCGTGCCGAGCGCGGTGTCGGGCATCGTGCTGCCTGCGGGCGGCGCGTCGATCGGCAACAACTTCGGCGAGACCTTGGGCGTGGCGCTGTCCGGCCGCGTGTTCTTCGATGCCAACAACGACGGTGCCCAGTCCGGCGCGGCGGAGACCGGCATCGACGGCGTGACCATCACGCTGACCGGCACCGACGACACCGGCGCGGAGGTCTCGCTCAGCACCACCACCGACGCCAACGGCGACTACACGTTCGAAGGCCTGCGTCCGGGCACCTACACGGTGACCGAGCCCACGCAGCCGGCCGGCACCAGCAACGGTCAGACCGTGGCCGGCACGATCGGTGGCACGCCGTCGGGCACCGCCACGCCGATCACCACCGTGCCCAGCGCGATCAGTGCGATCGACCTGACCACGCCGGGCGCGAGCTCGATCGGCAACAACTTCGGCGAGATCCCGCTCAACAGTTCCATCGGCGGCCGCGTGTGGCGTGATGCCGACAACGACGGCGTCATCGATCCGTCCGAAACCGGCATCGGCAATGTGGTCGTGCGCCTCAGCGGCACCGACCTGGCCGGCAACACCATCACCCGCGAAGTGACCACGCAGCCGGATGGCACCTACGCCTTCACCGAACTGCCGCCGGGCACGTACACCATCACCGAACCCGAGCAGCCCGCGGGTACGTTGAACGGCATCACGAACGCCGGCACCGGGGGGGGCACCGCGACGCCGCCGACCTCCACGCCTTCCGTCATCAGCGCCATCACACTGGGCGTGGGCGAGGACGTCAGCGGCAACGACTTCGGCGAAGTGCCGGCCGGTGCGATCAGCGGCCGTGTCTACAACGACGGCAACAACAACGGCGTGATCGATGCGGGCGAGGGTGGCTACGCGAACGTGCAGGTGGTGCTGACCGGCACCGACGACCTGGGCCAGGCCGTCAACGTCACCGTCACCACCGATGCCGATGGCCGCTACCGTTTCGACGATCTGCGTCCGGGCACGTACACCGTGACCGAACCCACGCAGCCGGCGGAGACGCTCAACGGCATCACCAGCGCGGGCACCCTCGACGGCACCGTCGTCGGCACCGCGACGCCGGTGACGACCACGCCGTCGGCGATCAGCGGCATCGTGCTGCCGCCGGGTGGCGAGTCGGTCGACAACAACTTCGGCGAGATCGGCGATTCGCCCGACCTGGTGGTCAGCAAGACCGCCACGCCGGCCATCTTCACGGTCAACAACACGGCCACCTACACGCTGCGCGTACGCAACATCGGGCAGCAGCCCAGCGCGGGCGAATACGTGGTGGAAGACCGCCTGCCCACCGGGCTGACGCTCGCCGCGGCACCCGCGGGCGCGGGCTGGACCTGCACCGCGGCACCGGGCGAAGACCGTTTCCGCTGCGCCAGCAGCACGGTGATCGCCGCGGGCGCGACGTCGGCCGACAGCATCATCGCGCAGGTGCGCGTGGCGGCTTCCGCCGCGACGGGATCGCCGGTGAACAACGCGGTGATCGTCGAAGGCGGCGGCGAGAACGAGTTCCGCACGCCGACGCCGGACGAACGCGCCGACTTCGAAGGCAACCCGGGCGACCTGCCAGTGTGCGACCCGGCGATCACCCAGAACGTGTGCCGCCTGCCCACGCCGGTGCAGTTGTCGGCCTCGGTGTCGGGCACGGTGTGGTTCGACCAGGGCAGCGACTTCGGCCGCATCGACGGCGGTGATCGCCGCCTGTCCGGCTGGATCGTCGAAGTCGTGAACGCAGGCGGCCAGGTCGTCGGGTCGGCGACCGCCGGTGTCGATGGCACGTACTCGATCGCCGACCAGGTGCCCGGCGTGCCGCTGAGCATCCGCTTCCGCGACCCGGCCACGGGCGTGGTGTGGGGCCTGCCGGTCAGCGGCGACACGATCGCCGGTGCGCCGGTGCCGTGCGATGCGAACACCGCCATCGCCAACGGCACCGCCAGCTCCTGCCGCAGCAACGAGGGCGGCAACACGCACCTGGCCGTCGTGCTGGCGCCGGGTGCGAACCTGCCGCAGCAGAGCCTGCCGCTGAATCCCGGCGGCGTGGTCTACGACGCGACGACGCGCACGCCGGTCCCCGGTTCGCGCGTCACCCTGACGCCGATCGGCACCTGTGCCGGCTATACGCCCGAGCAGCACGTGCTGAACGCCGCGCTGGGGGGTTACACGGTGCAGGGCACGTCGATATCGATGACGGTGGGTGCGGAAGGCTTCTACCAGTTCCTGCTGGGTCCGGACGCGCCCGCGACGTGCCGCTTCCAGCTGGCGGTGACGCCGCCGGCGGGTTACGCGTTCGAGTCCGGCATGATCCCGGCGGAAACCTCGTCGCTGACGCCGCCGTCCACGCCGGGCGAAGGCTACCCGGTGCAGACGAATGCGACCGCGCCGACCGGCCCGGTGGGCACGTCGACGACGTACTACCTGGAGCTGACCCTGGGCTCGGGCGTGGCGGTGCCGGTGCACAACCATATCCCGCTGGACCCGCAGATCGCGCCCGGCCTGGTCATCACCAAGACCGGCGACCGCAAGACGGTGGAAGTGGGTGACAGCCTGGTCTACACGATCACCATCCGCCAGACCGCGGGTGCGGCGATGGGCACGGTCAACGTCATCGACCGCCTGCCGCACGGCTTCACCTACATCGACGGTACCGCGCGCGTCGACGGCGCCGGCATCGACAATCCGCTCGGCAAACCGGGCCCGACGCTGGTGTTCGACGTCGGTGCGCTCGCGGTCGGCCAGCAGAAGGTGCTGACGTACCGCGTGCGCGTCGGCGTGGGCAGCCAGCAGGGCGACGGCATCAACCGTGCGCGCGCCCATGGCTGCTCGATCGACGGCGGCTGCGTCGACCCGACCACGCTGACGCCGTACCCGAACGGGGGCGTGGTGCCGTCCAACCCGGCCGAGTACCGCGTGATCATCAGCGGCGGCGTGTTCGCCGATGAAGGCTGCGTGCTGGGCAAGATCTTCGTGGACTGCAACGTCAACCACGTGCAGGACAAGGAAGAACTCGGCATCCCCGGCGTACGCATGTACTTCGAGGATGGCACCTGGATGGTGAGCGACTCGGAAGGCAAGTACAGCTACTGCGGCCTGCCGCCGAAGAGCCACACGCTGAAGGTCGATCCGTCGACCCTGCCCGTGGGTTCGCGCCTGACCACCAGCAGCAACCGCAACCTGGGCGACGCGGACAGCCTGTTCATCGACCTCAAGAACGGCGAGCTGCACCGCGCCGACTTCATCGAAGGCAGCTGCTCCAACCCGGTGATCGAGCAGGTCAAGGCGCGCCGCACGCAGGGCGAGATCCGCGCGCCGGAAACCGAGCGCAACCAGCAGCCGCTGCGTTTCGAGAGCAAGCCGGCGCGTGCCCCGCAGCAGGGCACCGACTCGGCCAACCAGCGGCCGATCGTCGAACCCAGGCCTACGACGAGCGCGCCGACCGGCACGGATGACATGCGCAACGGGGAGGTGCAGCCATGAGCCGCTCCGCCCCGCGTCCGTCGACCTTCATGGAATCCCGTGCCATGCGCGCATCGCGTCCTTCGTTCCACCCCCTCGCGCTGGCGCTGGCCCTGGCGGTGACGCCGGCGCTGGTACAGGCGCAGGCCGTGTCCGGCGACCAGCGTTTCACGCCAGTCCTCGGCCAGGCCACGCCGCTCTATCCGCAGTCGCCCGAATCGCGGGACCGCGCGCCGCAACCGTTGTACGCACAGCCCGGCAACGTCGACTACAGCGTCAACGCGGGCGTGGACCGCGTCGTGGTCGAGGTCGACCGCGATGGCGTGCCCGCCGACGGGCAGTCGCCGGTGAAGGTCGTCGTGCAGCTGTACGGTGCCGATGGCAAGCCGATGGCCGGCGACGCTTTCGCCACCATCGAGCACAGCGGCGGCCGCATCAAGCTGGCCGATGGCCGCACGGATGAATTCGGTCCGGGTCGCCTCGACGCCGACGACGTCACGCCCGGCATCCAGTTGCCGGTGCACAACGGTCGCGCGGAATTCGAACTGCTGGCACCGCACGACCCGCAGGACGTGCTGTTGCGGGTGACCTCGGGCGGCCACAGTGCCGAGGGCGTGATCGGCTTCGTGCCGGAGATGCGCGAGCTGATCGCCACGGGCCTGATCGAGGGCGTCATCAACTTCCGCCGCAAGGGCGACAGCCTGATCAACGGCACCCAGCAGGGCGATGGCTTCGAGCGCGAGATCCGGCGCTGGGAGAAGAAGTTCAACAACGGCAAGGCCAATGGTGCCGCGCGCGCCGCGTTCTTCGTCAAGGGCACGATCAAGGGCGAGTACCTGCTGACCGCGGCCTACGACTCGGACAAGGACGTGCGGGCGCGCCTGCTGCGCGACATCCAGCCGGAGGAGTTCTACCCGGTGTACGGCGATGCGTCGTTGCGCGGCTTCGATGCGCGCTCGGCCGAGCGCCTGTACGTGCGCGTGGACAAGGACCGCAGCTACCTGCTGTACGGCGATTTCCAGACCGGCGACAACATCGCCACCCAGACCGGCGTGGATTTCGGCATGCGGGCAGGCCCGCGCGTGCTGGGTACCTACAACCGCACCGCGACCGGCCTGGGCTGGCATTTCGAGAATGCGCGCGTACGCGGCAACGTCTTCGCCATCGAGGACTCGCTGCGCCAGGTCATCGAGGAACTGCCGGCCGCCGGCAGCGGCCCCTACGGCCTGCGCAACAACGCGGTGCTGGAAGGCAGCGAGCGGGTGGAGGTGGTCGTGCGCGATCGCAACCAGCCGTCGCGCATCGTCTCGGTGCGTCCGCTGGGCCGGCTGGTCGACTACAGCTTCGAGCCGTTCTCCGGCCGCATCCTGCTCAACAGCTTCCTGCCTTCCTTCGACAGCGACCTCAATCCGGTATCGCTGCGCATCACCTACGAACTGGACCAGGGCACCGAGAAGTTTCTGGTGCTGGGCGCGGACGCGCAGCTGCGCGTGGGCGAACGCGGTGAGATCGGCGGTTCCTACGTCGACGACCGCAATCCCTTCGCGGCGTTCGAAATGGGCAGCGCCAACATCGGCTACAAGCTCGGCGCCAACACCTGGCTGGTGGCCGAAGCCGCGCGTACGCGCAGCGAGGTCAACACCAACAGCGTCAACCAGTACGGCACGCCGGGACTGCAGGGCCTGAGCGGATTGGTGGAAGGCGATGCGTGGCGCGTCGAGCTGGGCCATGCGGGCGAAGCGCTGAGCCTGAAGCTGTTCGCCGGCCAGTCCGATCCGGCGTTCAACAACCCGGCCTCGCCGCTGTACGGCGGCCGCGGCGAGTACAGCCTGACCACGCGCTGGCGCGTCAACGAGCGCTTCGAGTTGTATGCCGAAGGCCTGCGCAGCGAGGACCGCAACCCCGATGGCGGCGAACGCGATGCCGCCAGTGCGGGCACGCGCGTGAAGCTCACCGACCGGCTCACCTTGGATGTCGGCTATCGCGCCATCCGCGAGACGGTCGGCGCGTACTACACGTGGGCCACCAGCAGCGGCTACGGCAACATCGGTGGCCTCACGGGCGGTTACGCCACCGGTTCCGGCGGGGGCGCGCTCGGCTACGGCCAGCAACCGCTGGATCCGCTGACCGGCCTGCCGATCATCAGCAGCGGCAACCCCAACGATGTGGCCACTGGCCTGCCGGTGGGCACCGAGCTGTCGTCGGACATGCTGCGCATCGGCCTGGGCTACCGCGCCAGCGATCGCTTCAGCCTCGGCGGCGAAGTGGAGCAGGACATCCACGGCGAGGACCGCAACCGCGTGGCGCTGGGCATGGACTACCAGTTGCGCGAACGCAGCCGCATCTACGGCCGCTACGAGAAGCAGACCGGCATCAGCGGTGTGAACGGCCTGACCCAGGACGGGCGCGAGGCGGACACGGTGGCACTGGGCGTGGACACCAGCTTCATCAAAGACACGCAGCTGTTCTCCGAGTACCGCCTGCGCGATGCCATCGCCGGCCGCGACATCCAGGCCGCCTCGGGCATGCGCAACCGCTGGGACCTGCGCGAGGGCCTGCGCCTGGATACGACGCTGGAGCACACCAACGTCATCTCGGGGAACATCGGCGACTCCACCGGCATCGGCTTCGCGCTGGACTACAGCGCCAATCCGCTGTGGCGCGGCAACGTGCGCCTGGAGCACCGGATCTCCGACGACGTCGCCGGCACACCGACCAACGAGGCCTACAACACCACGCTGCTGCAGTTCCTGGCCGCGCGCAAGTTGAGCCGCGACTGGACGCTGCTGGCGCGCAACTACCTGTTGCGCACTGAGTACGACGCGCGCGGCGACGTGTTGCAGGACCGCTTCCAGATCGGCGCGGCCTACCGCGACACCGACACCAACCGCGTCAACGCGCTGGCCCGCTACGAGTACAAGCTGGAGAAGGACGAGAGCGGCATGGACGGTTCCGGCTTCGGCTCGGACACCGGCCAGGACATCCGCAGCAGTGCGCACATCGTCTCGGCGCACGCGGACTGGCATCCGTCGCGTCCGTGGTGGCTGACCGGGCGGGTGGCGGCGAAGTGGCAGCAGGACAGCTTCTTCTACGCCGACACCGGTCGCGTCGACGACGACTTCAACGCCGTGCTGCTGTCCGGCCGCATCGTCTACGACATCACCGAGAACTGGGACATCGGCGTGCTGGGCTCGACGTTCCGCGGTCAGGACGGCGCCAACCAGTATGCGTTCGGCATGGAAGTGGGCCGCCTGTTGCGGCAGAACCTGTGGCTGTCGGTGGGCTACAACGCCACCGGCTTCCGCGGCGACGACGACCTGACCGGTTACGAGTACACGCAGCAGGGCGCGTTCATCCGCCTGCGCTTCAAGTTCGACGAAGACCTCTTCCGCAGGGAAGACGCCCGCTACCGCGATCCGGTGCGCTGAGGATTACCGACATGACCCACACGAAAACCTCCCTTCTGTGCGCCGCCGTGCTGGCTGGCCTCGTTTCCACCGCGCATGCGCAGCAGACGCAGCTGACGCCGGCGCGCGACCGCATCACCGACGAGGCGATCCATGCCGACCTGTCGGGCTACGAGCACACCCAGGGCCGCATCCAGGCCTTGAACGACGGCGGCCGTCCGGTCCGCGACTACCACCTGTCGAAAGCGCAGTGCTGGCTGGACGTCTCCTTCCACGAGTATTCGCGCAATGACCGCAGCGCCTTCCCGCAGGAAGCGCTGACCGAGTCCGAGAAACTCATCGTGGGCATGGAGCAGGGCGTCTCGCCGCTGCCGACCGATACGCCGCTGGTCAATGGCGCCGCGCGCGTGCGCGAGGACCTGTGGAAGCGCCTGGGCGCGATCCACGGCACCCCCGGGTTCGCCTGCGCGCAGCAGGCCGTCGCGTGCGGCGAAGTGGAACTGGTCCACGCCGGCAACGAGTTCAACCAGCAGCAGTGGCGCCACGCCAAGCCGTACATCCAGATCGCCGAAGACTGGGTGAGCGATGCCGAAGCGCTGTCGCGCCAGTGCGGTGCCACGCCGGCCACGCCCGCCGGGCTGCCCGCGGACACGGTGCTGACGGCGAACGTGCTGTTCGAGTTCGACCGCTCCGGTCGCACCGACATCCGCGCTTACTCGTTGCAGAGCCTGGATCGCGAACTGGCCCACGTGCGCGAGGAAGGCCTGACCCTGGCCGGCATCGAGCTGGTGGGCCATGCCGATCGCCTGCAGGGCCGCGGCCACGACTACAACCAGGCGCTGTCCGAGCGTCGCGCGCAGACCGTGCGCGCGCTGCTGATCGAACGCGGCATCGATGCGACCCACGTGACCTACAGCTTCAAGGGCGATGGCGAGCAGGTCCAGCAGTGCGACGGCGTGAAGCCGCAGGCCGCGCTGCGCGAATGCCTGATCCCCAACCGTCGCGTCGAAGTGCGATTGAAGGTCGCGCGCTGACCGACAGGGTCAGCGCATCGTAGGGCGAGGACGTCCCGGCGCGGGGCGCGCGGGAAGTTGTGGGAGAATCGGACCTCCGTTCGTATCCGGTCCGGTTTCCTGCATGCGTGCGACGTCGAGGTTCTGGTGGCTGGTGGGCGGCGCGCTTCATTCGCCTGCGGCAATCGCCGTTGACGGCGTGGTGCCCGCGGCCGAAACCCTTGACCGCGTGGTGGTGACCGCCACGCGGCTCGACACCGTCACCGCGTTCGACACGCCCGCGTCGATCGACGTCATCGCGCTGGGCGATGGCGGTACGCGCACGCAGTCCGCCTTGTCGGAGACGCTCGATGGCGTGGCGGGCGTCCAGGCCCGCGAACGGCAGAACCTGGCCCAGGACACCCAGTTGTCGATCCGCGGGTTCGGCGCGCGCTCCACGTTCGGTGTGCGCGGCGTGCGGCTGTACGCCGATGGCGTGCCGGCGACGATGCCGGACGGGCAGGGGCAGGTGTCGCACTTCAGCATGCTCGGCGCGGATCGCGTGGAGGTGCTGCGCGGTCCGTTCTCCGCCTTGCACGGCAATTCGTCCGGTGGCGTGATCCAGGCCTGGAGCGATCTGCCCGACGCAGGGCGCGACGCGCGGCTGCAGGCCAGCGCGGCGAGCCACGACACCTACCTGCTGGGCGCGCGCCTGCGCGGCGCGGGCGACACGATGGGCTACAACGTCGCGGCCTCGGTGCTCGACACGCAGGGCTACCGCGATCACGCCGCCGCGCGCCGCGAGTCGTTGAACGTGCTGCTGCGCCTGCGTCCCGGCACCGGTACGCTGGACCTGGTCGCCAATCATTTCGATGCGCCCGACGCGCAGGATCCGCTCGGCCTGACGCGTGCCCAGGCCTGGCAGTCGCCACGACAGGCATCGCCGGTGGCCCTCACGTTCAATACGCGCAAGTCGGTCGGCCAGGACCAGCTGGGCGCGGTGTACACCCAGCCCTTCGGCGACGGACACCGACTGCGGGTGATGGGGTACGGCGGTCAGCGCGACGTCGAACAGTTCCTCGCGCTGCCGGTCGCGGCGCAGGCCAATCCGCTGAATTCCGGTGGCGTGATCGATCTGGACAATACGTACGGCGGCGCCGACCTGCGCTGGTCGTGGGAAGGGCGCATCGCCGACCAGCCCGTCGAGTTCACGGCCGGCGCCAATGCCGATCGCCAGCGACAGCATCGGCGCGGCTACGAGAACTTCGTCGGTTCGGCACTGGGCGTGCGCGGCGCGTTGCGTCGCGACGAGCGCAACGAAGTGGAGAACGCGGACCAGTACCTGCAGGCCTGGTGGCGCTTCGCGCCGCGCTGGTCGTTGCTGGCGGGCGCGCGTCGCAGCCGCATCACCTTCACGTCAGAAGACGCATACGTCACCGCCGCCAATCCCGACGACAGCGGGCGGGTCACCTACGACCGTGTCATGCCGGTGGCGGGCGTGGTGTTCGCGCCGCGCGATACCCTGCGCGTGTACGCATCGGTGGGCCGCGGCTTCGAGACGCCGACCTTCAACGAAGTGGGCTATCGCGCCGACGGTGCCGCCGGCCTGGCCTTCGACCTCCGCCCGGCCGTCAGCCGCAATATCGAACTGGGAACGAAGTGGCGCGCGGCCGGCGGCCATACGCTCGAAGCGGCCGTGTTCCGTGCCGACACCGACGACGAACTGGCCGTGGCGCGCAATGTCGGGGGCCGCAGCAGCTATCGCAACGTCGGCGCGGCGCGCCGGCAGGGATTGGAAGTCCAGTCGGACATCCCGATGGGCGATGCCTGGCAGCTGCAGTTCGCCTACACGTGGCTGGATGCGACGTTCCGCGACAGCTTCCCGATCTGTACCGCCGCGGGCTGCACCACGCCGGGCGTGCAGGTCGCGGCCGGGACGCGCATTCCCGGCATCGCGAAGCAACAAGCGTCGATGCGGTTGCACTGGCAGGGCGCGCGCTGGCAGGCCGCGGTACAGCTGGTGGGCGTGGACGACGTCACCGTCAACGATACCGGCAGCGAACGTGCACCGGGTTACGGCCTGCTGCATCTGGAGGCGGGACGCGCCTGGTCGTGGGCGAGCGGACGCCTGCAGGTGTTCGCCCGCATCGACAATGCGATGGATCGCTCCCACATCGGGTCGGTGATCGTCAACGAAGGCAACGGACGTTTCTACGAGCCGGGCGCGGGACGCGCGTTAACCCTGGGCGCTCGCTGGCACTGGGCCGCCATCCGGGACTAGGGATCGGTATTCCGGACGGCACGCACGCGCGCGACGTGCTGCATGATGTCCACGAAGGGCGCCACCCAGTACACGTCGGGATGCGCGGCAAGGTGCCGCAGCAACGCGTCGTGTGCTTCGTTCGATACCGACAGGTAGTCGCCGCCGATGCCGTGGAAGGTGAAGCTGACGAGCGTGCCGCGCCGTGCGGCTTCCTCCACGCGCGCGATCAGCTGTTCGCCGGTGACTTCCACCGGCACATCGACCGGTACGGCGGCGGGGTCGAGGCGCGCCATGTCCGCCACCACGCCGCCCTGGCCGAGCTTGATGCCGACGAACTCCGACGACACCGCATCGATGTAGTTGCCGTCCTGCGCCTGGGTGTCGCCACAGGGCACGGTCATCGTCCGTACGGTGCGTCCGTCCAGCGCGGCCAGCATGACGTTGGCCAGGCGCACCTGGTCGGCCATCTGCGCGACGGAGGTGGTGTCGAGATCGCGGTGTGCCGGCACCCAGGCGCGATCGGGCAGGGACGACCTGCACTGGTGGAACAGGCTGTGGTTGCCGAGTTCATGGCCATGGCGGGCGGCGTCCACCCACGCCTGCCGGCGCGTAAGCAGCGTGTCCGATGCCAGGGTGAGATAGAAGCTGCCCTTCAGCCCCTGCCGATCCAGCGCCGGGATCGCGTGGTCCAGCTGCGAGGGCAGCGCATCGTCGTAGGCGAGGCTGACCGCGGCGCGCCTGCCGTCGGGCCACGCGAACGGCTCCGCGGCCGCCGCATGCCCGGCCGCCAGCATCAGCGCCAGCGTCCATCCGCATGCGACGGCGCGATGCCGGGCCATCGTGGCTCAGTTCACCAGCGTCTGGATCGCGCGCGCGGGGATCGTGACCACGGCCGAGGCCTGGCCGACATAGAAGTTGTACGCGATCTCCTTGTCGGTCGGGTTCATCACCACCGTGGCCAGGCGCCCGTCCGGATTGACGAAGGACGTCGCCAGCAGGGTGCTGCGGCTGGTCGCGGCGCTGACGCGGCGCGCGTCCGGGCGGATGAACTTCGAGAAGTGGCCGATGTAGTAATAGCTGGGCGTGTAGATCAGTTCACCGGTGCGCGTGTTGGCATGCAGGGGCGAAAAGCAGTAATTGCCCACGTGATTGGGGCCGCCCTTTTCGTCGAGCAGCATGTTCCAGTCGGTCCAGCCCACGGATCCGTTGTTGAAGTCGTTGATCATCGACGTGCCGTAGCGTTCCGCGTTCGGCCAGTGCTGGTAGCGCGCGGGGTCGAACTTCTCCACCGCGGCCTCGGTGAGCAGCACCGGCTTGTCGGGGAAGGCCTGCGTCACCGCGGCCACGTTGCGAAACATCGGATCGAAACCGGCCCAGGTCTCGTACCAGTGGAAGCCCAGGCCCCATGCGTACTTCGCGGCTTCCGGATCGCCGAGGATCACCTGCGCGCGGTACAGCATCATGTCGCGGTTGTGGTCCCACACGATGATCTTCTTGTCGGCGAAGCCCGCCTTGTGCATCGTCGGGCCGAGGTAGTCCTTGAGGAAATCGCGCTCCTCTTCCGCCGTGTAGAGCATCGACTCCCAGGTCTGGGTGGCCATCGGCTCGTTCTGCACGGTGATGCCCCAGATCGGGATGCCTTCCTTCTCGTACGCCTGGATGAACTTGACGAAGTAGTTCGCCCACGCCTGGCGGTACTCGGGCAGCAGCGCGCCGCCGCGCAGCATGTGCTTGTTGGTCTTCATGAAGGCCGGCGCGCTCCACGGGCTCGCGAACAGCGGCAGGTCTCCGCCCGCGGCCGCGATGGCCTGCTTGATCATCGGGAGGCGGGCCTGGCGGTCATGGTCGATGGAGAACGATGCCAACGCCTTGTCGCCTTCCTTCACGTAGGTGTAGCTGGCCGAGCTGAAATCCGAGCTGTGGATGGTGGTGCGCGCCAGCGAGTAGCCGATGCCGGCGTCCTTGTCGTAGTACGCCTTCATGAACTCCGCGCGCTTCTCCGGCGACAGCGTGGCGTACACCTCGGCGGTGGAGTCGGTGATCGCGCCGCCGATGCCCAGCACCGACTGGAAGCGCTTGGCCGGATCGACGAAGATCGAATTCTCGACCTCCGTCAGCTTGTGTCCCGGCTGGAGCGTCGCGGTGCCCGTCCTGGCCAGGCGCTGCCCGGTGTCCTGCGCGGTGGTGTAGATGGTGACGGTGGCCGACGTCGGCATGGGGGTCTCCCGGGGTTGCGCGGCAACGGCATGCGTCAGGCCGGCGGCCATCGTCACGCCCAGCGCGACGGCGGCGAACATGCGGGTGGATTGCATCGTGGTGCCTCTCGAGGGTGGATGCGGCGCCGGCATCGACATGCCGGACGCGCGGTAGTTGACAGCGCTGTCATACCGTTGGTACATCTTGGTGTCAACCGCAGGCGGCGTTCGGCGGCGGAACGCGCGATGCAGTGCGCATCGCGTCGCGCATCCACCGCAATGATGTGCTGCTTTGCAACAACGATTTGCGCGCATCGCACGCGCGGATCGCGGGGGTCGGGAGGCACCGCAACGCGCAGGCGCGCGCTGCGGTATCCAGGGAACGGGCGTCGCTGTCAGAATCCGGGGTCTTGCCAGGAGGATGTGCGGAGTGGAGCGGGAGCAGCCGAATGCGTAGTCGGATCGAGGACGTGGCCGCCGCCGCCGGCGTATCCATGAAGACGGTGTCGCGCGTGCTCAACAACGAGCCGAACGTGCGCGACGAGATGCGCCAGCGCGTCATGAAGGCGGTGGAGAAGCTGCAGTACCGGCCCAACCTGTCCGCACGCAGCCTCGCCGGGCAGCGTTCCTACGTCATCGCGCTGGTCTACAACAATCCGTCGCGCAACTACCTGATGGAAATCCAGAGCGGCATGCTCGACGCCTGCCGGGACAACCACTACAACCTGGTGCTCGCGCCGGTGGGATCGGCCAAGCAGCGCAAGGCCGAAGACCTGAAGGTGGTGTTCGAGCACTTCGCGCCCGATGGTGTCGTGCTGATCCCGCCGCTGACCGACGATCCGCCGGTGCTGGAATTCCTCGAGCAGCACGAGGTGCCCTTCGCCTGCATCGCGCCCAAGCACCCGCAGGACCGCATCGGCGTGTCGATGGACGAGACCGCGGCCGTGCTCGAACTGATGGCGGGACTGGTGGCGCAGGGGCATCGCCGGATCGCCCACATCAAGGGGCCGCCTGCGCATGGCGCCTGCCAGTGGCGCTTCAAGGGGTATCGCGAAGCCTTGCGGAAGGCGGGCCTGGACTACGACGAAGACCTCGTGGTGCAGGGCGCCTTCTCGTTCGAGTCGGGCATCGAGGCGGGCAACCGCCTGATGGACCTCAAGCGACCGCCCACGGCGATCTTCGCCGCCAACGACGACATGGCGGCCGGCGTCATCCGCGCCGCCTGCGAACGCGGCCTGGCCGTGCCGCGCGATATTTCCGTATGCGGTTTCGACGACACCCCGATCGCGCGCCATATCTATCCGGCCCTGACCACCGTGCGCCAGCCCACCTCGGAAATGGGCCGCCTGGCCACTCTCCAGCTGCTCGCGCGCATCCGTGCGGCGGAGGCCGGCGGCATGGTGCATGTGGAGCACGAGGTCGTCTTCCGCGAATCGACCCAGTCGCCCACGCGACGCTGACATCCGCGACCTGTTCCTGGTCGAAGATCGCGTCCATCGCGATGCGCCGCCGTGCCCGTCGTCGTGGCCCGAACGCCATACCAATCGAAAACCTTCCGAGCGATCACGCGAAAAATTTCTTCCATGCGATCGTGTCGCGCAAAGAATGGAAAACGATTTCAGCTGCGCCGCAACATGGACAATACAGCTGAAAACAAGGGGTTTTCGGCGCTCGCTCGCTCAAATCACTGAAAGTTGACAACGCTGTCAATCGCGCGTCCAATGCGGCCCAATGTGAGAGGACATGGGGGCCTCGAGCACGTCACGCCAACTCAGATCACCACGCTATTCGTGAATTTCCGGAGAGGGGAAAGTCCATGAAGCAAGTGCAGTCCGTTCCAAGGAAGCGGGTGCTTACGTCCGCATTGCTGATCGCCATGGCGGCTCCCGCCTGGGCCCAGCAGGCAGAGCCGCAGAGCGCCACCGCCACGCCATCCACGACGGCCAGTGAGGCCGACCCCACGACGCTCGATACGGTCGTGGTGAAAGGCATCCGCGCCAGCCTCGAGTCCTCGATGAACCTCAAGCGCGATGCGCAGGGCGTCGTCGACGGCATCGTGGCCGAAGACATCGGCAAGTTCCCCGACACCAACCTGGCCGAGTCGCTGCAGCGCATCAGCGGTGTGTCGATCGATCGCACGCCCAGCGGCGAAGGCTCAAAGGTCACCGTGCGCGGCATCGGGCCGGACCACAACCTGGTGCTGCTCAATGGCCGCCAGATGCCCGGTGCGCTGTTGAATGGTTTCTCGGCATCCAACTCGCGCGCGTTCGATTTCGCCAACCTGGCATCGGAAGCGGTGTCGGGCATCGAGGTCTACAAGACCGGCCTGGCCTCCAACCCGACCGGCGGCATCGGCGCGACGATCAACATCAAGACGGTCCGTCCGCTGGAAAGCGGACCGCTGCTGAACCTGGGCGTGAAGACCGTCCACGATACGTCGAACGACAATCTGCCCAAGATCATGCAGGGGGACGATTACACCCCCGAAATGTCCGGCATTTTCAGCCAGACGTTCGCCGACGGTAAGTTCGGCATCGCCGTGACCGGCAGCTACCAGGAACGCGACAGCGGCTTCAGCCAGGTCGGCGTGACCGCCGGCTGGCGCACGCATTTCGGCGGTGAGGGCGGCTGGGGCGCGATCGCGCCGGGAACGCCGGGCAACGACAACCTGCCGGGCCCGACCGATCTGTACTCGGTGCCGCAGAACCTCAACTACAGCGTCAACGGCATCCAGCGGCAGCGCACCAACGGCCAGGTGACCCTGCAGTGGGCACCCACGGATCGCATCACCACGACGCTGGACTACACGTATTCCGAGAACAAGATCCAGCAGCAGCGGAACGAGATGTCGGTGTGGTTCAACTTCGTCGGCCAGGAAAGCGCCTGGACCGACGGCCCCGCCGCCGGCCCGGTGTTCTACCGTGAACTCATCCCCTGCACCGGCACGCAGAACGCGAACGGCACCTACGAGGGCTGCAGCGACCTGGCGATGGCGGGTGGCATCAGCGCGACGAAGGCCGAGAACGAGTCGGTCGGCTTCAACGTCGAATGGGAAGTGACGGACGCGCTGGATCTGGCGTTCGACTATCACCGCTCCACGGCGGAACTGTCGCCCGACAGCGAGTGGGGTTCGCAGGGCAACATCGGTACCGCCGCCTGGGTCCGTGGCGACACCACGGTGTACTTCGATGGCGAACTGCCGATCCTCAGCTACACGCTGGCGCCGGGCGTCAGCGGGGTGGATCCGTCGCAGGCGCGTCCGACCGGTCGCCAGTTCGTGAACGGCTATTCGCGTGGTGAGGTCGACCAGGGCCAGCTGAGCGGCACCTTCAAGTTCGGCGACTTCTCCGACCTCAAGTTCGGCGTGGCCAATACCGAGGTCAAGAACCGGACCGCGTGGGGCATCAACGAAGCGGCGGACTGGGGCGGCATCGGGAATGCCTCCGACTTTGCCGACAACCTCTGGCAGATCGACAACATGTCGCGGTACTTCGATGCGTTCCCGGGGTACAACGATCCGCGCTTCAACAGCCAGTTCCTGGTCTTCGACTACGAGGCCATGCGCCGCGCCGTAGGCGACTTCACGGGCAGGCCGGACCTGGCCCGGGCCCCGGACAATTACAACCGCGCCGATCTGCGCACGACCGAGAAGACCCGCAGCGCCTACCTGCAGTACAGCACCAGCTGGGAGACGCGGATCCCCATCAATCTGGCGATCGGCGTGCGGTACGAGAAGACCGAGATCGAATCCGCGGCCCAGGTGGATACGCCTGTCCTCGTGCGCTGGGTGGCGGACAACGAGTTCTTCACCGACATGGGCGACAAGTCGTTCACCACCATGACCGGCGAGTACGATTACTTCCTGCCGAACATCGACGCCAGCTTCGAGCTGACCGAGGACATGGTGCTGCGTGCCAGCTACGGCCACTCGCTCGGCCGTCCCGGCTGGCAGGACATCCAGGGCGGGCAGACTGTCAGTCCGTTGCTGCGCATCAACGGCGGTAGCGGCAACTCGGGCAATCCGAACCTGAAGCCGCTGCTGTCGAAGAACATCGACCTGTCGTACGAGTGGTACTACGCCGAGGCCAGTTACTTCTCGGTGGGCTACTACCGCAAGAACATCTCCAACTACATCGACAGCGGCGCGGGTTCGTTCCAGGACACGTTGTTCAGCCTGCCCACGCCGGTCGGCGGCGCGTACTGGAACGCCGCCATCGGTGCCGGTGGGTGCGGCAGCGCGGACGTGGGCTGCATCCGGCAGTACATCTTCGACAACTTCGATGGCCAGCCGGGCGTGGACAGCACGGCGGGGACCAATGGCGAGATCACCGGCATCGAGGGCGACCCGCTGACGGTGTACAACATCACCATCCCCGGCAACGCGGGTTCGCATACCCTCAACGGCTTCGAACTCAGCCTGCAGCACATGTTCGGCGACAGCGGCTTCGGTGTCGCGGCCAACTACACCATCGTCGACAGCGACAGCCTTTCGTACGACAACAATGCGAAGGGACCGCAGCAGGTGCTGATCGGCCTGAGCGATTCGGCCAACCTGGTGGGCTTCTACGACAAGGGGCCGTGGCAGGTACGCCTGGCCTACAACTGGCGCGACAAGTTCCTCAACAGCCAGTACGACGGCGATGCCGCCGACGTCGCCAAGAACAACCCGGTGTACGTGGAAGAGTATGGCCAGTGGGATCTGAGCGTCGGCTACAAGTTCAACGATCGCTTCACGGTCCAGTTCGAGGGCATCAACCTCACGGATGAGACCGCCCGACTCAGCGAGCGCCACAAGAACATCCTGTTCTACGGCACCCAGACCGGTCCCCGCTACATGCTCGGTTTCCGCTACAACTTCCGCTGACGTTCGACGGCATGCCCGGATCCGGGATGGGTCCGGGCAGCATCGCCAAAGCCGCTGGTTTCCAGCGGCTTTGGTTTTGGGGCGGGCCGCGAGTCCCGCTGGGCGAGTAGCAAAGACGAGGTAGCCGCGTGGATCTTCCTGTCAGGCATGTAGTCATCCTCGGGGGCGGCTCGGCGGGCTGGCTCACGGCCGCCGTGCTCGCGGCCGAGCATCAGACCGCGCTCGCCGGCGGGCTGCGGATCACCCTGATCGAATCGCCGGACGTCGCGACGGTGGGCGTGGGCGAGGGCACCTGGCCGACCATGCGCGATACCCTGCGCCGGACCGGCGTCAGCGAGACCGACTTCATCCGCCAATGCGATGCGGCCTTCAAGCAAGGGTCCAAGTTCGTGCGGTGGAGGGAAGAGGTCGACGGCGACTACTACCACCATCCGTTCGTGTTGCCGCCGGGCTTCCTGGAGACCCATCTGGCGACCGGCTGGATGGCGCACCGCGACGTGCCCTTCAGCATGCTGACCTGCTACCAGGCGCACCTGTGCGAAGCAGGGAAATCCCCCAAGCAGATGTCCACGCCGGAGTGGGCCTCCGTGGCCAACTACGCCTATCACCTCGATGCGGCCAAACTCGGCGTCTTCCTGCGGACGCATTGCGTCGGGAAGCTCGGCGTGCGCCACATCGCGGACCATATGGTCGGGGTGGAGACGCACGAGAACGGCGACATCGCCGCGTTGCGCACGCGCGAGCACGGGGCGATCGAAGGCGACCTGTTCGTGGACTGCAGCGGCATGCGCGCGTTGCTGATCGGCCAGCATTACGGTGTCGAGATCGAATCGCAGAAGGACGTGCTGTTCAACGACCGCGCCATCGCCACGCGCGTGCCGTACGCGGACCCGCATGTCGAAATCGCCTGCCAGACCATTTCCACCGCGCAGGAGGCCGGCTGGATCTGGGACATCGGCCTGCAGAGCCGGCGGGGCATCGGCCATGTTTACTCCAGCACCCATACCAGCGATGACGCGGCCGAGGCGGCGCTGCGCCGCTACATCGTGGCGACAGGCGGTCGCGAACAGGACATCGACACGCTGCCGAAGATCATGATCCGCCCGGGCTTCAGGCGGGGCGCCTGGCACCGGAACTGCGTGGCCATCGGGCTGTCCAGCGGGTTCATGGAGCCGCTCGAAGCGTCGTCGCTGGTCATGGTGGAGCTGGCCGCAGGCATGCTCGCCGACCAGATGCCGGCCACGCGTGCGGCCGTGGACATCGTCGCGAAGCGCTACAACGACACCTTCAGCTATCGCTGGGACCGCATCGTCGACTTCCTGAAGCTGCACTACGTGCTGAGCAAGCGGGACGACAGCGAGTACTGGCGCGACAACCGCAGGCCGGAAACGATCCCGGAACGCCTGCGCGACCTGCTCGAGTTCTGGCGCCACCAGCCGCCTTCCCGGTACGACCTCAACCGGGTCGAGGAAGTATTTCCATCGGCGAGCTACCAGTTCATCCTCTACGGCATGGGCTTCGTGCCCGACGCGCGGCCCACCACGCGGCGCATGGACGACGTGCGCCGCGCCGAGGAATACTTCGGGCAGTCGGCGGACATCGCGAGGAAGATGCTGTCGGCATTGCCTGGGCATCGCGAGATGCTCGATCATGTGATGACGCGCGGAATGCCGCGCATCTAGGACGACCCACCGATGCCCCGACACGCCCAGGTCAACAACATCGACCACAAGGACCTGCGAATCGATACCCGGCGCAGCGCGACGCTGGGCGACGACGTCGCGTTCGCCGCCACCTTCCCCGCCGAATTCCGCGACCTGCAGGCGCACTACCCCATCGTGTTCCGGAAGGATGCGCATGGCGGTCTGTCGCCGGTCGCGTTGCTGGGGTTCGAGGAAGGGACGAACCTGTTCCTCGACGGCGAGCGCTGGGACGCGCACTACGTGCCGCTGGCGATCGAACGGCAGCCGTTCCTGATCGGCCGCGGCGGCGACGAGATGACCGTGCACATCGACCTGGACAGTCCCAGGGTCGGCAACGAGGTCGGCCAGCCGTTGTTCCGCGAACACGGCGGCCAGACCGAATACCTGGACCGGATCGCGTCGGTGCTCCTTACGTTGCACAACGGACTGGAGCGCGTGCCGGCCTTCGTCAATGCCCTGCTTGCGCTCGACCTGCTGGAATCCTTCGCGCTCGACATCGAGCTGGACGATGGGTCGCTCAACCGGCTTGCGGGGTACTACATCATCAACGAAGAGCGCCTTCGTGGCCTGGATGCCGGGGCATTGGGCCCGCTGCACGCGGCCGGCCATCTGGAGCCGATCTACATGGCCGTGGCATCGGTCTCGAATTTCCGCGGACTGATCGACAGGATGAACCGGAGCCGTGCTGGCGGACGCTAAGCCCATCCGCGAGTCGCGTGGCGATGCGGTCGATGCACTGCCCCAGGCGCTGCAGGCTTCGTCGTCCGGACCCGTCGTGCTGCGGGGCCTTGTCGCGCACTGGCCCATGGTCGCTGCGGCACGCGAGTCGATGCAGGCGGGTGTGGCCTACCTGCACGGTTTCGAGCGTGCGGACGCGCCGCCGGTGGTCGCGACAGTCGCCGCTCCCGGCAGCGGCGGACGGGTGTTCTACAACGACGACCTGAGCGGGTTCAATTTCCGCCAGGAGCAGATCCCGCTGAGGACGGTGCTCGACACGTTGCTCAAGTACGCGGAGCGGGAATCCGCGCCGATGATCTACGTCGCGTCCACCACGCTCGATACGTGGCTGCCGGGCTTCCGCGACGAGAACGCGCTTCCCCTGGAGGGGCGCGATCCCCTGGCGAGCATCTGGATCGGCAATCGCACCCGCATCGCGGCTCACCAGGACGTGCCCGACAACATCGCCTGCGTGGTGGCGGGGCGCCGCCGCGTCACCCTGTTCCCGCCGAACCAATTACGCAACCTGTACATCGGTCCGCTCGACTTCACGCCCGCCGGGCAGGCCATCAGCCTGGTGGACTTCGCCTCGCCGAATCTGGAGCGCTTCCCGCGCTTCGCCGAAGCGATGCGGCACGCCCAGGTGGCCGAACTCGCGCCGGGCGACGCGGTGCTGATTCCGAGCATGTGGTGGCACCACATGGAGGGACTGGAGCCGTTCAACGTGCTGGTCAACTACTGGTGGCGCGACACGCCGGGGTGGATGGACACCCCGATGAACGTCCTGATGTACGCGCTGATGACGATGCGCGACCTGCCGCCGCATGAGCGGGAGATCTGGAAGGACGTGTTCCGCCACTATGTGTTCGACGCCGACGCGGACACGGTCGCCCACATCCCGGAGCCCGCGCGTCGCCTGCTCGCTCCGCTGGATGAGATACGCGCGCGCGAACTTCGCGCACGCCTGCTCAAGCGCCTCAATCGCTGATCACACGACGCCAGGAACCAACCACATGCCCGACATCCACCATCAGCCGATCAGGCGCGTCATCATCGCCGGCGGTGGCACCGCCGGCTGGATGGCGGCCGCGGCGCTCTCCAAGGTGCTCGGCGAAGTGCTGGACATCACCCTCGTGGAGTCGGAGGAAATCGGCACCGTGGGCGTCGGCGAAGCCACCATCCCCACCCTGCTGAGCTTCCACCGGATGATCGACATCGGTGAGCAGGAGTTCATGGCGGCGGTGCAGGGCACCATCAAACTCGGCATCTCCTTCGAGAACTGGCTGGACGTCGGGCACCGCTACATCCACTCCTTCGGATTCAGCGGAAAGGACCGGGGAGCGACCGGTTTCCAGCATTTCTGGTTGCGGGGGCGCAAGGAGGGGTACGCCAGCGGCTACGAAGATTATTGCCTCGAGTTGAAGGCCGCCCTGCAGGACCGCTTCGCGCACCTGCCGCGCAGCGGTACGAACTACGCGTATCACATGGATGCGAGCCTGTACGCGAAGTTCCTTCGGCGATTCAGCGAACGACACGGCGCGAAGCGGGTGGAGGGCAAGATCGCCGAAGTCCTGACCGATGCGGCGTCGGGCCATATCACCGCATTGAAGATGGAAAGCGGCGACAGCCTCGAAGCCGACTTCTTCATCGACTGCACGGGCTTCCGGGCGTTGCTGATCGGCAAGACGCTGGGCGTGGGCTTCACCGACTGGTCGCACTGGCTGTTCAACGACAGTGCGTTGGCCACCCAGACCACGGCGGTGCGCGACGCGGTGCCCTACACGCGCGCGATCGCCGGCAAGGCTGGCTGGCAGTGGCGCATTCCGTTGCAACACCGGGTCGGCAACGGCATCGTCTATTCGAGTCGCCATGTCGGCGATGACGAGGCGCGGGAGGAGTTCCTCGGCAGCCTCGAGGGCGAGGTCATCAAGCAGCCGTGGCCGATCCGCTTCAGGCCGGGCCAGCGCCAGCAGTGCTGGGCGAAGAACTGCGTGGCCCTGGGCCTGGCCGGCAGTTTCATCGAGCCGCTGGAATCGACGACGATCCACCTGATCCAGCGCGGCATCGTGCACCTGCTGCAGAACTTCCCCCAGGTGGTTACCCCGCCGGCGATCGACGAGTACAACGCGCGCCTGGACGAGGAACTGCAGCACGTGCGCGACTTCGTTGTGATGCACTATGCGCTCAGCAACCGGCGCGACTCGCCCTATTGGCGCGAGATCGCGGAGATGGCGCTTCCCTCGACGCTGCGCCACCGCATCGAGTTGTTCCGCGAGACCGGCACCGTCTTCCACGTGCCCGGCGAGCTGTTCGGCGAGAATTCGTGGATCCAGGTGATGATGGGGCAGGGCATCATGCCGAAACGCTACCACCCGACGGCGGACGCGGTGCCGCCGGCGGAACTGCAGCGCTTCCTCGACGACATCCGCGCCAGCGTGCTGGGCAATGTGGAACGGATGCCGGCCCACATGGACTATCTGCGCAGCTACTGCCCGGCACCGAAGCCCTGATCGCGCGGGCGGCGGCATGGCCTATGCTGCCGGCATGAGCGATCCACGACTGCAGGACTTCATCGGTGCGCACCGTCGCCTGTTCGTGCTGACCGGCGCCGGCTGCAGCACGGGGTCCGGCATCCCGGACTACCGCGACGAGCAGGGTGCGTGGAAGCGCACGCCGCCGGTGACGTACCAGGCGTTCGTCGGCGACGGGGCGACGCGGCAGCGTTACTGGGCGCGCAGCCTGCTCGGCTGGCCGCGCATCGCGGAGGCGCAGCCGAACCCGGCGCACCGCGCACTGGCGGCGTTGGAAGCGCAGGACCGCTGCGAACACCTGCTGACCCAGAACGTCGACGGTCTGCACCAGGCCGCAGGAAGTCGATCCGTGATCGATCTGCATGGCCGGCTGGACGCCGTCGTGTGCCTCGACTGCCGTGCGGGATCGTTGCGCGCGGATCTGCAGGTCCGTCTCGCCGATGCGAACCCCGACTGGGCCGGCCTGGTGGCGGCCGCTGCGCCGGACGGCGACGCGGATCTGGACGGACGCGACTTCGGCGCTTTCCGGGTTCCCGCCTGCGAGGCGTGCGGAGGCATGCTGAAGCCGGATGTCGTCTTCTTCGGAGAGAACGTGCCGCGCGAACGCGTGCAGACGGCGATGGCGCACCTCGCGCGTGCCGACGCGATGCTCGTCGTGGGTTCCTCGCTGATGGTCTACTCGGGCCTGCGGTTCGTCCATGCGGCGGTCCGCGCGGACACGCCGGTCGCGGCGGTGAACCTGGGACGCACGCGCGCCGACGATCTCCTGCGCTTCCGCGTGGCGGCGCCGTGCGGGGATGCACTCGCGTTCCTGCTGGGCAGCGACGCGGAGCGCGGGGTCACGCCGTCGGCGATTGCAGGGTGAGCCAGCGCTCCAGCGAATGCGGCGACAACGGCCGCGATACGTAGTAACCCTGCAGGATGTCGCACTTCAGGCCTGACAGCACCGCACGCTGGGCCTGGTTCTCCACGCCTTCGGCGACCACCTTCAACGAGAGGCTTTCGCCGATGCGCAGGATGGACGTGGTCAGCGCGCGCGCCGATTCGCTGTGCTCGAGGTCGCGGACGAAGCTCATGTCGAGTTTCAGTTCGCTGATCGGCAGGCGGTGGAGGTGGCTAAGGCTCGAGTAGCCGGTGCCGAAATCGTCGATCGACAGGTGCACGCCCATGCGATGGATCGCATCGATGTTGGCCAGTACTTCCGGCTTCTGCGCGAGCATGACGCTCTCGGTCACTTCGACCATCAGCTCCTCGGGCGAGAGGCCGCACTTGCCGAGTACGTTGCCGATGAAGACTGGCAGGTCCTGCTGTTCGAAATTGATCGCCGAGAGGTTCACCGATACGCGCGGCACCGGCACGCCGCGGCGGCGCCAGTCCGCCATCTGCGTGCAGGCTTCTTCCAGCGTCCACCGGCCGAGGTCGTCGATCAGGCCGCATTCCTCGGCCATCGGCACGAACGTGGCCGGCGAGATCTCGCCGATTTCCGGATGGCGCCAGCGCAGCAGCGCTTCCACGCCGTGCAGGTGCGTGTCGTCTTCCATCCCGACCTGCGGCTGGTAATGCAGGCGCAACTGGCCGCTGCGCACGGCCTCGCGCAGGGCGTTCTCGAGCGCCAGCCGTTCCTGCATCGCCTGGTTCATCTCGACGCTGTAGAACACGATCCGGGCGCCGCCCTCGGATTTGGCGCGGTACATCGCGATGTCCGCGTGGCGCACGAGCGAGTCCACGTCCCAGCCGTCGCTGGGGAACATCGCCACGCCGACGCTGGCCTGCGGCGCCAGCATCATGCGTCCGGCGCTGACCGGCTGCGACAGGCGCGCCATCAGGCGGTCGGCGAGGTTGGCGGCATCCTCCGCGTCATAGTCGGGCACGGCCAGCACGAATTCGTCGCCGGCCAGCCGCGCGACCACGTCGGAGTCGCGCAGTTCGCCGGCCAGCCGCTTGGCCAGTTCGCGCAGCAGGGTGTCGCCGGCGGTGTGGCCCTGGGTGTCGTTGACGATCTTGAAGCGGTCGATGTCGATGAACAGCAGCGCCACCCCGCTGTCGCGGCGCGCCGCATCCAGCAGCATCTGCTCGACCTTGTTGTTGAACAGCGCGCGGTTGGGCAGGCCCGTCAGCGTGTCGAAGAAGGACAGCTGGTGCATGCGCACGCGCGCGCGCTCGCGGTCCATCGCCAGTGCGCACAGGTGCAGGCAGACATCGACGACGCGCTGGTGGAAGTCGTCCGGCGCGCGGTTCTCCCAGTAGTAGAGCGCGAAGGTGCCGAGCACGCGGCCGTCATGGCCCTTGATCGGGCTGGACCAGCACGCGCGGATGCCCAACGCGAGGAACGGCGCCTTGTACGCCTGCCAGCGCGGGTCGCGATCGATGTCGGTGCACTCCACCGGCTGCCCGCTCCACGCGGCCGAGCCGCAGGCGCCGACCATCGGCCCCGCGCGTTCGCCGTCCACGACGGCGGCGAGATGGTCCGGCAGGCTGGGTGCGGCGAGTGGACGCAAGTGGCCGTAGTCGTCGAGCCCGATCACCGAGGCCACGGCCTCCGGCATCACCTTCTCGACTTCGCGACAGACCAGCGTCAGCACGTCCTGCAGCGGTTGCTCCCGGACGATGGCGCCCAGCACCTTGCGGTGCAGCTCCTCGTGCAGCTTGCTGTGGGTGATGTCGGTATACACGCCGAGCAGATGGCGCACGTTGCGCTCGCCGTCGAACACCGGATTCACCACGGCGGAAATCCACAGGGGCACGCCCGTCTTGGCGTAGACCAGCAACTCGGTCCGGTAACCCTGTTGGGTATTGAGTTGGCCGCGCACCCACTCGACCGTTTCGGGATCGGTGTGCGGCCCGGCGAGGAAGTCGCTCGGGCGACGGCCCGCCACTTCCTCCAGGGTATAGCCCAGCATGCGGGTGAAACCCTGGTTGATATAGGTGATGCGCGCGTCGTCGTCGCAGACGACGACGGCGTTGTCGCTGTGGTCGATGACCCACGACACGTCGGGCTCGGCAGGCGCGGCAAACGATGGCATGGCGATAGGAGTGGGCCTCACGGTCGCGTCTTCCCCAAGAACGGTATCCGTCGGATGGTCCGGGTTCGCCACGGCAGTCCCTGCTACGCCGCCCCGGGGTGGGGCCATACGAAACGGTATCGGCCCCGGATCGACGCACTTTACCCGAACTTCCGCGCCGCAAACGGGATGTCACGGCATGCAAACGCTTCCATTTTCCCCGTGTCGCAATACCGCACCGTGCCGCCCGGGAACGCGTGCGTGTCGCCTGCCGGGAGGGAACGCGGAGGGCGTGCGGCCGGGCTGACGCACCGGCGTCATGAACGCCGCCTAGGCTTGCCGGCCGCACGACGGGGGTGATCGAGATCATGAAGAAGATAGGGATGGGCCTGGCCCTGCTGGCCGGCCTGACCGCCTGTGGGCGCTCGCCCGAGACGGTGTCCGGGACGCAGGAGGTCGCGGCCTCCGCCGGTACGGTATCGCCCGACAGCGTGGACGAGATGCGCACGGCGTATGCGCGCGCGTCGCAGGCGCTCGCCGAGCAACGGATGATGTCGCCTGCGGGCGACAACGCGATCGAGCACTACCTGGCCGCGCGCGCCGACACGGCAGAAGCGGCCCGCGCGCAGGCGGCGCTGGCGGAACTGCAGCCGTACGTGCTGATCGCGGCCGAGCAGGCGCTGGCACGCAGCGACGCGGTCGAAGCGGAACGCCTGCGGGGCCTCATCGAACGCATCGATGCGGGCGCACCCGCGTTGCCCCGCTTGCGCGCGGGCATCGCGACGCTGCAGCGCGAACAGGCAGCGCAGGCCTCGATCGCCGCGCTGGAGACGCCGCCGCCCTCGGTGACGGTCGCGCCCCGCGCCACCGCCGTGCCGCCCCCCGCGGTCGCGACCCGCGAACCTCCGCCCGTGGCGGCCGGTATGCCCGTCGTTGCCGAGCCTGCACCGCCACCCGCGGCGCCCGTCGTGGAAGCCCCGCCGCCGGCCGCGGTGGTCGCGCGTGCCGCGACCGTGGCCCCTGCGCGTGCGCCCCGCCTGGTGCAGGACGCGCAGCCGCGCTACCCGCTGCCGGCACTGCGCGCGCGTATCGAGGGCCAGGCGGAAGTGTCCTTCACCATCCAGCCCGATGGCAGCGTGCGCGACGTGCGCCTGCTGTCCTCCACGCCCGCCGGATTGTTCGACGCCTCGGCGCTGGCGGTGGCGCAGCGCTGGCGTTTCGAGCCGAGCGGGCAGGCGCACGCCTCGCAGCGCACGGTGCGGTTCCGCTTGCCGGCGGGCGCCGAGGGTGGCGCGGACTGATTGGTATCCGCGCGTCGCTGCGGCGAGAATGGCGGCATGACGACCTCCCATGCCCCGCTTCTCGAAACCGTCGAACAGGACACCGGTCCTTCCCCGCAGTGGTCCGTGCTGTGGCTGCACGGCCTCGGCGCCGACGGCCATGATTTCGCGCCGCTCGTACCGGAACTGGTGCGCCCGGGCTGGCCCGCGCTGCGCTTCGTGTTCCCGCACGCGCCGGTGCGTGCGGTGACCATCAACAACGGGGTGCGCATGCGCGCCTGGTACGACATCGTCGGGATGGACTTCCCGACCCGTGCGGACAGCGCCGGCATCGAGGAATCCCTCCTGCAGGTGAACGCGCTGATCGAGCGTGAGCTCGCGCGCGGCATCGCGCCGGAGCGGGTGCTGCTGGCGGGCTTCTCGCAGGGCGGTGCCATCATCCTGGCGGCCGGCCTGCGCCGGCAGGTCCCGCTGGCCGGCCTGATCGCCCTGTCGACCTATCTGCCCGGTGCCGCGCAGGCGGCCTCGCATCTTGCGGCGGCCGCGACCGCGCAGCCGGTCTTCATGGCCCATGGCACGGGCGACCCGGTGATCCCGCTGGTCCACGCCGAGCAGAGCGCCAGGGCCTTGGGCGGCATGGGCTTCGATGTGGCATGGCACCGCTATCCGATGGCGCACCAGGTCTGCGCGGAGGAAATCCGTGACCTGGGTGACTGGATGGAACGGCGGTTTGCGTTGTAATCCGCATGCGTCCCCGCCCGGGTGACGCGTGGCGCCGTCGTGGGTAACCTAGGCCACGGGGGATCACGCCAACGTTCATCGAGGACGCCTTTGCCGTGAAAGTGGTCATTGCCGACGACGAACCCCTCGCCCGCGAACGCCTGCGCGCGTTGCTCGCCGAGCATGCCGGCATCGATGTGGTGGCCGAGGCCGAGAACGGCCTGGATGCGCTGCAGGCCTGTTCGCAGCACCGCCCGGACATGGTCCTGCTCGACATCGCGATGCCGGGCGTCGATGGGCTGGAAGCCGCGCGGCACCTGGCCGCCTTCGATCCGCGCCCGGCCGTGGTGTTCTGCACCGCCTACGACGAGCACGCGCTGTCGGCCTTCGAGGCGGCCGCCATCGACTACCTGATGAAGCCGATCCGGGCCGAGCGGCTGGCCGCGGCGCTGGAGCGCGCGCGCACCTTCATCGCCGGGCGCGAGACCCAGGCGCCGGCGGCCGCCAGCGGCCAGCCGCGGACCCACCTGTGCGCGCGCCTGCGCGGCAGCCTGCGCCTGATCCCGGTCGACGAGGTGCATTACCTGCAGGCCGAGGAGAAGTACGTGGTGGTGCACCACGCCCGCGGCGAGGACCTGATCGAAGAGTCGCTGAAGTCGCTGGAAGAGGAGTTCGGCGGACGGTTCGTGCGCATCCACCGCAACTGCCTGGTGGCGCGCCACGAGCTGGTCGAGATCAAGCGCGTCGGCGATGGCCACGTGCAGGCGATCCTGCGCCACGGCAAGGCGCCGCTGGAAGTCAGCCGCCGCTGCGTGGCCGGCCTGCGCGAGACCGTCAAGACGCTCTGAGCGCCGCGCGGGACGCGGCATGCGGCATGCGGGATAATGCCCGCATGACCACGCTGCGCATCGCCACCCGCAAGAGCCCGCTCGCCCTCTGGCAGAGCGAACATGTCGCCGACCGCCTGCGCGCGGCTCACCCGGGCCTGGTCGTCGAGCTGGTCCCGATGAGCACGCGCGGCGACGAAGTACTGGACCGCTCGCTGGCCGCCATCGGCGGCAAGGGACTGTTCCTGAAGGAACTGGAGCTGGCGATGCTGCGCGGCGAGGCGGACTGCGCCGTGCACTCGCTGAAGGACGTGCCGATGGAGCTGGAGGGTCCGTTCGCGCTGCCGGCCATCCTCACCCGCGCCGATCCGGCCGACGCCTTCGTCTCCAACCACTACGACGGCATCGCCGCGTTGCCGCATGGCGCGCGCGTGGGGACGTCGTCGCTGCGCCGGCAGGCGCAACTGCGCGCGCAGCGCCCGGACCTGCAGTTGCTCGACCTGCGCGGCAACGTCAACACGCGCCTGGCCAAGCTGGATGCCGGCGACTACGACGCCATCGTGCTGGCCTGCGCGGGTCTGCAGCGGCTGGGCTTCGATGCGCGCATCCGCGCCCGCCTGCAGGCGCCGGACTGGCTGCCGGCACCGGCGCAGGGCGCCATCGCGGTGGAATGCCGCGCCGAGGATCCCGAAGTGCATGCCTTGTTCGCGCCGCTGGACGACGCCGCCACGCGCCTGTGCGTGGAAGCGGAGCGCGCGATGAACCGCGCATTGCACGGCAGCTGCCATGTGCCGGTGGCGGCGTTCGCGCATCGCGACGGTGACGCGCTCGTGCTGGCGGGCCTGGTGGGCTCCGCCGCGGAAGGCCAGCTGCTCCGCGCGGAAGGCACGAGCGATGCGCGCGACGCCGACGCGCTGGGTCGTCGCGTCGCCGCGCAGTTGCTGGAACAGGGCGCGGGCGCGTTCCTGGCCTGACCGACGCTTACTTGAAGCGGTAGACCACGTTCATCGTGGTCAGCGTGTCGGTCTTCTTGATGTCCTCGGCCACGTCGCTGTTGTGGCGCGCCTGCCAGCCGGCCTTCAACGCGAGGTGCGAGTTCATCGTCACCGACACGCCCAGGTCGTTCTGGGCGAAGGTGTTGTACTCGCCCGATTCCACCAGCAGCTTGTTGACGATCTCGGTGTTCTCGGTGAGCGCGTAGCGCATGTCGATCAGCCCACGGCCGATCAGGCTGGATTCGGTCCGCCCGTCCACAGTGTCGTACGCGCGGCGGTAGCCGGGGCCGACCTGCAGGTCCAAGTGGGCGCGCTCGTTCTTGATCACCCGGTTGCCGTAGCTGAGGCTGAGCGACTGCTGGCGGCTGTAGGTGCCGAAATCGTCTTCCTCGTGGCGCAGCGCGGTGTTGATCGTGCCGCGGTCATCCATCAGGTAGGCGCTGTTGGCATTGACGGTGTAGCGGTTGGCGGTGGTGCGCGTATCGCGGACGAGGCTGCCGTCGTCCTGCGTGCGTGCGTACTCGGAACGCGAATGCAGGCCGAACAGGCTGGCGCTGTGGCGCCAGGCGCCACCATCGGTATAGGTCAGGTCCAGCCGCCCGTTGAAACTTTCGGTATTGGTGTTGCCGCTGGCCGCTGCGAACCCCAGTTCGCCGCCGCCGGTCAGCTTCGGCGTGGGCGGCGGCGGGGCGGGCGGGGTTTCGGGGATCGGACGCACCGCCATCGCCACCACCGGCAATGCGGTGGCAGCGTCCTTGCCGAAGGCCTTCCCGGTCTTCGTCGCATCGGTCTTGTCGTTGCGCGGGAGCAGGACGTCCGTGGCCAGGGCCGGCGAGGCCAGGGTCGCGAGCAACGCGAAGGTCAGCAGGGAGAAATGCGCGCGGGGCATGGAGCAGCCTCTGGGGGAGGGTGTAATCGGTTACATGGTAGACAGGGCCCGGCAGGGCCACAACCCAAGTGCTTGTTCCGATTCAGGTTTGCGACATGGATTGTGACACGAACGGGCCGGGCGGCACCGATCCGCGTCACGGTTCGACGGGGTGGTCGATAACGATGGCCGGATCGTCGTACCGGGAATAGGTCTGCACCACCGTGTAGTCGCGGCCCTCGTTGTCGGTACCGGCATGGCGCAGCCGCAGGGGCAGGCCACCGGTCCCGATCCAGTACTCGAATTCGACCGGCTGGGGCACGGTGTTGCGGACCCGGTAGTGCCTGGCCGACACCCCGTCGATCTGGGTCTCGCCGAGGAATTCCGCCGTCAGGCCCTGCTGGGCCTGCTGGAGTTTCAGCGGGTCGCGCCAGGGCGACAGCGTTTCAGGGGGCAGCGGCACCCGGGTGGTGCGGCCGTTCACCTGCATGTAGAGCATGTTGCCGATGACGGTCTGCGTGCCGGTCGGCAGGGTGATCCGGTAGCGGTCGGGCGCCACGTAGTCCATCTCGCTGGTCATCGGATGGGCGCCTTCCAGCACCATCCGGGCGTGGAAGCTGCGCGCGTCGAGGAACCGGTGCATCGAGGCCTTCACGTCGGCCACGGCGTCCGCCGCAGAGCCTCGCGCGGGCAAGGCGTCCGCCGCCGGCGCGGGCACGGCGGTATCCGCGGGGGCAGGGCGCTGGCAAGCCGTCACGGCCAGCAGCAGGAACAGGGACAGCGGCAAGGCAGCGGCGCGCGAAGACATGGCGATGGGCCTTTGGAAGGGGCAACGCCTTGGGTCCGTGCGTTGAGGGCGTCCCGTCGGCGCAAACACGCCGGGACGCCTGGCACCGCACGGGCCCAAGGCGCCGCCGGCGCTCGTCCCCTGTATTCGCACCAACGTCAGGCGGACGGCGAAAACGGCCACCCGTCGGCGATAATCGGGCCACGCCCCCTGCCGTGCCCCCCCATGGACAAGATCGAACGCATCACCGCCCTGCACCGCATCCTCAAGGCGGCGCGCTATCCGGTCACGGTGAAGCGCCTGCAGGAGGAACTCGGCTGTTCGCGCGCGACGGTCTACCGGGACCTCGCCTACCTCCGCGACGCGCTGATGGCGCCGATCGAAGGCGACGGCGAAGCCGGCTTCCGCTACCACGCCGCGGAGAGCGAACGCTTCGAACTGCCCGGCCTGTGGCTGAGCTCGGAAGAGCTGTATGCCCTGCTCGCGGCGCAGCAGTTGCTGGTCCGCACCGGCGGCGGCGTGCTGTCCGGCGCGCTGGCGCCGCTGCAGAAGCGCATCGAGGGCCTGCTGGCCGACCATGCCGGCGTGTCGCAGTGGCCGGTCGACCGCGTGCGCGTCATCCCGCACCGCGGCCGCAAGCTGGACGAAGCCAGTTTCCGCACGGTCGCCTCGGCGGTGCTGGAGCGCAAGCAGCTGCAGTTCGAATACCGCGCGCGTTCCACCGACGAGCGCACGCGCCGCACCGTGTCCCCGCAGCGCATCACCCACTACCGCGACAACTGGTACCTGGACGCGTGGGACCACGAGCGCAACGCGTTGCGCAGCTTCGCCGTGGACCGGGTGGGCAACGCACGCCTGGGCGAAGAAGCCGCACGCGACCTGCCCAACGAGGAACTCAACCAGCACCTGGCCTCGAGCTACGGCATCTTCTCCGGCGAACCGAAGGGCTGGGCGACGATCCTGTTCAGCGCCAAGGCCGCGCGCTGGGTCGCGGACGAACAGTGGCATTCGAAGCAGCAGGGCCGGCACCTGCCCGACGGCCGCTACGAGCTGAAGATCCCCTACAGCGTGTCCCGCGAACTGCTGATGGACATCCTGCATTACGGCGCCGACGCGGAGATCGTCGAACCGGCCGTGCTGCGCGAGCAGGCGAAGGCGCTGCTCGAACTGGCGTTGTCGAACTACGAGAAGAAGTAAGGCCCCTTCGTCGATGCCGAGGGTCGCTTACGGGCCCTTCGGCTCCCCGAATCCCGGTGCGCCCACCTGGGCAGGCACCTGCGGCACGCGGACCAGTTGACGGGCGTTGATGCCATGGTCGCGCGCCTTCTTCACCAGATCCTGGTACTGCGCGTCGCCCATCATCGGGTCGCGGGCGAGTATCCAGCCCATGTCACGGCCCGGATAGTCGATCAGCGCCCAGGAGTAGTCCGGCGCCACGTCGACGATGCGCCACTTCGCCGGCACCACGCCGACGAACCACAACGTCCACTCGCGGTTGCCGGAGGCTTCCTTTACCGACGCGCGGGCTTCGCGCACCTGCTCGGGCTGGTCGAAGCCTTCGCGGTAGTGGTAGCCCACGCCGACCTTGTCGGAATCGCGGAAGGCGTATTCGTAGCGCGCCGCGACATGGCCGCGTTCGGCGAAATAGGGGATGTGTGCCACCACATGCCAGGTGCCCATGAAACGGGGCAGGTCCACCGCCGCGGGGCCCTGCGGCACCTCGCCCCGGCTGGCGCAGCCGACGGCGGCCACCAGCAGGCAGGCAAGCAGGGCAAGTCGGGCCACGCGGAAGAACAACGGCATGGGCATGTGGGACTCCTTCCTCCCTGTCATACGGACACGCTAGTCATCAGGATGCGACGGCGATGTTAACCGGGTATGTCGCAACCCGTGAGATGCAGGTGCGCGAGTGTGACGTCGTACCGACATCAACTCACGGGAGTTCTTCGCCATGTCCACCGGGTCATTCTTCTTCGCGCGCACCGCATCACACGATCGTCCCGACGCCGCACTGGATCGCGTGCTGCGCCGGGCCGTGCTCGCCGGCCTGGCGCTGGTGCTGCTGGTGCCGCTGGCCCGCGCCAGCACCGACGCGCTGGGGTGGCTGCCGCTGTGGCTGGTGGGCATGCCGGCCGCGGCGTGGTGGGCACTGCACCGGTTCCGGCTGCCGGACGCCGTGCGCCGGATGCGTCCGAGCGGGCGCCGACGCGCTCCCCAGGCGCGGCGCCTGCGCGCCCGTCGCGCGGCCCTGGCCCGGGTGGCCTGACCTTCGGCATGGGGTGGCCTCCGGGCCTTGTGCTAGCGTGACACGTTCATGAACTGCACCTCCGGAGCCACCCCCGATGCCCAGACTCACCCATGCCTGCCTGGCCGCCGGCCTTGCCGTTGCGGGCGCAATGTCCGCCCCTGTCCACGCCAAGGACGCTGACGTGTCCAACGACCCGTACGCCTGGCTGGAAGACGTCGAAGGCCAGAAGCAGCTCGACTGGGTGAAGGGCGTCAACGCCAAGGCCGAGGCCGAGATCGCCTCGACCCCGGCCTTCAAGCAGCTGGAAGCGGACATCCGCGCCATCCTCGACTCCGACGCCAAGATCCCGGGCGTGCAGAAGATCGGCGACCACTACTACAACTTCTGGAAGGACAAGCAGCACGAGCGCGGCGTCTGGCGCCGGACCACGCTGGCCGAATACCGCAAGGCCCAGCCGCAGTGGGAGACCGTGCTGGACCTGGACGCGCTGAACAAGGCCGAAGGCAAGAACTGGGTCTGGCACGGCGCCGACTGCCGCAAGCCGGACTACACGCGCTGCCTGGTCGCGCTGTCGCGCGGCGGTGCCGACGCGGACGAGACCCGCGAGTTCGACCTGGTCAACAAGGCGTTCCTGAAGGACGGCTTCTACCGTCCTGAAGCCAAGGGCGCGCTGGGCTGGAAGGATGCCGACACCGTCTACGTCTACAGCGACTTCGGCGCCGGCAGCCTGACCAGCTCGGGCTACCCGCGCATCGTCAAGGAATGGAAGCGCGGCACCCCGCTGGCCTCGGCCGCGGTGGTGTACGAAGGCACCGCCGAAGACATGTACATCGCCGCGTTCCACGACGACACGCCGGGCTTCCAGCGCGATTTCGTCAGCCGCACCATCGCCTTCTACAACGATGAGCTGTACCTGCGCAGCGCCGACGGCAAGCTGGTCAAGATCGACGTGCAGAACTCGGCCAACAAGGGCGTGCACAAGGAATGGCTGACGCTGGAACTGCGCGAGCCGTGGACCGTCGGCGGCAAGACCTACGCGGCGGGCAGCCTGCTGGCGACGAAGTTCGACGACTTCATGGCCGGCAAGCGCGACTTCGACGTGCTGTTCACCCCGACCGACAAGACCTCGCTGGCCGGGTTCACCTGGACGAAGAACCACCTGGTGCTGAACGTGCTCGAGGACGTGAAGAACCGCCTGAGCGTGCTCACGCCGTCCGCGTCGGGCTGGAAGACCAGCGCCTTCGTCGGCGCACCGTCGTTCGGCACCATCGGCGTCAGCGACGTCGACAGCGACGACAGCGACGCGGTGTGGCTGACCGTCACCGACTACCTGACCCCGACCACGCTGTCGCTGGCCGAGATCGGCAAGCAGCCGGAGCAGCTGAAGTCGATGCCGGCGTTCTTCGATGCCTCGGGCAAGAAGATCGAGCAGCACTTCGCCACGTCCAAGGACGGCACCAAGGTGCCGTACTTCCTGGTCCGCCCGGAAGGCCTGAAGTACGACGGTAGCACGCCGACCCTGCTGTACGGCTACGGCGGCTTCGAGATCTCGCTGACCCCCGGCTATTCGGGTGGCGTGGGCAAGGGCTGGCTGGAGAAGGGCGGCGTGTATGCGGTGGCCAACATCCGCGGCGGTGGCGAGTACGGCCCGCGCTGGCACCAGGCCGCGTTGAAGGCCAACCGCCACAAGGCGTACGAGGATTTCGCCGCGGTCTCGCAGGATCTGGTGGCCCGCAAGATCACCTCGCCGAAGCATCTGGGCATCCAGGGCGGCAGCAACGGCGGCCTGCTCACCGGCAACATGCTGACCCAGTACCCGGAGCTGTTCGGTGCGGTCGTCGTGCAGGTCCCGCTGCTGGACATGAAGCGCTACAGCCATCTGCTGGCCGGCGCCTCGTGGATGGCCGAGTACGGCAACCCCGACACCGCCGACTGGGAATTCATCAAGACCTTCTCGCCGTACCACCTGTTCGACGCGAAGAAGGACTATCCGCCGACCCTGTTCATGACCTCCACCCGCGATGACCGCGTCCATCCGGGCCACGCCCGCAAGATGGCCGCCAAGATGCTGGAGGCCGGCAAGGACGTGCGCTACTACGAGAACATCGAAGGTGGCCACGGCGGCGCGGCGAACAACGCCCAGGCCGCCCACATGAGCGCGCTGGCCTACACCTTCCTCTGGCAGCAGCTGGCCAAGTAAGCGTCCGACGCCCCTCTCCGGAGGGGCGTCGCCATTGCATCCCGCGTCCCCGGACCCCATCCATGAAACCGACCTTCCTGCTGCTGGCCGCTTCCGTCCTGATGAGCACCCCGATCACTTCCGCCCTCGCCGCCACCGCCACCCCGCCCGACGCGGTGAAGAAGCCGCACGTCGTCAAGGCCCCGCATGGCGCCGAGCGCAACGACGAGTACTACTGGCTGCGCGACGACAAGCGCGAAAACAAGGAGATGCTGGCGTACCTCAACGCCGAGAACGCCTACACCGATGCGCTGATGGCGCCGCTGAAGCCGCTCGAGGACAAGCTCTATAACGAGGTCGTCGCGCGCATCAAGCAGGACGACGCCAGCGTGCCGTACCGCGAGCGCGGCTGGTGGTACTACGCGCGCTTCATCGCCGGCAAGGATTACCCCGTGCATGCGCGCCGCAAGGATGGCGCGGGCGTGGATGCCGTGTCGATCCAGGCGGCCAACGCGGCCGGCGACTTCACCGGCGAGCAGGTGCTGCTCGACGTCAACGCGCTGGCGGGTGACAAGCTCTTCTACAGCGTCGGCGACTACGAAGTCAGCCAGGACAACACCCTGCTGGCCTATGCCGACGACACCAACGGCCGTCGCCAGTACACGATCCGCTTCAAGAACCTGCAGACGGGCGAGTTGCTGGCGGACACCGTCACCAACGCCGAGCCGAACCTGGTGTGGTCCGATGACGGCCGCACGTTGTTCTACGTCGACAAGGACCCTGAGACCCTGCTCAGCAAGCGGGTGAAGTCGCACGTACTGGGCACGCCGGCCAGCCAGGACAAGCTCGTCTACGAAGAGGAAGACGACAGCTTCTACATGGGCATCGGCCGCAGCCGCGACGACGAGTTCATCTGCATCAGCGTCGAGAGCACCGTCTCCTCCGAGATGCGCTGCACGCCGGCCGCCAGCCCGGGCGTGTTCACCGTACTCGCTCCGCGCGAGCGCGACGTGGAATACCAGGCCGACCACCTCGGCGGCCGCTGGGTCATCCGCACGAACGCCGACGGCGCCACCAACTTCAAGCTGGTGACCGCGCCGACCGATTCGACCTCGCGCAAGGACTGGAAGGACTGGATCGCGCACCGCGACGACGTGTTCGTCGAGGGTTTCGAACTGTTCGACGGTTTCAGCGTCGTTTCCGAGCGCGCCAACGCGCTGGAAAGCCTGCGCGTGATCAAGGCCGACGGCAGCAGCGACTACGTCAAGGCCGACGAACCCGCCTATTCGATGGGCCTGTCGGCCAATCCCGAGACCGGCACCGATTGGCTGCGTTACGGCTACACGTCGATGACCACGCCGTCCACGACCTATGAGATCAACGTCAAGACCGGCGAACGCCGCCAGCTCAAGCAGCAGCCGGTGCCGGGCTACGACGCCTCGCAGTACGTGACCGAGCGCGTGTGGGTGCCCGCCCGCGACGGCAAGACGAAGATCCCGGTGACCCTGGTCTACAAGAAGGGCTTCAAGCGCGACGGCACCGCACCGCTGCTGCAATACGGCTATGGCAGCTACGGCGCATCGATGGACCCGAACTTCAGCGTCACCAACGTCAGCCTGCTGGACCGCGGCGTGGTGTATGCGCTGGCGCACATCCGCGGCGGCCAGGAAATGGGCCGCACCTGGTACGACGACGGCAAGCTGTACCACAAGGTCAACACGTTCACCGACTTCATCGACGTCACCGACTACCTGGTGAAGGAAGGCTACGCGGCGAAGGATCGCGTGGCAGCGATGGGCGGCAGCGCCGGCGGCCTGCTGATGGGCGCGGTGTCGAACATGGCGCCGGAGAAATACAAGGTCATCCTGACCCTGGTGCCGTTCGTCGACGTGGCGACCACGATGCTGGATCCCACCATCCCGCTGACCACCAACGAGTACGACGAGTGGGGCAATCCGGAAGAGAAGGGGTACTACGACTACATCCTGACCTACTCGCCCTACGACAACCTGCAGGCCAAGGCCTACCCGTCGATGTTCGTCGGCACCGGCCTGTGGGATTCGCAGGTGCAGTACTGGGAGCCGGCCAAGTACGTCGCCCGCCTGCGCGATCTCAACACCGGCAAGGGCCCGGTGGTGTTCCGCACGAACATGGAAGCCGGGCACGGCGGCAAGTCCGGCCGCTTCCGCCAGTACCGCGAGCGCGCCGAGATGTTCGCCTTCATGCTGGACCAGCTGGGCGTCGCGTCGAAGTAACCGCTGCACGCGCGCAGGACCACCGAACGAGCCGGGGAAACCCGGCTCGTTCCGTTTCGGGTGGCCCACGCCGACCGGCGGCGCTCAGGTCCCGGCGGGCGCGGCCGATAGCGAGGCACGTGGACGGTGAACGGGGTGGAGTCATGGCAACGTGGGGTGCGGTCGTCCGGTCCGCGCAACTCGTCTTTGCGCCGTCCGCCACCGATTTGGGGTACAAGGTCGCCGTGCACGACACGTCTCCCCCGCCAGCACGCGAGCTTCCCGAGCCCCGGCCGACCCGCTTCCGCTGGGCCTGGTGGTTGCTGGCCTACGCCAGCCTGGGCATGGGCATCCTCGGCGTGTTCGTGCCGGGGCTGCCCACCACGGTGTTCATCCTGATCGCGGCCTATGCGGCGTCGCGCGGCTCGGACCGGCTGCATCGCTACCTGGTCACGCATCGGCGCTTCGGCCCGATGATCCACGACTGGCATCTGCACCGTGCGGTGTCGCGGCGCGCCAAGTGGGCGGCCACGTGGACGATGCTCGCCAGTGCGGCGATCCTGCTCGCGCTGATGCTGTGGACCGGGTCGCACCGCTGGTGGATGGTCGCGCTGCCGATCGCGTGCATGGCGGCGGTCGGTGCCTGGCTGTGGATGCGCCCGGAGCCGCCCCGCTGAGCGACCGCCGGCGCGTTCATCGGCCTGTGGCTATACTCGCGGCATGAACCGGAATGCCCGTCTTTTCGTCGCTGCCGCCCTGATGGCGGTCCTGTCCGCCTGCGGAGCCAAGGGCCCGCTGTTCCTGCCGGAAAAGCCTGCCGAAGACGCGCCCGTCGCGCCGGCGACGGTCCCCGAAACGACGCCCGCGCCCACGCTGCCCGCCGAGCCGCCGATCGATCCGGCCACCGTGCCAGCTACCGGCGGGAATGGCTGAGCCGATTCGCGCGCGGGACACGTCCATGCGATTCACCAAGATGCACGGCGCCGGCAACGACTTCGTCGTGCTGGACCTGCGCGACGGCCTGCCGCCGCCGGATGCAGCGCTCGCCGCCCATCTGGCGGATCGCCACCGGGGCGTGGGCTGCGACCAGATCCTGACGATCGAGCCGCCGCGCTCCGCCGGCGCGGTCGCCGCCTACGGCATCTGGAACGCCGACGGCTCGCCCTCCCAGCAATGCGGCAACGGTGCGCGCTGCGTGGCGGCGTGGCTGGTGCGCGACGGCGTGGCGCGCGGCGACACCTTCGTCGTCGATAGTCCGCTGGCGACGCATGCGGTCGAGCGCCTCGGCGAGGACCGCTACGCGATCGCCATGGGGGTGCCGGAATTCGTGCCGGCGTGCATCCCGCTGCGCGGCTTCGAGCAGCCGCGCGCGGAATACGACGCCGATGTCGATGAGGGTGTGAAGCTGCGCTTCGGTGCGGCATCGATGGGCAACCCGCATGCGGTGATCGAGGTGCCCTCGGTGGATACCGCGCCGGTGCACCACTACGGTCCGCTGCTGCAGCGCTCGCCGCATTTCCCGGAATCGGTCAACGTCGGTTTCGCCGAGGTCGTCGCGCGCGATCGCGTGCGCCTGCGCGTCTACGAGCGTGGCGTCGGCGAAACGCTGGCCTGCGGCAGCGGCGCCTGTGCGGCGGCCGCCGTGCTGATCCGCCGCGGGCGCGTGGATCGCGACGTGGCCATCGTATTGCCGGGTGGGGAGCTCCGCATCCGCTGGCCGTCCGACGACGCGCCCGTCATCATGTCCGGGCCGGCGGCATTCGTATTCGAAGGGGAATGGAAAGCATGAGCGAGACACTCGAAAAGCTGGGCGCCCACGAGGTCGCGGCCTGGCTGCGGCGGCACCCGACCTTCCTGAAGCAGTTCCCCGACCTGGCCCTCAGCCTGGTGGTGCCGCGCGACGAGGGCCCGACCGCGTCGCTGGCCAGCTACCAGCTGGAGGTCCTGCGCGACAAGAACCGCGAACTGTCCAAGCGCCTCAACGACCTGTTCGGCAACGCACAGGAGAACGAACGCCTGGCGGTGCGCACGCACCAGCTGGCGCTCACCCTGATGAAGCAGGGCAGCGCCGCCGACACGGTCCGTGCGATGGCGGCCTCGCTGGCGGAGGATTTCAACGGCGACCGCGTGAGCATCGTCCTGCTGGAGCCCGTCGCGGGCCTGGAGGAGAACGAGTGGCTGCAGGTCGTCCCCGCCGACAATCCGCACATGACGCCGTTCCGGGACTGCCTGCGCGATGGCGAGCCGATCTGCGGACGCCTGCAGCCTGAGAAGCACGTGCTGCTGTACGGCTCGCGTGCCGAAGAGGTGGCGTCTTCCGCGCTGCTGCCGCTGCCCGGCATCGGGCTGGTGGCGGTGGGCAGCCGCGACAGCAACCGTTTCTACCCCGGCATGGGCACGCTGTTCCTGCGCATGATGGGCGAGACGCTGGCGACGGCGCTGAAGCGGTTCGCCTGATTCGGGCGGATCGCGCGGACCTGCGCGCATGACGGTCGACGGATTCCTCGCCTATCTCGAAGTCGAGCGTCGCGTCTCCGCGCACACGCTGGATGCCTATCGGCGCGACCTCGCCGCGTTGACGGAATGGTCCCGGGCGCAAGAGATCGCCGATGTGGCCGAGGTGCAGTCCGAGCAGTTGCGCGGCTTCGTGGCCGCCGAGCATCGCCGTGGCCTGTCGCCCAAGAGCCTGCAACGGCGCCTTTCCGCCTGCCGCAGCTTCTACCAGTGGCTGTTGAAGCACGGCCGCATCGCGGCCAGTCCCGCGGCCGCGCTCCGGGCGCCCAAGGCACCGCGCAAGCTGCCGCAGGTGCTGGATGCCGATGAAGCGGTGCGGCTGGTCGAAGTGCCCACCGACGCACCGCTGGGCAAACGCGACCGTGCGCTGCTGGAGCTGTTCTATTCCTCGGGCCTGCGGCTGAGCGAACTGTGCACGCTGCGGTGGCGGGACCTCGACATGGCCGGCGGCATGGTCAACGTGCTCGGCAAGGGCAGCAAGGAGCGACGCGTGCCGGTGGGTTCGCACGCGCGCCGCGCGCTGGAGGAGTGGCGGCAGGAGCGTCCTGCCGGCAACGACAGCTTCGTCTTCCCCGGGCGCGGCGACGGACCGCTGTCGCAGCGCGCCGTGCAGATCCGCATCAAGCAGCTGGCGCAGCGGCAGGGACTGTTCAAGCACGTGCATCCGCACATGCTCCGCCACAGCTTCGCGAGCCACATCCTCGAATCCTCGGGCGACCTGCGCGGTGTGCAGGAACTGCTCGGCCATGCCGACATCGCCACCACGCAGATCTACACGCACCTGGACTTCCAGCACCTGGCCAAGGTCTACGACGCCGCGCATCCGAGAGCGAAGCGGAAGAAGGGCTGAACCGTCCCGCCGAAGGTCATGCTTGAACCGCCGTCGGGCGTCCCCACCTCTGGATGAACACCCCGGAGGCCTCCATGGACCCCAGCCAGAATCCGAACGTCTTCCACGCGACCACCATCCTGTCCGTGCGCCGCAACGGCCACGTCGCCGTCGCCGGCGATGGCCAGGTGACGCTGGGCCACACGGTCATGAAGGGCAACGCGCGCAAGGTGCGACGGCTCGGACGCGACGGCCAGGTGCTGGCCGGCTTCGCCGGCGCCGCGGCCGATGCATTCACCCTGTTCGAATTGTTCGAAGCCAAGCTCGAGAAACACGGCCAGCTCACGCGCGCCGCCGTCGAACTGGCGAAGGATTGGCGCACCGAGCGCCGCCTCGGCAAGCTCGAGGCGCTGCTGGCCGTCGCCGACAAGGAAACCTCGCTGATCATCAGCGGCACCGGCGACGTCATCGAGCCGGAGGACGGCATCATCGCCATCGGCTCGGGCGGTTCCTATGCGCTGTCCGCCGCGCGCGCGCTGCTCGCGCATACGGAGCTGGATGCGAAATCCATCGCCGTCGAGTCGCTGAACATCGCCGGCGACATCTGCATCTACACCAACCGCAACGTGGTGGTCGAAGAGCTCTGAGCTCCGATCCCCCGACCGCCCCCATCGACCACATCCCATGACCGAAAACACTTCATCCACGATGACGCCGCGCGAGATCGTGCAGGAACTGGACCGCCACATCGTCGGCCAGCATGCCGCCAAGCGCGCCGTCGCCATCGCCCTGCGCAACCGCTGGCGCCGCATGCAGCTGGACGCCAGCCTGCGCAACGAGGTGATGCCGAAGAACATCCTGCTGATCGGTCCGACCGGTGTCGGCAAGACCGAGATCGCCCGTCGCCTGGCCACGCTCGCCAACGCGCCGTTCGTGAAGGTCGAGGCCACCCGCTTCACCGAGGTCGGCTACGTCGGCAAGGACGTCGAGCAGATCGTCCGCGACCTGGCCGACACCGCGGTGAAGATGTACCGCGAACAGGCCAAGGCGCGCATGCGCACCCAGGCCGAGGAGCGTGCCGAGGATCGCATCCTCGACGCCCTGCTGCCGCGTCGCGACGGTGCGGGCGGCGGGTTCGGCTTCGGCGCGAACACCACCACGGTCGACATCGGCGCCGAGCCGTCCTCGAAGGAATCGGAGACCCGGCAGAAGCTGCGCCGCCAGTTGCGCAACGGCGACCTGGACGAGCGCGAGATCGAACTGGAACTGGCGGCCAACGTCGGCGTCGACATCATGACGCCGCCCGGCATGGAGGAGATGGGCCAGCAACTGCGCCAGATGTTCTCCAACCTGGGCGGCGGCAAGACCCACAAGCGCACCGTGACCATCAAGGCCGCGCGTCCGCAACTGGTCGAAGAAGAAGCCGGCAAGCTGGTCAACGAGGACGACATCCGCGCCGCCGCGATCGAGGCCTGCGAGCAGCACGGCATCGTCTTCATCGACGAGATCGACAAGGTCGCCAAGCGCAGCGGCAACGTGGGCGGCGCCGATGTCAGCCGCGAGGGCGTGCAGCGCGACCTGCTGCCCTTGGTGGAAGGCAGCAACGTGTCGACCAAGTACGGCACGGTGAAGACGGACCACATCCTGTTCATCGCCTCCGGCGCATTCCACCTCGCGAAGCCGAGCGACCTGATTCCGGAACTGCAGGGCCGTTTCCCGATCCGCGTCGAGCTGTCGGCGCTGAGCAAGGAAGACTTCATCCGCATCCTCACCGAACCCAAGGCGGCGCTCAGCAAGCAGTACGTCGAGCTGATGAAGACCGAGGGCGTGGCCTTGCGCTTCAGCGACGATGCCATCGACCGCCTCGCCGAGATCGCCGCGCTGGTCAACGAGCGCCAGGAGAACATCGGTGCGCGCCGCCTGCATACGGTGCTCGAGCGCCTGCTCGACACGCTGAGCTACGAAGCGCCCGACCGCGACGGCCAGAGCATCACCATCGACCGCGCCTACGTCGATGCGCACTTGGGCGAACTGGTGCAGGACCCGGACCTGAGCCGCTACATCCTGTAACCACCGGAACCCGCCGCAAGGCGGGTTCTTCGTTTCCGGAGGGCATCGACCCGTCGGTTACAATCGACGCCTCTTCCTGCCGTCTTCGTTTCCATGAGCTCGTTGCCTCCCTGTCCCGAGTGCGCCTCGGCCTACACCTACGAGGACGGCGCGCAGCTGGTGTGCCCCGAGTGCGGCCACGAATGGTCCGCCGAAGCGGCCGGCGCCGGCGACGACGAACGCGTCATCAAGGACGCCAACGGCAACCTGCTGCAGGACGGCGACACCGTCACCGTCATCAAGGACCTGAAGGTGAAAGGTTCGTCGCTGGTGGTGAAGGTGGGGACCAAGGTCAAGAACATCCGCCTGGTCGACGGCGACCACGACATCGACTGCAAGATCGACGGCATCGGCGCGATGAAGCTCAAGTCGGAGTTCGTCCGCAAGGCTTGAGCGGCGCTTCAGTCCTCGCCGATGTCCTCGTTCCACACCTCGGGATTGGCGCGGATGTAGTCGCCGAGCAGGGTGATGCAGGTGTCGTCCTGCAGGTCGATGACGTTGACGCCCGATTCGCGCAGCCAGTCCAGGCCGCCCTGGAAGTTCACCGATTCGCCCACCACCACGGTGCCGATGTTGAACTGGCGCACCAGCCCGCTGCAGTACCAGCAAGGGGCCAATGTGGTGACCATGATGGTGTCGCGGTAGCGGCGCTGGCGGCCGGCCTTGCGGAAGGCATCGGTCTCGCCGTGTACGGAGGGATCGCCTTCCTGCACGCGGCGGTTGTGGCCGCAGCCCAGCAGGCGTCCGTCGTTGTGGTAGAGCGCCGCGCCGATGGGGATGCCGCCTTCGGCCAGGCCCTGGCGGGCTTCGGCGACGGCGGTTTCGAGGAGGGCGCGGTAGTCGGGCATGGGGTTCTCGGGGCGGGGGAGCGTGACGCCCCTCTAGGAATCCAGCTTCACATATCGCCTACTGTGACGCTACTCGCAGCGCGGCGGGGCAGCCCTCTGGCATCCAGGGGCATGGATCGCGCCGCCACGTCAGGAGCCAGGGGATCATGGACATGGGAATGAGCACGACGACGGGTCGCGCGCTGGCGATCGTCGCCTGCGCTGCGTGGGGTATCGCGGCGCTGCCGTCCGCACGCGCACAGAGCATCGAGCAGGGCCTGCTGCAGCTGGAGTGGGGCGATCCCGCCCCGGCGGCGCCGGGCAAGGTACAGCGCGAATCCCGCTTCAACGCGCATCTGGTGAGGGACGACGGCAGCCGCATCGCGCTGGATCCCGCACAGGCGCGCCGTGCGGCGGGCGATCTGTATGTCCTCGCCAACCGGCGCGTGGCGATCGCGTTCGGCGCCCCGGGCAAGACGCCCGCGTCCGCCCCGGCGATCGAAGCCATCGTGCCCGCGGACCGCGTCAGCCAATCCGCACCGGTCACGGCGGCCAACGCCCGCGTGGCCGCCGCCGCGCCGGTGAACGGCGTCACCCGCTGGGTCACGCTGATGTGCAAGTTCAGCGACATCGCCGCCGAGCAGAAGGCGCTGCCGTTCTTCCAGTCGCAGTATGGCGAAGCGGCGGGCCAGCTGGGCCACTACTGGCGCGAAGTGTCCTACAACAAGATCAACCTCGCCGGCAGCAGCGCCTACGGCTGGTTTGCCTTGCCGCAGCCCCGCAGCTACTACGTCACGCAGGAGAACGGCAAGGACAAGGCGGACCTGAAGAAGTTGTTCGCCGACTGCGGCGCGGCCGCCGATGCGTCGGTCGACTTCGGCAGCGTGCAGGGCGTGAACATGATGTTCAACGGCGAGCTCGATGGGTTCGCCTGGGGCGGCGGCAGCTGCGCACCGCTGGAGGGTCGCGCGAACCTGTGCACGCGGGTGACCTGGAATCCGCCCTGGTCCTTCAGCAATCTCGCACCGCTCGCGCACGAGATGGGCCATGGCTACGGCCTGCCCCATTCGGACAATTCCGATGGCGACGACGACACCTACGACAATCCGTGGGACGTGATGAGCGATGGATGGAGCAACGTGGTGCGCGATGCCACATACGGTGCGCGGCCGAAGCACATCAACATCTTCCAGCGCCACCGCCTGAGCTGGGTGGACGCCGCGCGCCAGCAGGTGCTGCTGCTGGGCGACGTCACGACGCGCCAGATCGCACTGGACTACGCGCATCTGCCGGGCTCCACCAACGTGCAGATGCTGGTGCTTTCGCTGTCGCCGCAGGCCGACCCCTACGCGACCGTGGTGTACACGCTGGAAGCCCGCAAGCGCGAGGGCGCCTACGAGGGCGCGCTCGCGGGCGATGCGGTGGTCATCCACAAGATCCAGGCGTCGGGCACGGCCTACAGCGTCGATGCCGACGTCCCGCCCGCCAACACCTCGAACAACGAGGGCTCGATGTTCAAGCTCGGCGAGCGCTGGCTGACACCCGAAGGCACGCATGCGGTCACCATCACGGCGCAGACCGCCACGGGGTTCCTGGTGACGGTCGGGCCCGCCCGTGTCATGAGCAGCCCGAACCCGCCCCGGCTCAAGCCCAGTGGCGTGTCCGCGTCGTCCGCACCCTCGTCCACGGATGCGCGGGTGACCACAGGCGGTGCGCGCGTGCCGCCGGCCACCACCGAACGCTGCACGGAACCTGGCCGGACGACGGCTCAGAAGTGCGCAACGCGCGCGCGTTGATGTAGGGAAAATCCCGACATCGCGGCGGCCGGTTACGGCGGGCCCGCGCGCGTTTTCCCGACCTGCATCCCAGTTCGGAACATCACCGCTCAAGCCGCACGCTCAGCGGCCGACACCGCAGCATGGCGGCGCCATTCCGGCCCGCCCGCCGTGAGTGGAGTCGTGCGTGGTCCATCGACGATCCGCCGACGCGCGGGGTTCGCGCATGCATGCGTGGGCCGCCGGGTTCGTGTTGGCACTGGCTGGCTTGTCTGCGGTTCCGCCCTCGCGTGCGGACACCGTGGTGCAGGGCATCCTGCAGTTGCAGTGGGCGGATCCTCCGCGCGCGACCCCTGGCCGTGCGCAAGCCGCACCGCAACTCGACGTCTGGCTCGAAACCGCACCCGGGCAGCGCGTGGCGCTCGACGCCGCGCAGGCGCGCCGCGCGGCAGGCGATCTCTACGCGCTGGCCAATCGCCATGTCGCGGTGTCCTACCAAGCGTCGGCCGCCAAGACGCAGCGCCTCCTGTCCTTGTCCCCCGTGATCGATGCGATCGTGCCGACCGGCCGCGTGGCGGCGCGCGCGACCGTCGCGAGCGCGGAGGGGCGCGTGATGGCGGCGGCGCCGGTGCTCGGCAGCACGCGCTGGGTGACGCTGATGTGCAAGTTCGCCGACATCGCCACCGAACAGAAGCCGCGTGATTTCTTCCAGGCCCAGTACGGCACGGCACCCGGCCAGCTGGGCCATTACTGGTCCGAGGTCTCTTACGGCCAGGTGGACCTGTCCGGCAGCTCCGCCCATGGCTGGTACACGCTGCCGCAGCCCCGCGAGGCCTATCTGGCCGTCGTGAACGGCAAGCAGAAGGCGCAGTTGTCGCAGCTGTTCGTGGACTGCGCCGCCGCCGCGGATGCCGACGTCGACTTCCGGGGCGTGCAGGGCGTCAACCTGATGTTCAACGGCGAGCTGGACGGCAACGCCTGGGGCGGCGGTGCGTGCGCGACCCTCGACGGCGCCTATACCTGCACGCGGGTGACGTGGAGCCCGCCGTGGTCGTTCGCGAACCTGGCGCCGCTCGCGCATGAGATGGGGCACGGCTACGGCCTGCCGCACTCCAACAATTCGGATGGTGACGGCGATACCTACGACAATCCGTGGGACCTGATGAGCGATGCGTGGCGCAACGCCACCAGCGACGCCACCTTCGGCACGCTGCCCAAGCACGTCAACATGTACCAGCGTGAGCGACTGGGCTGGCTGCCCGCCGCGCGCAAGCGCGTCATCGACGCCGACAATACCGGGACGCACGAGATCGAGCTGGACGCCGGCAGCCTGCGCGGTTCGTCCAACACGCAGCTGGTCGTTCTCGCGATGCCGGCGCAGCCCGACCCCTACAAGACCGTGATCTACACGCTGGAGGCGCGCCGACGCACGGGCACGTACGAAGCGAAGCTCGCGGGCGACGCCGTGATCGTCCACACGCTGGAGGACTACGGCATCGCCTACAGCATCGACACGGATACACCGGTCGCCGACGTGTCCAACAACGAAGGCTCGATGCTGAAGGTGGGCGAGCGCTGGAACACGCCCGACGAACGACACTGGGTCGAAGTCGTTGCGGCCACGGCGGAGGGCTTCCGCGTGCGCGTGGGGCCGCGGCCCCGGATGATGAGTTCACCCGCGCCCGTGCTGGTGAAGCCTGCCACGCCCACGGCGTCGTCGCAGGCGGCCGGCGGCACCGGAACGCCCTCGGCGCCCGCCCTGGCGACGCGTTCGACCACGCCGAAAAGCCGGTGCAGCGCGCTTCCCCGCCTGCTGAGGCATCCGGCCCTGTGCGCGCTGCTGGAGCCCTGAGGGTCAGGGCCACCCGGCTGCGCGGGTAGTGCGATAATCGGGGCATGAGCGAATCCCCCTACGAACGCGGCACCACCCATTTCGGCTTCCGCGACGTCGCCGCCCGAGAAAAGCAGAAGCTGGTCGGCGAGGTCTTCACGTCGGTCGCCGGCAAGTACGACCTGATGAACGACCTGATGAGCCTGGGCATCCATCGGGTCTGGAAGCGCTATTTCGTCGGCACCTGCCAGGTCAAGCGCGGCGACCGCGTGCTCGACCTCGCCGGCGGCACCGGCGACATCGCCGCGCTGCTGAAGGATCGCGTCGGCGATGCCGGGCAGATCGTGCTGGGCGACATCAACGCCGGCATGCTGTCGGTGGGGCGCGACCGGCTGACCGACCGCGGCCTGGTGCAGGGCCTGGAGTACGTGCAGTGCAACGCCGAGGCGCTGCCGTTCCCGGACGCGAGTTTCGACCTGGTCACCATTGCCTTCGGCCTGCGCAACGTCACCGACAAGGACGCGGCGCTGCGCGAGATGCATCGGGTGCTGAAAGTGGGCGGGCAGGCGCGCGTGCTGGAGTTCTCGGAAGTGACCGTCGACTGGTTCAAGCCGGTCTACGACTTCCACTCGTTCAAGGTGCTGCCGAAGCTGGGCCAGCTGTTCGCCCAGGACGCCGGCAGCTACCAGTACCTGGCCGAGAGCATCCGCCAGCACCCGCCGCAGGCCGAACTGCAGGGCATGATGGACGCCGCCGGCTTCGCCCGGACCAGCTTCCGCAACCTGTCCGCGGGGATCGTGGCCATCCACACCGGCTACAAGGTCTGAGGACGCGCGCCGGTCAGGGACGGTAGGGGCCGGCCGCCGCGCGGCGCGGTAAACTTGGGGCTTCCCCCGATCGCTGGAAGTCCCCTGATGCGTTCACTGGCTTTGCTGTTGTCCTGTGCCGCCGTATTGGCGGCCGGGTGCTCCAAGGAACCCGAAACCACCCCCGTGGCCACGCCCAAGAAACCCGTCGTCGCCCAGGTCGCCGACCACGACGAGCACTCCTACGCCGAGCCGCAGAAGGTCGCCATCGCCGACCTGGCGCTGGACATCGCCGTCGACTTCGACGCCAAGACGATCGGCGGTACCGCCACCTACACCCTGGACTGGAAGGACAAGGCCGCCACCCAGCTGGTGCTGGATACGCGCGACCTGACCATCGCGAAGGTCGAGGGCGAGGCCAACAACGCGTGGTCGCCGCTGAAGTACGCGTTGGCCGCCAAGGATCCGGTGCTGGGCAGCAAGCTGACCATCGAGACGCCGGCACGCAACGCCAAGGTCAGGGTCACCTACACGAGCTCGCCTGAGGCCTCCGGCCTGCAGTGGCTGACGCCGGAGATGACCGAAGGCAAGCAGCTGCCCTTCATGTTCAGCCAGTCGCAGCAGATCCACGCGCGCAGCTGGGTGCCGCTGCAGGACACGCCGCAGGTGCGCTACACCTACACCGCGCACGTGACCTCGCGCCCGGAAGTGATGGTGCTGATGAGCGCCGACAACGACCCGGCCGCGGTGCGCGACGGCGACTACACCTTCAAGATGCCGCAGAAGATCCCGTCGTACCTGATGGCGATCGCCGCCGGCGACCTGGTCTTCAAGCCGATCTCCGCGCGCAGCGGCGTGTGGGCCGAGCCGGCGATGGTCGACAAGGCCACGAAGGAGTTCGAAGACACCGAGAAGATGATCGCCACCACCGAGCAGCTGTACGGCCCCTACCGCTGGGACCGCTACGACATGCTGGTGCTGCCGCCGTCGTTCCCGTACGGCGGCATGGAGAACCCGCGCCTGAGCTTCATCACGCCCACCGTGATCGTCGGCGACAAGACGCTGGTCTCGCTGATCGCGCACGAACTGGCGCATAGCTGGTCCGGCAACCTGGTGACCTTCTCCAGCGCCAAGCACGGCTGGCTCAACGAAGGCTTCACCAGCTACGTGGAGAACCGCATCGTCGAATCCCTGTATGGCAAGGAACAGTCCAGCATGGAGTACGCGATCGCGCGCAACGGTCTCAAGAAGGAGATCGTCACCATGCCGGAGGCCACCCAGGCGCTGGCGGTGAAGCCGGGCACCACGCTGGACGCCGACGACGCGCTCAGCGCGGTGTCGTACGACAAGGGCGCCTGGTTCCTGCAGATGCTGGAGGAGCGTTTCGGCCGGCAGGAGTTCGACGCCTTCCTGCGCGGTTACTTCGACCACTTCGCCTTCCAGAGCATCACCACGGAACAGTTCCTGGCGTACGCGAAGGCGAACCTGTTCGACAAGCATCCCAACCTGGTCAGCGACGCCGAGATCCAGGAGTGGATCTACGCCCCCGGCATTCCGGCGGGTGCGCCGCAGGTGCAGTCGCGCGGCTTCTCCAACACCGACACCGCGCGCATCGCCTGGCAGGGCAGCGGCCAGCTGCCGAATCCGCAGGTCACCAACACCTGGATCACCCAGCAGTGGGTGCACTTCATCGAGGGCATGGGCGAGAAGCTCACCGTCGAACAGGTGAAGCAGCTCGACGACGCCTACCATTTCACCGGCACGGCCAATGGCGAGATCGCCATGCGCTGGTATCCGCTGACGATCCGCAGCGGTTACGTGGATGCGCGTCCGGAGATCGCCAAGTTCATCGAGCGCGTCGGCCGTCGCAAACTGATCATGCCGATCTACGAGGAACTGGTGAAGACGCCGGACGGCCTGGCCTTCGCGCAGGAAACGTTCGCCCGTGCCAAGCCCGGTTACCACCCGATCACGACCGGTTCGGTCGAGGCCGTGCTGGCGAAGGCCTCGGCAGGCCCGTAAGGCATGCCGGTCCGCCTGACCCGTGCAAGGACGGTCGCCCTCGTGGCGGCCGTTCTCGTTTGCGGGCTGCTCGCGTGGGCGTGGCGCGATCCGATGGCACCGCTGCGCGGCACGATGGCGCTGCAGGGGTGGTGGATCGGCCTGACGGAAGCGCGCGTGCGCATCGGCGACCATCGCTGGGCCTACGACGAGCGCGAAGCGGAAACGCCGGGGGCGCCCACGGTGGTGCTGGTGCACGGCTTCACCGGCAGCAAGGAGAACTGGTACCCGCTGGCCGAGCGCCTGGGCGGGCACTACCGCCTGGTGATCCCGGACCTGCCCGGTTGGGGCGAGAGCCAGCGCGTCGCGGGCGCGGACTACGGTTTCCTGGCGCAGGCCGATCGCCTGGCGCAGTTCCTGAAGGCCATCAAGCGCGAAGGCAGCCCCATCGTGCTGGTGGGGCACTCGATGGGCGGCGGCATCGTCGCGCTGGTGGCGGCCGATCATCCCGAGCTTGTCGCGCGCGTCGCGCTGATCGATGCGGCGGGCGTGCGTTTCCGCGACAACCGCTTCGGGCAGGCCGTGCTGGCCGGCGACAATCCTTTCGCCGTCGACGACGAGGCATCGCTGCAGCGCTACCTGGACACGGTGTTCAACGATCGGGCCGCGCAGCCTGTACTCCCGTGGCCGGTGTCGCGCGCCGTGATCGACTGGCGCATCGCCCAGGCGCCGTTCGAGCAGCGGGTGCTGGACCGCATCGGTCGCAGCGGCGAGCGCTTCCTGCCCGGCGAGGCCGCCGCCGCCATCCACCAGCCCGCGTTGCTGTTGTGGTGCCGCCAGGACCGGGTGATCGATCCCAGCGCGATGGCGCTGTACGCCGCGCGGATGCCGCAGGCGCTGCAGGTTTCACTCGATGGTTGCGGCCATATGTCCATTATCGAAAGACCCGATGACGTGGCGGCCTCCGTCGCCCTGTTGATCCAACGAGGAACGGCAAGATGAACAAGCATGTGTGGAAGGGAGTGCTGCTGGCCGCATGCGCCGCCGCGATGGCGGGCTGCGGCGACCGCGAGGCCGAGCGCGCGGCGGCGGCCGCGGCGCAGGCGGCGGTGATCGAGCAGCAGGCCGACGAACTGGCGAAGAAGTACGACAGCGCGGCCGCGTCCCGCGACTGGGACATGGCGCGCATCCACGGCGTCGCGCTGCTCGACCAATACCCGGACAGCGCCGCCGCCAAGCGCATCGCGCCCGGGCTGGAGGAGATCAAGGCCAAGGCCGAAGGCGCGCGTGAGCAGCGCCGGATGGAATCGCTCTGGGATTATTCGCAGGTGGCGGCCGACGGCGGCACGCAGCGCTCGGCGGCCATCCTCAGCAAGGAGCCGGTCGACGTGGACGGCAGCGGCGCCAAGCCGGTGCAGCTGGTGTTCCGCGATCATCCGAAGTGGAAGCGCAGCAGCTATCTGGTGCTGCAGGCCAGCGACTTCGCCAAGGCCTGCTACAGCCGCTGCAGCGTCAGCGTGGTCGCCGATGGCGCCGCGGCGCGGAAGATGTCGGCCAACCGCCCCGATACCGACGAAGCGACGGCGATGTTCGTCGACGACAACAAGGCGTTGTGGCGGCTCGCGCGCAAGACCAAGGTGCTGGAGATCGAGTTCCCGGTGAAGGACGGCAGCGTGCGCAAGGCCGTGTTCGAGACCGGTGGCCTCGATGGCAGCCAGATGCCGGGCTGGGATTGATCTACGCGACGAACCGACTCATGACGAGGCGATGACCCGGTTCCGCCCCATCGCCTTGGCGCGATAGAGCGCGTTGTCGGCCTGGTGCAGCAGGTCCTCGAGACGGTCCAGGCCGCTTCCCGACGACACCGCGACGCCGACGCTGACCGTCACGTCCAGCGCGCGGCCGTCATCGAGCAGCACGGCTTCGCTGGCGATATGGCGGAGCCGTTCGCCCACCGCGAGCGCGGCGTCCGCGTCGACGCCGGGCAACAGCACCGCGAATTCCTCGCCGCCGAAGCGGCCGAACAGGCCGTCCTCACGCAGGTGCGTACGCACCCGTTGCGCGAACGCCGCCAGTACGGCGTCGCCGGCGGCATGGCCGTGGCGATCGTTGACGGACTTGAAGTGGTCGATGTCGAGCATCATCGCCGCGACCGGCGTTCCGTCGCCGCGGGCCTGATCGAGCCGCTGCCGGCCGCGCCGCAGGAAGGCGCTGCGGTTGAGCACCGCGGTGAGCGCGTCGTGGTCCGCCGCATGGTTGAGGGAGGCGAGCAGGTGGTTGCGCGCCGCGTTGACGCTCGCCACCGTCAGGGGCGCGACCGCCAGCAGCGCCATACCCATCCGCAGCGAGATCACCGGCTGGACGGTGGCCTCCAGTTGCAGGTCGATCAGGCCGGTGGCGATGGCGATCAGGGTCCACATGCACAACAGCAGGGTCACCACCGCGGTGGTGAACAGCCGGTACGCCAACGCGCACCACAGCAGCGCCGGGACCGGGAACGCGATCGCGCCCGGGCCGCCGATCAGGACGCCCAGCAGGATGGCCAGGCCCAGCGCGACGCCGGGCAGCAGCAATGCCGGGCGTTGCCGTATCCGGCCCAGCTGCCCGCGCAGGGTGCGGACGAAGCCGGCGGGTGTCGGCGCCAGCAGCACCACCGGCAGGATCGCGACATAGCTGACCAGTTCGGCGGAGAACCAGAAGCCACTGGCGGTCAGGAAGCCCATGCGCATCATCGCGTGCGAGCTCAGGCTGCCGGCCAGCGCGGCACCGAGGGCCGCCACGGCGGAGACCGCGAGCACCCACAGCATCGACAGCGGGTGCTGCAGCCGCCGGTCCTCGTGCCGGACATGGCGGAACAGCAGGTAACCCGCCAGCACGCCGGCCAGGTTCGCCATCGTCAGTCTGAGCGTGGTGGGCAGCGAGGTGCCGGTCAGCAGGTCCGCCGCCACATAGCCCAGCGCCGCCGCCGCCCAGCCGGCGGGCGAGGCCAGTGCGGGCCGGCGCGCGAACAGGCCCAGCAGCAGCGCGTTGGTCGGCCAGAACGAAGCCAGCTGGTGCTCGGGCCGGGTCAGGATGCCCAGGCCGCTCGCGGCGAACACCACGCAGGCGACCAGCAGGGCCTGCAGGGCCAGCCGGCGGAGCGTCGCGAACGGGGATTCGGCGACGGCGGGCGCCCCTGGCGTGGAGTGTCGAACCTGCCCGACCATGCTGCCCCTGTCCGATGACCGATTGCCCGGGGCGCGACCAGCCCCGGCTCCCCGGGGACTACCTTACGCCATGGCCATGACGGTCCGGCAAGTGCCCGAAGCGCAGGGATCCGGCGGCCGGGCGAGGGAAGGCGCGATCAGAGCGCGTAGCCGAACTGCTGCTTGAACTGCTCGTTGAACTCGGCGAAGTCGAAGCGCTGGTTCTGGGTTCCCGGATGCTCGACTTTCAGCGCGCCCATCAGGTTGCCCATGCGGCCGATGGTCAGCCAGTCGAAGCCCTTCTCGATGCCGTAGATCAGGCCGGCGCGGAAGGCGTCGCCGCAGCCGGTGGGGTCGACCACGCGGCGCTCGTGCGCCGGCGGGATCTCGTAGGTCTTGTCCGGGGTGTGGATCACCGCGCCGCGCGGGCCCAGCGTGGTGATGTAGGCCTTCACCCGCGACATGATCTGCTTCTCGTCCCAGCCCGTGCGCGTCTGCAGCAGGTTGGATTCGTAGTCGTTGACCACGACGTAGTCGGCCTGTTCGATGAACGTGCGCAGTTCTTCGCCGTTGAACAACGGCATCGCCTGGCCCGGGTCGAAGATGAAGGGGATGCCGAGCTCGCTGAACTCCCGCGAGTTCTGCATCATGCCTTCGCGGCCGTCAGGCGCCACGATGCCGAAGGTCACGCCGGCCACGTCGCGCACATGGTTGCTGTGCGAGTCCGACATCGCGCCCGGATGGAACGCGGTGATCTGGTTGTTGTCCAGATCGGTGGTGATGAAGCACTGCGGGGTGAACTGCTCGTCGAACACCCGCACGCAGTCCAGGCGGATGCCGCAGGATTCCATGTGGGCGCGGTACGGGCCGAAGTCCTGGCCCACCGTGGCCATCGGGATCGGGTCGCCGCCCAGCAGCTTGAGGTTGTAGGCGATGTTGCCGGCGCAGCCGCCGAACTCGCGGCGCATGCGCGGCACCAGGAACGACACGTTCAGGATGTGGACCTTGTCCGGCAGGATGTGGTTCTTGAACTGGTCCGGGAACACCATGATGGTGTCGTAGGCAAGGGAACCACAGATCAGTGCGGACATCGGCGAACTCGGCTGGAGAGGGTGCGGCCGTCCCGGGCCGCCCGGAAAAAGCGGGACGTGCGCCCCATTCCCGGCGCGCCGGTGCGAAGGTTACCGGGTGGGGCCGGCGGCGGCCAGTCTTGGCGACGGGCGCCTAGCGCGACGGCGGCGTCGCTCGAGCGCCGGCGCTATGGCGGCGCAGGGTGTTTTCCCCGCGGATTCACGAGATTTTTCCTTGCCCGCTCCATGCCGGATTGCTAGGCTAGCCGACCTCGTTTTTTGCCCAAAAAATCGCCATTCCGCGCGATTTCCGCCCCCAGCAGGAACCCGTCCCCCGATGTTCAAGAAGCTCCGCGGCATGTTCTCCAACGACCTGTCCATCGACCTGGGCACGGCCAACACCCTGATCTACGTGCGCGGGCAGGGCATCGTGCTGAACGAGCCCTCGGTCGTGGCGGTGCGCCAGGACCGCGCCATCGGCGGGTCGCGCTCGGTCGCGGCGGTGGGCGCGGAGGCCAAGCAGATGCTCGGCCGTACCCCGGGCCACATCACCACCATCCGCCCGATGAAGGACGGCGTGATCGCCGACTTCACCTACACCGAGGCGATGCTGAAGTACTTCATCAAGAAGGTGCACAAGTCGCGCTTCCTGCGCCCCAGCCCGCGCGTGCTGGTCTGCGTGCCGGCCGGCTCCACCCAGGTCGAGCGCCGCGCCATCAAGGAATCGGCCGAAGAAGCCGGTGCGCGTGATGTCTACCTGATCGAAGAGCCCATGGCGGCCGCGATCGGCGCCGGCATGCCGGTGACCGAAGCGCGCGGCTCGATGGTCATCGATATCGGCGGCGGCACCACCGAGGTCGCCGTCATCTCGCTGAACGGCATCGTCTACTCGCAGTCGGTCCGCATCGGCGGCGACCGCTTCGACGAATTCATCACCAACTACGTGCGTCGCAACCACGGCATGCTGATCGGCGAAGCCACCGCCGAGCGCATCAAGCTGGAGATCGGCTGCGCCTACCCGCAGGCCGAGGTGCAGGAAATGGAAATCTCCGGGCGCAACCTCGCCGAGGGCGTGCCGAAGATGATCAAGATCAATTCCAACGAAGTGCTGGAAGCCCTGCACGAGCCGCTCTCCGGCATCGTCAGCGCGGTCAAGCTGGCGCTGGAGCAGACCCCGCCGGAGCTGTGCGCCGACGTGGCCGAGCGCGGCATCGTGCTGACCGGTGGCGGCGCGCTGCTGCGCGACCTGGACCGCCTGATCAGCGAGGAGACCGGCCTGCACGTGCAGGTGGCCGACGATCCGCTGACGTGCGTGGCGCGTGGCGGTGGCCGTGCGCTGGAACTGGTCGACATGCACGGCAACGAGTTCTTCGCGCCGGAGTGAGCGGCGTAGCGGTAAGGCCGCCCGCCTCGCGGGCGGTACAGGGGAGGGGCTCGCGGATGCGCGCCACCGGCGGAACGGAACCGGTCCGTCCACGCCTTCCCGCCGAAGTGCGCGTTACCCTTGTTCCCTGCGGGCGGCGTCGCCGCCGACCTTCCTCCTGACGGCCCCCCAGTGCCTTCCTACGCCGGTCCTCCCGTCGCATCCCGCCCCGGTGAAGTCGCCAGCACGTTGCGGCTGCTCGCGTACCTGGCGCTGACGATCGCCCTGGTCGTCCTCGACCATCGCGGCGGCTGGCTGTCGCAGCTCCGCGCCCAGACCAACGTCGTCACCCAGCCGCTGTGGTGGCTGGCGGGCCTGCCGGGCCGCCTCACCACGCGCGTGCAGGACGATGCCGCGACGCGCACGGGCCTGACCGAAGAGAACCGCCGGCTGCGCAACGAGATGCTGGTGGCCAATGCGCGCCTGGCACGCCTGCAGACCGCGGCCGCGGACAACGCGCAGCTGCGGGCACTGCTCGGCGTGAAGACCTCGCGCGGCCTGGATGTACAGCTGGCGCCCGTGCTCGACATCGACCTCGCCCCGGGGCGGCAGCGGCTGGTGCTGGACGCCGGTAGCCGCGACGGCGCCACCCTGGGCCAGGCAGTGATCGATGCGGGCGGCCTGATGGGCCAGATCATCGACACCACGCCGGCGCACGCCACCGTGCTGCTGCTGACCGATCCCGACCATGCCGTGCCGGTCGTGGTCGCGCGCAACGGCGTGCGCCTGATCGTCTATGGCCGCGGCCGCAGCGACCTGCTGGAGCTGGCCGATGTGCCGCTCAATGCCGGCGTGGAAGTCGGCGACCTCCTGGTGACCTCGGGGCTGGGCGGGCGTTTTCCGGCCGGCTTCCCGGTCGGCAAGGTGACCGCACTCCGTCCGGACGACAGCCATGCGTTCCTTGTCGGCGACGTCACCCCGTCTGCGCGCCTGGACCGCGGCCGCGATGTCCTGCTGCTGAAATCGGCGCCGCCGCAGCCGTTGCCGCCGGCCGATCCCGAGCGCTTCCTGCCTGAGACCGCCGCTCCTCAGCAGGGTGCGGATACGCAGATGCCTGCCACGCCGACGACTCAAAGCCCCTCTCCCGCCGGGAGAGAAGCTGGGGAGAGGGGCAACGAAGGCGGAAATGGCGTGGGCAACCAGAACGTATCCGCGCCCGCGACGGTGTCCCCGCAAGCTCCGCGCCCCGCGAACGCCCCGACCCCCACCCCAACCTCTCTTCCGAGGGGAGAGGGGCTCAACGCGACGCCGCGACGCACCGAAACGCCACCGCAGGAGCCGCAGCGATGAGCCGCGCACGCACCGGGTGGCTGATGCCGTTGAGCTTCGTTGTCGCGTTGTTGCTGGGCCTGCTGCCGCTGCCGGACCTGCTGCAGCCGCTGCGCCCGTACTGGGTCGCGCTCGTGCTGGCCTACTGGGTGATCGAAGCGCCGGACAGTGCGGGCCTCGGTTTCGCCGTCGTCATCGGCCTCATCGCCGACCTCATGTTCGGCACGCTGCTGGGCGAACAGGCGCTGCGCCTGCTCATCATGGCCTTCATCCTGCAGCGCTTCCGTGCGCGACTGCGCTTCTTCCCGATATCGCAGCAGGCGTTGGCCATCGGCGGCCTGTTGCTCAACGATCGCATCGTGACCGCCGTGGTCCACCTGGCGCTCGGCGAACCGACGCTGCCGTGGACGTATTGGTGGGCACCGGCCGTGGGCATGTTGTTCTGGCCGCCGCTGTTCGTGCTGATGGATGCGCTGCGGCTCGGCCGCCGCAAGCGGGGCTGAGCGATGGCGGGCCTGCGCCGGCGCAGCAAGAATCCGCATGCCGAGGCCGACCAGTTCCGCCGCCGGGCGGTGATCGGTTTCGCCGTCGTCGGCGCCTGCCTCGTCGCACTGGCGGCCTGGTACTTCAAGCTGCAGGTGCTGGACCACGACGAATACGCCACGCGCTCGGAGGCCAACCGCATCCGCCCGCGCCCCGTCGTGCCCGGCCGCGGCACCATCTACGACCGCAACGGCCGGTTGCTGGCGGAGAACGTGCCCGCGTTCCGCCTCGACATCACGCCCGACAAGGTGAAGGAGCCGGCGAAGCTCGTCGCCGACCTCGGCAAGATCATCGCGCTCTCGCCCGAAGACATCGCGCGCTTCGAGGACACGCGCAAGGCGTCGCGCGGCTTCCGCCCGATCACCCTGAAGCTGCGCGTGTCCGAAGAGGAAATGGCGCGCTTCGCGGTGGACCGCTGGCGCTACCCCGGCGTAGAGCTGGTGCCCTACCTGACCCGGCGCTACCCCTATGGCGACCTCTTCGCGCACATCGTCGGCTACGTGGGCCGCGTCGACGAGAAGGACCTGGAGCAGCTCGGCGAGATCAACAGCGCGCTGACCCATATCGGCAAGACCGGTCTGGAGCGCTATTACGACGAGCAGTTGCGCGGGCGCATCGGCTACGAGAAGGTCGAGACCAACGTGGAGGGCCGCGCGCTGCGCGTGGTCGGCCGCGTGCCTGCCCAGGCCGGCACGGACCTGCGGTTGAGCGTGGATGCGACGCTGCAGCAGGCCATCGTCGATGCCTTCGGCGAGCTGGAGGGTTCGGCCATCGCGGTCGATCCGCGTACCGGCGAAGTGCTGGCCATGGTCAGCCTGCCGAGCTACGACCCCAACCTGTTCGTCAACGGCATTTCCAGCAAGGATTTCAGGTCCCTCAACGACAATCCCTCGCGGCCGCAGTTCAACCGCCTGGTATTGGGCGGCGTGGCGCCGGGTTCGACGCTGAAGCCGTTGATCGCCCTGGCCGGCCTGGACAGCGGCAAGCGCACGCCGGAAGACACGGTAGTGTCGACCGGCATGTTCTACCTGCCGGGCACGAGTCGCGGCTGGGGCGATGCCAGCAGGCGCGGCCATGGCGTGACCAACCTGCGCAAATCGATCTCGCAGTCGGTCAATACCTACTACTACCGCCTGGCGCTTGACCTGGGCATCCAGCAGTTCGACGAGTACATGGCGTCCTACGGTTTCGGTGAGCCCACCGGCATCGACCTGCGCGGCGAGATCGGCGGCATCCTGCCGTCGCCGCAGGCGAAGCTGAAGGCGCGCAAGGAACGCTGGTATCCCGGCGATACCGTCAATGTCGCCATCGGCCAGGGCGACTGGAAGGTGACGCCGCTGCAGCTGGTGCGCGCCACTGCCGGCATCGCCAGCGGCGAACTGCGTCGTCCGCACCTGGTGGCGCAGTCGCGCGTCGGCTTCGATCGTCCCTGGGAACCGACGCCGCAACCGCGGCCGGTTCCGATCAGTCCGAATCCGCAGAACGTCGCGGTCGTGCGGCTGGGCATGCAGGACACCATGCAGCCGGGCGGTACCGGCTGGCGCGTGGCGCAGGGCGCGGCGTACCTGATGGCGGGCAAGACCGGCACCGCGCAGGTGATCAGCCGTCGCGGCACGGCGGCGGTCGATCCGCGCAGCCTGCCGATGCACCTGCGTCATCGTTCGCTGTTCGTCGGCTTCGCGCCGGCCGACAACCCGACGATCGCCATCGCCATCGCGGTCGAAGGCGGCGGTTACGGTGGCAGCACCGCCGGGCCGATGGCGCGCAAGATCTTCGACGCCTACCTGCTCGGCAAGATGCCGGAGCAGGTGGACCCGGCAGGCGTACCCATCACGCCGGACGCCACGGTCGCGCCGCCGGCCGCACCCGCCGCGGTGCCGGCCACCCCGCCGCCGTCGGCGACGTCCCCCTCCGCACCGCAGGGAGCGCGCCGATGACCGACCTGTTGCGCTGGGGACTGGACCTGCTGCGTTACCTGCTGCGCACGCTGGACTGGCCGCTGCTGGGCGCGCTGCTGGCGCTGATGGCGGTCGGCCTGGCCGTGCTGTACAGCGCCGGCGGCGAAGCGCTCGGTGCGCGGCTCGTGCTGGCGCAGGGCGTGCGTTTCGGCGTGGGCCTGGCGGCGATGTGGGCGTTGTCGCGCGTCACTCCGGTGCGCTTGCGCGCGTGGACGCCGGGCGTGTTCGCGGTCGCGCTGGTGCCGCTGGTGCTGGTGCTGTTCATCGGCACCGGCAAGCACGGTGCGCACTGGATCGACCTGAAGTTCTTCTACCTGCAACCCTCGGAGCTGCTGAAGATCGCATTGCCGATGATGCTGGCCTGGTACCTCCACCGCGAGCCGCTGCCGCCGGGCTGGCGCACGACGATGGTGTCCGCGTTGCTGATCGGCCTGCCGACCGGCCTGATCCTGCTGCAGCCCGACTTCGGCACGGCCATGTTGGTCGCGGCCAGCGGTGTGTTCGGCCTCTACCTGGCGGGCCTGTCGTGGTGGTGGTTCATCACCGCGGGCGTGCTCGGTGGCACCGCCGTGGGGCTGGTGATGTTCGCGCCCATCTCCTGGTTCTCTTTCCTGCGCGAATACCAGCAGAACCGCATCCTGACCTTCCGCGATCCGGAGAACGATCCGCTGGGCGCGGGCTGGAACATCCTGCAGTCCAAGATCGCGATCGGCGGTGGCGGCTGGACCGGCAAAGGCTGGGGCCAGGGTTCGCAGTCGCACCTGGATTACCTGCCCGAGCACACCACCGACTTCATCTTCTCCGTGCTGTCGGAGGAGTTCGGCTGGGTAGGCGTGGCCGTGGTGCTGCTGCTGTACCTGTTTGTCGTCGGCCGCTGCCTGTGGATCGCGATGGATGCGCGCGACACGTACTCGCGCCTGGTCGCCGGCACGCTGGGCATGGCGCTGTTCGTCTACGTGATCGTCAACGGCGGCATGGTCTCGGGCCTGTTGCCGGTGGTGGGCGTGCCGATGCCGTTGCTGAGTTACGGCGGCACGTCGGCGGTGTCGTTGCTCGCCGGCCTGGGCCTGGTGATGGCGGTGCGTGCGCACCGGCCCGTGCACGGGTATTGAGCGCACGCCGCGCTGCGCTCTGTTCACCCTGCACGGAAAATCGCGTGCTACCCTCGCGCCGATGATGCGACGCGTACTTCCCTGTCTGTTGGTGCTGGCCCTTGCGTCCTGCGCCACACCGCAACCGCCGCCGCCGGGTTCCTCGGCGACTCCTCCCGCCGATGCGACGAAAACGCCTGCCGAGACCTCGGTGGAGCGCGTGGCCGACGTGCCGCCGGAGGCGCTCGCGCCGGTCGACTTCCCCACCGCACGCGCACAGTTCGTGCGCGACACCGCGGCGAAGTACGGCATCGCGCCGGCCGACATCGAGGCGACGCTGGGCAAGGCACAGTTCCTCGACAGCGTGGTCGCGGCCATGTCGCGGCCCGCCGAGCGGGTGAAGTCGTGGAGCGAGTACCGCGTGGGCTTCCTCACCCAGACGCGCATCGACGGCGGGCGGGCGTTCCTCGCCCAGCACCGCGACGAACTCGCGCGCGTCGAGCAGCAGTACGGCGTGCCACCGGAAGTGATCGTCTCGATCATCGGCGTGGAGACCAACTACGGCGGGTTCACCGGCCGGCACAAGGTGCTGGATGCGCTGTACACGCTGGCCTTCCGCTATCCGCGCAGCGGCAATCCCGAGCGCGTCGCCTACGAGTACCGCCGCGAGCAGTTCTTCCGCGACGAACTGGCGCAGCTGTTCGCGCTGGGCCGCGAGGAGCAGCTGGACATCGCCACGTTGACCGGCAGCTACGCGGGCGCGATGGGGCTGGGCCAGTTCATGCCGTCGAGCTACCGCGAGTTCGCGGTGGACGGCAACGGCGACGGCCGCCGCGATCTCTTCACGACGTATCCGGACATCTTCGCCTCCATCGCCAACTACTTCCGCAAGAAGGGCGGCGAGCGCGGTGGCTGGGTGCCCGGCGGTGCCGTGGTCGCACGCGCGCAGCTGCAGGACGGCTACGCGGAGTTCAACCCGGAGACCTGGACGCCGGACTACACGCTGGCGCAGTTGGCCGAGAAGGGCTATCGCCCGCTCGATCCGGTGGTGCCCGACGCGACCGCCACACTGGTGCAGCTGGACGGCGCCGACGGCAAGCAGTACTGGCTGGGCTTCCAGAACTACTACGCGATCACCCGCTACAACAATTCCAAGATGTACGCGATGGCCGTGTACCAGTTGTCGCAGGCGATCGCCGGCCGCGAGATTCCGCCGGCATGAGGTGGCTTGCGCTGCCGTTGCTCGCCGTCGCCCTGGCCGCGTGCAGCACGGCACCGAAGAAGTCGCCGTCGTCCCCGCTCTCCGGTGGCACGGCCACGTCGCCCACCGCGTCGTCGCGCCCGGCGCCCGGCAAGGACTGCTCGCGCTACGCGCCCGCGCAGGAAGACCTCTCCACGCGCGGCGACTACAAGGCCGGTGGCCTGTACAAGCCCGGCGTGGCCGATACCACGCCCGACCACGTCCCTGATCTGGACTGCATCCGTGAGCCCGTCGTCACGGCCGAAGCCCGTTCGCGCGTGGGCAACAAGTCGCCGTACACGGTGCTCGGCAAGCAGTACCGCGTGCTCGATCGCGTCGACGATTACGTGGAGCAGGGCACGGCGTCGTATTACGGCAACAAGTTCCATGGCCGGCGCACCTCCAACCAGGAGGTGTACGACATGTACGCCTACAGCGCGGCGCACAAGTCGCTGCCGCTGCCGAGCTTCGCGCGCGTCACCAACCTGGACAACGGCAAGTCGGTCGTCGTCCGCGTGAACGATCGTGGCCCCTTCCACGAGGGACGCGTGATTGATCTGAGCTACGCCGCCGCGGTGAGGCTGGGCATCACCCAGCGTGGCACCGGCCGGGTGGAAGTGCGTGGCCTGGCCCCGGATGGCCGCGCGCTGGCCGAGGCGCCCACGGCGCCCGCCGTGACCGCACCGGTGCCGTCGGCGATGGACGCGCTGGTCGACCGGCTGCCCTCGGCCACGGCTACGACCGCGACCGCGCAGGGCTTCGAACAGTGGATGCAGGCCAACGGCGTGCGCGTGGCGACCGGCAAGCCCGGCGGCGCCGCCGCACCGGCGGTGTCGTCGACGCCTGTCCCCGCACCCGCGGCACCTGTCGCGACCGTCGTTGCGCCGTCGCCGCTGCAATTGCAGGTCGCCAGTTTCTCCAGCCGGGATAACGCCGACCGGGCGCTCGCCCGCCTGGCGGCCGCCGGCATCGCCGATGCGCGGTTGACCGACGTGCCCGGCAACGGGGGCACCCTGTGGCGGCTGCGCGTCGGTGCGCCGGATGCCGCGACGGCGGAAGCGCTGGCGGGCCGCATCGCGGGCCTGGGCTTCGGCCGGCCGCAACTGGTGCGCGAATAGTCGCGGGAAACCGCTGGTTTTTTACGTTCTTCCAACCCACGAACGGGCCGGCATCCCTACAATATCGGCCTTGAATCGTCAGGCCCACGGCCTTGCCAGGAGTTTTCCGCCGATGAAGTTCCGTTTCGCCCTCGCCGCGCTCGCGACCACCGCCATGGGCCTGGCCATCGCCCAGACGCCCGCGCCGACCCCGGCGCCTGCCGCTGCCGCGCCCGCCGCGCCTGTCGAGATCCCGCCGCCGCCCAAGCCCACCGCCACCGCGTGGGTGCTCGTGGACTACATCACCGGCCAGGTGCTGGCGGGCGAGAACTACAACGAACGCGTCGAGCCGGCCAGCATCACCAAGGTGATGACGTCGTACGTGCTGGCGGCCGAGCAGAAGAACGGCAAGATCAAGCCCGACGATCAGGTGATGATGAGCGAGCGCGCCTGGCGCGAGGGCGGTGCAGGCACCGACGGCAGCTACAGCGGCTTCGCCGTCAACAAGACCGCGCCGCTGCTGGACATGGAAAAGGGCATGGCCGTGCAGTCGGGCAACGACGCCGCCATCGCGCTGGCCGAACACGCGGCCGGCAGCCAGGAAGCCTTCGCGTCGCTGATGAACAACTACGCCGCGCAGATCGGCATGAAGGGTTCGCACTTCGTCAACGCGCACGGCCTGTCGGCGCCGGAGCACTACTCGACCGCGTACGACCTGGCGCTGTTGGGACGCTCCTTCATCCGCGATTACCCCGAGCAGTACGCGTTCAACAAGATCAAGGAATTCACGGTCGGCACGATCACCCAGCCGAACCGCAACCTGCTGCTGTGGCGCGACGCCAGCGTGGACGGCATCAAGACCGGTCACCACTCGGCTGCCGGCTACTGCCTGATGAGCTCGGCCAAGCGTGGCGACCAGCGGCTGGTCGCCGTGGTCATGGGCTCCACCTCCGAAAAGCAGCGCGCCGATGACAGCCTGGCGCTGCTCAACTGGGGTTTCCGCTTCTACGAAACGCACCGCCTGTACGAACCGGGCAAGGTCATCGCCAGCCAGCGCGTCTGGAAGGGCCAGACCAAGGAAGTACAACTGGGCGTCGCCCAGCCGATGCTGGTCAGCGTGCCGCGTGGCCGCTATGGCGATTTGAAGCCGACGATGGACGTGCCCAAGACGCTGGTCGCGCCGATCACGCAGGGCCAGGCCATCGGCACCGTGAAGGTCACGCTGGACGGCAAGGTCGTCGCGCAGTCGCCGCTGGTGGCGATCACGGCGATCGAAGAGGCCGGCTTCTTCAAGCGCCTGTGGGATGCGTTCTGGATGTGGTGGGAGTCGGAGTGATCCGTCCCGCCCCATGAGGATGAAGAAGCCGGCGAACGCCGGCTTCTTCTTGTCCGGCGTCAGCCGATGCCGGCGGCGATCAGGCCGATGGCGATGATCGCCAGCGGAATGGCCAGCAGGTTGAGGCGGCTGAGTCGCTCGCCGAAGCCGAACACGCCCACGAGCGTGCCGAGTACCACCACACCGATGTTCATCATCGAGAACACCACCGCCGGATGATCCGGCAGCGCGCGATGCGCCTTCACGTAGAACAGGATGTTGGCGAAGTTCAGCGTGCCCAGCAGCAGGCCGGCGCCCAGCGCCGCGCGCGTCGGCAGGGCCTGATTGCGCCAGGCGCGCAGTCCCTGCACGAGCAGCATCACCGTAAACGCCGCGACGAACGCGACCTGCAGCGAGGCGGCGAACGGCGTGCCCGCAGCCGCCAGCCGCTTGAGCAGCACGTCCACGCTCGCGTAGCCGACCAGCACCAGCAGCGGCAAGGCCCAGGCCTGCCAGCCGTCGCTGCGCGTGCCGCGCTCCGGCCGCGCCACCAGGCAGGCGATCGCCGCCACGCCCAGCACGAGGCCGGCGATGCGCAGTGCGTTGGCCTGTTCGCCGAACCACAGGAACGCCGCCAGCAGCGACAGCACCAGCGACATCCGCTGCGCGATGTCGGTGCGCACGATGCCGGCCGCGCGTACCGACGCCGACAGCGCCAGGAAGATGCCGGGCAGCAGCAGCGCCAGCAGCGCCAGTTCGGCCCAGGGGGCGCCGGCGTGCGTCAGCGTGGCCAACGGCGGGTCCAGCAGGCCGAAGCACAGCAGCGAGGCGGCCAGGTAGTTCCAGGTGATGCCCTGGGCGGTGTCGATGCCGCGCCGCTGCATCAGCTTGAGCAGCACGGAGACCAGCACGCTGCAGGCGACGCTGATGAGCAGGTAGGCCACAGGGGGACTCGAGGGGAGGGCGCGCGATTATCGCGCCTGAACGCGAAGCCGTGCGCCCCGGCCGCCGCTGGCCGCCACCTCTCACTCTTTGCGTGCCTAGCGGGAAGGACGGCCACCATCGCCTATCATCGGGCCCGGGAGATGCGACGCGACAGCGTCTTTCGCCCGGCCCACGGAATAACCCGCGCCATGCGGATCACCACTTTTCAAGGAGATGCACGAGTGAACAGGGGAACACGACATACGGTACTGGCGACGGCCTGCATGCTGATGGCGGCCGCCGCGGCGCCCGCCTTCGCGCAGCGCCAGAGCGCACAGGACCAGCGCAAGCAGCAGACGGCCGAGATCCCGACCTGCTCCAAGCCGCTGGGCACGATCTCGGTGATCGAGCCGGAGGACGGCGTGAACTGGTGGAGCGGCCAGCAGCTGCCGGCGCCGTCGAAGCTGATCAAGGTGTTCGTCAACAAGTCGCGCTGCTTCACCCTCGTCGATCGCGGCGCGGGCATGGGCGCGGCGATGGCCGAGCGCGACCTGGCGGCCAGCGGCGAGCTGCGCAACCGCTCCAATCTCGGCAAGGGCCAGATCCGCGCGGCGGACTACGTGCTGGTGCCCGACCTGATCTCGCAGAACAGCAACGCCGGCGGCAACGCCATCAGCGGCCTGCTGGGCGGGCTGGTGGGCGGCAACGTCGGTCGCGTGGTCGGCGGGCTGGACTTCAAGAAGAAGACCGCCGACGTCGTCCTGACCGTCACCGACGTGCGCTCGTCCGAGCAGGTCGCGATGGCCGAGGGCAGCGCCAAGAAGACCGACATCGGCTGGGGTGCGGGCGGCAGCCTGTTCACCGGCAGCCACTGGGGCGGCGGCGGCGCCAGCGGCTACGCCAACACCGAGATCGGCCAGGTGATCACGCTGGCCTACCTGCAGGCCTACACCAACCTGGTCAGCGAGCTGGGCGGCCTGTCCGGCAACGCGTCGGCGTCCAACGCCCAGCAGGCGGTGGAAATGACCAAGCCCGGCCGCCTGTTCGCCAATGCCAAGGGCACCGGCAAGGCGGTACGCGACCTGGACCCCGGCATGATGCTGTACCCCACCGGCAACAAGGAGGGCGTCATGTGGGAAGTCGAGGACGAACTCGGCAACAAGGGTTGGGTCTCGTCCAGCCTGGTGCAGCTGGCGCGCTGAGCCGCGACCGCTGCCTGCCGGAGGGCCGCCCCAGGGCGGCCCTCCGCGTTTCCGGGCCCGCGGCTTGGCTTTCACGCGCCGCGTCCCAATAATTCCCGCATGGAAATCAAATCCGACAACCCCGAACACGGCTTCCAGTTCCCCGGCACCTTCGAGCTCAGCGCGATGGGCACCGCCGGCACCGGCCTGGAGACCGAACTGCCGCGCCTGCTGGAATCGGCCGGCGTGGACGTCCTGCACGAAGACATTTCGTGGAAGCACTCGAGCAACGGCAAGTACGTCTCGGTGCGCATCCGCTTCCGTGCCGATGACCGCGCGCAGTACGACGCCGCCCACAACGCGCTGCGCGATCATCCGGAAGTGAAGTGGACGCTGTGAGCGCGCCCTGCATCGTCCGCGAGCTGGGTCGCCAGCCGTACGAACCGGTGTGGCGCGCCATGCAGCGCTTCACCGACGCGCGTACCGACGCCACCGTCGACGAGCTGTGGCTGGTCGAACACGATCCGGTGTTCACGTTGGGCCAGGCCGGCAAGGACGAGCACGTGCTGGCGCCGGGCGACATCCCGGTGGTGCACGTCGACCGCGGCGGCCAGGTGACCTACCACGGCCCCGGCCAGATCGTGGCGTACCCGCTGTTCGACCTGAAACGCCTGAAAGTGGGCGTGCGCGAGTACGTCTGCAAGATCGAGCAGGCGATGATCGACACGCTGGCCGAATGGAACATCGACGCCGTGCGCAAGGACGGTGCGCCCGGCGTCTACGTCGCCGGCGCGAAGATCGGCGCGCTGGGCATCCGCGTGCGCCGCGGCTGCACCTTCCATGGCCTGGCCTTCAACATCGCGATGGACCTGGAGCCGTTCCACCGCATCAATCCCTGCGGCTACCAGGGCCTGCAGGTCGTCTCGCTGGCCGACCTCGGCGGCCCCGGCGGGATGGACCAGGTGAAGCCGGTGCTGCTGAAGCACATGGCGGAGCAGTTCGGCCTGTCCCTGCAGCACGAGGCCGCGTTGCCGGACCTGTCGCAGGCGGCATAACGAGCGCCTTGGCCGCGTGCCACAATCGGTCGCCATGAACGATGCGACCCTGTTCCCCGATGCCGAACGCGATGCACTAACCGAACGCGGCCTGGCGCGCTTGCGCGCCGCGTCGACTTCATCGGATGCGCTGCTGGCCGATCCTGGCAATGTCGAACGCGTATCGCGCGTGATCGCCACCAGCGATTTCGCCCTGGAAACATTGCGTCGGCAACCCGACCTGCTGGCGACCCTGTTTCGCGACGACGGCGCCGCACCCTGGCCGGTGCCGGCGCTGGTCGCGGACAACACCGCGCAGTGGCCCGAGTTGCTGCGTCGTTATCGCACCGCCGAATCGACGCGCCTGGTGTGGCGCGATGTGCATGGCCTCGACACCGTCGACGACACGCTGGCTGGCACCACGCGCCTGGCCGAGGTCTGCCTGCAGACCGCGCTCGAGGCGCTGGAGGCCGAGTTCGCGCAACGCCACGGCGTGGTGCGTGCGCCGGACGGCAGTGTCCAGCGGCTGGTGGTGTTCGGCCTGGGCAAGCTGGGCGGTGGCGAACTCAATTTTTCCTCCGACATCGATCTGGTCTACGCGTATCCGCAAGGCGGCGAATCCGACGGTGCGCGTGCGCTCGCGGCCGAGGACTACTTCATGCGGCTGGGCCAGCGCCTGGCGAAGCTGCTGGACGAGCTGACGGCGGATGGCTTCTGCCATCGCGTCGACCTGCGCCTGCGGCCGTTCGGCAACGCTGGGCGCGTGGCGCTCTCGTTCACGGGCATGGACCAGTACTTCCAGCGCGAAGGACGCGACTGGGAACGCTATGCCTGGCTGAAGGCGCGCGCCGTGGCCGGCGACATCGAGGCGGGCGAGCAGTGGCTGGAATCGCTGCGCCCGTTCGTCTACCGGCGCTATCTGGACTACACCGCGCTCGATGGCCTGCGCGAAATGAAGGCGGCCATCGCCGCCGAGGTCGCGCGCCGCGAACTGGCCGACGACATCAAGCGGGGTCCGGGCGGCATCCGCGAGATCGAGTTCCTTGTGCAGGCGCTGCAGCTGATCCGCGGCGGGCGCGAAGCGGCGCTGCGCGAACGGCGTTTGCGGGTGGCGCTGCCGGCGCTGGTGGCGACGCGCCAGGTCTCGCCGGAGGAAGGCGAGATGCTGGCGCAGGCCTACCGCTTCCTGCGGCGTCTGGAGAATCGCCTGCAGATGCTGCGCGATGCGCAGACCCATGCATTGCCGGACGACGCGCTGGACCGCCATCGCATCGCACGCGGACTGGACTATCCGGACTGGGACGCCCTGCGCGCCGCCCTGGACGAACAGCGCGCGCGGGTGTCGGCGGAGTTCGCGGAGTTGCTCGCACCGCGGCAGCGGGATGCGGAACCGGGTGCGCTGGCGGTGTATTGGCGCGCCTTGCCGGAGGGCGGCGATGCGTCACCGCTGGCGGCATCGGGCTTCACGGATCCCGGAAGCGCGGACCACGCATTGCGCGAGTTCGCGCAGTCCGGCGGCGTGCGCGCGCTGTCCGATGCCGCGCGTGCGCGTCTCGATCGTGTCGTGCCGTCGTTGCTCGACGCCTGCGTGCGCTCGCGCCAGCCCGATGCCGCGCTGCGTCGCGTGTTGCCGCTGCTGCAGGCGATCCTGCGGCGCGCCAGCTATCTCGCCCTGCTGGATGAACAACCCAGTGCGCTCGCACGGCTGGTCGACGTACTCGCGCGCAGCGCATTGCTGGCCGAGCGCCTGGCGCAGTACCCGCTGCTGCTGGACGAACTGCTGGATACACGCGTCGCCGGTCCCATGCCCGATCGCGCCGAGCTGCGCGCGGAGTGCGAAGCGGCATTGCTCGAGGACGACCCCGAGGCCTGCCTGCGCGTGTTGAACGAGCGGCGCCTGGCCCTGAGCTTCCGCGTCGCGCTGGCGGCGTTGGACGGACGGCAGGCGGCGCGCGACAGCGTGCGCCAGCTGGCGTGGCTGGCCGATGAAGTCGTGCGCGTCGTCCTGCAGGTGGCGACGCGCGATGTCGTCGCCGCGCACGGCACGGTGCCGGACGGACGCTTCGCCATCGTGGGCTACGGCAGCCTGGGCGGTGAGGAGCTGGGTTTCGGTTCCGATCTGGATCTGGTGTTCCTGTTCGATGCGCCGGCCGGTGCGGAGTCGAACGGAACGCGTGCGCTCGAAGCCGGGCGCTGGTATGCGCGGCTGGCGCAGAAGATCGTCGCCCTGCTCGGCGCGGTCACCGCGGCGGGCCGGCTGTACGACGTCGATGTGCGCCTGCGTCCGGACGGTGCGAAAGGACTGCTGGTGTCGTCGCTGGCCAGCTTCACCGAATACCAGCGCGATCGTGCGTGGACCTGGGAGCACCAGGCGCTGGTACGCGCGCGCGCGATGGCGGGCGACCTGTCGCTGCGCGATGCGTTCGAAGCGATCCACAGCACCACGCTGGCGGCGACGCGCGATGCGGAGGGCCTGCGCGCCGAGGTGGTGAAGATGCGCGCGCGCATGCGCGCGGAACTCGACCGCAGCGATGCCGCGCGCTTCGATCTCAAGCAGGGCGCCGGTGGCCTGGTCGACCTCGAGTTCCTGCTGCAGTACCTGGTGCTGCGCGATGCCGGCCGTCGCCCCGGCCTGCAGCGCCCGCGCGATACGCCGGGCCTGCTGGTCGCGCTCGCGGAAGCCGGGGTGCTGTCGCTGGAGCAGGCGGCCGCGCTGGATGCCGTGCATGCGACCTTCGTGGCCGAGGGGCTGGCCTGCACGCTGGACCGGCGTCCACGCCTGCTGGTGGAGAACGCTGCGCTGGCCGCCGCGCGTGCGCTCGTGATGCGGACGACGTCAGCGCATGGCCTGGATTTCGACGCGACGGCCTGAGGCGTCAGCGCATCAGTCGTGCGTGCACGTCCGCTGCGATGCGCGCGGTTTCCCGCAGCGGTTCGACGGCGAACGGTGCGATCGCGCCGTTCAAGGCGCGGATGCGTCCACGCTGCTGCAAGGCGTCCAGGAAGCGACGCGGGCGCCCGCCGACGCGTTCCGGTTCGAACACCTGCACCGGTGCCGCGGTGGCGCAAGCTTCGGACAGCATGTTGACCGAATCCGGCGTGCAGACGATGCGGTCGGCCCAGGCCAGCAGGCCGGCATAGGGATTGGGGCCGTCGGACGCATCGCACCAGAGCACCGTATCGGCGCGCGATGCGAAACGTTGGCGAAGCGCGGCGACGACATCGGCCGGCGTGCGGCGCGAGGTCGTCACCAGCAGGCTTCCATCCGTCGCGGCCTCATTGAGACGGGCGGCGAGGCGCTCGAACGCGGCGATGTCGAAGGCGTAGTGCGCACTGCCGCCACCGACCAGGATCGCCGTGCGCGGTGAGGGCAGGGCGGCGAACGCCGGGAACGCCTCGCGCGCATCGGTCAGCCACGCCTCGTCCACCGGATTCAGGCTGCCGAGCAGGGTGAGTACGTTTGGGCCGGTGAGTCCGTCGTGCGCCGGCGCGATGACCAGGTCCCAATGCGAGGGATCGATGCGCGGGTCGAGGATCTGGATCACGCGGCTGCCGCGCTCGCGCAGCAGGCGCGTCGCCAGCGCGGCCTGGCGACCGCAGCCGATGGCCAGCGCGGGCGGCGCGTCCCAGGCGGCGCGGAACGCGGGGCCGAAGGCCTGCGCGCTGCCGGGCAGTTTTCTCGGTGCCAGCCAGCGCCAGGGCGCGTGCCGGGCCAGCACGATGTCCTGTGCGGCCTGACCCAGCGCGCGTGCCAGCGCCTGCGCCTGGCGCACGTTGCCGGCATGGCCGTCGGTGAGCGTGCAGAGGCGGGTCGAATCGGCCGTCACGGGGCTTTTCCGTTCCACTGGTTAAAACAATCCGTTCCGGGACGGCTGGATGTTGCCATAGTCAGGACACTCTACACTGCCCCCGCATTCGCTGGCCCGGGACATCGGGCTCCGTCCTCTTCTGCCGCAGGTTTCCCATGCCCCAAGCCCTCGACGCCGCTTCGCTGGACCAGCTGTTCCGCACCGCCCGCACCTACAACGCCTTCGGTGGCGAGGTCAGCGACGAGACGCTGCGCCAGCTGTACGACCTGCTGAAGTTCGGCCCCACCCAGGCCAACACCACCCCGGCCCGCTTCGTGTTCGTGAAGTCCGCCGAGGCCAAGGCCAAGCTGGGTCCGGCGCTGGACGAGGGCAACTACGCCAAGACGATGGCGGCGCCGGTCACGGTGATCATCGGCCGCGATGAAGACTTCCACGAGAAGCTGCCGTTCCTGTTCCCGCATACCGACGCCAAGGCCTGGTTCGACGGCCCGCGCGAGAACCGCGGCAAGCCTGCGCTGCGCAACGCCAGCCTGCAGGCGGGCTACCTGATCCTCGCCGCGCGTGCGCTCGGCCTGGACGCGGGGCCGATGACCGGCTTCAACAGCGCCAAGGTCGACGACGCGTTCTTCGCCGGCACCGCGATCAAGTCCGACATCCTGGTCAATCTGGGCCATGGCGACCCCGCCAGCCTTTTCCCGCGTTCCCCGCGCCTGGGCTTCGACGAAGCCGCACGCATCCTCTGACCCCACCACCTGGAGATTTCCCATGCGCAAGACCCTGCTCGTCGCCGCTTTGTTCGCCTTCGCCGGTTCCGCCTTCGCCGCGCCGGTGACCTACAAGCTCGACCCCGGCCACACCAATGTGCTGGCCAGCTGGAACCACTTCGGCTTTTCCAACCCGAGCGCCAACTTCGGCCAGGCCGACGGCACCCTGGTGTATGACGCCGACAAGGTGTCCGCCTCGAGCGTGCAGGTCACCCTGCCGCTGACCGGCCTGAGCGCGCTGGCCGACCAGTTCTACGACCATCTGACCAGCGACAAGTGGTTCGATGCCGCCAAGTACCCCACCGCCACCTTCAAGAGCACCAAGGTCGAGGCCGCGGGCGAAGGCAAGCTGAAGGTGACCGGCGACCTGACCATCAAGGGCATCACCAAGTCCGTCGTGCTGGACGTGACCCTGAACAAGGCCGGCGAGCACCCGATGAAGAAGGTGCCGGCGATCGGCTTCGACGCCACCGCCACCGTCAAGCGCAGCGATTTCGGCGTGGGTGCGTACGCGCCGATGGTGAGCGACGACGTGACGCTGAAGATCACCACCGAAGCGACGGCCGACGCGAAGAAGTAAGCGCCTTTCGGCCGTCCTCCCGGCCGATGCGTCCCGGAACGCCGCCCCGTCCAGGGCGGCGTTCTTCGTTTGCGGCCCCGCGCCTTGGGACGTTCCGGAGCGGCTGGTAGACTGGCCGCCCCCGTTTCGCACCGTCCACCGCCATGAGCCAGACCGCCACCGCGCCCGCCAACGCCGAGAAGCGCTACACCGTGAGCCGCGCGGACCTGCCGCTGAGCTGCCCGCTGCCGTCGATGGCGCTGTGGAATTCGCACCCGCGCGTCTACCTGCCCATCGAGGACGCGCCGGGTGGCGACGTGCAGTGCCCGTACTGCGGTTCGCATTTCGTCCTGGCCGACTGACAGGCGGATGCGGGCCACGCGCGCGCCCGGTCGTCGATGCGCCGCCTGACCGTCGTCCAGTTGCTGCCGGCGCTGGAATCCGGCGGCGTCGAACGCTCCACCCTCGAGATCGCCGATGCGCTGGTGCGCGCCGGCCATCGCGCCATCGTGGTCTCGGCCGGCGGCCGGCTCGTGCCGACGCTGTTGGCCTCCGGTGCGGAACACATCCCCCTCGATATCGGCCGCAAGTCGCTGCTGACGCTGCGCCATGCCGGCGCCTTGCGCCGCCTGTTCGCCGAGGTGGGCGCGGACATCGTGCATGCGCGTTCGCGCCTGCCCGCCTGGCTTGGCCTGTGGGCCTTGCGCGGCATGGCTGCGACCTCGCGTCCGCGCTTCGTCACCACCATGCACGGCTTGAATTCGCCCGGGCGCTACAGCGCGGTGATGACGCGCGGCGACCGCGTGATCTGCGTGTCGGACACGGTGCGCCGCTACCTGCTGCAGCACTATCCGCGGGCCGATCCCGCGCGGCTCGTGGTGATCCCGCGCGGCATCGATCCGGCACAGTTCCCGCGGGCGCCCTCACCCGATCCCGAAGCGCGGGCATGGGCTGCCGCGCAGCATCCCGCCCTCGGGGGCGAAGGCCCGCTGCTGCTGCTGCCGGGGCGGGGCACGCGCTTGAAGGGGCATGGCGACGCGCTGTCGCTGCTTCGACGGCTGCGCCAGGCGGGCGTGGATGCGCGCCTGTGGATGCCCGGTACGCGCGAACAAGGACGCGAGCCCTACGTCGCCGAGTTGGAAGCCGAAGCGCAGCGCGAGGGCATCGCCGATGCGCTGGCCATCACCGCCCCCACGTCGGCGATCGCACGCGCGTATGCCGCCAGCGATCTGGTGCTGCAACTCTCGCGCAAGCCCGAAGCCTTCGGCCGCACCGTCATCGAAAGCCTGTCGGTGGGCCGTCCTGTCGTAGGCTGGGCCCACGGCGGTGTCGGCGAACTGCTGGCCGGGCTGCAGTCGCAAGGCGCCGTGCCGGCGTTCGAGCAAGACCGCCTGTTCGATACCGTGACAACGCTGCTCGCCCATCCACCGCCGCCATTGGCTACGATGGACGCCTGTTCCCTGCGCGCGATGCAGGAAGCGACACTGGCTCTCTACCACGACCTTGCCGATGACCGCCGACCCGTCCTCGACCGCTGACATGCCCGCACGCCGCGCCCATGGATGGCGCTGGGCGCCCGCATGGGTGCTGACGTTCGTCGCGCTGTGGCCGGCGCCGGGATATGCGGAAGCCGTGATGGTGCTCGGTGCGCTGGCGGCGATCGTCCGTCTGCTGCTCGGGCGCTTCCGCGGTGGCACGCGCCTGCTGAGTGGCGCGGCGTGGGCGCTGACCAGCGCGTTGTTCGCGGCGTACTGGCTGCCGCAGGCCATCTCGGCCATCGACGCCGTCGATGTCGGTCGTGCGCTGCGCGAAGCGGCGGTGGACCTGCGCTACCTGCCGTTCCTGTGGCTGGTGGCGGCCGCGGTCGCCAATGCCCAGGCGCGACGCACGACGTTCAACGGCCTGGCGGTGATCGTGGGCATCTGGACGCTGGACGCGCTGGCGCAGGTCGCGTTCGGCACCAGTCCGCTGTTCTGGGGTCTGGACCAGCTCAAGCAACTGATCAGCGGGCGGCCGATGTGCACCGTCGAGCAGATGGCCGGCATCGACCGGTTGAGCGGCTTCCTCGGCCCCTGCAACCGCAAGCTCGGCGTGGTGATGGCCAGCCTGTCGCCGTTCCTGCTGTTCGCGGCCGCGGCGCGCCTGCGCGTGGCGGGGTGGTTGCTCGCCTCCGCGGCGGTCGGCGTGGTGGTGTTGTTGGCGGGCGCGCGCGCCGCGTGGATCACCTATGCGCTGGTGCTGGTGTTCTCCGGCTGGAAGCTGCTCGGCTGGAAGCGCCTGTTGGGGGTGTTCGGGTTCGGCCTCGTGCTGCTGGGCGTGCTCACCGTCGCGTCGACGCAGGTGCGCGAGCGGATCCTGTTGACCACGCACGCGCTCACCGCCGATGAAGCCGGGGTGGACACCGCGCTGTCCGGCCGCGCGCAGATCTGGTCGGCCGCCGGTTGCATGATCGCCGGGCATCCGATCAACGGCGTCGGCGCCCGGGGCTTCCGCCAGGCGTACCCGGATTGCGACGGCAGCCCGGCGTCGCGCCCGGCCTGGGGTCAGGGACCGGCCTTCCACGCGCACCAGCTGGTGCTGGAAGTGCTCAGCGAGACCGGCATCATCGGCTTGCTGCTGTGGCTGGCCGGGGCCGCGCTGGCGTGGCGGGCATGGCGCTACGCCACGCCGCAGGCGAAGGAGCGCGCGCGCCCGGCGATGCTCGCGCTGGCGGTGACCGTGTTCCCGTTCAACACGCACCTCGCGTTCTATTCGACGTTCTGGGGCGGACTGACCCTGATGCTGGCGGCGCTGTACGCCGGCAGCCTGCTGGCGCGCGATGACGAATGAGGCCGGACGTGCGCGACGCTGCGCGTTCGTCGCCCCCGCTAACCTGATCGCTGCGGCGATCGCGGCCTTGCCGCAGCGCGCATTGCTCGCGCTCGGCACGCTGGCGACCTGGATGCTGTGGCCCGCACTGGGCAAGCGGCGCCGCTACGCGGCGACCAACATCGCGCTGTGTTTCCCGGAAATGGACGCGACGGCGCAGGCGCGCCTGCTGTGCGCCAACCTGCGCGCCACGGTGACCGGCGTGCTGGAACTGGTGCGCGGCTGGTTCGCTTCGTCCGACCGGCTCCGTGGCCTCGCCGATGTGGAAGGGCTGGAACACGTGCGTGCGGCGCGCGCGCGCGGGCAGGGCGTGTTGCTGTTCGGCGGCCACTTCCCGCATTCGGAACTGTGCGCGCGCCTGCTCGGGGAAGCGCTGGGCGAGCGGGTGACGATCGTCGCGCGCCACAACAACGATGCCTGCATCGAACGCTGGCTCGATGGCGCACGCCGGCGCGCCTTCGCCGATGTCATCGGCAAGAAGGATGTACGCGGTCTGCTGCGCACGCTGTCGCGCGGCGGCATCGTGGCGTACTCCGCCGATCAGGACTTCAACTACCAGAACGCCTTCGTGCCGTTCTTCGGCATTCCCGCCGCCACCCTGACGGCGACACCCGACCTGGCGCGACGCGGCAATGCGGTCGTATTGCCGTTCTGGTTCCATCGCAAGGCGGACGGCCGCTACGCGCTACGCGTCGAACCGACGTGGGAGGGATGGCCGAGCGGCGATCCCGCGCGGGATGCGGCGCGCTACATGGCCGAACTGGAAACCGTCGTGCGCCAGCACCCCGAGCAATACCTCTGGGTGCACCGGCGCTTCAAGACGCGGCCCCCGGGCGAACCCGGCCTTTACCGGTAGAGTTCGCCGCGGCCGTCGGGTTGGCGCTTGAAGCGTCGATGGATCCAGAGGTACTGCGTGGGCGCCTCGCGCACCATGGCTTCGATCGCGGCGATCACGCGCGCGGTGTCGGCGGTGGCGTCCGAAGACGGGAAGTCCTCGAACGCCGGCGACAGCGTCAGCGTGTAGCCGCCGTCGTCGCGTCGCACGTGCGAGAAGGCGATCACCGCCGCGCCGGACAGCCGGGCCAACTGGTGCGTCGAGGTCAGGCTGTAGGCGGGATGGCCGAAGAAGGGCACGAACACGCTCTCGCCGCGGCGCGTGTCCTGGTCCGGCGCGAACCACAGCAGGCCGCCCTGCTTGAGGTGCTTCAGCGCGGGACGCAGCTCGTCGCGGGTGAACATCGCGGTGGCATAACGCAGGCGGCCGCGCTTCACCGCCCACTCCATCGCCCCTTGGTCGTGTGGCCGATACATGCCGGCCAGCGGTGCGTAGTCGCACATCAGGCGGGCGGAAATTTCCAGCGTGGTGAAGTGGCCGGACACGACAATGACGCCGCGTCCCCCGGCCTGCGCCGCGGCCAGGTGCTCCAGGCCCTCGACGCGTACGCCGCCGCGCATCGGCGCGACGCTGCCCCACCAGGCGCGTGCGAATTCGAACAGGCCGATGCCGAGCTCGCCGAAGCTCGCCCGTGCGAGCGCTTCCTGCCGCGCCGCATCGAGTTCGGGGAAACACAGGGCGATGTTGCGCAGGGCCACGTGCCGGCGTTCGCGCATCAGTGCGAACAACAGGGCCCCGATGGCGCGCCCCAGCGGACGCTGCAGGCCCCAGGGCAGGCGCGCGGCGAGCCACGCCAGGCCGACGCCGGCCCAGGACGGCCACTGGCGCGGCCCCAGGGGCGGACGCTCGGTCGCGTCGGGAGATCGCTTCTGGGATTCGGCCATGACCCATTGTAGCGGCGGCCCCGGGTATCCTTGTCGACGATGCCGAACCGAACCGCCGAACGCCTGCTGCGTGCCCTGTATTCGGCGGTGCTGTACGTGCTGACGCCGGTGACCGTCTACCACCTGATCTGGCGCGGGTTCCGCTACCCGGAGTACTTCCAGCGCTGGAACGAGCGCTACGGCAGCTACGACGCCGCAGCGCGGCCGGTCGATGTCTGGCTGCACGCGGTGTCGGTAGGCGAGGTCAATGCCGCCGCGCCCGTCGTGGATGCGCTGCTGAAGCGCCACCGCGGGCTCCGCCTGCTGGTCACCACCATCACGCCCACCGGTTCCGAGCGCGTGCGCGCGCTGTGGGGCGACCGCGTGCTGCATGTGTATTCGCCGTACGATCTGCCCGGCGCCGTCGCGCGCTTCCTCGACCACTTCCCGCCACGGCTCGCACTGATCATGGAAACCGAGCTGTGGCCCAGCCTGCTGTTCGGCTGCCACGACCGCAAGGTGCCGGTCTACATCCTCAACGCGCGGCTGTCGGCGCGTTCGCTGCGCGGCTACAGCGTGCTGCGGCCGCTGATCGCGCGGACCCTGCGCACCGTGCGCCGCGTGGCCGCGCAGTCCGAAGGCGACGCGGCGCGCTTCATCCAGCTCGGTGCCTCACCGGAGCAGGTGCGCGACGTGGGCAACCTCAAGTTCGATATCCCGGTGCCGCCCAACGTGGAGGAGGTGGTGGCCGGTTTCCGCGGGCACCTCGCGCAGGGCCGTCCTGTGTGGATCGCCGCGAGCACGCACGAGGACGAGGAAGCGTCGGTGCGCGAGATCCATGCGCGCCTGCGGCAACGCTGGCCGAACCTGTTGCTGCTGTGGGCGCCACGCCATCCGGAGCGCTTCCCGCGCGTGGCCGACGCCGCGCGCGAGGCAGGCTGGAAGGTCGGCACGCGTCGCGCGGACCAGTGGCCCGCCGGCGACGACGAGGTCTTCGTGCTCGACACGCTGGGCGAACTGATGGCGTTCTACGCCTGCGCCGACGTGGCCTTCGTCGGCGGCAGCCTGCAGGCGATCGGCGGCCACAACCTGCTCGAGCCCGCGGCGGTCGGCACGCCTGCCGTCACCGGGCCGCACCTGCACAACTTCAGCGAGATCTCCCGCCGCCTGAAGGAAGCCGATGCGCTCGTCATCGCGCCGGATGCCGCCGGCGTCGCCCACGCGCTGGAAGACCTGCTGGGCGACGACGCGCGCCGCGCAGCGATCGCGGCGCACGGAAGGGCGCTGGTCGAGCATGGCCGCGGTGCGCTCGCGCGCACGCTGGTGATGATCGCGCCGCACTTGCCCGCACCGGTGGCATGAGCGCGGCGTCGCCGCGAGCGCTGGCCGGTGTGCGCGTGCTCGATCTCACGCGCGTCCTGGCGGGCCCGTGGTGCACGCAGGTGCTCGCCGACCTCGGCGCGGATGTGATCAAGGTGGAGCGTCCCGGCAGCGGCGACGACACGCGTGGCTGGGGGCCGCCGTTCCTGCGCGATGCGTCCGGGATCGATACGGACGAATCCGCCTACTACCTCTGCGCGAACCGCGGCAAGCGCTCGCTGACGGTCGATCTGTCGACCGCCGACGGGCGGGCGGTGATCCGCCGCTTGGCCACGCAGTGCGACGTGCTGGTGGAGAATTTCAAGGTCGGCGACATGGCGCGCCATGGCCTGGATGCGGCGACGTTGCGTGCGCTCAATCCGCGCCTGGTGTATTGCTCGATCACCGGCTTCGGGCAGGACGGGCCGTATGCGCAGCGCGCGGGCTACGATTTCGCGGTGCAGGGCCTGGGTGGCCTGATGAGCCTCACCGGCGAGGCCGGTGGCGAACCGCAGAAGGTCGGCGTGGCGGTGGCGGACCTGTTCACCGGCATGTACGCCACCGTCGCCATCCTCGCGGCGCTGCGCCATCGCGACGCCACCGGCGAGGGACAGGTCATCGACATGGCGCTGCTGGATGCGCAGGTCGCGATGCTCGCCAACCTGGGCAGCCACACCCTGGTCGGCGGCGAGCTGCCGCCGCGGCAGGGCAATGCGCACGCCAACATCGTGCCGTACCAGGTGTTCGCCGTGGCCGATGGGCACCTCATCGTCGCCGTGGGCAACGATCGCCAGTTCACCCGCCTGTGCGAACTGCTCGACCTCGCATCGCTCGCGCAGGATGCGCGCTTCGCGACCAACGCCGCGCGCGTGCGCCATCGCGAGACGTTGGTGCCGGTGTTGCAGGATGCGTTCCGTGCGCGCGGGCGCAGCGCGTGGCTGGCATCGTTGGAAGCAGCCGGCATTCCCTGCGGGCCGGTGAACGACCTGGCCGATGTGTTCGCGGATCCTCAGGTGCGCGCGCGCGGCATGGTCGTCGAGGTGCCGCATCCGTTGTCGGGCGCGGTGCCGCTGGTGGGCAGCCCGATGAAGCTGTCGGCCACACCGGTCGATCCGCCGCGTGCGCCGCCGATGCTCGGGCAGCACACGGTGGATGTGCTGCGCGAGGCCGGGTTCGGTGATGACGAGATCGCCTTGCTGCGCCAGCGTGGCGCGATCCGATAGGGGTGTTGTGGGAGCGACGTGAGTCGCGATGCCTTGGTGCGATAAGAGCCAAAGCGCTCGCGACTCACGTCGCTCCCACGAGAATCCCAAGTGCAGAAACGACGACGGCGGGCCGAAGCCCGCCGTCGTGATCGCGCGCGAGGCGCGAGGGGTTACTGCGAAACCGGCTGCGACGACAGGCGCGCTTCGGCGTCGGCGGTCAGCAGGCGGTTGACGTCCTGCACGTCGGCGCCGTCGAGCGTGCCGGCGGCCTGTTCCAGCAGCAGGCGGTTCTGCAGGAAGTTGTAGCGGGCCTGCGCGTACTCGACCTGCGCCTGGAACAGCGTGCGCTGGTTCTGCAGCACGTCCAGCACGGTGCGGGTACCGACTTCCAGGCCGACCTGCGAGGCATCCAGCGCGCTCTGCGCGGACACCACGGCCAGGCGGCGGGCTTCCACTTCGCTGACACCGGCGACCAGCGCCTGGTAGGCGTTGCTGGTGTTGCGGATCAGCGCGCGGCGGGTCTGCTCCAGGCCGTCAGAGGCGCGGTCGCGCTGGGCCAGCGCCTGGCGCACGCCGGACTGGGTGGCGCCACCGGAGAAGATCGGCACGGTCAGGGTCACGCCCCAGGAGTAGCCCTCGCCGTCCTGCGACAGGGTGCCCGGCACGCTGTCCCAGTCGGTGCCGTTGGAGTAGTTGCCGCGGAAGTTCAGCGTGGGGTAGTGGCCGGCGCGCGCGCTGGACACGCCGTGCTGCGCCGATTCCAGCTGGTACTGCGCCGACTTCAGGTCCGGGTTCTGGTCGATCGCGCGGTCGACCCACGCCTGCGCGTTCTGCTCGGCCGGCAGTTCCGGACGGAAGTCGTCCGGCAGGCCCTTCAGGCCGCTGATCGGCTGACCGGTGATCTCGGCGAGCGCGCGGTAGCTGTCGTCCAGGGCATTGCGGGCCAGGATCGTGTTGGCGCGCGCGCTGTCGTACTGCGCGCGGGCTTCATGCACGTCGGTGATCGGCGCCAGGCCGACGTCGAGGCGCTTCTGCGCATAGTCGAACTGCTTCTTCGAGGCGGCTTCGTTGGTCTCGGCGGCGGCCAGCGACTCGATGCCGATCAGCACATTGAAGTACGCAGCCGAGGTGCGGGTGATCAGGTCGTTGTTCGCCGAGGCCAGGTCGTAGTCGGCGGCCTGGCTGATGGCCTTCTGGCCACGCAGGTCGGCGATGCGGCTCCAGTCGAAGATCGTCTGGTTCAGCGACGCGCCGTAGCTGCGGCTCTTGCCGTCGCCGGTCGGGTCGCCCGGACGGCTGTTGTGGGTGAGGTCGTAACCGGCGCTGCCGGTGATCTGCGGCAACAGCGCAGCGCGGGCCTGCACGGCGCCTTCCTTGTCGATCAGGCGGGTGGACTCCGCGATGGACAGGGTGGTGTCGCCGGCGCGCGCCAGCTCATAGGTCTGCATCAGGTCGGTGGCACTGGCCGCGGACGGCAGGGCCAGGGCGAGCGCAAGTGCGAGGGGGCGACGGCTCATGCGGGTTCCTTTTTGAATGCTTCAGAAGACGAACTGGGGCGCCGGCGCGGCGCCGACAAGATAGGGGAGGTCGGTCTCGAACAACGATTCGATGCGCGGACCGTTGACATCGTGGGCGTGCAGCACGGCTTCCATCACCGGCGATGCCCCGCGCACGACGAACAGGCGGCCACCGGGACGCAGCCACTGCAGGAAGCGGGCCGGTACGGTGGCGACGGCGCCGGTCACGCAGACCACGTCGAAGCGGCGGTCGGTATCCCACGTCAACGCATCGGCGGTCTCGATGCGGACGTTGTTGCCCAGTCCGGTCGCGTCCAGGCGCGCACGCGCGGCGGCGGCGAGCTCGGGCTGGATTTCCAGGCTGACGACGTCACGCGCCAGGTTGCCCAGGCAGGCCGTGAGATAGCCGCTGCCGGTGCCGATCTCCAGCACGTCCTCGCTGGCCTGCGGCTTCAGCGCCTGCAGGGTGCGGCCTTCGACGACGGGCTTCATCATCGACTGGCCGTGGCCCAGCGGCAGCTCCAGGTCCGCGTACGCGAGGGCGCGGTGCGACTCGGCCACGAAGGCTTCGCGCGGCAGCGCGGCCAGCGTGTCCAGCACGCGCGCATCCAGCACGTCCCAGGGACGTACCTGCTGCTCGACCATGTTTTCGCGGGCCTGGGTGTAATCGATCGTCATGGGGTGGTCATCCGACGCGGGGGGCTGGGCCGGGCATTTTACCGGGCCGGCTGCGTCCGCGCTGGGCAAGGATCGGGGTACCCGTCGCGGCCGGCGCAGTGCCGGAAGTCACCGCGACCTCCTGCGTGCGGGGTTGGGCTTCAGCTTCACCGCCGGCCATAGGCCCTCAGGAACATGTCCACGGTGGCGTCGATGTGGCGGCCCACATCGGCCGGACGGGGCTGGCCGCACAGGCCGCAGGTCATGCGCGCATGGACTTCGCCCTTGATCAGGGTGAAGAACTGCACCGACGCGGTGGCCACGTCGGGGATGTCCAGCTCGCCCTTGGCGACCTGGGCCTGCAGCAGGGCGGCGAACGCGTCATGGGTGCGCTGCGGGCCGGCTTCCCAGAAGGTCTGCTTGAGCTTGTCGTCGATGTTGCCGGGGACCATCATCATGCGGTGCGTGCTGATGGCCTCCTCGCTGGTGATCAGCGCGAAGAAGGCCTGGGCGATGGCCTTGAGCTGGTCGCGCAGGCTGCCCTTGAGTTCGATCTCGAACAGCGCGTCCGGCAGCATCTCCTCGCACTTGGCCTGCACGGCCGCGGCGAACAGGGCGTCCTTGTCGCCGAAGTGGCTGTAGACCGTCAGCTTGGAGACCCCGGCCTCGGCCGCGATCTGGTCCATGCTCACGCCATTGAAGCCTTCGCGCGCGAACAGCTGCTTGGCGGCTTCCAGGATGGCGGCGCGCTTGCCCAGGTCCTTGGGGCGGCCCGGCCCGCTGGCGGGCTTGGCGGTGGGCTTGCGGCGGCTGGCGGAGGGGGGTGGGCTGACCATGATCTAATACTAGACTACTCGGTTCGATATTTATACTATACCGCCAAGTCCACTAATTGAAATGCCCACGGAGCGGTTTATGCGCCAGTCGCGCTGGAACGGAGTGTTCGGGATCGTCCTGGTCGGCCTGGCCGCCTGCAGTGCGGAGAAGCCGGCGGAATCGGCGCGGCCCGCCCTGGTGGTGCAGCCCGGTGGCGGCGCGGAGGCCGCGCTGTCGGCCTACGCCGGCGAGGTGCGTGCCCGCGAAGAAAGCCCGCTCTCCTTCCGCGTCGGTGGCAACCTCATTCGCCGCAACGTGGATGCCGGCGCGCGCGTGCAGAAGGGCGAAGTGCTCGCCTTGCTGGACGCAGGCGACTTCGCGCTGCAGGCGCAGGCGGCAAAAGCGCAGCTGGCCGCGGCCGATGCGGACCTCGTCCGTGCGCGCGGCGACCGCGACCGCTACGCGAAGCTGGTCGGCGACAAGCTGATCAGCCAGTCCGCCTACGACGCGCAGGTCGCGGCCTACAAGGCGGCCGAAGGCCAGGCCCGCGCCGCGCGCGCGCAGATGGATGTCATGCAGAACCAGGAAGGCTATTCGCAGCTGCGCGCACCGCGCGACGGCGTGATCGCCAGCCGCCAGGCCGAAGCCGGCCAGGTGGTCGCCGCCGGCCAGACCGTCTTCACCCTGGCCGCCGACGGCGGTCGCGAAGTGGCGATCGGCCTGCCGGAAAACCGCATCCGCGATTTCAGCGTCGGCCAGCCGGTGATGATCGAACTATGGAACGCGCCGGGCCAGCGCCTGGCGGGCGCCATCCGCGAGATCGCGCCGGCCGCCGATGCGCAGACCCGCACCTACGCCGCCCGCGTCAGCCTGGTCGGCGAAGCGATCCAGCAGGTCGAGCTGGGCCAGAGCGCGCGTGTCTACGTGCAGGAGAACGGCACCCAGGCGGCGTTGAAGCTGCCGCTGTCGGCCGTGCAGCGTGGCGAAGACGGCAAGACCTCGGTATGGGTGGTGGATCCCGCGACCGGCAAGGTGCGCGCGCAGGCGGTGCAGCTTGGCCGCTACGGCGAATCCTCGGTGCCCGTGCTCGGTGGTTTGAAGGCCACCGACTGGGTGGTCGCCGCCGGCGGCCACCTGCTGCGCGAAGGCCAGGCCGTCACGCCGGTGGACCGCAGCAACCGTCCGCTGAAGCTCGCCGCCGGTGGCGGCGCGGCCGCCATCGCGACGCGCTCGGAGTAAGCGCATGCGCCGGTTCAACCTTTCCGAGTGGGCGCTGACCAACCGCAGCCTGGTGCTGTTCGCGATGATCCTCCTGGGCATCATCGGCGCGTGGTCGTACAAGCACCTGGGCCAGTCCGAAGATCCGCCGTTCACCTTCAAGGCGATGGTCGTGCGCACCGTGTGGCCGGGCGCCACCGCCGAGGAAGTCTCGCAGCAGGTCACCGAGCGCATCGAGAAGGCGCTGATGACCACCGGCAACTACGAGTTCATCCGCTCGTACTCGCGCCCGGGCGAGTCCCAGGTGATCTTCATGGCGCGCGACTCCATGAAGTCCAAGGACGTCCCCGAACTCTGGTACCAGGTACGCAAGAAGGTCGGCGACATCCGTGCAACGCTGCCCAGCGGCGTGGTCGGGCCGTTCTTCAACGACGAATTCGGCGACACCTTCGGCAACATCTACGCCCTGACCGGCGAAGGCTTCGACTATGCGGTGATGAAGGATTACGCCGACCGCATCCAGCTGGAGCTGCAGCGGGTGGACGACGTCGGCAAGGTCGAACTGGTCGGCCTGCAGGACGAGAAGATCTGGATCGAGATGTCCAACACCAAGCTGGCCACGCTGGGCATCCCGCTCAGCGCCGTCCAGCAGGCGCTCGAGGAACAGAACGCGATGACCCCGGCGGGGTTCTTCGAGACCGCCAGCGATCGCGTGCAACTGCGTGTCAGCGGCGAGTTCGATTCGGTGGACGAGATCCGCGAGTTCCCGATCCGCGCCGGCGGTCGCACGGTCAAGCTGGGCGACATCGCCGAGATCAAGCGCGGCTTCGCCGATCCGGCGGCGCCGCGGATGCGCTTCATGGGCCAGCCCGGCATCGGCATCGCCGTGGCGATGAAGGATGGCGGCGACATCCTCAAGCTCGGCGCGACGCTGGAAGCCGAATTTCAGCGCCTGCAGAAGACGCTGCCGCTGGGCATGGAGCTGCGCAAGGTCTCCGACCAGCCGGCGGCCGTGGAGGATTCGGTCGGCGAGTTCGTGCGCGTGCTCGCCGAGGCCGTGATCATCGTGCTGCTGGTGAGCTTCTTCTCGCTGGGCCTGCGCACCGGCCTGGTGGTGGCGGTGTCGATCCCGCTGGTGCTGGCGATGACGTTCGCGGTGATGCATTACTTCGGCATCGGCCTGCACAAGATTTCGCTGGGCGCCCTGGTGCTGGCGCTGGGCCTGCTCGTCGACGACGCGATCATCGCGGTGGAGATGATGGCCATCAAGATGGAGCAGGGCTTCGACCGGCTGAAGGCGGCCAGCTTCGCCTACGAATCGACCGCGTTCCCGATGCTCACCGGCACGCTGGTGACGGCGGCCGGCTTCCTGCCGATCGCCACGGCCGCCTCGAGCACCGGTGAGTACACGCGCTCGCTGTTCCAGGTGGTGACGATCGCCCTGGTCGTCTCGTGGATCGCCGCGGTGCTCTTCATCCCCTACCTGGGCGACAAGATGCTGCCCGACCTGGGCAACCCGCAGCCGCCCAAGCCGGGTTCGCTGGCTGCGCGCTGGCACGGGTTCCGCGCGCGCCTGGCCGACCGCTGGCCGCAGTACGCGATGGTGCTCGCGCCGAAGGCGCACGATGCACACGACCACAACCCGTACCACACGCCGTTCTACCAGCGCTTCCGTGGCTGGCTGGAGTTCTGCCTGCGCCATCGCTGGCTGGTGATCGGCGTGACGGTGGCGGCGTTCGTGGCCTCGATCGCGCTGTTCCGCTTCGTGCCGCAGCAGTTCTTCCCGGACTCGGTACGCCCGGAGCTGATGGTGGACCTGGAGCTCGCCGAAGGCAGTTCGCTGAAGTCCACCGACGCGCAGGCGCGCAAGCTGGAGAAGCTGCTGGCCACGCGCGAGGGCGTGCTGAACTACGTGTCGTACATCGGCACCGGTTCGCCGCGCTTCTACCTGCCGCTGGACCAGCAGCTGCCGCAGGCCAACTTTTCCCAGTTCGTGGTGCTGACCGACGACATCGCGTCGCGCGAAGCCACCCGGCACTGGCTGATCGACGAGGTCGCGCCGCAGTTCCCCGATCTGCAGTTCCGGGTGACGCGCCTGGAGAACGGCCCGCCGGTCGGCTACCCGGTGCAGTTCCGCGTGTCCGGCGAGCACATCGACCGCGTGCAGGCGCTGGCGCGCCAGGTGGCGGAGAAGGTGCGCGCGAACCCGCACGTCACCAACGTCAACCTCGACTGGAGCGAACCGAGCAAGATCGTGCGCCTGGAGATCGACCAGGACCGCGCGCGCGCGCTGGGTGTCAGCACCTCGCAGGTCTCGCACTTCCTGTCGGGGTCGCTGTCGGGCCTGAGCGTGAGCACCTACCGCGAGGGCAACGAACTGGTCGAGATCCTGCTGCGCGGCCCGGACGACGAGCGCGCGCGGCTTGACCTGCTCGGCAGCCTGGCGGTGCCGACCAGCAACGGCGGCAGCGTGCCGCTGTCGCAGGTCGCGAACCTGGAGTACGCGTTCGAGGACGGCATCATCTGGCACCGCGACCGCCTGCCGACCGTCACCGTGCGCGCGGACCTCAACAGCGACGACGTGACGCCGCCGACCGTGGTCCAGCAGATCCTGCCGACGCTGGACGAGGTGCGCGCGCAGCTGCCGCAGGGTTATCTGCTGGAGACCGGCGGCACCGTCGAGGATTCCGGGCGTGGACAGAAGTCCATCGCCGCCGGCATGCCGTTGTTCCTGCTCGCGGTCACCACGCTGCTGATGCTGCAGCTGCGCAGCTTCTCGCGCGTCTCGCTGGTGCTGCTGACGGCGCCGCTGGGCCTGATCGGCGTGACCCTGGCGCTGTTGGTGTTCCGGGTGCCGTTCGGCTTCGTGGCGATGCTGGGGACGATCGCGCTGGCCGGCATGATCATGCGCAATTCGGTGATCCTGGTGGACCAGATCGATCAGGACATCCAGGCGGGGCATGATCGCTGGCACGCGATCATCGATGCGACCGTGCGCCGTTTCCGCCCCATCGTGCTGACGGCGCTCGCCGCCGTACTGGCGATGATCCCGCTCTCGCGCAGCGCGTTCTTCGGCCCGATGGCCGTGGCGATCATGGGCGGCCTGACCGTGGCCACCGTGCTGACCCTGTTCTTCCTGCCGGCGCTGTACGCGGCATGGTTCAAGGTGAGACCGGTCGAGAACGCCTGAGAGGACGACGCGGGCCTCGGCCCGCGTCGGTTCCATCATCGTGTGGCGAAGCGCAGCGCAGGCTCGCCTTCGCCGACCGTCTCCGGATCGGTGACCAGCGCGTTTTCGTAGCCACCGCCGCTGCCGCTGTAGAGCAGGTAGACGGGCTTCTCGTTGCGCAGCAGGTCGAGCGCGTTGGCGAAATCGTCGAGGTGGTAGTGCAGCTGCGGCTGCGTGCCGTTGAGGCCGTCGACCGGCAGCGTGGCGCCGTTGGGATGGAACACCAGCTGCCCGATGTAGGTGCCGCCGGCCATCAGGCCGATGCGGCGGTCGAAGCGGTTGGCCGAATAGATGACGTGGTACTTCTCGATCTGCGTGGTCGGCATCGTCCCTGTCCTTGCGTGAGCCCCTGTCTTCGTACCAACGCAGGGGCGCACGCGATCAGGTCAGCACGCCACTCAGTCGCGCAGGTCCGCCACGTAGCAGTGCGCCTGCATCTGCTCGATCACCGCCTGGGCGGCGACCTGCGTGGACACGCCGCGACCGCCGGTGGCGAGGTCGTTGGTGAACACCTGGGCGTTCAGTGCCGCGTCCACCGCGCGCTCGATGCAGTCGGCTTCTTCATGCAGGCCCAGTGAGTGGCGCAGCAGCAGCGCGCAGCTCAGGATGGTGGCGTAGGGATTGGCGATGCCCTTGCCGGCGATGTCGGGCGCGGAGCCATGGATGGGCTCGTACAGGCCGACCTTGCCGTCGCCCAGCGACGCGGACGGCAGCAGGCCCAGTGAGCCGGCCAGCATCGAAGCCTCGTCGGTCAGGATGTCGCCGAACATGTTCTCGGTGACGATCACGTCGTACTCGCGCGGCTTGGCCAGCAGGTGCATCGCCATCGAATCGACCAGCTGGTGCTCCAGCTTCACGTCCGGGAATTCTTCGCGGCCGATCCGCGACGCCACGTCGCGCCACAGGCGCGAAGTCTCCAGCACGTTCGCCTTGTCCACCGATACCAGGTAGCTGCGGCGCTGGCGGGCCAGCTTGAACGCGCTTCGCACCACGCGTTCGATCTCGGTGACCGAATAGCTGCACAGGTCGCTGGCGCCGCGCGCATCGCGGGTCTTCTCGCCGAAGTAGATGCCGCCGGTCAGCTCGCGCACCACCACGATGTCCACGCCGGTCAGCAGGTGCGGCTTGATCGGCGAGGCGTTCAGCGCGGCCGGGTGCGGACGCACCGGGCGCAGGTTGGCGAACAGGCCCAAGCCCTTGCGCAGCGCCAGCAGGCCCTGTTCGGGACGCACCTTCGCGTTGGGATCGGACCACTTCGGTCCACCGACGGCGCCCAGCAGCACGGCGTTCGCCTGCTGGCAGCCCTGCAGCGTCGCCTGCGGCAGCGGCTCGCCGTGGCGGTCGATGGCGATCCCGCCGATGTCGTACTCGTGGAAGTCGAAGCTGTGGCCGTGGCGGCGCGCCAGCGTGCGCAGCACGGTGATGGCGGCGGCGGTGACTTCGGGGCCGATGCCGTCCCCGGGCAGTACGGCGATGTCAGCGTGCATGGCGGGTGGCCTCGTAGGTTTCGATGTCGGTGTGGCGGGCCAGCAGGTAGCCCAGCTCGTCCACGCCTTCCAACAGGCAGGTCTGCGCGAAGGCATCCAGCGGGAAGCCGAAGACGGAGCCGTCGGGCGCACGCAGTTCGCGCGCGGCGACGTCGATGCTCAGTTCGTCGTCGGGCCGCGCCATCAGCGACTGCACGATCTCCTCCGGCAGGACGATGGGCAGCAGGCCGTTCTTCAGGCTGTTGTTGCGGAAGATGTCGGCGATCTCGCTGCTGACGATGGCCCGCAGGCCCAGGTCGGTCAGCGCCCAGGGCGCGTGCTCGCGCGAGGAGCCGCAGCCGAAGTTGCGGCCGGCCAGCAGGATGCTGCGGCCCGTGTTCTCCGGCTGGTTGAACGGGAACGCCGGGTTCGGCGACCCGTCGGCCTGCCAGCGCCAGTCGTTGAAGGCGTTCTTGCCCAGGCCTGCGCGCTCGGTCGTGGACAAGAAGCGCGCGGGGATGATCTGGTCGGTGTCGATGTTGGTCTGCGCCAACACCACGCTCTTCGAGCGCAATTCGCGGAAGCCGGCCATCACGCCACCTCCTTGTGCGCGGCGAACAGCTCGCGCGGATCGCTGACGCGACCGTTCACCGCCGCCCAGGCGGCGGTCAGCGGCGACGCCAGCAGGGTACGCGCGCCGGGACCCTGGCGCCCTTCGAAATTGCGGTTGCTGGTGCTCACGGCGAGCTGGCCCGGTGCGACCAGATCGCCGTTCATCGCGATGCACATCGAACAACCGGGCTCGCGCCACTCGGCGCCGGCCTCGCGCACGACGCGGTCGATGCCCTCGGCCTCGGCTTCGCGCTTGACGATCTCCGAACCCGGCACGACCAGCATGCGTACGCCCGCGGCGACCTTGCGGCCGCGCAGGACCTGCGCCACTTCGCGCATGTCGCGCAGGCGGCCGTTGGTGCAGGAGCCGACGAACACCACGTCCACCGGCGTGCCCGCCACCGCCTGGCCGGCGCTCAGGCGCATGTAGTCCAGGCCCTTCTGGTCGGCGGCGTCGGCGGGCGCGGGAATCGGCGCGTCGACCGCGATCGCGGTACCCGGGTGCGTGCCCCACGTCAGGGTGGGGCGGATGTCGGCGGCGTCGATGCGCACCTCCGCATCGAACACGGCGCCTTCATCGCTGCGGAGCGTCGTCCAGTAGGCGACGGCCGCGTCGAACGCAGCGCCCTTCGGGCCAAGCGGCGTGCGCGCCACCCAGTCGAACGTGGTCTGGTCCGGCGCCACCATGCCGGCGCGCGCGCCGGCTTCGATCGACATGTTGCACAGGGTCATGCGCTGCTCCATGTCCAGCGCCTCGATGGCGCTGCCGCGGAACTCGAGCACATGGCCGGTACCGCCGTTGACGCCGATCACGCCGATCACGTGCAGCACGATGTCCTTGGCGCCGACGCCGGGCGCCAGCGCGCCGTCGACGGTGATCGCCATGGTCTTCGGACGGCGCTGCAGCAGGCACTGCGTGGCCAGCACGTGGCCGACTTCGCTGGTTCCGATGCCGAACGCCAGCGAACCGAACGCGCCGTGCGTGCTGGTGTGGCTGTCGCCGCAGACGATGGTCATGCCGGGCAGGGTGAAGCCCTGTTCCGGCGCGATGACGTGGACGATGCCGCGGTTCGGCGACGCCATGTCGAACAGCTCGATCCCGTACCGGGCGCAGTTGCGCGCCAGCGTCTCAACCTGCGTCTCGGCGGCCTTCGTGTAGTAGGGCAGCTTGCCGTCGGCACCGGCAGGCAGGGTGGGCGTGGAGTGATCCATCGTCGCCTTGGTCCGGTCGGGGCGACGCGGCGCGATCCCGCGCGAGGCGAGCTCGGTGAAGGCCTGCGGCGAGGTGACCTCGTGGATCAGGTGCAGGTCGATGTACAGCACGGCGGGAGCCGCGTCGGTCTCGGGGACGACGACGTGGGCGTCCCACAGTTTGTCGAACAGGGTGCGTGGCGCGGTCATGCGGGGTCCGGTGGTGCGTTGGAAAGGGGCGGGCATGCAGTGGCGGCTCAGGCGGCCGCCGCTTCCTGTTTCTCGATGCGACGCTGGCGCAGCAGGCGGTTGGCGACATCCAGCCAGGCCAGCGCGCTGGCTTCGATGATGTCCTTGCTGGTGCCGGTGCCCTGGTACTCCTCGCCCTCGCAGCGGACCGACAGGCTGGCCTCGCCGCGCGCATCGGCGCCGATGCCGACGCTGTGCACCTGGTAGCTCTCCAGCTGCAGCTGCACGCCGGTGGCGGCGGCGAGTGCGCTGAACAGCGCGTCGACCGGGCCGTTGCCCTGCGCGGTTTCGGACACGCGGTTGCCGTCCGGGTCGGACAGTTCGACCAGTGCGTTGGCGCGGCTGCCGACATCGCTGATCGTCATCGAAGCCAGGCGGTAGCCGTCGCTGACCGCCGCGTCCTGCATCAGCGCCTGCAGGTCGGCATCGCCGACCACGCGTTGTTTCTCGCACAGGGCCTTGAACTGTTCGAAGACCAGTTTCAGTTCGTCCTCTTCCAGCCAGTAACCCAGTGCGCGCAGGCGCTGTTCGACCGCGGCGCGGCCGCTGTGGCGGCCCAGCACCATCTGCGACGACGGCCAGCCCACGTCCTGCGGCTGCATGATCTCGTAGGTGCCGCGATGGCGCAGCATGCCGTGCTGGTGAATGCCGGATTCATGCGCGAACGCGTTCAGGCCGACGATGGCCTTGTTGCGCTGGACGGGCATGCCGACCAGGCGCGACAGCAGCTGCGAGGTCGGCACGATGCGGCGCGTGTCGATGCGCGTATCCAGGTTGTAGAACGCGTTGCGGACCTTCAGCGCCATCACCAGTTCCTCGATGGCGCAGTTGCCCGCGCGCTCGCCGATGCCGTTGATCGAGCCTTCCACCTGGCGTGCGCCGCCTTCGATGGCCGCCAGCGAATTGGCCACGGCCAGGCCCAGGTCGTTGTGGCAGTGGGCGCTGAACACCACCTTGTCGGCGCCCGGCACGCGGGCGATCGCGCGCTCGAACATGCCGCGGATCTCCTCCGGCGTGGTGAAGCCCACCGTGTCCGGCAGGTTGATGGTGGTCGCGCCGGCGGCGATGGCCGCGGCGATGGCCTCGTGCAGGAAATCCTCCTCGGTGCGGGTCGCGTCCTCGGCGGAGAACTCGATGTCGTCGATATGGCCACGGGCCAGGCGCACGTGCTTGTCGATGGACTCCAGCACCTGCTCGCGGCTCATCCGCAGCTTGTGCTCGCGGTGCAGCGGGCTGGTGGACAGGAACAGGTGCAGGCGCGGCTTGGCGGCGGCGGTCACCGTGCGCAGCGAGGTCTCGATGTCCGTGGCCAGGCAGCGCGACAGCACGACCAGGGTGGTGTCGCGCAGCTCGCGCGCGATCTGCGCATGCGCCTCACGGTCGGACTGCGAACTGGCGGGGAAGCCGGTCTCGATCGCGTCGACGCCGAGTTCGGCCAGGCCGCGCGCCATCACCACCTTCTGTTGTGGCGTCATGCTGCAGCCGGGGGATTGCTCGCCATCGCGCAAGGTCGTGTCGAAGATGCGGATATGCGCGGGGGAAGGGTGGGTGGGCGTGTTCACCAGATGGGTTCCTCGTGTACTTCGGTTTCCATGACGGCGGCTTCGAAACGTCGCACACCGGTCTTCGCGGGGGAAAGGGGGATGGCCGCGCGGGAAGCGCGGCCCTTGGCAGGCGAAGGTTCGCCCTCGGCGGTGCGGCGGCGCGGCTTGCGCGGCGGGCGCGGACGCACGTCGGACAGCAGTTGCGCCAGCACGGTGGCGTCGATATTGCCGCCGGAAACGACGGCGCACTTGCGCTTGCCGGCCACGCGACGGCCGGCGGCCAACGCCAGCGCGCCGGCACCTTCGGCGATCAGGTTCTCTTCCAGCGCCAGCCGCACCAGGGTCTCGCGCAGCTCGGCTTCACGCACGATCACCACGTCGTCCAGCAACTGCGTGCACAGGCGGCGGGTGATGAAGCCGGGCACTTTCACCCGCACGCCATCGGCCAGCGAGGCGACCGGATCCTTCGGGGCGGTGTCGCCCTTCATCGCGCGGATCATCGAATCCACGCCCTCGACCTGGGCGCCGACCACGCGCACACCCTGCGACTTCAGCGCCAGCGCCACGCCCGAGGCCAGGCCGCCGCCGCCGATCGGGACGATGACGACGTCAGGCGTGTAGGGCGCGATCTCGATGCCCACCGTGCCCTGGCCGGCGATCACGTCCGGATCGTCGAACGCGGACAGGAACCGGTAGCCGTTCTGCTCGGCCAGCTCCTTCGCGAAGGCGAACGCCTCGTCGTAACTGTTGCCATGCTGGCGCACGGTAGCGCCCCAATGGGCGACGCCGGCGATCTTGGTTTCCGGTGCGCCATGCGGCATCACGGTGATCGCCTGCACGCCCAACCGATATGCGGCCCAGGCCAGGCCTTGGGCATGGTTGCCTGCGGACGCCGCGATCACCGGCCGCTGGTCGCCGCGCTCGCGCCCGGCCAGCAAGGCATTCAATGCGCCGCGGACCTTGTACGAACCGGTGCGCTGCAGGTTCTCCAGTTTCAGCATGACGCCGAAACGCTCGGCGTGGTGCAGCGGCGTTGGCGGCAGATACCGGCGCAGCCGCGCCTGCGCCGCCAGCACGTCGGCCACGGTGACGACGACGTCGCCTACGTCCGGTTCGTTGCTGGCGGGGGCGCGGCCGGCATCAGGCATCGCGGCACGCGAACGGCTGATGTCGAAGAAGACGCCTCCGGACCGCGACGTCCGCGCTGGCGGGTGCGGCGTTCATGCAGCGCGGTCCTGGTGGCGACGATCCCGGCTCAGCTCCTGCACGGCACTGAAGGACAGTTCCTCCACGTCGTAGATTTTCAGCAGCTGCTGGCGCAGGGTTTCCGGCGCGCGGGTACTGTCGATCACGATCGCCAGGGCCCAATAGCCTTCGCTGTCATGGGTGGCATGCACCGCATGGGGCGGAAAGCCACGACGCTCGATCATGCCCAGGACGCGGATCAGCGCGCCTTCGGCAGGTTTGAGCTTCAGTTCAAGCCGGTAACGCATTCTTTTTCTCCGGGCCGTCGGCCGCGTCGGCAGGCTCGGCGGATGGTTTCGCGGGATTGGCATCCAGCATCGAGCTGTTGGCGTGGTTCGGCGGCACCAGCGGCCAGACGTTCGCCTTGATGTCGATGGTGACGTGCAGCAGGGCGGGGCCGGGCTGGGCCAGCAGATCGGCCAGGGCGTCCTCGACCTCGTCGCGCAGGCTGATGTGGCGGGCCGGGATGCCGAACACGCGCGCCAGTGCGGCGAAGTCCGGGTTGTCGGACAGGTCGATCTCGCTGTAGCGCTCGGCGAAGAACAGTTCCTGCCACTGCCGCACCATGCCCAGCGCGCTGTTGTCGATCAGCACGATTTTCACGGGCAGCTTGCAGCGGGCGATGGTGGCCAGCTCCTGCACGTTCATCATGAAACCGCCATCGCCGTTGACCAGGATGACGGTGCGGTCGGGGCAGGCGAACTGCGCGCCCATCGCCGCCGGCAGGCCGAAGCCCATCGTGCCCAGCGCGCCGCTGGTCAGGTGGTTGCGCGGATGGGTGAACTTGCAGTGCTGCGCCACCCACATCTGGTGCTGGCCCACGTCGCAGGCGACGATCGCATCCGCCGGCGCCACTTCGCTCAACCGCTTCAGGAGGCCGGGTGCGTAGATGTCGGTGCCGGGTGCGTCGTAACGGAAACCGAAGCGCTCGCGATTCGCCATGCAACGCTTGCGCCATTCTTCGCAGGTGCTGCGTGCGGCACCCAGCGTACGCAGGCTGGCGGCGACATCCCCGGGCACGGCGACGTCGGCGGTACGCAGCTTGCCGATCTCGTAGGCATCGGCATCGATATGCAGCACGCGGGCGAACGGGGCGAACTCGGCCAGCTTGCCGGTGGCGCGGTCATCGAAGCGCGCGCCGACGACGATCAGCAGGTCGCATTCCTGCACCGCCATGTTGGCCGCCCGCGTGCCGTGCATGCCCAGCATGCCCAGGTAATGCGGGTGGCTGGCGGGCAGGGCGCCCAGGCCACGCAGGGTCAGTACGGTGGGGATCTTGGTCGCATCGACGAACTGGCGGAACGCATCCACCGCGTCTGCGATGCCGATGCCGCCGCCGCCGTAGATCACCGGCTTCTCGGCGCCGGCGATCGCGGCCAGCGCATCGGCCAGCTTCGCGTCCTCCGGTGTCGGGATCGGATCGACGCTGGCCGGCACGTGGTCCGGCAGATGCGAGGCATCCGACATCTGCACGTCCTTGGGCAGGTCGATCAGCACCGGGCCGGGCCGGCCTTCGCGCGCGATGCGGAAGGCTTCGCGCACCATCTCCGGCAGATCGTCCACGCGCCGCGCGACGAAGCTGTGCTTCACGATCGGCAGGGTCAGGCCGAACACGTCCAGCTCCTGGAACGCATCGGTGCCCATCAGCGTGGTGGCGACCTGGCCGGTCAGGCAGACCATCGGCACCGAATCCAGCATCGCGTCGGCGATGCCGGTCACCAGGTTGGAGGCGCCGGGGCCCGACGTGGCCACGCACACGCCGACCTTGCCGCTGGCGCGGGCATAGCCGTTCGCGGCCAGCGCGGCCCCCTGCTCATGCCGCACCAGGATGTGCTTGAGGTTGGAATCCACCAGCGCGTCGTAGAACGGCATGATGGTGCCGCCGGGATAGCCGAACAGCGTGTCCACGCCCTCGGCTTCCAGGGCGTGGGCCAGCCAGCGGGCGCCATTGCGTGGGGCAGTGGCCGCGGCGGCGTTCATGCGGCGGCCTGCTCGTCTGTCTTCGGTTGCGGGGCGTTGGCCTGCAGCCACACCATCTTCGCGCGCAGTTCCTTGCCGACCTTCTCGATCGGGTGGTCCTTGTCCGCCTGCTGGAACTTCTTGTAGTTCGGCAGGCCCGCGTCGTACTCGGCCTGCCAGTTGCGGGTGAAGGTGCCGTTCTGGATATCGGTCAGCACGTCCTTCATGCGCGCCTTCACCGAGGCGTCGATGACGCGCGGACCGCTGACGAAGTCGCCGTACTGCGCGGTTTCGGAGATGAATTCCAGCATGCGGGTGATGCCGCCTTCGTAGAACAGGTCGACGATCAGCTTCAGTTCGTGCAGCACTTCGTAGTAGGCGATCTCCGGCTGGTAACCGGCTTCCACCAGCGTCTCGAAGCCGGCCTGTACCAGCGAGGAAGCGCCGCCGCACAGCACGGCCTGCTCGCCGAACAGGTCGGTCTCGGTCTCTTCCTTGAAGGTGGTCTTGATGATGTTGGCGCGCGCGCCGCCCAGGCCGCCGGCGTAGGCCAGCGCGAACTGCTCGGCCTTGCCGCTCTTGTCCTGGTGGACGGCGTAGATGCAGGGCACGCCACGGCCGATCTCGTACTCGCGACGCACCAGCGCGCCCGGGCCCTTCGGCGCGACCAGCACCACGTCCAGGTCGGCGCGCGGTTCGATCATGCCGAAGTGGACGTTGAGGCCGTGCGCGAACAGCAGCACGGCGCCCTGCTTCATGTTCGGCGCCAGCACGTCGGCATAGAGCTTCTTCTGCACCATGTCCGGCGTCAGCACCGCGACCAGGTCGGCGTCCTTCACCGCGTCGGCCGGCGCCTTCACCACGAAACCATCGGCCTCCGCCTTGGCTTCCGTCGGGCCGCCCGGGCGCAGGCCCACCGTCACGTCGAAACCGGAGTCGCGCAGGTTGAGCGCGTGCGCGCGACCCTGGCTGCCGTAGCCGACGACGGTGATCTTGGGATGCGGGAGAGCGTTGGCGGTGGTCATGGTGCGGGTTTCCTGAGGGTTGATGGGGAATCGAAGGGGCTTAAACAAAAAACCCCGCACTTCTCAGTGCGGGGTTTTGCGAATCTGGCGTTTCTGCTGCTTACACGCCGGTCCGTCCCGCACTTGTGGGCGAGGTAATAAGGACGAGTACGAGGAAGGACGCCGCAGCGGATGCGGTGGGGTCGTTCGTCGTGGGCGTGTGGCGCTGCAACATGCAGCAAGAGAAACATGCCGCTCCGAACCGTGTCAAGCGCTTTTCCGGCGTTTGCGACGATCGGATGATTTCAGTCGAGATGGTTGCAACTGAAACCTAGAAAACGCCGCAGAATCAGCCTCCCCACGCTGTCGCACCGCCGGCTGTTTCCATGCCCGAGTACCGTTCCAAGACGTCCACCCACGGCCGCAACATGGCCGGCGCCCGCGCGCTCTGGCGCGCCACCGGCATGAAGGACGAGGACTTCCACAAGCCCATCGTCGCGGTGGCCAACTCCTTCACCCAGTTCGTGCCCGGGCACGTGCACCTCAAGGATCTGGGTCAATTGGTTGCACGTGAAATCGAACGGGTAGGCGGGGTCGCCAAGGAATTCGACACCATCGCCGTCGACGACGGCATCGCGATGGGCCACGACGGCATGCTGTACTCGCTGCCGTCGCGCGAGGTCATCGCCGATTCGGTCGAGTACATGGTCAACGCGCACTGCGCCGATGCGCTAGTGTGCATCTCCAACTGCGACAAGATCACCCCCGGCATGCTGATGGCCGCGCTGCGGCTCAACATCCCCACCGTGTTCGTGTCGGGCGGCCCGATGGAAGCCGGCAAGACGCGTCTGGCCGATCACAAGCTCGACCTGATCGATGCGATGGTGATGGCCGCCGACCCGAACGCCAGCGACGAAGAGGTCGCCGCCGTCGAACGCAGCGCGTGCCCCACCTGCGGCTCGTGCAGCGGCATGTTCACCGCCAACTCGATGAACTGCCTGACCGAGGCGCTCGGCCTGTCGTTGCCGGGTAACGGGACGGTCGTGGCCACGCATGCCGACCGTGAGCAGCTGTTCAAGCGCGCGGGTGTGGTCGCCGTGGAGCTGTGCCATCGCTGGTACGGCGGCGAAGACGCGACGGCGCTGCCGCGCGGCATCGCCACATTCGAGGCGTTCGAGAACGCGATGACGCTCGACATCGCGATGGGCGGTTCCACCAACACCATCCTGCATCTGTTGGCCGCGGCGCAGGAGGGCGAGGTGCCGTTCGACATGCGCGACATCGACCGCCTGTCGCGCCGCGTACCGCAGCTGTGCAAGGTCGCGCCGAACACGCAGAAGTACCACATCGAGGACGTCCACCGCGCCGGCGGCATCATGGCGATCCTCGGTGAACTCGCGCGCGGCGGCCTGCTGCATACCGGGGTCGCCACCGTGCATGCGAAGTCGCTGGGTGATGCGATCGCGAAGTGGGACGTCACGACCAACGACGATGACGCCGTCACGACCTTCTACAAGGCGGGGCCGGCCGGCATTCCCACCCAGGTCGCCTTCAGCCAGGCCACGCGCTGGCCCTCGCTGGACACCGATCGCGCCGAAGGCTGCATCCGCAGCGTCGAACATGCGTTCTCGCAGGAGGGCGGCCTGGCCGTGCTCTACGGCAACATCGCGGCGGACGGCTGCGTGGTGAAGACGGCCGGTGTGGACGAGTCCATCCACGTGTTCGAAGGCACCGCGCGCGTCTTCGAAAGCCAGGATGCGGCAGTGGCCGGCATCCTCGGCGATGAGGTGAAAGCGGGCGACGTGGTCGTCATCCGTTACGAAGGCCCCAAGGGCGGGCCCGGCATGCAGGAAATGCTGTATCCGACCAGTTACCTGAAGTCGAAAGGGCTCGGGAAACAGTGCGCGCTGCTGACCGATGGCCGTTTCTCGGGCGGCACCTCCGGCCTGTCGATCGGACACGCCTCGCCCGAAGCGGCGGCGGGCGGCGCAATCGGTCTGGTGCGCGACGGCGACCGCATCCGCATCGACATTCCGCAACGCACGATTTCGCTGCTGGTCTCCGACGAGGAGCTGTCGGCGCGTCGCGCGCAACAGGACGCGAAAGGGTGGAAGCCCGCGCAGCCGCGTATGCGCAAGGTCAGCACCGCACTGAAGGCTTACGCCCTGCTCGCGACCAGCGCCGACAAGGGTGCGGTACGCGACAAGCAGCTGCTGGATGGTGTCTGATAGCGGGATGACCCGCGCCCTCTTCGTCGTCGTCCTGTCGCTGTTGTCCGTCGTGCCTGCGTGGGCCCAGCAGGCGCAACCGCGCGCCTGGGTGATCGCCACCTATGCGTATCCGCAGCGCGATCGCGCGGCCGCGATCCAGCCGCTCGCCGACTATCTCGGCCTGCGTGCCCGGCATGGGGTGCAGGTCCGCGTGTTCGATTCGCCCACGGCGCTGGTCGACGCGCTGCGGCGCGGCGACGTCGACGTGGCGGTGCCAAACCTGCACGGCTATCTGCAGGCACGCCACGCCAGCGAGCCGCTGACGACCTTGCCCGTACCGCAGGTGCCGGCGTTGCAGGCGGACCGCTACCGCGCCGTGCTGGTCGGCCGGCAAGGCCTGGAGGCCGCGGGCGAGCTGGAACGGCAGGCGAGGACGCTGCGCCTGGCGCTGGTCGGTCGCGATTCGGCGTCCGGTGGGTTCGTGCCGGTGCGCGAGCTGCGCCGACGCGGTCTGGAACCCGAAACCGCGTTCGCCCATCTCGCGTACGCCGGTTCGCATGCGGCAGCCCTGGAGGCCGTGGCGACCGGGCGCGCCGACGTGGCGGCGCTTGCGGCCGATGTCTACGACGCCGACCGCCCGGCCGGCGTCGTCGAACTCTGGCGCTCGGCGCCCATCGCGCCCGGCCCGCTGCTGTGCCGCCCCGCGGCCGATGTGCCGTGCCAGCAGTTCACGGCCTGGCTGCTGGAAGCCCACGACGAGGCTCCGGCCGTGATGGCCGCGCTACGCGCGGGCTGGCCGGAGTTCGGCGATGCGCAACGCTTCACGGTGCCGGAGCGCGCGCTCCTCGATGCATCGATGATGCAGGTCGAACCCTAGGCGCGCGGGGCGAGGCCGGCGGTGCGTCATGGCGTGGGCGGACCGATGTGCCGCGCAAGGAATGTTTCGAGCGTCCGATAGAACGCGATGTTGTTGGCATCGGCGTAGAAGCCGTGGCCCTCGCCGGCCACCGCCATCCATTCCGGGGCACGGCCCGCGCGTTCCAGTGCCGCGCGCATGGCCCGCGCCTGGGCGATGGGCGCGCGCTCGTCGATTTCGCCGTGCACCAACAGTACGGGTGCCGTGATCCGTGCAGCGAGCGTCGTGGGCGAGGCGGCGGCCAAGGCCGCTTCATCGCGACCGATGGCACGCACGAGGTAGTTGTTGCCGTACTGCGTGCTGCGGATATCGCCCTTGGCGTACATCATCTTGAGGTCGTATATCCCGGCGAAGCCGGCCGTGCACTTGATCTGGTCCGGTGCCCGCGCCGCCAGCATCAGGGCCGAGTAGGCGCCGAAGCTGGCGCCGTACGCGCAGACGCGGTTCCCATCGGCATACCCCTGCGCGATCGTCCAGCGCAGGCCTTCCAGGATGTCGTCCTGCACCCGCGTGCCCCATTTCAGGTAGCCGGCCTCCACGAACGCGCGGCCACGTCCGCCGGAGCCGCGGTAGTTCACCTGCAGGACCAGGTAACCACGGCTGGCGAGGAACTGCGCATCCTGGTCGAACGCCCAGTCGTCGCGGATCGCGTGGGGGCCGCCATGCGGCATCACCACGGTGGGCAGGCCGGCCGGCGTCGTGACGCCCGCCGGCAGGGTCATGAAGCCTTCCAGTTCCATGCCGTCGCTCGCACGGAAGCGGAAAGCGCGCCGCTCGCCCATGCGGGCGGTATCCAGGCCCTCCCGGCTCGAAAGCAGGAGCGATGCTTTGCTCTGCGCGCGATCGAACAGGTACCAGCTCCCGGGGTCGCGATCGCTGGAGACGTACAGCAGCGACCTGTTGCCATCGCGGCTGTGGTCCGCGTACGCGACATAGTGATCGGGGAAGGTGTTGGACAGCGCCTGGTGCAGTACGGCGTCCGCGGACTGTGCGTCGATGTAGGTCGCGCGCGGTCGGCCGTCGTCGATCACCGCGGCGAAGGGCTCGGCAGGCGCCGCCGCCCATTCGATGTCGGATACGCTGCGCAGCGCGTGGTGCGCGAGCACGCGGCGCTCGCGACCGTCCGGCGAAGACACGACGAGGCTGGAGGGGCCGCCATTGATGGCCTGGAGCCCGAACACGCGGGTCCCGTCTGCGCTGAATGCATACGGCGTCCACGCCATTCCCGGGGCATCCGGTACGACCGGCATCCAGTTCCTGCCCTGCTCATCGGCGATGAACAGCAAAGGTCGGTCGTTGTCGTCGGTGCCCGACGCGAACCGGGGCACGCCGCGCGGGTCCAGCGTGAACTGCAGGTCCTTGACGTCGATATCGGCGACCAGCCTGCCGGTCGCGTTGCCGGCGTCCACGTCGTACAGCTGCGACCGCTGCGTGCCGCGCGACAGGCGGCGCATGTAGAAGCGGCCGTTGGGCGTGGCGGGCACGCCTTCGATGTAGCCGAAGCCGGCTTCGACGCCGGCCGTCCGCAATGTCTGCTGATACCCGAACAGGTACTTCTGGTTCTTGCCGTCGGCGTCGGTGGCGATGATGTCGCCCGTCGGGATGGGCGCCTCGCGCGAGCCCAACTTGCGCCCCTTCGCCAGCACCAGGCGGGTGTTGCCGACCCACGCCACCTGGGTGGGAAGCTCGAAGCGCGGCAGCCGCAGGAGCGCGGTACGGTGCATGTCCCCCGTGCGGTGGATGACCAGCGCGTGGTGGCCCTCGCCGAGGTCCGCGGTGATCGCCACGTGGGCGCCATCCGGCGACAGGCGCGGCGAGTGGAGCCGATTCGCGGCGACGAACGCCTCGATGGGCACGGGTGCCTGGGCGGTCGCCGCGACGGCGGGCAGGGCCAACAGAATGCCCATAACGAACATCGTTCTGAATCCCATCATCCCCTCGTCCTTGTCCCATCCCGGGCCCCTGCCGCCCAGCATATCCCGACCGCAGGGCGCCGGATCGCGCAGGCGGCGCCCGACGCCGGGTTATGGTCTAATTCGCGCCGAAGCGGGGGTATCGCCGGCCGGGCCGGTGATTGAGACAGACCCTTCGAACCTGATCCGGTTGAGACCGGCGTAGGGAAGCTTCGCAGGCTGCGCCGTGTTGCCGTGTCGCCCTCCCCGGGCCCGCCCTCCGTCCGCCGCCGCGCCGCCGCTTCGTCCGTGATGCGAATCCTCGTATCCCGCTATGCGAATCCCTCGCAAGAGCCCGCACATCTCGTGCGGGATTCGAAAAGGACGAAGCCGATGAATGCCATTCCCAAGCCCGCCGCCGATCTGCTGCAACAGACCGGGCAACTTTCCGAGTCCGTGACGCGTCCGATCCCGGGTTCGCGGAAGATCTTCGTCGAAGGCTCGCGCGCGGACCTGCGGGTGCCGATGCGGGAGATCGCGCTGACCCAGACGCCGACCCTGTTCGGCGGCGAGGAGAACGCGCCGGTCACGGTGTACGACACGTCGGGCCCGTATACCGATCCCGGCGCGAGCATCGACCTGTCCGCCGGCCTGCCGGCGCTGCGCGCGAAATGGATCGAAGAACGCGGGGACACCGAGCAATTGCCGGCGTTGAGTTCGGAGTTCGGCCGGTCGCGCGAAGCGAACGCCAAGCTCGACAGCGTGCGCTTCCCCGGCCGCATCCTGCCGCGCCGCGCGAAGGCGGGCGCCAACGTCAGCCAGATGCACTACGCCAGGCGCGGCATCGTCACGCCGGAAATGGAATACGTCGCCATCCGCGAGAACCAGCGGCTGGATGCCGTGCGCGAGGCCCACCTGCTGGCGCAGCATCCGGGCGAAAGCTTCGGCGCCAGCATCCAGACGTTCATCACCCCGGAGTTCGTGCGCGACGAGATCGCCCGCGGCCGCGCCATCCTGCCGAACAACATCAACCATCCGGAAAGCGAGCCGATGATCATCGGCCGCAACTTCCTGACCAAGATCAACGCCAACATCGGCAACAGCGCCGTGTCTTCCGGCATCGCCGAGGAAGTGGAGAAACTGGTGTGGTCGATCCGCTGGGGCGGCGACACGGTGATGGACCTGTCCACCGGCAAGCACATCCACGAGACGCGCGAGTGGATCATCCGCAATTCGCCGGTGCCGATCGGCACCGTGCCGATCTACCAGGCGCTGGAAAAGGTCGACGGTCGTGCCGAGGCACTGACCTGGGAGATCTTCCGCGACACCCTGATCGAGCAGGCCGAGCAGGGCGTGGACTACTTCACCATCCATGCCGGCGTGCTGCTGCGTCATGTGCCGCTGACGGCCAAGCGCGTGACCGGCATCGTCTCGCGTGGTGGCTCGATCATGGCCAAGTGGTGCCTGGCGCATCACAAGGAGAACTTCCTCTATACGCACTTCGAGGACATCTGCGAAATCATGAAGGCCTACGACGTCGCCTTCTCGCTGGGCGATGGCTTGCGCCCGGGGTGCATCGCCGATGCCAACGACGCGGCGCAGTTCGGTGAACTCGAAGCGCTCGGTGAGCTGACCAAGATCGCCTGGAAGCACGACGTGCAGTGCATGATCGAAGGTCCCGGCCACGTGCCGATGCAGCTGATCAAGGAGAACATGGACAAGCAGCTGCGCGAGTGCGGCGAGGCGCCGTTCTACACGCTCGGCCCGCTGACCACCGACATCGCGCCGGGCTACGACCACATCACGTCCGCGATCGGCGCGGCGATGATCGGCTGGTTCGGCACGGCGATGCTCTGCTACGTCACGCCGAAGGAACACCTGGGCCTGCCGAACCGGCAGGACGTGCGCGACGGCATCATGGCGTACAAGATCGCCGCGCACGCCGCCGACCTGGCCAAGGGGCACCCGGGTGCGCAGGTGCGCGACAACGCGCTCAGCAAGGCGCGCTTCGAGTTCCGCTGGGAGGACCAGTTCCACCTGGGCCTGGATCCCGAGAAGGCCAAGGAATTCCACGACGAGACCCTGCCCAAGGACGCGCACAAGCTGGCCCACTTCTGCAGCATGTGCGGGCCGCATTTCTGCAGCATGAAGATCACCCAGGACGTGCGCGACTACGCGGCCGAGCATGGCGTGGACGACCAGCAGGCGCTGGCCGACGGCATGGCGGAGAAGTCGGCGGAGTTCCTTGCGCAGGGTGCGCAGGTGTATCGTCAGGGCTGAACCGGGGCGCGGGTCCGTTGCGACGGATCGGCCCGGGGATGCGTAAAGGTGGAAAGGGGCCGCCGATCGCGGCGGCCCATGCCGAACCTCCGGAGACCTGCCATGACCCCGATCGCCCGCCTGACCCGCCGCAGCCTGCTGCTGGCCGCCACGTTGCTGCTGGCCGCCTGCGCGACCGGTCCCCGCGTCACCAGTGACGTCGACCCATCCGCCAACTTCGCGCAGTACCGCACGTTCGCGTTCTACACGCCCCTGGCGATCGAGAGTCAGGGCTACGCCACGCTCACCAGCGGGCGCACCAAGGATGCGGCGCGCGCGCAGATGGAAGCACGCGGCTACGTGTACGACGAGAAGTCGCCCGACCTGTGGGTGAACCTCAACGCCTACATGCAGGAGAAGACCGACGTCGTCAACACGCCGGAAGTGGATTACGACTACTACTACAGCTACCGCTCGCGGCGTTACTTCGCCGTGCCGTACTGGCGCGACCGTACCGATGTCTACAAATACACCGAAGGCACCCTCAACGTGGACCTGGTGGATGCGAAGCAGAACCGCCTTGTCTGGACGGGCGTCGCCGTCGGCCGCGTCGGCCGCACCAAGCCGGAGGAGCGCGGGACGAAGATCGACGCCGCCGTCGCGGAGATCTTCCTGCGCTATCCGTATCGCGCCGGCAGCGGTGCGACCGCGGTGGCCCCGTGAAGGGCAGCGGCAGCGGCATCGCGAAGGCGGGCATCGGCTTCGGTACCGCACTGGCGATCACCATTTCGTGGAGCGCCAACAAGTCGCTGCTGTGGGCGGTGATCCACGGCGTGCTGTCGTGGATCTACGTGGTCTACTACGCGCTGGTCTACCACTTCAAATGAAGGTCGCGGCATGACGATGCCCCTGGCGTGGCTGCGCTGGCTGGTCACGGCGCGGCGCCACCCGTGCGCCTTCCTGCTGATCGTGCAACTGGCAGGCATCCTGCTGTACCCGGTGATGGAAGACACCCAGGCCGGCCGCGCGTTGTTCGGCGCGTTCGGCATCCTGGTGCTCGCGCTGGCGCTGTGGGTCGTCAACCGTAGCGCGGCGGTGAATTGGATCGCCTGGTCGCTGGCGGTGCCCTCGGTGCTGCTGTCGGTGTCGGCGGCGCTGTTCGACCTGCCCTCGCTGGGCGTCTACGCCCACCTGCTGGAAAGCGGCCTGTACTTCTATACGGCCGGCAGCCTGATCGCCTACATGCTGCAGGACCACTCGGTCACCAGCGACGAACTGTTCGCCGCCGGGGCCACGTTCACGCTGCTGGCCTGGGCCTTCGCGTTCGCTTTCTCGGTCTGCCAGCAGTGGTATCCGGGCAGCTTCACCGCGGCGGTCGATCCGACCTCAGCGCGCAGCTGGATGGAGCTGCTGTTCCTGAGCTTCAGCCTGCTCTCGGGCGTCGGCTTGAGCGACGTGGTGCCGATCCTGCCGCAGGCGCGCGCGCTGGTGATGCTGGAGCAGTTCGCGGGGGTCATGTACATCGCCGTCGTCGTGTCGCGGCTGATCGGGCTGACGATGCTGCGTCCGCCCCGCAGGCCGGAGTGATGCGGGCATCGCCCGTCCGCAGGGCCCATCAACAAGAAGGCCGCCCGAGGGCGGCCTTCCTTTTACGCTTGCGGGACGTGCGAGGCGATCAGAACTTGTGCTTCTCGTCTTCCGGCTGGGCGGCCTGGCGGGCGATCGCATCGACCAGCACGGCCTTGGCTTCGGCGGCGTTGCCCCAGCCGTCGAGCTTGACCCACTTGCCCTTCTCCAGATCCTTGTAGTGCTCGAAGAAGTGGCCGATGCGCTCCAGCCAGTGCGGGCTGACCTGGTCGATGTCGCTGATGTGGCTGTAGCCGGCGAACACCTTATCCACCGGCACCGCCAGCAGCTTCTCGTCGCTGCCGGCTTCGTCGCTCATGCGCAGCACGCCGACCGGGCGGCAGCGGATCACCGAGCCGGGGATCAGCGGCAGCGGCAGCACGACCAGCACGTCGGCCGGATCGCCATCGCCGCACAGGGTGTGCGGGACATAGCCGTAGTTGCAGGGGTAGCGCATCGGGGTGGAGAGGATGCGGTCGACGAAGATCGCGCCGCTGGCCTTGTCCACCTCGTACTTCACCGGCTCGGCGTCCTTCGGGATCTCGATGATGACGTTGATTTCGTCCGGCGGATTCTTGCCGGCGGTGACCAGATCCAGGCCCATTGCGTGCTCCGAGGGGGTGCGGTGAAAGAGGGCCCGCATTTTACGCGCTTGGCTGCTGCGGCGCAGCAGGACCGGCCTCGGCCCTGGCCGGCCGTCGGCGCCCGGCACGTGATTCAGGCTGTCTTACAGCGTCAGGGCCCTAAAATCCGCCGCCCATGCACCCCCTCCGACCCGCCGCCGGCCTCCTGCTGACGGTGCTGGCCTTGGCCAGCACCGACGCGGGCGCGCGCACGGTGTACCGGTGCGTCCAGGGCGGCACGGTCAGTCTGGCCACCGCGCCGGAGCCCGGCTCCAAGTGCACGGCCAAGGAGATAGACGACAACGCGGTCAGCACGCCGAACCTGTGGGGTTCGATGGGCGTGTTCAGCGGCACGCTCTACGAGCGCGAGCAGGACGGGCAGAAGGTGTACTCCACCCGCAAGCTGCCGGGGTCCACGCCCTACCTCAAGTTCACCGTGCAGACCCCGCCGGGCGAACCCGCGCATCCGGGCCTGGGCCGGGTCGGCAAGCCCCGCCTCGACCGCTATCCCTCGGAATTCAAGGCGGCCGCCCGCCAGACCGGCGTGGACGACGCCTGGCTGCGCGCCGTGGCGCACGCAGAAAGCGATTTCGACGCCAAGGCGGTATCGCCGAAAGGCGCCATGGGCGTGATGCAGCTGATGCCGGACGTGGCCAAGGAGTACGGGGTGGCGGACCCGTTCTCGTCCGCCGAATCGATCAACGCCGGCGCGCGCCACCTCGGCCTGCTGATGAAGCGCTACAAGGGCGACCTGACCCTGGTCGCTGCGGCCTACAACGCAGGGATCGGTACCGTGTCGCGCTACGGCGGGGTGCCGCCCTACGCGGAGACGCAGGAGTACGTGTCCAAGGTCACCGCCTTGTACGAGCTCTACCTGCGGGCCATGGGTCGCAAGCAGGCGCCGGAACGGCCCGCGCTCTGAACCGGTTTCCGCGGGGCGTTCAGCCTCGAGGCGGGTCCTTCACTCGGTGTGTGCGTACGTGCGCCTAGCGTAGCCCCATGGCCGGGGTCGCCCCACTCCCGGAGGAGACCGTCATGAAGCATCGTCGCGTATTCAGCGCTCCCTCGGTCCCGGTCGCCGAAGCGGCCATGCGGCGCGCCATCGGCGTCGGCATCGATCCGGACCACGCCGCCCTGGTGGGCCGCTCGGAAATCGAAGTCGAGCAGGTTCCCGACAGCGAGAAAGAGGCCGCCCCCACCGACTTCAAGCCGGCCGCGCTGCGCGGGCTTGTCGGGGGCGCCTTGCTGGGTCTGGTCCTGGGCGTGGCCGCCATGTTCGTCCCCGCCGTCGGCATCCATGCCGCGGGGGTGGCGGTGTGCGTGGTGATCGGTGCGTGTGTCGGCATGTGGGCGGCGTCTCTGGCGGGATCGGCGGTGCCCAGCGAGGTGCGCCGCGACTACAGCCAGCAGATCGAGGCGGGACACGTGCTGCTGGTGATCGATGATCCCGATGAGGATCGGCTCGAGCGGGCCTGCGCGGCGGTGCTGGAGACGGCCGGCGTCTACCGGTTGCAGGTCCTGCCGCACGGGCTGCTGCAGTAGGTCCGTGCCGGGCCGTATGATCGGCGATTCCCGCAACGAGGATTCGCTCATGCGTCATCGGACGATCGGAATCATGTTGGCCTTGTGCGCGGGCGGCGCATGGGCCGGCGATGCTGCCCAATGGGAGAAGTTCGGCGCCGAGGTGCCCGCCGGCCCGGTGGTGCCGCTCGCGCAGGCACTCGCCGACCCCGCGGCGCACCAGGGCCAATCGCGTGTCTTCAGCGGACGCGTCGTCGATGTCTGCCAGAAGAAGGGTTGCTGGGTGATGCTGGAGGACGCGGGGCACGGCGCGCGCGTGCTGCTCGGCGACCACGATTTCTACGTGCCCAAGGACGTGCGCGGTCCGGCCCAGGTCCACGGCGTGCTGTCCAAGGTGACGCTGTCGCCGTCGGCACGCGAACACACCGCGAAGGAAACGTCGCCGGGCGCCGAGGTGCCGACGATCGAATACCGCATCGTCGCCGACGGCGTGCAGGTGCAGGCGGACGATCCCGGCGCCTGAGCGCCGGTTCAACCGAGCAACTGCTCCGAAGGCACGACGTGCCGGCCGGGACGTGCGTCCAGGACCGCCTCCAGCAACGCCGCCGCGACGCGTTCCGGCGGCACCACCCGATAGCGGCGCGGCAGCACGGGGCCGAGCGCACCGAAGATCCGCTGCGCCCATCGCTCGCCCGCACGGTGTTGCGCGCGGTCGCCGCCGAGCAGTCCGGGCCGCAGCAGCGTGAGCGAATCGAATCCCAGGTTTGCCAGCGCCTGTTCCAGCTCGCCCTTGGTGCGCGAATAGAACACGCGTGACGCCGGGTCCGCGCCCAGAGCCGACACCAGCGCGAAGGCGCGTGCGCCATGGGCACGCGCGAGGCGTGCGACGGCCAGCGGATAGTCGTGGTCCACGCGATGGAAGGCGGCCCGCGATCCGGCATCGCGGATCGTCGTGCCCAGTGCGCAGGCCACGGCATCCACGTGCCACCCGTCGGCGTCGCCGGGCAGCGCATCGAAATCCACCACGGGGTTCACGAGTTTCGGGTGGGCGGGAAGCGGCCTGCGCGTGGGCGCGATCACGCGGGTCACGCGCGGCGACGCGAGCGCGAGGGTCAGGGTGATCTGGCCGATGAGGCCGGTGGCGCCTGCCAGCAGAAGACGGCTCATGCGGGGATTCCACGTGTCGGGAGCCGCATCATGCCAAGTCGGACGCATCCGCCACAGACGCTTCGGTTACGCTTCCGTGTCGGCCACGAACCCGGCGCCCGGAGCGCCACGCCATGCCTGTCGCCTCCGCCACCGCTCCTGCCCTCGAATGGACCCGGGAGCGCGCCCGATGAATCTCCCGCTCCACTACGGCGTGCTGGGTGCGGTCGAGGCCGGCCTGATCGCCTTCATCATCGGCCTGCTGAGCTTCCTGTTCTGGCATTGGCTCTGCGACCGCCAGCGATGGTCGATCGGGCATGCGGTGGGATGGGCGTGCGTGACGGCCGTGCTGATCGGTGCGGGCATCGATGCCTGGAACCTGTTCTACCTCGGTATCAGCCGCCTGGAATCGCCGTTGTATGCGCGGCTCGCCCTGCAAGGCATCCACGATGCCGAATCACTCGGCTCCCGCGTCGTGCTCGAGATCGCCGGCGCCCTGAGCGGCGTCGCCCTTGGTTGGCAATGGTTCAGCAAAAAATCGCACGACGAAACGTCGCCGAAAAGCGCCGAAAAAACGGACGCGTAACTTCATTCCTGTTCGACGTCACGCATTCCACGAAGTGATGACCGCGTCGTCACCGGTGCCTAACACCGTGCTAACCGATGCGATGTCGCGTGTGGTTAAGCGTGCGTGCACGTTCATATCAATGCGCATTTTCCGTTCACACGCGCCGCTGCAAGGTGGGGCCGTGCGCAATCGGACGCACTTCTAACGAAGACAGACGGAGCACTGACATGACGAAGAACACCCGCACCCCGCTGATCGCCCTGGCCGCCCTGAGCGCTGCGCTGGCCATGCCGCTGGCATTCGCGCAGGAGAAGACGGAGGACGCCGCCACGCAGCAGGCGCAGCAGACCGAACCCACCGCCGACCAGGCGACCGGCGCGGCCACGCAGAGCCCGACCCAGAGCACGCAGTCCGCGGCCGATGGCAAGCAGGGCTGGGCTGACGTCGACACCAACGGCGACGGCAACATCAGCAAGGAAGAAGCCGCGGCCAACCCGGGCCTGAGCCAGGTCTTCGACCAGGCCGACGCCAATACCGACGGTTCGCTGACCGCCGACGAGTACAAGGCGTTCGTCAGCAAGAACTACGGCGAACAGAAGTAAGCAACGCCGCATCACCGCGTGACGGCGCGCGACAGCGCGCTACACGCATCACCGGAAAAGGCGGCCGGCGTGCCGCCTTTTCCGCTTCATGGCCCCGCGTACCGCTGGTAGGCGGGGCGGCACAGGAGGTCCCCATGACGCAGACCACATTCCGCTCCACCGGCCTCGCGGTCGCACTCGCGATGATGGCGACCGCCGCGCTTGCGCCCGGTGCGTTGGCCCAGGATGCCTCGCGCGCCGACCAGGCGCCTTCGAACCCGCCGCACAGCGCGCCGGCACCGTCCGCGCCCAAGCCCTTCGCAGAACTCGATGCAAATGCGGATGGCGCCATCAGCAAGGACGAGGCCGCCATGGATCCGCCGCTCGCGCAGGCCTTCGGCACCCTCGACACCGATGCCGACGGCCGTCTGACGCCCGAGGAATACGCCGTCTATGCGCAGGGCCAGTCCTGATCCTTCCCCCTCTGGAGAACATCCATGAACACCCGTATCCACCGATTGCTCGACAAGCGGCTCCTGCTGCTCGGCACGGCCGTGCTCGGCGCAGGCCTGCTGACGGCCTGTGGTCCGAAGCCGGAAGACACCCCGGCCGCCGCGGCCCCTGAGCCGGTCGAGACCACGCCGCCGGCCGACGTTGCGCCGCCGGCCCCGACGCCGACCGATCCGGCGATGCCGACGGATCCGAACGCACCGCCGACCGATCCGAACCTGCCGCCGCCGGCCAACCCGAACGCGCCGGAAACCACGCCGCCGCCCGCCGACGGCAGCACGACGCAGCCTGCCAGCGGCGGCTGAGTCGGCGCGTCGGGCACCTGACGTCCGCAAAGGAATGGCCGCCTCCGGGCGGCCATTCCATTCGTGCTGCGCACGTGACTGCTATCCTGCGCGCCCCTCCAGCACGACGGCAGGCACTCGGCATGGCGCGTATCCAATGGGTCGGCTTCGATGGCGACGACACGCTCTGGAAGAGCGAGGACTACTACCGCCAGGCGGAAGCCGACTTCGAGGCGATCCTGGGCGCCTACGTCGACCTCAGCGACCCGCGCACCCATGGCCACCTGCTGGAGGTCGAACGCCGCAACCTGAGGATCTTCGGCTACGGCGTCAAGGGCATGACCCTGTCGATGCTGGAGACCGCGATCCAGCTGTCCGACGAACGCATCAGCGCGCGCGATCTGCATCGCGTGATCGAGATCGGGCGCGCCACGCTGCAGCATCCGGTCGAGTTGCTGCCGGGCATCCGCGAGGCGGTCGCGCAGATCGCGGCCGATCATGAAATCGTGCTGATCACCAAGGGCGACCTCTTCCACCAGGAAGCCAAGATCGCGCAGTCGGGCCTGGCGGATCTGTTCCATCGCATCGAAGTGGTCTCGGAGAAGGACGAGGCCACGTACGCGCGCGTGCTGCGCGAACTAGAGGTGGCGCCCGAAGCCTTCGCCATGGTCGGCAACTCGCTGCGATCGGACATCGAGCCGGTGCTCGGACTCGGCGGCTGGGGCATCCACATGCCCTACCACGTGACCTGGGCGCTGGAGGCCGAGCACGGTGTCGCGCACGATGCGCCACGCCTGCGGGTGGTGGAAGGCGCTGACCAATTGGCCGCCGCGCTCGCCGCGATCGAAGCCACGCCAGGCGCATGACGCACCTGCGGCGGCCCTGCGGCACAATGGCGGCGTGAAACGCGCGCTGCCCATCCTGATACTGCTGGCCTGCCTGGCCATCGTCGCGCCTGCCCGCGCGCAGGACGTGGCGGCCTACGCACCGGCGAGCGGCGATGCCGCCGTGGACCGGCACCTCACCGACATCAACGATTACGCCGCGCGCTATCCGGCCGCCTTCGCCGACGAGATGTCGCGCTACTACGCCGTGCCGCGCGCGTATGTCGAAGCGATGCAGCAGCAACCGGACTGGACCGCGGGCGATATCTTCATGGCCTGCGCGCTGGCGCAGATCGTCGGGCAGCCGTGCCGCGCGATCGTGCGCGAATGGTCGCGCGACCATGAGGGCGGATGGAAAGCGGTCGCCGGTCGCCTCCAGACCGAGCCCGGCAGCCCGCAATACCGTCGCCTGCGCAGTGCGCTGGAATCGACCTACCGTCGCTGGGGCCGGCCGCAGCCGTAACCCGGCATGCGCGCTGGCGTTACTGCGGCTTCTTCGCGTACATGATCAGCAGCACGAGATCTTCGTCGCCGTCCTGGCGGATCGCGTGGGTGCTGTCCGGGCGGGTCAGCATCGCATCGCCCGCCTGCACGGGCTGTACCGTGCCGTCGAGCTCGTACACCCCACGTCCGCTGAGCACGTAGTAGATCTCGTCCTTGTGATGCTGGTGCAGGCCGATGCCCGCGCCCTTGTGCAGCACGCGCTTGCGGAACTCGAAACCCAGCGCGGGCGCATCGCGGAAGAACGGATACGCCGTGGTGGCGCCGGCGCCACCGTGCGGTCCGGGCTGCGGCGTAGCGATGTCGCGGTCGTGCACGACGAGCGACGGATTCGGCTGCGCCTTGCGGTCGGCGAGCGCGGTGGCAGGCGCACCGCAATCGGTGTCGCGGGTAACGTGGCTGGCGAGCGACGGATCGATCTGCTTCCATCCCGCGACCACCAGGCACGCCACCATGACGGCGCCGCGCTGCTGGAAGTGGGTGTCGTCCTGCTGGTCCTGTGCCGGCACGTGCATGAAGTAGGCCTTGCTGGCCTCGTCGCCGGCGGCGCGCAGCCAGTCCATGCTCAGGGCGGTCAGGTCGATCAGGCCGAGTTGCTCGCGCTGCGCCAAGTCGCGCACGGCCTGTGCGTACAGTCCGTGCGTATCGAGCAGCTGCCCGCGGTCGAATTTACGCCGCGCCACCGGCGTCACCAGGATCGGGGTGGCACCCTTCTCGCGCGCGAGCGCCACGTAGCGCATCAGCCACTCGGGAAACGCGCGCTGCGGCTCGTTGTAGCGGGTGGGGTCCTCGATCTTCTCGTCGTTGTGGCCGAACTGGATCAGCAGTACGTCGCCCTTGCGGATGTCCTTGGCCATGCCGTCGAACCAGCCTTCGGCGATGAAGCTGCGCGAACTGCGGCCGCTCTGCGCATGGTTGCGGACGACATAGGCATCCTCGGCCAGGAAGCCCTGCAACTGCTGGCCCCAGCCCTCGCGCGGTGCGCGTTCCGGGCCGTAGGGGCTGGCCGTGGAATCGCCGGCGATGAAGACCTGCCGGGGCGGTGCGGCATGCGCGAAAGCGGGCAGGGCGGCCAGCAGGACGAGCGAGGCGAAAGCACGGACCATGGCGACACCGTATCGGAAGGCGAAAACGACACGGGCCGCGTCGGAGAGGGGCGCGGCCCGTGTCGCTGCAGCAAGGGGAAAGAAACTCAGCGTGCCAGCCAGCCACCATCGACGGGGATGATGGCGCCGTTGACGTAGTCCGACGCACGCGACGCCAGGAACACCGCCGTACCGCCCAGGTCGGAAGGCTCGCCCCAACGGGCGGCGGGGATGCGGTCGAGAATCGCCTTGTTGCGATCGGCGTCGGCGCGCAGCTGCGCGGTGTTGTCGGTAGCCATGTAGCCGGGCGCGATGGCGTTGATGTTCACGCCCTTGGCGCCCCACTCGTTGGCGAGCAGGCGGGTGATGCCGGCGATGCCCGACTTGCTGGCCGTGTACGACGGCACGCGGATGCCGCCCTGGAACGACAGCATCGAGGCGATGTTGATGATCTTGCCGCTGCCTTGCGCGATGAAGTGGCGGCCCGCGGCCTGCGACATGAAGAACGCGGACTTGATGTTGACGTTCATGACGTCGTCCCAGTCCTTCTCGCTGAAATCCACGGCGTCGGCGCGACGGATCAGGCCGGCGTTGTTGACCAGGATGTCCAGCCCGCCCAGACCCACGACGGTTTCCTTCACCAGACGCTCGACGGGATCGATGCTGATCAGGTTCGCTTCCAGGTTGAGGAAGCGGCGCCCGAGCGCGCGCACCTTCTCGCTGGTTTCCGCGGCTTCGACGATGCCCGCCGCGGCGATGTCGGCGCCGGCTTCGGCCAGCGCCAGCGCGATGCCCTGGCCCAGGCCGGTATTGGCGCCGGTCACCAGGGCGACCTTGCCTTCGAGACTGAAAGGATTGCTTGCCATCGGGTGCCCCTCGGTATGTGCTGCTGCAGGTGGTGTAGAGCGGAGCTTGCTCCGCTGCTCTTGATTGCGCGTTCTCATGAAACGCCCAGCCGAGCAAGCTCGGCTCTACATGACGTCGGTTACTTCAGCTGGCAGATGTCCAGCACGTGCATGTCGGTGTAGTCCAGGTTCTCGCCGCCCATCGCCCAGATGAAGGCGTAGTTGCTGGTGCCCGAACCCATGTGGATCGACCACGGCGGCGAGACCACGGCTTCGTCGTTCTGCACGACGATGTGGCGCTGCGCTTCCGGTTCGCCCATGAAGTGGTAGACGCGGTCGTTGTCGGCCAGGTCGAAGTAGAAATAGACCTCGCTGCGGCGGTCGTGCAGATGCGGCGGCATGGTGTTCCACACACTGCCGGTCTTCAGCACGGTCAGACCGAGCAGCAGCTGCGACGACTGGCACGTGGCCGGCACGATGAACTGGTAGATCGTGCGCTCGTTGCTGGTCTCCAGCGCGCCACGCTCCAGCGCCACCGCATCCTTGATCGACAGTTGCTTGGTCTCGAAGCGCGCGTGCGCCGGCGTCGAGGTGAGGTAGAACTTGGCCGGGTTGGCCGCGTCGTCGGACTCGAACGCCACGTCGGCGCTGCCCATCGCCACGTACAGGCCGTCCTTCGGGCCGAGCGCGTACGTGGTGCCGTCGACGGTGATCTTGCCCGTGCCGCCGCCGACGTTGATCACGCCCAGTTCGCGACGCTCCAGGAAGGGCTTGCCGGCGGCCGAAGCGGGTTCGGTCTGCCGCGGCAGGTCGACCTTCTTCGACACCGGCGCGGCACCGCCGATCACGAAGCGCTCGTTGTGCGAGTAGTTCAGCTGCACCGTGTCGGCGACGAACAGGTCGCCGATCAGGTAGCGGTCGCGCAGCTGGTCGTTGCTCGCGCCGTCCATCATGTCCGGGTGGGTGGCGTGGTAGGTCTTGCAGAACATGGGCGGGGCTCCGTCGGTGCGGACGCGCCTTGGGGCAGCGTCGGTAAGAGGTGTGGGGCGGATTCTACGGACTTTGGTAACCGGTGTCATTTTGCGGTGCGGCACTGCGGCCGAGGCCGCACGGGGCGGCTTACTCCGGCGGCTGCGAGGAGTCGCGGATGATCAGGTGCGGGCGGATGCTGGCCGCCGCCAGCACCGGGGTGCCTTCCGGCTGGATCAGCATGGCGGCGGCGGTGCGGCCGGTATCGCGGGTGTTGCGGCGGACCGAGGTCAGCGAGGGCCACAGACGGGAGGCCAGCGGACTGTCGTCGAATCCGACCACCGACAGCTGGCGCGGGATGCTGATCCCGGCGCGCATCGCCACCTTGTAGACGCCGGCGGCCATCTCGTCGTTGCCGGTGAAGATCGCGGTGGGGCGGTTCTTGCCGGACAGCAGCTTCTCGGCCGCGACCACGCCGGATTCGAAGGTGTATCCGGCTTCGATGATGCGCGACTTCGGCAGTTCCAGGCCGCGCTTGGCGAGCGCCTGCACGAAACCGTCCGTACGCTCGATCGAGGAACGGTAGGCGCTGGGGCCGGTGATCAGCGCGATGTCGGTGTGGCCGAGCGAGAGCAGGTACTCGGCCGCTTCGGCCGCGCCGTCGCGGTCGTGCGTGACCACCATGCGCGAGGGTTCGTCCATCGAGACCGAGGCGATCCGGGAATACCGGCAGCCGATCTCGGCGAGCATGTCCGCCAGCGCCTGGTCTTCCGAGGCACGCGGCACCAGCATCACACCGTGCAGCTTCTGCTGCTGCACGAAACGGCGCACGCCGTCGATGTAGCCGGGGCTGCGGCTGTCGCAGGGATGCACGACCAGCTCGAAGCCGGAGTCGCGAAGCGCATCCAGTGCACCGTACTGCATGTTCACGATGTACTGGGCGGTCGGGTTGTCGTAGACCATGCCGATCAGGAACGAGCGGCGGAACGCAAGGCCGCGCGCCATCGGGTCCGGCACGTAGCCCACGTCCCGCATCAGCGCCTCGACCTTCTCCCGCGTGTCCTTACGGACCAGCGGCGAGTGGTTGATGATCCGCGAAACCGTTTTCTTGGAGACACCGGAGAGCCGCGCGATGTCGTTGATGGTCGCGGCCTTGCCACCGGTGGGCAGGGCGGCGGGGCTTTCGGGCTTCTTGCGCGCGGGCATGGGGCGATGCGGGTCCGTTCGTCGGTCGAGGGGATTCTAGCGGCTGGGGGTCAGTCCAGCGCGCGGTAGCGGAAATTACGGAAGTGCACCTTCCCCTGGCCAGCCGCATACAGGGACGGCTTCAGGGCCAGGAAGCCCCCGGCGACGTTGTGGTGGTAGCCGGACACCTCCATCTGCACGGGGTACTTGGTCCAGGTCTTCCCGTCCGCGCTGGTATGGATCGTGACGATATGGCGGTTGTGGGTGACCCGCAGCCAGAGCCTGCCGCCCTTCGTGCTGGGGGCCAGCTTCCCGGGGCGTTCCAGGCCATAACGGTGCATCACGAACTGCTCGCCGTTGCTGCCCACGCCCGCATAGAGGCGGTCGTTGTAGAACAGCACCGCGCCGCCCTGCGCGCCGGGTTCGACCTCCATCTCGACCTCGAACTGGTAGGCGAGATCGCCGGCAATGACGCCAAGAGGCGAGCTGTCGCGCGGCGAGGTCCCCTTGCCCTGCAACGTCATCACGCCGTCGCCGAACGTGAGTCGACGGGCTTCATCGGGCGCCGGATCGTAGAAGGCCCACTGCGGGCCCAGCCGGCCGCCGCGAAAGTCGTCGGACAGGGCCATGCCGTGGGGCGAAAGGGCCTTGCCCGCGGGTTTGCGCAGCGGGCGGCTCAGATCACCGCCCTGGGCGACGAACCAGCCATCGTCCGTCCACGCGATCGGATCGAGCAATGCCTGCCGGCCGAGCGTCCAGAACTCGTGCTCGTAGCCGTGGTAGATCATCCACCATTGCCCTGCGGCGTCCTCCACCAGCGTGGCGTGCCCGCGCGACCACCAGTACTGGTCGCGCGAAGTCGTGCGCACCACCGGATTGTTCGGCGCGTTCTCCCAAGGCCCGTGGATCGAGCGCGACCGGGCGACGATCACCATGTGACCGGTGGGCGGTCCGGCGGTGCCGCCCACGGCGGTGATCATGTAGTACCAGCCGTCGCGGAAGGTGATCTTCGGCCCTTCCTGCGCGTAACCCTCCACGTCCCACGATTCGGGATACCGCCAGCCGCCGTAGACGTGCTTCACCTCGCCCACGGTGCTCAGGCCGTCGTCGGCCAACTGCACGTAGTCGCCGGCGCTGAGGAACAGGTAGCGCTTACCGTCTTCGCCGACCGCATGGCCGGGGTCGATGTGGCCGGGCAGGCCGATGTCGATCGGCTCGCTCCACGGTCCGCGGATGTCGTCGGCCCACACCACGAAGTTGCTGCGGCGGGGCGATTCGGTGCCGCCGACGCGGGCCGGGAAGTAGATGTAGTAGCGGCCCTGGTGCTTGACCAGGTCCGGTGCCCAGATCGAGCCGACGTTCCGGGTGATGGCATGACCGACCGGCTGCCAGTTGATCAGGTCGCGCGAGTGCCAGATCGGCAGCCCGGGATACGCCGTGAACGAGGACAGCGTGAGGTAGTAGTCGTCGCCGTCCTTCAGCACCGACGGATCAGGACGGTCGCCCGCCAACACCGGATTCAGGAAAGTGCCGTCGCCGAGGTCGGCCTGGCGCTGGTGCTCGATGCCGCGTTTCCATGCGGGCGGCGTATCCCCCGCCTGCGCGACGAAAGCGAGGCAGCAGAGCAGGGCGGTGGCGATGAAGCGGGTCGACAGCATGCGGAGCGTCCTCAAGGCGAAGCGGGGTGCGACGCCTTCCATTGCGGGTATTCCTTCGACAGCAGCCGCTTCGGCCAGCTGCCGTACCACTCGTAACCGGTACGACGCTCGCGCGGGATATCCTCGTAGCGCGCGACGCGTTGGCTGTCGCGCGTGGCGAGTACCACGCTGTTGTCCTTCGTGTCGTAGAAGCGCGCCCACAGCCCGGTCGCGGCCGGGTCGGCGACCAGGCGACGGTCCTTGGCGCTGCTGTGGTACTGGAACTGCTCCGTCGGCGCGTCGAATGTCTCGATGCGCTGGCCGGTGATCTCGACGTGGCGTAGCCAGGCCACCGCACCGTCCACGGCCTTCACGACCTCGGGCGAGGGATCGGGAATCGACATCAGGTAGCGCACGACACCGACGGTTTCCTGCCCGGTGATCGAGGGCAATTCGAACTTGCGGCCCTGCGCGGGCGCCAGTGTTCGCGCATCGTACTGGCCGGCCCAGCCCGCGAGCGTGTTGCCCTGGCGCACCTGCAGGCGCAGCAGGCAGGCATCGCCGGCTTCGACGGCCGCCTGCACGCGTGCGCGCAGCGCCGCGTCGACGAAGGCGTAGCGCCGGGTATCGGTGAGCACCTTGCGCAGCGTGCCGAGCACGCCGGCGGTGACGTCGTCCGCGATGGTGATGTGCGGGTGGTAGGACTGCGTGGCCGGCACCGTATGCGGCCATCCGCCGCACGCCGGGATCTGCTGGGCCAGGGTGAACGCCAGGCCCTTCAGACTGCCATTGCGGTACCGCGCATCGCCGGTGATCGCGTATGCCGTGGCCAGGTAGTCCACCTGCGTGTAGATGTTGCGGTTGTCGAAGCTGCCGCCGGACTTGCGGGCTTCGGCATCGAAACGCGCTTTCTCAGGCTCGTCGAGGATCCGCGCGGGATCCTGGTTCTCGATCCAGCCGCCGTCGGTCCGTTGGTAGCGCAGGATGTTGTCGGCGATCAGCGCGACCTGGTCCGGCGCATACCGCGGATAGGCATCGCCATGCACGTTGCGCCAGTGGTGGATGGCGTCCTCGAACCCGGCGAGCGAGGGCGTAGCGGTCGACGCCGCCATGGCCGCCGACAGCGGCGCCCACAGCAACGCGACGACCAAAGCGCGCGCGCAGATCATCCCCTCAGCGCCCGCGGCAGCCACAGCGACAGCTCGGGGAAGAACGCCACGATCAGCAGCACCGCCAGCGCCGCCAGCCAGAACGGCCAGATGGTGCGCATGCTTTGCGCCACGGTGATCTTGCCGATGGACGTACCGATGAACAGCACCGAGCCTACGGGCGGCGTGACCAGGCCGATGCCGCCGGCCAGCACCATCACCAGGCCGAAGTGGATCGGGTCGATGCCGTAGGCCTTCACCACAGGCAGGAAGATCGGCGTGCAGATCAGGATCTTCGGCGCGAGGTCCATGAACATGCCCAGCACGAGCAGGATCACCACGATCATCAGCAGCACGGTGCGTTGGCTGTCGGCGATCGACTGCAGGAAGTCCACCGCCGCGGCCGGCACCTGCAGGTAGGCCAGCAGCCAGCCGAACACGGCGGCAGTGGCGATGACGAACAGGATCACGCCCGTCGTGCGCGCGGCATGCACCACCGCGCCGCGGAACTCGGCCCAACGCAACTGGCGATACAGCAGTGCGGTGACCAGCAGCGCGTAGACCACGGCGATGGCCGCCGATTCCACCGCGGTGAAGATGCCGGCGCGGATGCCGACGAAGATCAGCGTGACCAGGCCCAGGCCGGGCAGCGCGCCGACCAGCCGCATCGCTACCGCACGCCAGCCCGGGAAGGGTTCGGTTCCGTAGCCGCGATGGCGCGCCACCACGTAGCCGGTGATCATCATCGCCACCGTCATCAGCAGCGCCGGCACGATGCCTGCGGCGAAGAGATCGGCGATCGAGATGCCGCCGCCGGCCGCCGCCGAGAACAGGATCAGGTTGTGCGACGGCGGCACGAGCAGCGCGACCAGCGCGGCGGTCATGCAGACGTTCACGGCGTAGTCCACGTCGTAACCGCGCTTGACCATCTGCGGAATCATCGTGCCGCCGACGGCCGACACGTCGGCCAGCGCCGAGCCCGACACGCCGCCGAAGAACAGCGACGACAGCACGCTGACCTGCCCCAGGCCGCCGCGCATGCGACCGACCAGCGACGACGCCAGCGCGATCAGCCGTTCGGAGATACCGCCCCGCAGCATCAGTTCGCCGGCGAAGATGAAGAGCGGGATCGCGATCAGCGAGACCGAGCCGGAGCCCGCGGAGATCTGCTGCACGAGCACGATCGAGGGCACATCGAGATAGAGCAGGGTGGCCAGGGCGGCCACCGCGAGCGCGAATGCGACGGGAACACCCAACAGCAGCAACAGGACGAAGGCGCCCAGCAGGATGGCGATGGCCACGGATCAGACTCCTTCTTCGCGGGCGGGCTGCGTCGCCTGCCACGCCTTGTTCAGTGCGAACACGCAGATCAGCACGCCACTGATCGAGAGCGGCAGGTAGTTGATGCTCTGCGGCATCGACGCACCGGCGATCTTGATGTTCAGGCCATCGAGCAGCAGCACGGCAGCCCAGCCGGCGATCATCGCGCCCACGGCCGCGATCAGCAGCGGACGCGCCACGGCCAGCGCACGGCGCGCGAGCGGCGGCAGGCTCTCGGCGAGCAGGTGGAAGCTGAAGTGGCGGTTGGTGTGCACGCCGGTGGCGGCGCCCAGGCTCATCGCCGTGCTCAGCAACAGCAGCGTGACGGGCTCGGTCCAGCTGGGCGAGTCGTTGAGCACATAGCGGGTGAATACCTGCCAGCCCTGCACGACCACCAGCCCGATCAGGGCGGTGGCGGCGATGGCGATGGCGGCGTCGGCCAGGCGGTCCAGCGTGCGCTGCACGGGGCCGGCCGGAAGGGTAGCGGCGGTCTCGGTCATGGGCGTGCCTCGTCAGGCCAGATCGCGGATGCGACGGTAAAGGGCTTCGATCTCGGGCTGCTGGTGGTAGGCGTCCAGCAGCGGCTGCGCGGCCTTGCGGAAGGCCGCGATATCCACGTCGTTGGTCTGGATGCCGTGTTCCAGCACCGCCTTGCGCGCGGCGTCCTCCGAGGCGTCCCACTTCGCCCGCATCACCGGCACCGACTCGCGCGCCAGGCGCACCAGCAAGGCACGATCCGAGGGCTGCAGCGATTCGAAGCTCTTGCGCGACATCACCAGCACGTCGGGCGCATAGGAATGCCGCGTCTCCGACCAGTACTTCGCCGCCTCGAAATGGCGGCTGGAATGGAAGCTGCGCATGTTGTTCTCGGCGCCGTCGATCATGTGCGTTTCCATGGCGGAGAACGTTTCGCCCAGCGACATCGGCGTGGGGTTCGCGCCGAGCAGGCGGATCAGGCGGATGAAGATGTCCGATGCCGCCACGCGCACCTTCATGCCGTGCAGGTCGGCGGGCACCCGGATGGGATGCTTGTTGTTGTAGAAGCAGCGTGCGCCGGAATCGTAGATCGCCAGGCCCACCAGGTCGCGCGCGACGAAGCTGTCGAGCACCGCCTGGCCGACCTCGCCATCGATGACCCGGCGCAGGTGCGCAACCGAATCGAACACGTACGGCAGGCACAGCGCCTGGGTCAACGGCAGCGCGTTGTTGAGCGCGCCGGAGAACACCCGGGTGATGTCGATCACGCCGAAGCGCGCCATGTCGATGGCTTCGGCCTCGCGGCCCAGCTGGCCGGAATGGTATTGCCGCAGCGACAGGCGGCCGCCGGTCTCGCGCGCCATCGCATCGCCGATCCAGCGGACGGCCTCGACGGTGGGATAGTCCTTCACGTGCACGTCGGACGCGGTCAGCACGCGACGGCCCGCATCCGCATGGGCGAGCGAGCCCGCCAGCGGCGCAGCGACCGCGGCGCCCAGGCCGGCGCCGAGGAAACGACGACGGTTCATCATGCGCGCCAGTCTCCCTCGTCCAGGGCCGTGGCGGCCACGGCACGGCACGCGATGCTGCCATGACCGTCGAAGTCGATGCGCGCCACCTGGCCCGGCAGGATGTCGTGGATGCCGGTGGCATTGCCCGTGGCGATGAAATCGCCTGCCTGCAGCGGACGCCCGCGACGCGCCGAACGCGACAGCGCGAAGGCGAAGGCCGCGCGCAGGCCGCCCGGCAACGTGGTGGCGCCGCCCTGGCCGACGCGCTCGCCGTCGATCCAGGTGCTGCAGGTCAGCGAAGCGTCGGTGCGCGCCGCCCAGTCGGGGATTTCCGCGCCCATCACCAGGCCGTTGTTGTTGCCGAAATCGGACACGACCACGCGCGGCCCCAGCTGGTTGATGGTGGCCAAGGGGCTGCTGGCGACTTCCATGCCGATGAAGAGCGTGGACGGGACGGCGGCCGCCTCTTCGGGCGTCCAGTCGGTCTTCCCGGCCGGCGCGTCGGCGTCCAGGCGCAGGACGTACTCGGCCTCGACGGCGCCGAAGCCCCCGGCGAACACGTGGAAGTCATCTTGACCACCGGTGGTCATCCGGAAGGCGCGGGCGAAGATCGGGCCAAGCAGGCGCTCGTCCCCGGAGGCGTCGCGGCGCTCGGGCGCGATGTAGCCGACCTTCCAGCCCACCACGCGGTCCGGCCATTGGGCGATGGCGAAGTCCTGCACCCGGTACGCGGTCGCCAGGTCGGCGGGAATCTCGCCGGGAAAGGCGGGAAGCGCACGGCCCTGGCGGCGCGCGGCGACGAAGCTGTCCGCGATGGTCGCCAGATCCGGGGCCTGCGCACGCTCGCGGGCCAGGGCGCTGCTGTCATTGCTCAAGAGGGTTCTCCCCGCTCTGTTTGTTGCACTGCCGAGTGACAGCGCCGCTGTGGCCTGTATATGGTAAACCGGTGTCATTGACAATGTGCACTGCCGCAAAAACCGACCCGATGCCACGATGCATCGATCCACTCCTGGGAGGGAGCCAATGCTTCATATCCGTATCCCCCGGCTGGCGGGTGCCTGCCGGCTGAGCCGCCTCTTGGCGTTCACGCTGCTGATGTCGATGGCGACGTTGGCCGTGGCCACCGAGGCGGGACCGCTGGCGTTCCCTGGTGCGCAGGGCAGTGCCGCCCATACGCCCGGCGGCCGTGGCGGCGCCGTGCTGCGCGTGACCACGCTGGCGGCCGACGGCCCCGGTTCGCTCAAGGCCGCGCTGATGGCCAAGGGTCCGCGCACGGTGGTGTTCGAAGTGGGCGGCGTGATCGACCTGGGCATGAAGGAGCTGCGCATCACCGAACCCTTCCTCACCGTCGCCGGGCAAACGGCCCCGCACCCGGGCGTGACGATCATCAAGGGCGGGCTGACCATCGCCGCCCACGATGTGGTGATCCGCCACATCCGCATCCGTCCCGGCGACGGCGGCATGGCCAAGCGGTCGGGCGACATCGATGCGATCACGACCGTGCGCGGCGCGCACGACGTGATCGTCGACCACTGCTCGCTCACCTGGGCGACGGACGAGAACCTGTCGGCCTCCAGCACCCGCTTCCATGGCGAGAACGAAACCGAGTGGATGGCCAACGCCTCGCGCAGGATCACCTACAGCAACAACATTGTCGGCGAGGGCCTCGCCAACGCCACCCACCCCAAGGGCGAGCACTCCAAGGGATCGCTGATCCATGACCACGTCAACGAGGTGCTGATCGTCGGCAACCTGTACGCACACAACTACGAGCGCAGCCCGTTGTTCAAGGGCGGCGCGCGTGGGCAGGTCGTCAACAACCTGATCTACAACCCGGGCCAGCGGGCCATCCACTACAACCTGATCGCCGAGGAATGGCTGGGCCATCCGTACTCGCGTGGCGAGATGGTGGTGCGTGGCAACGTCATGCGGGCGGGTCGCTCCACTGAGCCGCTGGCCTTCTTCATGATCGGTGGCTCCGGCGACCTGGATCTCCATCTGCAGGACAATCTCGTCGTCGATCGCGTCGGCAACACGAGCATTCCGGACACGGGCAGTTACACCACTGCGCCGTTGAAGCTCAACCGGCTGAAGAGCGCGCCTGCGCTGCCGTTCGGCGTCGCGTTGCTTCCCTCGCAGAAAGTGCAGGACGCCGTCATCGAGCACGTGGGCGCAACGCCCTGGAACCGCGACCTGATCGACCGCCGTATCGTCGCTGACGTCATCGAAGGGCGGGGCGAAATCATCGACAGCCAGGAGCAGGTCGGCGGATACCCGCAGTACAAGGAAGCGCGCAAGCCGTTCGTCGAGAGCGAATGGAACCTGGACACCATGGAACCCCTCGCGGGCTATCCGCGCGGCGAGCCGCTGCGCTGACGGCGTGCCCGCAGATCCGCAAGGGCGGAAAGGGCCCGCCGTGAGGCGGGCCCTTTCTTCGTTCGGCTTCCCAACGGGCACGTCGCCCCCTGCGCTGCCGGTGCGCCGGAATCAGAAGTTGAACCGCGCGCCGACGTAGTACTGCCGCCCGGTGTGGTGGTACACCGACGCGCGATCGCCCGCCGAATCCACGTACTGGTCGTTGAACTCGTCGGTCAGGTTGAGGCCTTCCAGCGTGAGGGTGAGTCGCTTGTTCCACTTGTACGACATGGACAGGTCCACGCTGCGCGCGCTGCGCTTGCCTTCCACGTCGTTGTTGTTCTGGCCCGGCACGCGCTGCAGATAGTCGTCGCGGAACGAGGTGGACACGCGGGCACTGAACCGATCGTTGTCGTAGTAAAGCGTGGCGTTGTACGAATCCGGCGACAGGTTGACCAGGTCGTTGGCGATGTAGGTCACCGGGAAGCTGCCGGGGACGGCGTAGTCGATGTCCGATTCGACATGCGTGTAGTTCAGCAGCACGCCGAAGTGGCGCAACCCGCCCGGCAGGAAGCTGAAGGGCTGCTGGTAGTTCAGCTCGAAGCCCTTGAGCGGGCCGCCGGGCGTGTTGATCGGCGTGCGCACGTCGAACTCCACGTCCCAGAACGTCGACGGTACCCATTCCAGCGGCAGGCCCGTGTCGCGGTAGGCGATGTTCTCCCGCAATTCCTGGATGTAGGTCTCGATGTCCTTGTAGAACAACGCCAGTGACAGCACCGAGTCTTCGGCGAAGTACCACTCGGCGCTGAAGTCGTAGGTCTTCGCCCGGAACGGTTGCAGGTAGGGATTGCCCACCCGGATGTTGGGTGAGCCGGTGGTGGTGATGCCGGCGCCGGGCGACAGGTTGCCCAGCTGCGGACGCGCCATGACCTTGGCGGCGCCGAAGCGCAGCACGACGTCGTCGGTGACGTCCCACGCCAGGTTCAACGAGGGCAGCCAGTCCTTGTAATCGTTGGTGACCGTCACCGGGCTGCCGCCGCCGACCGAGGTGTAGCCGCTGGCTTCCACGTCCGTGGTGGCGTAGCGCACGCCGAGGTTGCCGCGCAGCGGACGGCCGATCAGGTCCGTGTTGAAGTCCAGCTGCAGGTAGCCGCCCCAGTCTTCTTCGCTGATGCTGCGGTTGTTGCCGCGCGCGTTGCCGTTGGTGATGCTGCTCAGGGTGAAGTCGCCGCCGGGCACACCGGTGTTGCAGTTGCAGTAGATGTCGAACAGGCCGGCGATCGCATTGAGGTCCGGGATCAGCCACGCGCTCGGGCCGCGTCCATCCAGCCCGCGCCCGAAGCCGGTGACCAGGGTGGAGATGTCGGCCACGGTGGTGCCCGTGGGCAGCGCCGGTACCGAGGTCTCGCTGCTGCGGCGGAACTCCCACGTATCCATGCCGAAGCGCTTGTACGACGCGCCGCCGCGCAGGGTGAAGGTCTCGTTGATGGCGAAGTCGAGGTCGAGCTTGCCGGTGTCGAAGGTGTTGTCCACGCCCTGCGGACGGATGCGGATCTCCGAGCCCGTCGTGTTCGCGGCCGGGCTGCTGATCCAGCGCCATGCGGCAGGGCTGGTCACGTCCAGGTTGCCGTAGGTGATGACGGGCAGGCGGCTGTTGCCGCGATAGTCCCAGCTGTAGCCGTCCAGGTTCTGGATGTCGAGAGTGACCGTGGTCTGGACCGGGTTGTTGAACTCCGAGCGCGAAGTGCCGGCGAGCGCGGTCAGCTTCAGCCTGTCGGTAATGTCCTGTTCCAGCGTCAGGCTGTACTGGGTGAATTCGGTGGAGAGCTCGTCGAAGCGGGATTCCGAGCGCACGTCGACATTGTCGAATACGCCGTAGACCAGGTTGCCGCGCTCATCCACCTCGGCCTGCAGCACGTGCGTCTCGTACTTGCCACCCTGCGTGTTGGAGCGGCTGAACGAGATGGTCTCGAGGAAGTCCTCCTGGCGCGTCGCATCGAGCTTGGAGTACATCGCATCGAAGCTCAGCAACGTGCCGTCCGTCGGCTTGAACTGCAGCGCGGCGGTGACGCCGAGGCGTTCCTGGTCGTGGGTGAGGCGGCCGTACCGGGGCAGGCGCGGGTGGAACGTGGTGGCCGCCGACGCCAGCCGGTAGGCGTCGTTGTTGGCCTGGGTATTGGCGGGCCGCGGATTGCCGGTCGAGCAGTTCAATGCGGTCGTACCACGGCCGCTGTTGTTGGCGTTGTTCTGCGGCGCATACCCGACCGGGCTGCAGAAGCCGTTGGAGGAAGGCCCATTGTCCCAGCGCACGGCGCTGTAACCCTCTTCCAGCAGATGCCGCTCGCTGTAGGCGGCCGACAGCAACGCGCCGAACCGGCCATCGGCCCAGGTGTTGCTGATCAGCGCCGAGAAGCGGGGATCCCAGTCCTTCGCCAGATCGTTGTAGCCCATCTGGCTGGTCGCAGTCGCCGTGAAGCCGTCGTAGTCGAACGGTCGGGCGCCGCGCAGGTCGACCGTGGCGCCCAGCGAGCCTTCGTCGATCTGCGCGGATTGTGTCTTGCGCACCGTCAGCTTGCTGAAGAGTTCGGAGGCGAACACGTTGAAGTCGAAGCCGCGGCCGCGGTTCGCGCCGCCGGAGCTATCGGTGCCGCCGGTGGTGGCGAGCGCTTCCAGCCCATTGATGCGCACGCGGGTGAAGTCCTGGCCCAGGCCGCGCACGGTGATCGAACGTCCTTCGCCGGCGTCGCGGTCGATCGCCACACCCGGGATGCGTTGCAGCGCTTCGGCCAGATTGAGGTCCGGGAACTTGCCGATGTCCTCGGCCACGACGGCGTCGATCTGCTCGGCGCTGTAGCGTTTCTCTTCCAGCGCCTTTTCCAGGCTGGCGCGGAACGTGCCGACGACTTCGATGCGATCAAGGTCGGTGGTGGCGGGCGAGGCTGCCTGCGCGTCCTGTGCCTGTGCGAAGGCGGGCGCGTGCAGGGCGAGGGCGATCGAGAACGCGAGTGTGGACACCGGTGTCTTCCGGCGGTTGGATTGATGCGTCATGACGTCCCCCTCCCAAGGGCTGCCAATCATGTGAGCGTGCCGGGCGGTGCCGACGACGTGTGGAAACTCCCCAGATTCCATGCTCGGCGCACTTGAATGACACCGATGGTCAGAGACGCTAACAGAGTGTGCATCGCAACAACAAGTGGTTGATTCGAATAAGAAAAATGTCCCCATGGACAAAGGGGGGCTGTAATCGTTTTCCGGCCATCAGGAAACAAAAAAAGCCCGGCCTTTGGCGGCCGGGCTTTCGGGCGAACCAAGGTTCGCGGCGGTGCGGTCAGAACTTGTAGCGCAGGCCGAGCAGGTACTGGCGACCGGTCTCGCTGTAGTCCAGCGGCAGCTGGCCGTTGGTGTTGGCCACCCAGGATTCCTGGACTTCCTCGGTCAGATTGATGCCTTCCAGACTGAGTTCGAGCTTGTCGTTGATCTTCCAGCGGACCGAGGCATCGACCGTCGTCGTGCCGGTCTGGCCATGGACGTCGAACCCGGCTTCCGTGGCGGGTACCTGCAGCAGGTAGTCGTCGCGATTGGTGGCGGAGATGCGGCCCGAGAAGCGCTCGCCCTCGTAGAACAGCGTCGCATTCCACGCGTGCTTGGACAGGCCGGTGAGGTCCGTGTTGAACGAGTTCGCACCGGTCGAGGTCAGGTACTGGATCTGCGAGTCGACGTAGGTGTAGTTCAACTGCAGCCCCAGGTTGCTGAACTTGCCGGGCAAGAAGGTGAAGGGCTGGATGTAATTCGCTTCGAAGCCCTTCAGCTCGCCGCCGGGCGTGTTGAGCGGAACGCTGAACACGAAATCGTCGTCGACGGTGGCGCCCGTACCGTCCAGCAGGCTGGCAGGCAGGCCGCTGGCCGAGTAGGGCTGAACGACGCGGGTGGTCTGCACGAAGCTGTCGATGTCCTTGTAGAACAGCGCCAGCCCCAGCATGGCGCCCTCGTTGAAGTACCACTCGAACCCCAGGTCCGCGGTCTTGGCGCGGTTGGGATTGAGCAGCGGGTTGCCGCCGCTGACGGTGCGTGCACCGCCGCTGACGTTGACCGTCACACCCGGCGTCAGGCTGCCCAGGCCCGGACGCGCCATGACCTTGGCCGCGCCGAAGCGGATCAGGAAGTCCGGCGTGATCTCGGCGACCAGGTTCATCGAGGGCAGTGTGTCGCTGTACTCGCGCGACACCGTCGTCGCGACGGGCGAGCCGCTGGCCGTCGCGATGCCGGTGGAGCTCTGCTTGGTCCGCACATAGCGCACGCCGAAATTGCCCGACAGCGGGATGGGACCCAGGTCCGCGGAGAACTCGCCCATCAGGTAGACGCCGCGGTCCTGCTCCTCGACGCTGGTGGTGTTCACCGGGCGCGGGACGATCGCGAACGTGCCCGAGTTGCTGTAGATGTCCAGCGCATCCGCGACGCCCTGCAGGTCGGGAATCACCCAGACGCCGGGCGAGCCGGTGACGCTGGACAGGCGCGCGAGCGTGGTCAGGTCCGCCGGAACGATGCGGGTGCCGCTGGAGAACGTCGGCACGGTCACTTCCGAGGCGCGGCGCAGTTCGCGGCTGTCGTAGGTGTAGTCCTTGGCCTGCACGCCGCCCTTCAGGCGGAAGCCGGCGCTGAGGTTCCAGTTGAAGTCGAGCTGCGCGTTGTCGAATGAATTGTCGACGTACTGCGGGCGCAAGCGCACTTCGGCGAGCGTCCACCCGTTGGGATCGGTCGGATCGATGCCGTAGTTGAGCACCGGCTTGTAAGGATTGCCGCGGTAGTCGTAGCTGTAGCCGTCGACGTTGTACTTGTCCATGATGATCGTCGTCTGGATCGGATTCTCATGCTCCGACTTGGACGTGCCGACCTTGCCGCTGATCTTGAAGTTGTCGGTGAACTCGTGCTCGCCTTCCAGGCCGAGCTGGGTGAAGACGGTGTTCCACTCGTCGTGGCGGCTCTCGGACCGGATGTCGACATCGTCGAACAGACCGTAGACGAGCGCACCGTTCTGGATGACGCCGTCCCGGACGATCGTTTCGGGCTTGCCACCGCTGCCGGCCGCACGGCATGCATTGCCGGCCGGGCCGGCCGCACACGCGCCGCGACTGAAGGAAATGGCTTCGATGTAACGCTCGTCGCGCACGGCGTCGATCTTCGAGTACAGGGCATCCAGGGCGAACTGCGTGCGGTCGGATGGCTTGAACTGCAGCGAGGCCGTGATGCCCGTGCGTTCCTGATCGTGTTCCATCAGCGTGTAGCGCGGAAAGCGCGGGTGATACACGTCGGCCGCGCGCGCCGCCGCGAACGGCGATGCCGCATTGAAGCCGCCGTTGCTGGTTCCCCCGGCCCAGCGGCCCGAACCGCTGCCCTCCTCGAGCGCCTGGCGTTCCGTGTAGGCGAACGAAAGCAGGGCGCCGAACTTGCCGTCGGCCCACGTGTTGGAGATCAGGCCGGCCACGCGCGGGTCGGTGTAGTCGCCCATGTCGGCGTACGCCACCTGGCCGCTGGCCGCCAGCGTGAAGCCGTCGTAGTCGAACGGGCGCGCGGTGCGCAGATCCACGGTCGCGCCCAGCGAGCCTTCCTCGACGTCGGCCTGGCCGGTCTTGCGCACGATCAGCTGCGAGAACAGGTCCGAAGCGAACACGTTGAAGTCGAAGCTGCGGCTGCGGTTGGTGCCGCCCTGCTGGTCGGTCGAGCCGACCGTGGTCAGGGCTTCCATGCCGTTGATGCGCACGCGGGTGAACTGGGGACCCAGGCCCCGCACCGAGATGTTGCGGCCTTCGCCGGCATCACGGGTGATCACGACGCCCGGGATGCGCTGCAGCGACTCGGCGAGGTTGAGATCGGGGAACTTGCCGATGTCCTCGGCCACGATGGCGTCGACCATGCCGGCTTCGCCGCGCTTGATGTCGAGGGCCTTTTCCACGCTGGCGCGGTAGCCGGTGACGCTGACGGTATCCAGCGTATCGACGCTCTGCTGGGCAGGGGCGGCCTGACCGGACCCGGTCGTCTGCGCCGCTTCCTGGGCGTGCGCGGCTGCACTCATCTGCAGCGCGAGGCCGATCGAAACGGCAAGCAAGGTAACCGGTGTCTTCCGGCGGTGTTGACTGACTGGCATGTTCTCCCCTCCTCAAGGGACCATGGCCGCGTGTGCGACTGTTTTGTTAGCAAAAAACTGCTGTGTATTCCCTTCCAGATCGTGCCAGCTGATAAAATGACACCGCTGGTCAAAAGCAACGCTAACAGAGTGTGCGCTGCAACAACAACTGCCGCCGGACCCGGATTATCTTGTCCTCGGGACAACGCTGGACGGCGCATGCGCATCGACGCGACACCGCAACGGGAGGAGTGCTGCAATGGCAAAGATCGTGTGTTTCGGAGAGCTGCTGCTGCGCCTCGGTGCGCCTGGCAGGCAGGTATTGCTGCAGTCGCCGGTGCTCGACGTGCATGTCGGCGGCGCGGAAGCGAATGTCGCGGTGTCGCTCGCGCGTTTCGGCCACGACGCGCGCATGGTGGGCGTCGTGGCGGACAACGCGCTGGGCGAAGCGGCGCTCGGTGAACTGCGGCGTCACCGCGTCGATACCGCAGCGGTGCAGCCGCAATCCGGACGCATGGGGCTTTACTTCCTCACGCCCGGTGCCATCCAGCGGCCGAGCGAAGTGCTCTACGACCGCGCCGACTCCGCCTTCGCCCGTGCCGGTGGCGGTGCCCACGATTGGCCCGCATTGCTGGCCGGTGCGCAGTGGCTGCATGTCTCGGGCGTCACGCCCGCGCTCGGCCAGCGTGCGGCGGACGGCGTGCTGGCGGCCGTCATGGCGGCGCGCGCGGCCGGGGTGAAGGTGTCCTTCGACGGCAACTTCCGCCCGAAGTTGTGGGAAGCCTGGGGCGGCGACGCACCCGCGATCCTGCGCGGGTTGATGGCGCAGGCGGACATTCTGTTCGCCAGCCACCGCGACCTGCAGGTGGTGCTGGGCCTGGACTTCCCGCAGGCGACGCCGCAGGAGCGTTTCGCCGCCGGCGCGGCCGCCGCGTTCCAGGCGTTCCCGCACCTCCAGCAGATGGCGGCGACCGTGCGCGTGCAGCGCAGCGTCGACCATCATGTGCTCTCGGGGATCACGGCCCTGCGTGAAGGGGCGCTGCACACGACGCCCGCGCACGAGGTGTCGCCCATCGTCGACCGCATCGGCACCGGCGACGCGTTCGCCGCGGGCGTCCTGCACGGCGGGCTGACCGGCATGCCGGTGGCCCAGGCGCTGCACTTCGGCGTGGCGGCGGCCTGCCTCAAGCATTCGCTGCCCGGCGACTTCAATCTGCTCGGCGCGGCCGATGTGCAGGCGCTCCTCGGCGAGAACAGCCTGGACGTCCGGCGCTGAACGTCCTTGCGGCCAACAGGGAATGTTGCGTTGCGACATTCCCGGACGCAGGAAAAACTATCGTTTGAAGATGCCGCCGCGGGCTTTGCCCGTGGCCCGATTCCCGCAGACTGCGCGCCATGATGAGCGCCGTCCATGCGTAGCAAACTGTTCGTGCCCGGCAGTCGCCCCGCGCTGTTCGCCAAGGCGTTGGCCGGCGACGCCGACCTGCTGTCCTTCGATCTCGAAGATGCGGTCGCCGGCGACGACAAGGCATCCGCGCGCACGCAGGTGGCTGCGTTCCTGCGCAGCGCTCCCCACCGCGGCGCCGGCAAGCAGGTCGTCGTCCGGGTGAATGCATGGAACTCGTCCGCGTGGGAGGACGACCTGCGCGCGATCCTGCCGCTGGACATCGACCTTCTCAACCTCCCCAAGATCGAGTCGGTGGAGCAACTGCGCCAGGCGATCAGCGAGATCGATGCGATCGAGGTGCGCCTCGGCGTGCGGCGGGCCGTGGGCCTGCTGGTGAACATCGAAACGCAGCGCGCACTGCGTCACGCCGCGAAGATCGCGCAGGCCCATCCGCGCGTGCGCGGCCTGCAACTGGGCCTGGGCGATCTCTTCGAGCCCTACGGCATCCGCCGCACGGACCTGCGCAACGTGCATGCCGCGCAGTACGCGTTGCGCATGGCGGCCGCAGAGGCCGGCGCGTTCGCCTACGATGCGGCATTCCCGGGCCTCGACGACGAAGCCGGCTTCCGTGCGGAAGCCGACGCCGCGCGCGCGCTCGGTTTCGCAGGCAAGAGTTGCGTGCATCCGCGCCAGGTGGCATGGGCGAACGACCTCTTCGCGCCTTCGGCGAAAGAGATCGACGACGCGCGCCGTACCGTGCAGAAGGCGGACGAGGCAGGCGAAGGCGCCTTCGCCGTGGATGGCCGCATGGTGGATGCGCCTTTCCTGGCGCGGGCACGCGCCGTACTGGCGCTTGCAGATCGTGACAAGGGGACAGCATGAAACATCCGGCAGTGCGGTCCGCGACCGCCCGCATCCAGCGCGCGGCGATGCATGCGCTCGTGCTGTTGGCTTGGGCGATCGTGGGCGGGGCAGCATCGCCTGCACATGCGGAAAGCCTGACGACGGTGCGGCAGGAGGTGCTGCCTGCGCCCTCCGCCGGCACGATGGGCGATGTCCATGCCGTCGGCAATGCGCTGGTGGCGTTCCACGAGGGCACTGCGTGGCAACTGCCGGCGGGCGCGAAGGCCTGGCAACCGCTCCCCCTCGGTGCGGACATCCCCGTGCCGGCCACCTGGGTCGGCGCCGCCAAAGGCACGCTCTACCTGCTGCAGACAGCGGGCGACGGCCAGGCATCCGCCGGGGTTTCAGTCGCGGCGCTGGAACAGGGGCGGCTGGTGCTGCGCACGCTGCCGGCGTGGCCTGCGCCGCTGCGGGACGTCAGGCTCGCAGAAGCGGAAGGACAGCTGTATGCCGGCGGTCTCGACGCGACAGGCTCACCGCGCCTCTACCAGGTGACGCTCGCCGCCGCATCGATGGGCTGGACCGCGCTCGATGCCTGGCCTTCGGGCGGTGCTTCCAGCCTTCTCGCGCAACGCGGCGACCTGTTCGCGACCGTGCCCGGCGCCGGCGGCGACGCGCTCTGGCGCTGGCATCGGGAAACAGGATGGACGCCGATGCCTGCACTGCCCGGCCGGCTGGTGCCGCAGGCGGCCCGCACGATCGGACAGGCGCACCTGCTGTATCTGGTTTCCGAAGGCGGCGTGGATGCGCCCCGACTGGTGACATTCCACACCATCACCAAGGCCTGGGCCACGCTGCCCGCGACCGTGCCGCCCGGTGTCGCGGGCGTGACGGCCTGGGGTGACGGTCTGGCATGGTCGGGCCCGGATGGCAAGCTCAACACCTTGCAGCTGCAGTCCGGCAAGCACCTGCTGACGTGGCTGGACTGGCTGGTGATCGTGGTCTACCTGGCCGCGATGATCGGCATCGGCCTGTACTTCTACCTGCGCGAGAAGCGCAACTCCACCGAGAACTTCTTCGTCGGCAGCCGCACCATCCCGTTCTGGGCCGCGGGCCTGAGCCTGTATGCGGTCAACACCAGCTCGATCAGCTTCATCGCGATCCCCGCGAAAGCCTTCGAGACCAACTGGCAATACCTCACCAACAACCTCATCGCCGTGCTCGGCCTGATGTTCGTGGCGGTGTGGATCGTGCCGTTGCTGCGCCGGTTGAACCTGATGTCGACGTTCTCCTACCTGGAGACGCGCTTCCACCCGAGCATCCGCATGCTGGCCAGCGCGCTGGCGATCCTGATGCAGATCGGCAGCCGGATGAGCGTGATCCTGTTCCTGCCGGCGCTCGCCATCTCCACCATCACCGGCATCGACGTGGTCTGGAGCGTGTGGCTGATGGGTGGGTTCACCATCATCTACACCGCGATGGGCGGCATGAAGGCGGTCATCTGGACGGACGTGGTCCAGGTCATCGTGAAGATGGGCGGTGCGATCTTCGCGATCCTCTTCATCGTCTGGACGCTGAAGGGCGGCTTCGGCGAGTTCACCCAGATCGCGATGGCGGAGGACAAGACGAAGCTGTTCGATTTCAGCTTCGACCTGACCAAGGCCACGGTCTGGGGCTTCATCTTCCTCGTGCTGTTCGAGGTGGTGCTGACCTTCCCGAAGGACCAGGTGCTGATGCAGCGCGTGCTGTCGACGAAGTCGGACAAGGAAGCCGGGCGCTCGGTGTGGGCCTTCGCCGCGATCATGATTCCCGGCGGTTTCGTCTTCTACGGCATCGGCACGGCGCTGTTCGTCTACTACAAGAACAATCCCGAGCGGATGAATCCCCTGCTGCCGGTCGACGCGACCTTCCCGCTGTTCATCGCCGCGGAACTGCCGATGGGCGTGACCGGCCTGATCATCGCCGGCATCTTCGCCGCCGCGATGGCGACGCTGTCGGGCATCATGAATTCGGTGGCCACGCTGATCACCGTCGACTTCTACGAGCGTTTCGCCAAGGACACGTCGCAGAAGAAGGGCGTGTTCTTCGCCGAGATCATGACGGTGGTGGTCGGCTTGGTCGGCATTGGCGCCGCGCTGGTGCTGTCGCGTTTCGACATCGGTTCGCTGTTCGACGTATCGATCGAGTTGGCCGGCCTGCTCGGCGGCGGTTTCGCCGGCGCGTACACGCTGGGCATGTTCACCCGCCGGGCGAATTCGCAGGGCGTGGCGATCGGCATCGTCACCGCGATCGTGCTGACGTTCGTGGCGTGGTGGTTCGACCTCGTGCACCCGTATTTCTACCTGGCCATCTCCATCCTGGTCTGCGTGGTGGTGGGTTACCTGGCCAGCCTGTTCTTCCCGGCGCCCGCGCGTTCGCTGGAGGGCCTGACGATCCACCGGCAGGACGCCGTGAACACGGCCGACTGAGCGCATGGGCCATAGGTCCCATCGTCGGCGCGCCGCGCCTCGTGTAGCCTGAGGGCAGCAGGGGAGGCGCGTGGACACCCAGTTCCTGAATACCTTCGTGGTGGTCGCCGACCGGGGCTCGATGGCCGCGGCAGCGCGCGTGCTCAACATCACCCCGGCCGCCGTCGCCCAGCAGATCCGCACGCTGGAACGCGAACTCGGCGCGCCGCTGATCGCGCGCGCCGGTCGCACCGTCAGCCTGACCGAGGAGGGCTCGCGCATCCTGCAGCGCGCCCGCGACCTGCTGCGCGATGTGGCCGACATGCGCAGCGTCGCCAACGACAGTGAAGTCTCCGGCGAATTGCGGCTGGGCGCCTGTCCCACCGCGCTGGCCGGCATGCTGCCCGACATCCTGGCGCGCATGGTCGATGCCTTCCCGCAGATCAACGTCTACATCCGCCCCGGCTATTCAGCGGAGCTGTACCGTGCCGTGGAGAACGGCGAGCTGGATGCCGCGCTCGTCCTGCAGGCGCCCTACAACCTGCCCAAGACCTGCGACTGGCAGCTGTTGCGCGAGGAGCCGCTGGTGGTCATCGCCCCGGCGCGCCTGGCCGGCCGCGATCCGCACGAATTGCTGCGCAGCGAGCCGCTGATCCGCTACGACCGCAACCAGTGGGGCGGCCGCGTGGCGGACGATTACCTGCGCCGCGCCGGCATCGTGCCGCACGAGCGCTTCGAACTGAACGGGCTCAACGCCATCGCCGTCATGGTGGACCGCGGCCTGGGCGTGTCGCTGGTGCCGGACTGGGCCAAGCCGTGGCCCGAGGGCCTGGACCTGGTCCGCATCCCCCTGCCGATGCCCAGCGAACCGCGCCGCATCGGCATGGTGTGGTCGCGTTCGACGGTGCGGATCCGCCTGGTGACCGTGCTGCTGCAGGAAAGCCGTGCCACGGCGGGGCAACCCTGACCGGCGCAATGCGTCGTCATGTTGCAGTGCACGCTACAAAAACTAGCCTGTGAACATATCCGCGGGCGATTCTTCCGTGACGCACGTCCGCCTAGGCTTCGAACATCGTCGGGTTCGAGCGTCTGGGAGGAACGCTGGGCACGCCGGCCGCCGGGAGCGGCCTTTCTCGCACACACCCTTGCCATGCGGCCGGCGCATCGCGCGCCGCCGCCCACCCCGCATCTCGAGAACTGACCATGAAACAGGTACCCGCCGCGTTCGGCGTCTTCTTGCTGGCCGCCGCCGTCAGCGCCAGCGTCAAGGCCCAACAGAACACTCCGCTGCCGCCGCAGGACGCGACGACCGAAGAAGCCAAGGCCAAGGACGCCGTCGACCTGGATCAGGTGATCGTCACCGGCGTGCGCGCACCGAAAGCCGTGGACAAGATCCCTGGCGCGGTGTCGCTGGTCAGCAAGGAAGAAATCGCACACACGCTGTTGGTCACCGAAGACGCGACCGCCGTGCTGGCGCGCACCGTGCCCGGCTACGCGGAAGCCTCCCAGGCCATGAGCAACAGCGGCGAGACGCTGCGCGGACGCGTGGCGCTGCGCCTGTTCGACGGCGTGCCGCAGGGCTCGCCGTTGCGCGACGGCAGCCGCAATGCGACGTTCACCGACATGGGCATCGTCGGCCGCGTGGAAGTGATCAACGGTCCTTCCGCCTCGGAAGGCGTGGGCGCATCGGGCGGCATCATCAACTACATCTCCACCGTGCCGACCAAGGAAGGCAGCGAGTTCCGCTTCCTGAGCCGCTACTCCACCCAGTTCAAGGACGACAGCGCCGGCTGGAAGCTGGGCCTGAACTACGCCTACAAGCAGGACAACTACGACCTGGTCGCCGGCGTGTCGAGGATCGACCGCGGCATGGGATACGACGCCGACGGCGTGCGCCTGGGCATGAACACCAGTGGTTCGCTGCACGATTCGGTGACCCGCAACCTGTTCGTCAAGGGCGGCATCAACTTCGGCGAAGATCTCGAGAAGCGCCTGCAGGTCAGCTACAGCGACTTCAAGATCGAAGGCAACGGCAACTACATCCAGGTCGACGGCTGCCGCTACGAGCCGGGTTGGTGCGAAGACCCGCACCCGAACACCTCGGAGCGCGGCCATATCTTCGGCAGCAAGGCGGAGTTCAACGACTTCCGCCAGATCAACGTGCAGTACACGGACGCCGATTTCTTCGGCGGCACGCTGAACCTCAACGCCTACTGGGCCGACCAGGCCATGCGCTATCCGCCGGAGAACGGCAGCGATCGCCAGGACCCGGATATCCCGCCCAATGGTCCGGATGGCCTGATCTGGGACCAGTCCGAGATCAATTCGGACAAGGTCGGCTTCCGCCCTTCGTGGGTGCGCGGCCAGCTGTTCGGCGTGGATGGCCTGGAGTTGCGCGCGGGCGTGGACTGGGTGCGCGACAAGGCCGACCAGCGCCTGGCGCTGACCAACCGCCTGTGGGTGCCGCCGATGACGTATGAAAGCGTCGCGCCGTACGCGCAGCTGAGCTGGGATGTCGGTCCGTTGACCTTCAGCGGCGGCATCCGCCACGAGGACGGCGAACTCAGCGTGGACGACTACACCACGACCTGGTTCCGCAATCGCGTGTTCGTGGAAGGCGGCACGCTGTCGTACACCGAGACGCTGTACAACCTGGGCGCCATCTGGCGCATCACCGACCAGTGGTCCGTGTTCGCGGCGTATGGCGAAGGCTTCGGCCTGCCGAACGTCGGCATCCCGTTGCGCAACATCAATTATCCGGGCCAGAGCGTCAACGGCATCATCGACCTTCAGCCGATCGTGGTCGACAACCGCGAGGTGGGCGTCAACTGGCGTGGCGACGCGACCTCGTTCAGTGCGTCGTACTACGACTCCCAGGCTGATTTCGGCACCTCGCTGGCGATCGATCCCGCCACCAACGACTTCGTGCTGAACCGTGCACCGACCCGCATCAAGGGCTTCGAATTCTCCGGCGACTGGAACATCAACGAAGACTGGAAGCTGAGCGGCATCTACTCGCGCATCCGCGGCAAGACCGCCTTCTGGAACGCGGACACCATCGGTCGCTATCCCGCCGGCGGTCTGAACAAGCCGATGGGTGCGCTGGACGTCAACCCGGACAAGATCGCGCTGAGCGTGCGCTGGAAGTTCAACGAAGACGGCGACGTGACCCTGGGCTCGACCACGCTGCTGTCGCGCGACCTGACCGGCAGCGACGTGCGCGAATTCGATGGCGCCACCTACTCGTACTCCGAGCACACCACCGGCTACACGCTGTTCGACCTGGGCATGAACTACCGGGTCGAGAAGTGGGGCCGCTTCTCGCTGGGCGTCGAGAACCTCGCGAACAAGCAGTACATCCTGACCTGGTCGCAGGTCCCGGGCTTCCGCAACTACTGGGCGGGCCGTGGCCGCATGTACTCCTTCACCTACGAGTACACGTTCTGACCCACGATCCTCGGATGCCGGCACTCCCCCACGCTGCGTCCACCCGCGCCGTCGCCTCTCCCGGGCGGCGCGGGTTCTGGATGGTCCTGATGCTCTCGCTCGCCGCCTGTGCGACGGCCACGCCGCCGTCCAGCGCGCCTGCACGCGCACCGATGGATGCCGTGCTGGCGCAGGCCACCGGTGAAACGGGGTATCTGGGTGCGGTCGCTCTGGTGGCCGACCACGGCACCGTGGTGTACCGCGGCACGTTCGGGCATGCCGATCTGCAGGGTCGGCAGCGGCTGCGCGAGGACGCGATCTTCCGCATCTATTCGATGACCAAGCCCGTCACCTCGGTGGCGGCACTGATGCTGGTGGAAGAGGGTCGACTGCAGCTCGATGCCCCGGTCGCCACCTACCTGCCGGCGTTCGCCGGCCTGCGGCGTCTCGACGGTGGCAGCGTCGAGGCGCATGTGCTGGTGCCGGTGCAGCGACCGCTGACCGTTCGGCACCTGCTGACGCATACGGCCGGGTTCGCCACGGGCGGCGACGACATTCGCGTCGCGACGGCCCTGCTGCAGGCGCAGGCACCGGAAGACGCCCCGGATCTCGCTGGCTATGCCGACCGCGTCGCACGCGCGCCGCTGGCGACGGAACCGGGCACACGCTTCCGCTACGACGGCGTCAATACCGAAATCCTCGCCCGCGTGATCGAGGTGGCGAGCGGGCAACCGTTCGATGCTTTCCTGCGCACGCGCATCCTGCTGCCGTTGCGGATGGACGACACCGGATTCGACGTGCCTGCCGCGCAGCGAGGTCGCATCATGCCGCTCACCACACGCGACGCGCAGGGTCGGCGAAAATTGGCCGATACACCGTCTGCACGAGAGCCCGGCGTCCGGCTGCGCGCCTACACCAGTGGTGCCGGCGGCCTGTATTCCACCGCCGCCGACTACCTGCGTTTCGCCCGCATGCTCGCCGAAGGTGGTGTGCTGGACGGGGTGCGCCTGCTGCGCGAGGACACGGTGGCGATGATGATGTCCGACCAGCTGGGCCGCTTCGATCCACCGGTACCCGCGCCCGAACCGGGCGAGGGCTTCGGCCTGGGCGGCTATGTCGTCACCGATCCGGCCACCAGCGCACGGCCGGGATCGCGCGGGCAGTTCGGCTGGTCCGGTGCCGCGTCCACGTACTTCACCATCGACCGCGAGCGCGGCCTGGTGATCCTGCTGATGTCGCAACACCTGCCGTCGGGCGATGCGCCGGCGCTGCCGAAGATCGCCACGCCGTTCTACCGCGCGGTCTACGAAGCGGTGACGCCGTGAGCCGCGGCCACGGCGGCGTGCTGGTCGCGGGATCGGCGAACCTCGATTTCGTCGTGCGCGCGGCCCATGTGCCGGCACCGGGCGAGACCGTGCTCGGCCGCGCGTTCGCGACGTTCCCCGGCGGAAAGGGCGGCAACCAGGCCGTGGCCAGCGCGCGTGCCGGCGGCGCGCCCACGCGCATGCTGCTGGCGCTCGGCGACGACCCGTATGCCGCGGTCCTCGAAACCGCACTGACCGACGCGGACGTCGTCCTGCACATCGTGCGCGTACCCGACACCGCCAGCGGTACCGCCTTCATCTGCCTGTCCGACGACGCGGAGAACGCGATCACCGTCGCACCGGGCGCCAATGCCGGACTGCTGCCGCACCACCTGCCGTCGCTGCGCGGGATCAGCCACCTGCTGCTGCAGCTGGAGACGCCGCTGGAGAGCGTGGCGAGCTATGCGCGGCTCGCCCGCGAGGCCGGCGTGCGCGTGGTGCTGAATGCCGCGCCGGCCACGACGCTGCCGCCCGGCCTGCTGGACAGCGTCGACGTGCTCGTCGTCAACGAGGGCGAACTGGCCACGCTCGCCGGCGAGGGCAGCGTGGCCGCCCAGGCGGCGCGACTGCCGGTGCCGTGCGTGGTCGTCACGCTCGGCGCGCGGGGCTGTTTCGCGCGCCGCGGCGCGGAAATCTTCCTGCAGCCTGCGTTCCCGATCGAAGCCGTCGATACCACCGCGGCCGGCGACACGTTCTGCGGCGCGCTGGCCGCACGCCTGGCCGAACATGCGGGACTGGCGGACGCGCTACGCTTCGCCAGCGCGGCTTCCGCACTGGCCTGTACCCGGCTGGGCGCGCAGACCAGCATCCCGACCCGCCCGGAAGTCGAAGCCTGGCTCGCCGGGCGTGACGACGCGGGCTCGCGACAGGCCGCCCTGGCGACCTACTGCAGCCTTCCCGGTTCCTGATCCATCGTCCTGATCCAAGATCTCCCCCATGAGCCTTCCCTCTTCTTCCGATTCCCACGATGCCGCCGGGCATGACGACGCGCCGCACGTGGTGAAGACCGAGTACAAGTTTTCGCACGTCACCACCCAGCGCTACCTGCCGACGCCGGGCAAGGCACCCGGCTGGCCGTTCGCCGATATCGGCCAATGGAAGATCGATGCCAATGCGTCGGCCGACGACTGGGTCGCCGAGCTCAAGGATTGGCGGCGCGAACACCTGACCCGCATCGGCTACGACGACGCCAACTACCGCCGGCCGGAACTGCAGTGGGCGCAGCGCAACTTCGTGCATGCGCAGGTGATGGTCGAGGACCGGTATCTCTACGATCCCGTCGCCGGCCGCTACACCGTCGACCGTTACCTCGATGATCTGGACGCGCGCTTCGGCGGCCTCGACAGCGTGCTGCTGTGGTGCGTGTATCCCAACATCGGCGTGGACGACCGCAACCAGTTCGACCTGGCGCGCAGCCTGCCCGGCGGACTCGAGGCCCTGCGCGGCGCCGTCGACGATTTCCACCGTCGTGGCGTGCGCGTGTTCCTCACCACCATGCCGTGGGACAACGGCACCCGCGACGAAGGCGGGCCGGACTGGCAGGCCATCGCGGAGATCGTCAAGGCGGTCGGTGCGGACGGCATCAATGGCGACACCTACAACGGCGTGCCGCGCGCGTTCTTCGACGCGTGCGACGCGCTCGGCCATCCGGTGGTCGTACAGCCGGAGTCCACGATCAGCGCCGAGGAGCACCTGATCTGGAACGTGCAGAGCTGGGGCAAGAAGGCGCCGAACGAAGTCGTGCCGCCGGTGGCGAAGTTCAAGTGGCTGGAACCGCGCCACATGATCAACTACGAGAACCGCTGGGGCCGCGACCGCAACCACGATCTGCAGTACATCTTCTTCAATGGCGTGGGCTACAACGCGTGGGAGAACGTGTGGGGCCTGTGGAACCAGCTGACCCCGCGCGATGCGGAATCGCTGCGCCGGATCGCCGCGATCTACCGCCGCTTCCCGTCGCTGTTCGTCAGCCTGGACTGGCGCCCGTACGAACGCACGCTGCAGGCGGGCATCTTCGCCAGCCGCTTCCCGGGCGAGTGGCGCATGCTGTGGACCCTGGTCAACCGCCACGAGTATCCGATCGAAGGCGAACAGCTTGCCGTGCCGCATGTCGAAGGCACGCGATACTTCGATCTGTGGAACGGCACGCCACTGCAACCGCGCATCATCGACGGCCAGGCGATCCTCGAGACCACGCTGGAAGGCCGGGGCTTCGGCGCGCTGTTGGCGTCGCGCGGGGAGACGGACGAAGAAGGCCTCGATGCATTTCTCGCCCAGATGGCCGAGCGTGCCGCCACATCGCTGTCTTCGCTGTCAGCCAAATGGACCGCATTGCCGCAGACCCTGCAGGCGATCGCTCCGACGGCGCCGCAGGCCACCGCGCCCGAGGGCATGGTGACGATTCCTGCTGGCGAGTTTCTGTTCGCCGTGCAGGGCATCGAGATCGAAGGGCAGGTGTGGGAGGGCGTGGACGTGCAGTACCCGTGGGAACCCACGGCGCGTCGCCACCATCGCCGTCGCATGCAGGTCGCCGCCTTCCACATCGATCGCCACCCTGTGACGAACGCGCAGTTCAAGGCCTTCATCGACGCGACGTCGTATGCCCCGCAGGATGCGCAGCATTTCCTGCGCGACTGGCGCAACGGCGCGCCGCAGGCGGGGTGGGAACACAAGCCCGTTACCTGGGTGTCGCTGGAAGACGCACGCGCCTACGCGGCGTGGGCGTGCAAGCGCCTGCCGCATGGCTGGGAATGGCAGTACGCGGCGCAGGGCACCGATGGCCGGCTGTATCCATGGGGCGATGCCTGGCGCGACGACGCCGCACCGCCGGTGTTCCGCGGCCGCACCTTGCCGCCGCCGGCCGACGTGGGCGCGCATCCTATGGGTGCGAGTCCGTTCGGCGTGATGGATCTGGTGGGTCACGTCTGGCAGTGGACCGACGAGTTCCACGATGAGCACACGCGCGCCGCCGTCGTGCGCGGCGGCAGCGATTATGAGCCGCGCACCTCGCACTGGTATTTCCCGCAGGCCAAGCGGTTGGACCAGCACGGCAAGCTGCTGCTGATGGCGCCGGGCAAGGACCGCTCCGGGCGTATCGGCTTCCGTTGCGTGGTGGACGCGGCGTGAACCTGCGCGGGCGCGCATCCGAGCGGTCGCGCGCCTGCCGTTGGGCGCTGCTGCTCGTGCTTGCGTGCGTGCTGGCCGCCTGTGGTGCGGATGCGCCGAAGATCGTCGTGCTTATCGGCGGGCCCGCCAGCGAAGGTCCTGGGCGGCACGCGTATCCCGAAGGCATCCGCCAGCTGCAGGCGATGCTGGAACAGGACGCGCCGGGCCGCGTCAGCGTGAAGGCTTATCCCGACGGTTGGCCGAGCGATCCGACCGCGCTCGCGCGGGCCGATGCGGTGGTTCTGTATTTCGATGGCCTGGACAAGCATCCGCTACGTGATCCTGCGCATCGCGCCGTCTTCGATGCCGCCATGCAGCGGGGTGCCGGCGTCGTCGCGCTGCACCAGGCCTCGACGGTGCCGGAGGGCGACGACTTCGGCTTGGCGCGCTGGCTGGGTGCGGTGCGCGTCGGCACGTTCGACCGCACCACGCAGTGGACGATGCTGGAGCCGGCCACGCATCCGATCACGGCGGGCATGATGCCGTTCGCCTACCGCGACGAGTTCTATCCCACTTTCCGCGGCACCGGCGCGCGAACGCCCTTGCTGCAGGCGGTGCTGCACCCGCAGTTCCGCGACGGCCAGCCGGTGCTGGACGACATCGCCGAACGCACCGACGTGGCCTGGGCCCACGAGCGCGCCGACGGCGGCCGCGGCGTCGTTTTCAGCGGTGCGCATTACCTCGAGACGCTCGCGCAGCCGGCGGTACGCCGCCTGCTGCTCAACGCCATCCTGTGGACGGCGCATGCCGAGGTGGTGGATGCGCCCGTAGCGTCGTCCACGCTCGCCGCGCCTGCCGCAACCGGCGAGCCGGGCCAGGTGCGCCGCGCCACCTTCCATGCCGATGCCGCGCGCACCGGCTGGCGTCGCGACGAATCGGTGCTGACACCGGCGGTGGTCGGCGCAAAGGATTTCGGCCTCGTGTGGGAGTCGCCGCCGCTCGATGCCGACAACGGCAGCGAGGCACGCCTCTATGCATCGCCGCTGTATGTCGACCGGCTGGCGATCACCGCCGGTCCGCAGACCGGCGAGCGCTTCGACGTGGTCATCGCGGCCAGCAACAACGGCCATGTCTACGCCATCAATGCCTCGCGCCAGGGCGACGTGGCACCGGGACGTATCTTGTGGAAGACGCGGCTCGGCGAACCCTGCCGCTTGCAACCCGCGCCGCTCGACGGCGTGCCCACCGGCATCCTCAGCACGCCCGTCGTCGACGTGGCGCAGGGCCGGCTGTACGTCACCCATTGCGATCCCGAGCATCGCTGGCGCGCGTACGCGCTCGACCTGGGCAGCGGCCGCGTGCTGCCGGGCTGGCCGGTGACGCTGGACGAGGCCACGTTCAACCGCCTCAATGCCAACGCAGGCCCGTCCCGCGTGCCGCCGAAGCGCAAGTTCGATTTCCGCGTGCAACGTGGCGCGTTGAACCTCAGTCCCGACGGCTCGCAGCTCTACGTCGTGTTCGGCGAATCCGAGACCGGCTGGATCGCCGCGGTCGATACGCGCTCGCCACGCGTCAGTGGCGCGTTCGCCGCCGTCGCCATGCCGCACCGAGGCAGTGGCGGCATCTGGGGCGCAGGCGGTCCCGCCGTCGATGCGAAAGGCAATGTCTACGTCGTCACCGGCAGCGGCTTCGGCGGCTACCAGGACGCGGACGGCGACTGGGCGCAATCGGTGCTGAAGCTGGCGTCGACGGCGCAGGGTGGCCTCGCGCTGCGCGGCACGTACACGCCGTTCAACTACTGCACCAGCGCCGAGCGGGATATCGATCTGGGCTCCGGTGGCGTTGCGCTGTTCCCCGCGGATGCCGCAGACGGTACACGCAAGCTGATGACGGTCGGCGGCAAGCAGGGCAATGTCTATCTGCTCGACCGCGAGCGCCTGCCCGGCAGGCTCGACCGGCGTCCGCCGTGCAGCACCGATGCGGCCAGCGACGGGTCGTTGCTCGCGCCGACACCGCAACGACCGTTCGGCACGCGTGGGCCCCTCAACGTGTTCGGACCGTATTCCGAGGATGATGCTGCGCTGGATCTTGCCCGCGCGCGCTCGGTGCCTGCCGTGTTCAGCGCCGCGGACGGCACCGCGTATGTCTTCGTCACCGGCAATACCAAGCAGGCCCCTGGTTCGTCGACCAGCATCGCGCCTTCGGTGGTGCGCCTGCGGGTGGACCGGTCCGCGCCCGACGCACCGTTCCTGCGCGTCGACAAGGTGCATCCTTCCCTGGTGCTCGGTAACCCCGGTTCGCCGGTGGTGACCAGTCGCGGCGCCGAGGATGCGCTGGTCTGGATCCTCGACGAGAACGCGCCGCGCTCCGCCTCGCTGCACGGCGCCGATGCGCCGCGGCCGGTGCTGTATGCGTTGGATGCGCGATCGCTCGACATCGTGTGGCAGAGCGCCCCGGGCGAGCTGTTCACCAGCGGCAAGTACAACGAACCGGCATTCGGCGGCGGCCAGGTCTTCGTCGGCACCGACCGCATCCAGGCGTTCGGTCGGGGCGGCAAGCGCATCACCGATCGCGTGCCCGTGGCCACCGCAACGCAGGAGGCAGCGGTCGATGCGCGCCTGGTCGGCGTGCCGGCCGCCACCTTGTACACGCAGCGCTGCGCCGCCTGCCACGATCATCCGCAAGGCAATATTCCCCCTCGCGCGGTGATCGCCGCGCGCCCCCACCCCCGCATCGTCGATGCGCTCAGCCGCGGCGTGATGCGTCCGCATGCGGCCGGCCTGAGTGCGCAGCAGATCGACGACCTGGCCAGGTATCTCAAGCAATGACCCCGCACCACATTCACCTGCAAGGCGTCCTCGGCGAGGCACTCGATGCCAACCTGCGCGGCCGCCTGTCGCACTTCATCACCGCGCCCGACAGTCCGGCCATCGTGCTGTTCTCGCCGGAGCACCGCGCGCGCAACACCGAAGGCGATTGGTACGGCGAACACGCGGGCAAGTGGCTCTCGGCCGCGGCCCGTGCTTTCGTCCGCAGCGACGATGCGACGCTGGGTGCGCATCTGCGCGAAGTGGCCGACTACCTGCTCTCCGTACAGGAAGCCGATGGGTACCTGGGTACCTACGCCGACGCGCGCCGCTTCCTCCACCCCCAGCCGCCGCAGCCGCCGAGCTGGGATGGCGCGCCGACGCTGCGCACCTGGGACATCTGGGTGCACGCCTACCTGATCCTCGGCCTGGTCGAAACCGCGCGTGCCTTGCACGATCCGCGTTACACGCAGGCGGCCGAACGCATCGCCGACCTGTGCGCACAGGCACTGGCCTCGGGCATCGATATCACCACACTCGGCAACCATCACGGCATGTCGGCCACCGTGCTGATGGATGCGGCTTTGGAGCTGCATGAGGAGACCGGCGAGCCGCGCTTCCTCGCGCTGGCTCGCCAGGTGCTGGCGCAGGCCAACGCGCACCCCGCGCTGCGCCTGCTGCCCGCGCTGGACGCCGGCGCCGACGCCTCCGAGATCGCCACCGGCAAGGCGTACCAGCTGCTGTGGAACCTGGTCGCGCTGGTGAAGCTGTGCCGCGTCAGCGGCGACGCCGGCCTGCGCGACACGCTGGAGCGCATCTGGCAGAACATCCGCGAACACCACCTGACCCTGGGCGGTGGCCCGTGGGGTGGCGTGGCGCACCGCTCGCGCGAAGTGTTCAACGCGCGCGGCAGCTTCAGCCCGAACGCCTACGTGGAAACCTGCTCGCTGCTGTCGTGGATCCAGTTCAACCGCGAGCTGCTGCGGCTGACCGGTGAGGCGCGCTTCGCCGAAGAGATCGAGCGCACCGCCTACAACGACCTGCTTGGCGCACAGGCGCCGGATGGTGAGGACTGGTGCTACTACTCCTTCCCCAACGGAAAGCGCGTGCACACCACCTATTGGCGCTGCTGCAAGTCCAGCGGCGCGATGGCGGTGGAGGAACTGCCGGCGCTGGCCTATGCCGTCGACGGCGAGGCGGTCCGGGTGCAGCTGTACGGTCCGGGCGAAGCGCGCCTGGCGCATCCGCAGGCCGGGACGTTGGTGCTGCGCCAGCACACCGGTTATCCGTTCGACGGCGAGGTGTCGCTGGACGTGCGCCCCGAACATGAAGCCACCTTCGACCTGCGCCTGCGCATCCCGTCCTGGGCGGAAGGGGCCACGGTATCGGTCAATGGCGAGCCGGTGGATGCCACGGTGGTGCCCGGCACGTTCCTGAATCTGCGGCGGCTGTGGCGGCGAGACGACCACGTGCAGCTCGCGTTCCCGCTGCGGCCGACGCTGCACCGGCAGGTGCTGCGCAACGTGCAGGAGTCGCGCGCGCCGGATGGGTCGACGGTCCACCAGCAGGTGTTGGACCTGCACTATGTGGGCCTCACCCGCGGCGCGCTGGCGTATGCCACCGACCTGATCGACGGCTTCAAGACGGAAGAAACCGTCCGTCTGCCCGACGGCCCGCAGGACGACTGGCTGCAGGTGTTGCCGGTGACCGACGGCGAAGAGGGCGCGGCCATTTCGCTGCAGCCCGCGAGCCGGCCGCCGCTGCTGTTCTGGCCGTACTACCGGGCCGGTGGTCGCCACGACGGGGCCTGGCGGTTGACCTGGCTGTCGCTGCCGCCGCCATGACCACCCGCGCGCTCGCAAGAATTTGTGGCAGCAGAAGCTACGGCCGCTGGCTGTATCCCGTCCGCCACGTGGCACAGACTGGCCATCGCCGCTGCGGCGGCGACTGAAGGAGCCCCTTTCCATGGACAACACGTCTCCCTTCCGTTCGCGCCAGCGCACCGGGCCGGCCGGGCCGCTGAGCGGGGTCAAGGTGCTGGACCTGAGCGCGTACATCGCCGGCCCCTACGGCTGCACGCTGCTGGCCGACCAGGGCGCCGACGTCATCAAGGTCGAGCCGCCCGATGGCGACAACCTGCGCCAGTACCCGTCCACGCTGGAGCGCGAGAGCCGCGCCTTCCTCGGCGTGAACCGCAGCAAGCAGGGCATCGCGCTGGACCTCAAGCAGGCGGCCGACCACGCCGCCCTGCTGCGCCTGGTGCGCGAGGCCGACGTGCTGGTGCACAACTTCCGTCCCAGCGTGCCGAAGCGGCTGGGCATCGATTTCGACAGCCTGACCATGATCAACCCGCGCCTGATCTACTGCGCGGTGACCGGCTACGGCGAGACCGGCCCGATGAAGGACAAGGCCGGTTACGACCAGGTGCTGCAGACCATGACCGGCATGTGCACGCTGCAGGGCAAGCGCGGTGGCGCGCCGGAAATCATTTACGGTTCAGTGGTGGACTACTACGCCGCGGCGCTGCTGGCCGCCGGCGTGTCGTCGGCGCTGTACGAACGCGAACGCAGCGGGCGCGGCCAGTTCGTCGGGGTATCGCTGCTGCGCAGCGCGCTCACCATGCAGTCGGCGCGGATGATCTGGGCCGAAGGCGAGGCGCTCGACATCGGCCGCGACATGCGCTCCGGCGGCGTCACCGGCATCCACCCGGCGCGCGAAGGCTATCTGTACCTGTCCGCCAACACCCCGCGGTTCTGGAAGGCGCTGTGCCGGCTGACCGGCCTGGATGCGCTGGCCGACGACGCGCGCTACGACAGCGTGCGCAAGCGCGCCGAACATGCCGCGGAGATCGTGCCGCAGTTGCACGCCGCGCTGCAGGCGCGCTCCGCGACGGAGTGGGAAGCGCATTTCGGCGATGAAGTGCCCTGCGCGGCCGCGCGCCGCGTGGAGGACATGTTCGAGCATCCGCAGGTCCTCGCCGAGGACATGGTGGCCGAGATCGCGCATCCGGTGGTCGGCAGCTACCGCGGCGTCACCCGGCCGATCGCCTTCGGGCGCACGCCCGGGCCGGCGCCGTTCGCCGCGCCCGTGTTCGACCAGGATGCGGAGCACGTGCTCGGTACGTCCCCGTCGCAGGCGCGCAGCGCAGGCTAAGCCGGGACGCGCGGCTTTACGCCGAATTTACGGCGGTGCGCGGGAAGCGCATGGCGGCTTTACGCGGGGCAGGACCAGACTTTCGCGGTCGGCGGAACTCCTCCCGCCAGGATCGCACCCATGTCTTCCTCTTCGTTCCTCCTGCGCGGGCCGATGCCTGCGCGTCGCGCCGTTTCCACCGTCGCCACCGGCCTGCTGCTGGCCACGGCGTGCACCGCGCACGCCGCCACGTTCAACGGATCCGGTGCGCTCACCACCGATTACGTCTGGCGTGGCACCACCCAGACCCAGGGCGACCCGGCCGTGCAGGCGGGCTTCAGGGCGACGGCCGAGAATGGTGTCTATGGTTCCATCTGGGGCTCGAACGTCGAGTTCGCCCCGGAGACCCAGGCCAGCAGTGAGTTGGACGCCACCGTGGGCTGGAGCGGCGCGCTGTCCGATGACTGGGCGCTCGACGTCAACCTGACCCATTACCGCTACCCGTCCGCCACCGTCGACCTCAACTGGACCGAGGCCATCGGCACGCTGACCTGGAAGCAGAACTACTGGGCACAGCTGGGTTACTCCACCGAAGCGCTCGCGACGGACGAAGCCGGTGCCTACGCTCAGCTCGGCGCGAAGATTCCGCTGGGCGAGCAGGTCCGCCTCGAAGCCGCCGCCGGCTACTACTGGCTGGACGATGCCTACGACGACAGCTACGCACACGCGCAACTGGGTGCGGTGTGGGTGTTCAAGGCCCCGTTCGAGTTGCGCGTCACCGCGCACGCCACCGACAGCAGCGCCAAGACGCTGTTCCCGGGTCTGGCAGGTTCGCGCGTGGAAGCGGCACTGCAGGCCGCGTTCTGATCGCCATGTTCACCGACTTCCTCCACCTGTCGTTGTCGCTCGTCGGCGTCGTTGCCGGCGCCGGCCTGATGTTCCTGCTGATCACGCGGCGCGCACGCGCGCCGATGGACGACTCCCATGACTGAATTCCTTCTTGTATTCGCGCTGGCCATCGCGCTGGGCTGGCCGCTGGGCCGCTACCTGGCGGCGGTGATGCGCGGTGCTCCGATGGGGGGCGACCGGCTGTTCGGCTGGATCGAACGCCTCCTCTACCGCCTGCTCGGCGTCGATCCCGCGCAAGGCATGGGCTGGAAGGCCTATGCCATCGCCTTCCTCGCCAGCAACCTCGTCGTCGGCGTACTGGCCTGGATCGTCTTCATGACCCAGGCGTGGCTGCCGCTCAATCCCAACGACGCGCCCAACATGCGCTGGGACTTGGCGCTGCACACCATGGTGTCGTTCCTCACCAACACCAACCAGCAGCACTACTCGGGTCAGGCGCAGTTGTCGCACCTGGCGCAGATGACCGGCATCGTCGGCCTCCAGGTCATCACGCCGATGATGGGTCTGGCGTTGGTGGCGGCGACGTTGCGCGGCATGTTCGGGGGACGCAATCAGAGCGCCCTTGCGAAGAGCACGGGCGGCGACGCGGATGTCGGCAACTACTGGGCCGACGTGATCCGTCCCACCGTGCGCTTCCTGCTGCCGCTGTGCCTGGTCTGGTCGCTGGCGCTGACCTGGCAGGGCGTGCCGGCGACGCTGCAGGGCGGCCCGTTCGCCACGCCGATCGACGCGAGCGCGCAGATGGCGGAGCAGAAGATCGCCGTCGGCCCGGTCGCGCCGATGGTCGCGGTGAAGCAGCTCGGCACCAACGGCGGTGGCTGGTACGGCCCCAACAGCGCGGTGCCGCTGGAAAATCCGACGCCGTTCTCCAACCTGCTGGAAACGCTGGCCATCATCCTGATCCCGGTCAGCATCGCCTTCATGGTGGGCGGCTTCACCGGCCGCAAGAAGTTCACCGCATTGGTGTTCGGCACCATGCTGACGATGTCGGTGATCTCGACCGGCGCGTCGCTCTGGTCCGAAAGCCTCTCCGGTACGTCCAACGACATCGCGCTGATGGAAGGCAAGGAAGTGCGCTTCGGTGACGCGCCGTCCGCGCTGTGGGCCGCGGTGACCACGCAGACGTCGAACGGTTCGGTCAACGCCATGCACGACTCGCTGGCGCCGCTGACCGGCCTGGTGACGCTCAGCAACATGCTGGTGAACAGTATCTGGGGCGGCATCGGCTGCGGCCTGCAACAATTTCTCGTCTACCTGCTGCTCAGCGTGTTCCTCGCCGGTCTGATGACCGGCCGCACGCCCGAACTGTTCGGCCGCAAGATCGAAGCGCATGAAGTGAAGCTGCTGGCCGCGCTCGTGCTGCTGCAGCCGCTGGCGCTGTTGGCCTTCACGGCGATTACCTTGGCCGTGCCGTCGATCACCGGCAACTCCAATCCGGCGTTCCACGGCATCAGCCAGGTGTTCTACGAGTACACCTCGGCCTTCGCCAACAACGGTTCCGGTTTCGAAGGCCTCGGCGATGCGACTTATTGGTGGAACCTCAGCACCACGCTGATGCTGCTGCTCGGCCGCTACCCTGCGCTGATCATCCCGCTGGCCATCGCCGCCTCGCTCGCGCGCAAGCGCGCCGCGCCCGAAGGCCCCGGCACCCTCCAGGTGGAAACCCCGACTTTCGCGCTCACCCTGATCGCCGTGGTTGTCATCCTGACCCTGCTGCAGTTCATGCCCGTGCTGGTCCTCGGCCCGATCGCCGACCACCTGTCCCTGAGCGCGCTCTGAGAACACCGACATGACTTCTACTTCCTCCCGCTCCGCCGGCCGTGCGCCGGCCCTGCTCGACAGCGCGGGCTTCCGCGCTGCCGTCATCGGCTCCTTCACCAAGCTGGCCCCGCAGCACGCCTTCAAGAACCCGGTCATGGCCGTGGTATGGCTGGGCACGCTGCTGACCGCTGGCCTTACCCTGGCCGGCACCACCACGCCGGGCATCGGATGGTCGGTGACCGTGCTGCTGTTCGTCACCGTGCTGTTCGCCAACTTCGCCGAAGCCGTTGCCGAAGCGCGCGGCCGTGGCCAGGCCGCCTCGCTGCGGCGCGCGCGGAAGGACCTGGTCGCGCGTCGCGTCGACACACCGCTCGGCGGCACCGAGCGGCGCCTGCCCGCGGCGGAACTGAAGGCGGGCGACTACGTCATCGTCTCGGCGGGTGAGCAGATTCCCGCGGATGGCGAGATCGTCAAGGGCCTGGCCACGATCAACGAATCCGCCGTCACCGGCGAATCCGCCCCCGTGCTGCGCGAAGCCGGCACCGACCGCAGCGGCGTGATCGGCGGCACCAAGGTGCTGTCCGACGAGATCGTGGTGAAGATCACCGCCGAGCCCGGGCACAGCTTTCTCGACAGGATGATCGCGCTGGTCGAAGGCGCCAACCGGCAGAAGACGCCGAACGAGATCGCGCTTGGCCTGCTGCTGCTGACGATGACGCTGACCTTCCTGATCGTCGTGGTCTCGCTGCCCTTCATCGCGGGCTTCGTGGGCGCGAAGCTCGATCCGCTGCTGCTGGTCGCGCTGCTGGTCTGCCTGATCCCGACCACCATCGGCGGCCTGCTGCCGGCCATCGGCATTGCCGGCATGAACCGCGCGCTGGCCGCCAACGTGCTGGCCAAGTCGGGCAAGGCGGTGGAAGTGGCCGGCGACGTCGATGTGCTGCTGCTCGACAAGACCGGCACCATCACCCACGGCGACCGCCAGGCCACGCTGTTCCATCCGCTGGCCGGCGTCGACCGCGAACAGCTGCGCGATGCGGCGATGCTGGCCTCGCTGGCCGACCCCACGCCGGAAGGCAAGTCCATCGTGCGCCTGGCGCGCGAGCAGGGTGCAACGCTTGACGAACCGGCGCGGGCGCAATTCATCGCCTTCACCGCGCAGACCCGCATGTCCGGCGTGGACCTGCCGGACGACGGCCGCGGCCACGCGCGCGTCATCCGAAAGGGTGCGTCGGACGCGATCCTCGCGCATGTGCAGGCCAGCGGTGGCAGCGCGCCCGCCGAACTCGCCGCGCGTGTCGAGCAGGTTGCCCGGAACGGTGCTACGCCGCTGGTGGTCAGCGACGGCAACCACGTGCTCGGCGTGGTCGAACTCTCCGACGTGGTCAAGCACGGCATCAAGGAAAAGTTCGCCCATATGCGCGCCATGGGCATCCGCACGGTGATGATCACCGGCGACAACCCGCTGACCGCCGCCGCCATCGCCGCCGAAGCCGGCGTGGACGACTACATCGCCGAGGCGCGCCCGGAAGACAAGTTGGCGCGCATCCGCCAGGAACAGGCCGGTGGCCGCCTCGTCGCGATGGTCGGCGATGGTACCAACGACGCGCCTGCGCTGGCGCAGGCCGATGTGGGCCTTGCGATGAACTCCGGCACGCAGGCGGCGAAGGAAGCCGGCAACATGGTCGACCTCGATTCCGACCCGGCCAAGCTGTTGGAAGTGGTCGAAGTCGGCAAGCAGCAGCTGATCACGCGCGGCGCGCTGACCACGTTCTCGCTGGCCAACGACGTGTCGAAGTACTTCGCGATCCTGCCGGCGCTGTTCGCCGCCGCCATCCCGTCGATGGGCGCGTTGAACGTGATGCAGCTGTCCAGCCCGACCAACGCGGTGCTGGCGGCACTCATCTTCAACGCCATCATCATCCCGCTGCTGATCCCGCTGGCGTTGCGCGGCGTGCGCTTCCGCCCGGCCGGCGCCACCGCGCTGCTGCGCCGGAACATGCTGGTCTACGGCGTGGGCGGCGTGCTGCTGCCGTTCGCCGCGATCAAGCTCATCGACCTGTTGCTGGCCGCCGTCATCGGCGCCTGAGGAGTTTCCATGAACGTTTCAACGACTGCTTCCACGCCGGTATGGCGCACCTCGCTGATGCTGGCGCTGGTCACGTTGCTCGGCTTCGGCCTGTTGTACTCGTTGGCCGGCGCGGGGCTGGGCCGGGTGCTGTTCCCGCACCAGGCCACCGGCAGCCTGCTCGAACGCGACGGCCAGGTGATCGGCTCTTCGCTGGTCGCGCAGCCCTTCGCCGATGATCGCTACTTCCAGTCGCGCCCGTCCGCCGCGAAATACGACGTGATGACGCTGGCCGGCAGCAACCAGGCCCGCACCAATCCGGACCTGCGCAGCCGCATCGACGAGGCGCGCACCGCCGTCGCCACGCGCGAAGGCGTAGCGCCCGATGCGGTCCCCGGGGATCTGGTCACCCAGTCCGGCGGTGGCATCGATCCGCATCTGTCGCCGGCCGCCATCCAGATCCAGGTCGCCCGTGTCGCTCGCGTCCGCGGGTTGCCGGTGGGCGAGGTCGAACGCCTTGTCGCCGCGCACACCGAGGCGCCGCAATTCGGCCTGCTCGGTGCGCCGCGTATCAACGTGCTCGCGTTGAACCTGGCGTTGGATGCGCAGGCGCACTGAGCCATCCAACGCGCACAATAGGCCCATGACCGACGCCCGCGAACGCCAGGCTGATGCCCTGATTGACCACCTGCAGCGCGAGCAGGGCGGGCGGCTGACCATCTTCCTGGGAGCGGCGCCGGGGGTCGGCAAGACCTACACCATGCTGTCGCGGGCGCGCGAACTGCGCCGGCAGGGCAGGGATGTCGTGGTCGGCATCGTCGAAACGCACGGGCGCGGCGAGACCGCCGCGCTGACCGAAGGGTTGGACATCCTGCCGCGCAAGCGCGTGGCCTACCAGGGCCGCTGGCTGGAAGAGATGGACCTGGACGCGCTGCTGGCGCGCCGCCCGCAGATCGCGCTGGTGGATGAGCTGGCCCACCGGAACGCGCCCGGCAGCCGCCATGAACGGCGCTGGCAGGACGTGATCGAACTGCTCGATGCCGGCATCGACGTCCACACCACGATCAACATCCAGCATCTGGAAAGCCTCAACGACGTCGTGCATCGGATCACCGGCGTGCGCGTCAGTGAGACCGTGCCGGACGCCGTGTTCGACCGCCTGCGCGACATCGTGCTGGTGGACCTGCCGCCGCGCGAATTGATCGAACGCCTGCACCAGGGCAAGGTCTACCTGCCGGAACAGGCGGCGCAGGCGCTGCAGGCGTTCTTTTCGCCCTCCAACCTGATCGCGTTGCGCGAACTGGCCATGCAGACGGCCGCCGACCGCGTCGACGCCGACCTGCGCGAAGACCAGGCCGCGCGCGGCCTGCCGGGTATGCCGCTGCGACGGCGCGTATTGGTGGCCATCGACGGCCGCGGCCAGTCCGAGTACCTGGTGCGCGCGGCGCGGCGCATCGCCGAGCGGCGCGATGCGCCGTGGAGCGTGGTGACCGTGCAGGTATCGGACACGGTGGACGATGCGCAGCAGCGCGAGATCGACCAGGCCTTCGCGCTGGCGCGCCGGCTGGGCGCGGACACCGAAGTGCTGCGGGGCGCGCGCATTCCCGATGCGCTGCTCGACCACGCCACCCAGAGCGGTGCATCGACGCTGGTACTGGGGCGCACGCGCGAGCGGCCGTTCGCGCGCATGATCAACCGCACGCTGACGCAGCAGATCCTGCAGCGCGGCGCGCATTACGAGCTGGTCATCATCAGCACACCGGAAGCGCGTGCACGTGCGCGTCGCGGCTATACCGGCCTGGGCGGCTGGTTGGAGCGGAATGAGCTGGCGTTCGCGGCGGTGGCTTCGTTGCTGGCGATCGGCGTAGCGTGGCTGGCCGAACGCTGGGTGGGGCTGGAAGACCTGTCGATGGTGTTCATCGTCGCGGTGGTACTGGTGGCAGCGCGCACGCGCATGACGGCTGCGGTGGTCGCCGCGTTGTTGAGCTTCCTGGCCTACAACTTCTTCTTCATCGAGCCGCGCTTCACTTTCAACATCGGCGCGCGCCAGGGCGTCACCACCGTGTTCCTGTTCCTGGTGGCCGCGCTGGTCGCCGGGCGCCTGGCCTCGCGCCTGCGCATGCAGGTGGTGGCATTGCGGGCGGCCAATGCGCAGGCCACCGCCCTGCAGACGCTGGCGCGCGATCTGGCCGGCGCCGCCGACCTGGGGCAGGTGCTGGTCGCCGGGCGCAAGGCGTTGGAGCGCGCGCTGGCCGCCGATGCCTGGTTGCGCGTACAGGGGCGCGAAGAGCCCGCTGATGGCACGCCGAGCGAGATCGACCGTGCCGCCGCCGACTGGGCGCAGCAGCACGGCCAGCCCACCGGTCGCCACACCGATACGCTAGCGGGCGCGGGGCGCTGGTTCCTGCCGCTGCGCGGGGATCGCGGCAGCCTGGGCGTGCTGGGCCTGCGCTTCGATCACGACACGCGGCTGCTGCCGGAGCAGCGCCGCTTGGCCGAAGCGATGGCCGACGACATCGCACAGGCCGTGGTGCGCACGCGGCTGGTCGCCGAGCTGGAGGATGCGCGCGTCAGCGGCGAGACCGAGCGGCTGCGGTCGGCGCTGCTGTCGTCGGTCTCGCACGATCTGCGTTCGCCGCTGGCTTCGATGATCGGTTCGGCCAGCAGCCTGGCCAGCTACGGCCAGCAGATGGGGGAAGATGATCGGCGCAGCCTGCTGGACACCATCCAGCAGGAGGGCGAACGGCTGGACCGCTATATCCAGAACCTGCTCGACATGACCCGCCTCGGCCACCGTGGACTGACCCTCAATCGCGACTGGATCGGCGTGGACGAGCTGCTCGGCTCGGCGGTGTCGCGCCTGCAGCGCTACCAGCCCGGTGTGCGCGTGCAGACCTCGGTCGCCCTGGACGTGCCGACGATCTGGGTGCACCCGGCCTTGATCGAGCAGGCCGTGTTCAACGTGCTGGAGAACGCGGCGAAGTTTTCGCCGCCGGACGAACCGGTGCAGATCGACGCGAAGCTTGTGGACGGGGCGCTGCGCATCGATGTGCGCGATCGCGGCCCCGGCATACCGGAAGACGAGCGCGCGCGCATCTTCGACATGTTCTACAGCGTGGAACGCGGCGACCGCGGCCGCCACGGCACCGGGCTGGGCCTGGCCATCTGCCAGGGCATGGTGGGCGCCCATGGCGGCAGCGTGCAGGCGTTGCCCGGGCCCGATGGCCGCGGCACGGTGATCCGGATTACCCTGCCGCTGCTGACGCCCACGCCGCAGGAACCGGTTTGACCTACACCGCACCACCGCCCGCGTCCGCGCCGCCGGCGCGCATCCTGGTGATCGACGACGAGCCGCAGATTCGGCGTTTCCTCGATATCAGCCTGCGCGCGCAGGGCTACGTGGTGGCGCTGGCCGACAGCGGGCGCGCCGGCTTGGCGGAACTGGCTGCGCACGGCGCCGACCTCGTCGTGCTCGACATCGGCCTGCCGGATCTGGATGGCCACGGCGTGCTGCGCGAGCTGCGCCAGTGGTCGCAGGTGCCGGTGATCATGTTGACCGTGCGCGACGGCGAAGCCGAGAAGGTCGCCGCGCTCGATGGCGGTGCCAACGACTACGTCACCAAGCCCTTCGGCGTGCAGGAACTGATGGCGCGCATCCGCGGCCTGCTCCGCGCGCGCGTCGCCCATGCCAACGCCGCGATGGCCCTCTTCGACGACGGCCACCTGCACGTGGACCTGGGCCGCCGCGAAGTGACCCTGGACGGCGAACCGGTGGTGCTGAGCCGCAAGGAGTTCGCCCTGCTGGCGTTGCTGCTGCAGCACGCCGGCCGCGTGGTCACCCAGCCGCAGCTGCTGCGCGAACTCTGGGGCCCCACCCACCAGGACGACACCCACTACCTGCGCATCCTCGTCGGCAAACTGCGCCAGAAGCTGGGCGATGACGCGACAGCGCCGCGGTATATCGCGACGGAGCCGGGGGTGGGGCTGAGGTTCGTCGCGCGGGAGTGAGATGCGTCGCGCATCGCGACGAGGTCCTAGCGCGTTGTGCTGGAGTGGGGGCCGAAAAGGCGCCACGCTACAATACCCACATGACGTCCCCCCCGATTCCCCACGAAGCCCTGCGCCTGTCCGTTGCTCCGATGATGGACTGGACGGATACGCACTGCCGCGTGTTCCACCGGCTGCTGACGCCGAATGCGCGCCTGTACACCGAGATGGTGCATGCGCAGGCGGTGATCCATGGCGACCGCGACCGCCTGCTCGGTTTCGATGCCGGCGAACATCCGGTGGCGGTGCAGTTGGGAGGCAGCGAGCCCGCGCACTTGGCGCAGGCGGCGCATATCGCGCAGGAGTGGGGCTACGACGAGGTGAATCTCAACGTCGGCTGCCCGTCGGACCGCGTGCAGGCGGGGCGCTTCGGTGCCTGCCTGATGAAGGAGCCCGCGCTGGTGGCCGAGTGCGTGGCGGCAATGATCGATGCCGTCCGCATTCCGGTGACGGTGAAGTGCCGCCTGGGCGTGGATGAGCAGGAAGACTACGGCTTGTTCCGTGCCTTCATCGATACCGTGGCGGCGACCGGCTGCAACGTGTTCTTCGTGCATGCGCGCAAGGCGTGGCTGCAGGGGCTGTCGCCGAAGGAGAACCGCGAGATCCCGCCGTTGCGCTACGACTGGGCGTACCGGCTCAAGCGTGAGCGGCCGGAACTGACGGTGGCCATCAATGGCGGCATCACCACGACGGCGCAGGTGCACGAGCACCTGAAGCACGGCGATGGCGTGATGATCGGTCGTGCGGCCTATCACGAGCCCTACGTGTTGCACGAAATGCAGGCTGCCTTGTTCGGGGGTGAGGTTGCGACGCGCGCGGACCTGCTGCGCGCGTGGCGGCCCTACGTCGAAACGCAGCTCGCCAAGGGCGTGGCGCTGAAGCACCTGACCCGGCATGTGTTGGGGCTGTTCCACGCGCAGACGGGCGGGCGCGCGTTCCGGCAGATCCTCAGCGAAGGCGCGCACAGGCCCGGCGCGGACTGGTCGCTGGTGGAACAGGCGCTCGCGGCGACCACGCGCGAACTGCGGCCGGCGGCCTGACCCATGATCACGCGCGACATCGATGCCTTCATCGCCCGTGCGCGGACGCTCCCGGCCGACGCCGGACCGGCGACGGCACGTGCGGCGTTCCTGGTGTCGCCGGACGGCTTCGTGCGGGCCGAGCAGTCCGCGCAGGACAACCGGTACATGGCCGACGCCGGGGCGTTCGACGCCGATGCGGCGTTGCGCGAACACCATGCGCTGCATCGCGCGCTGTCGCAGGAACTGCCCGTGATCTGCTTCCCGGGCAGCGAGGCGACGCCGGATGCGGTGTTCCCGAACAACGTGTTCGCCACGGCATGCGTCGACGGCCAGCCGCGCCTGGTCGTCGGGCGCATGCGCCATCTCGTGCGCCAGCGCGAAGCGGAGCGGCCCGACATCCGCGGCTACTTCCGCGACGTCCTCGGCTACGCAGAGGCCGACCTGTCCAGCCAACCGCATCCCTGCGAGCTGACGGGCGCACTGGTCATCGACCGGTCGCACGGCATCGGCTTCTGCGGGCTGTCGGAGCGCTGCGACGAAGCCGGCGCCGCCCGCATGCACCACGCCTTCGGCCTGCGTGCCACCCTGATGTTCGACCTGGCCGCGGGCGAGTACCACACCAACGTGCTGCTCGCCGTATTGGCCGGCCGCGCCGCCCTGGTCTGCCCGCACGCGCTGCAGGGCGATGTGGTTTCCGCACTGCAGGCGCTGTATGGCCCGCATGTCGTGACGCTGTCGCCGGCCGAGCAAGCCGCCTTCGCCGGCAATGCGATCGCCCTGACGGATCGATCGGTATGGATGAGCCGACGGGCCCATGACCGCCTGGAGCCGGCGTCTCGGCGGCAGTTGGAGGAGGCGGCCGGCTTCGCCATCCGCAGCGTGCCGCTGGATGCCATCGAGGCCGGGGGTGGTTCGCTAAGGTGTTGTGTGGCCGAGATTTTCTGACTGTTCAGCTGGCTGAATGGGGCCCGTTGGGCTGTGGATAAATTCAGAACGGATTCACCGCCGCCGGCCAAGACTTTGCCTCCAGTCCACAGAGGCGGTTTCGGGTTCCGTTCAGTTTCGCGGCCCCGTATCCGTTACGATTCCGTTATGCGATTTCGTTCATCGACCCTTGCCGCCGTTGCCATGACGGCGCTCATCGTCCTGGCGGGCACCTCCGCGGTGCTGGCGCAGGACGACCAAGGCCGTCGCGACGCGCCCCCGTCGCGCGAACGCGGCCCCCAGCGTGCCGAAGATCGCGGCCATCGCAGTTCGATGTCCGACTCCGTGCGCCGCGTGCGCAACGAGACCGGCGGGCAGGTGCTGAGCGTCGAGCGCATGCAGTACGACGGCCGCGAGATCAACCGGGTGAAGTACGTCGACGATCGTGGCCGTGTTCGCACGATGGATGACGCGGGCCCCTCGCGCCGCGGCGGCAATGCGCCGTCGCGTCCGCGTGATGACGGCCAGCCTGCACGCGGCGATAACCCCCCGCGCCCGTAGTCTTACGTAGAATCACGGCTCAACACGAGCACGTCCCGCGCGGATATACGCCGCGCCGCATTCCCAAGGAGAGTCCATGCGTATCCTGCTGGTCGAAGACGAAGCCCCTCTGCGTGAAACCCTCGCCGCGCGCCTGAAGCGCGAAGGCTTCGCGGTGGATGCGGCCCAGGACGGCGAGGAAGGCCTCTACATGGGACGCGAGGTGCCGTTCGACGTTGGCATCATCGACCTGGGCCTGCCGAAGATGTCGGGCATGGAGTTGATCAAGGCGCTGCGTGACGAAGGCAAGAAGTTCCCCGTGCTGATCCTGACCGCGCGCAGCAGCTGGCAGGACAAGGTCGAGGGCCTGAAGCAGGGCGCCGACGACTATCTGGTCAAGCCGTTCCACGTCGAAGAGCTGCTGGCGCGCGTCAACGCGCTGCTGCGCCGCGCCGCCGGCTGGAGCAAGCCGACGCTCGAGTGCGGTCCGGTCGCGCTGGACCTCGCCGCGCAGACCGTGAGCGTCAACGGCAGCAACGTCGACCTGACCAGCTACGAGTACAAGGTGCTCGAGTACCTGATGATGCACGCCGGCGAACTGGTCTCGAAGGCAGACCTCACCGAGCACATCTACCAGCAGGATTTCGACCGCGATTCGAACGTGCTCGAAGTCTTCATCGGTCGCCTGCGCAAGAAGCTGGACCCGGAAGGCGAACTGAAGCCGATCGAAACCGTGCGCGGTCGCGGCTATCGCTTCGCCATCCCGCGTACCGGCGAGGCCTGATGCGCCGCGCCGGCATCGCCTGCACTTGAATGCCCGCGCCACCTTCCGGCGGTACGCCGCCCGCGCCCGTCGGCCGTGACCGGTTCGACGGCTGGCGCCCGCGCTCGCTGCGCGCGCGCCAGTTGCTGGCCGCCAGCCTGGCGCTGCTCGCCTTCCTCGCCCTCGCCGGCTATGCGCTGGACCGCGCGTTCGTCGATACCGCCGAAGACAATCTGCGCCAGCGACTGAAGAGCTATGCGCTCTACTACACCGACAAGGTGGAGTTCGGCCGCAACGGCACGCTGATCCCGCCCTACAACACGCCCGACCCGCGCTTCGACATGCCCGACAGCGGCATGTACGCGCAGGTGGTGCTGCAGGGCACCCCGCCGTGGGGCTCCAACTCCACGCTGGGGCCCGAACTCCCGGTACCGCAGCTGCTCGGTGCGCTCGACGAATCGTTCGAAGGTCCCTTGCCGATCCGTCGCGCCGACGGCACCGAGAGCGAGGCCTACCGTTACGGCGTGGGCTACGCCTGGCCCGCGACCCACCAGCACGGCGAAATCCCCTACAGCATCTACATCCTCGAGGACGCGCAGGCGCTGAGCGCGCAGATCCGCGTGTTCCGCGGTTCGCTGTGGGTGTATCTGGGCGGCGCCGGCGTGATCCTGCTGCTGTTGCAGATGCTGGTGTTGCGCTGGAGCCTGCGGCCGCTGCGGCGGGTGATCTTCGAACTCAGCCGCGTGCAGCGCGGCGAAGCCTCGGGCATGACCGAAAGCCATCCGCGCGAACTCGAACCGCTGACCGACAGCATCAACGCCTTTATCGAGAGCGAGCGCGAGAACCTGGAGCGGCAGCGCAACACGCTCGCCGACCTGGCCCACAGCCTGAAGACGCCGATCGCCGTGTTGCGCACCCAGATGGACAACAACGCCGATCCCACCGCGTTGCGCGAGGAAGTGGACGTGCAACTCAAGCGCATGAACAACCTGGTCTCGTACCAGCTGGCGCGCGCGGCTTCGAGTGGCCACAAGCTGTTCTCGGCACCGGTGCCGATCGAGCCGCATGCGGAAGAGATCGTGCGTGGCCTGGAGAAGGTCTACGCCGGCAAGGGCGTGATCTGCGAATTCGAGATCGATCCGCGCGCACGCTTCCACGGCGAGACGGGCGACCTGCAGGAGCTGATAGGCAACCTTCTGGAGAATGCGTTCAAGTGGGCGCGCTCGCGCGTGCTGCTCACGGTGAAGGTGGGCGCGACCGCGCCGCAGCGCCGGCCGGGGCTTTTCCTCGCGGTCGACGACGACGGCCCGGGCATCGCCGAGGACGATATCGCCAAGGTCCTGCAGCGTGGGGTACGCGGCGACGAACGCGTGCAGGGCCACGGCATCGGCCTGTCGATCGTGCAGGACCTGATCCGCGACTACCGCGGCGAACTGCAGGTGCTGCGTTCGGACGAACTCGGCGGCGCCCGATTCGAAGTCCGACTACCGCCGGGACTCTAGCGCTCAGCCGGCGGACGCGAACGGCGAGGGGCCGTAGAACCGGAGCAGGTGGTCCGCGACTGCCGGCACCGATTCGGCCAGCACCGAGGGTGCGGAGAAGTGGTACTCGGTCGTGACGGCGAAGAACTCTTCCGGCGCTTCCGCGGCGTAGGGGTCCAGCGCGGTCTCGCGGCCCAGGTCCACCTGCATGCAGAAGTCGTCGTAGGCGCGCTGGAAGTCGCTCGCCCAGCGGGCGTGCCACTCGCGGGGCAGGGGCGGCGTGCCATCGAGTTCGCCATCCAGCACATCGAGCTTGTGCGCCATCTCGTGCACGGCCACGCAGAAGCCGGCGTCGGGTTCCGCAAGGTCCGCCTGCACGTCGGCCCAGGAGAGGATCAGCGGGCCCTGGTCCCAGGCTTCGCCGGAGAGATCGTCTTCCCACTCGTGCAGCACGCCGGCGGCATCGGTGTGCGTACGCTGCACGCGGAACGCGTCCGGATAGACGATCAATTGCGACCAGCCGCGCAGGCCCGGCTCGCCGAACTCGAGCAACGGCAGGCTGCACAGGGCGGCGAGCTGCACGCGCTGGGCGTCACCCAGCGCGAGACCGGCCAGCGGGGTGATGGTCTTTTCGTGCAGGAATCGCGCCGCCAGCGCGCGCAGGCGATCCGCGCGAGCGTCATCCAGCGCGGCGGTCCACGCGGTGTCCGCGCGCACGGCATGCCACAGGGCGTCTTCGATGAAGGGGGCGGGGCGCCGCAAGCGGCGCAGCAATCCAATCACGGGTCGGTACGGTCCGCGTCAGCGGAACATGCCCGGCAGGAAGCTGTGCCACTTGGAGCCGCGGCTGCGCGGCAGGGGGGTCTCATCGTCATCGCCGCCACCGCGCGACGCGGGCGGCGTCAGCGCCGTAGGGGCGGCGTACTTGCTGCGCACGGCCGTGGCACGTGCACGGCGCGCATCCGTTGCCGTCGGTACGGCATCGCCCGGACGGTCCGCGACGGCGCGCTCCGCGACATCCTGGCAGACCGTGGCGTTGCCATTGGGCATGCTGCGCCCGTTCTGGGCGAGCACGGCCGCCGAGGCACCGAGGAGCAGCAGGGCAAGGCTGGCGCGAAGCATCGGTAGACTCCTGTCGGTCGGTTACGGCGGCCAGATGACACCGCCGACTATAGCCGGAAAGGCCCCTCCCCGGCATGGACCGGGGCGGCCGTGCGACGAAACGCCGATACACGGCGACGGAACGAGGGAACCCGCCGACCGGCTGCTGCGTCGCAGCAGGGGGCGGGCGCCGGTTGCGGCAGACTGGCGCCCCATGCCCGTCCCGCCGGACCGCCCGCTGACCGCCCCCGCCCTGCGCTTGGCGCTGATCGCGGGCGCCCGCCGCGTCATCGCCGCACGCGATGGGCTGAACCGGATCAACGTCTTCCCGGTGGCCGATGGCGACACCGGCAACAACCTCGCCTCCACCCTGGCCAGCGTGCTGCACGGGGCGCTGTCCCGCCCAAGCCAGCATGCCGGCGACCTGCTCAGCCGGGTCGGCAACGACGCCATCGATGGCGCGCGCGGCAATTCGGGGGCGATCCTGGCCCAGTTCCTGTACGGCGTCGCCGAGCGGGTACGCACCCTGCCGGAGCTCGACGCCCGCTCCCTCGCCGCCGCCGTCCGCCAGGGGTCGCAGAGCGCGCGCCAGGCGTTGGCGCAGCCGGTGGAGGGCACCATTCTCAGTGTCATCACCGCGTTCGCCGACGAGTTGGATGCCGCGGCCGCGGACCATGATGCGCCCGTCGATGCGCGCAGCGGTTTCGCCCGCGCCCTGGACCGCGCGCGCCGTGCGCTGGCCGATACGCCGCGACAGATGGCGCTGCTGCAGCGGGCCGGGGTGGTGGATGCCGGTGCGCAGGGGTTCGTCGACTTGCTCGAAGGCATCGCCGAGTTCGTCGAAGGCGGGCCGCGCGCCGTGCGCATGCGCGGCAGCGCGCCGCCGGCCGCGAACGACGCCGCCGAGCCGCTCGGCCACGAACACGACATCGATCCGGCGCACCGCTGGTGCACCGAATGCCTACTGCTGGGAGAAGGGCTGGACCGGCAGCGCCTGCGTGCCGCACTGGAGGCCGTGGGCGCGGATTCCATCGTCATCGCCGGGGGCGCATCGCGGCTGCGCGTGCACGCGCACACCGGATCGCCGCAGGCCCTGTTCGACGCCTGCGCGGCGCAGGGCCAGGTGGAAGGCATGAAGGCGGACGACATGGTCCGCCAGCAGGCCGCCGCCGCGCTGACCCAATCGCTGATGATCGTCACCGACAGTGCGGCCGACCTGCCGGAGGACATCGGCGAGCGGTATGCGATCGGCGTGGTGCCGGCGCGCGTGGACCTGGACGGCCGCGACTACCTGGACAAGGTGGGGCTGTCGACGGCCGAGTTCTATCGCCGCATGGCGGCTTCGCGGCAGTTGCCGCGCACCAGCCAGCCGCCGCCGGGCGATTTCCGTCGCCAGTTCGAGCTCTCGCTCGCGCATCACGCACGCGTCCTGTACGTCGGCCTGTCGCGCGCGCTGTCAGGCACGCTGCAGTCGGGCGAACATGCGGCCGCACGCGACCCGGGCGCACGCGTACGCGTGTTCGACACCGTCAACGCGGCGTGCGGCCAGGCGCTGCTGGTCTGGCGCGCGGCCGAGCTCGCGGCGCAGGGGCAGGGCGAATCCGACGTGGTGGCGGAGTTGGAACGCCTTCGTCCGCTCACCCTGATGTGGGCGATCGCGCCGGATATCTCGCACGCGGTGCGCGGCGGGCGCATTCCGCGTTGGGCCGCACCGATCGCACGGCTGACGGCGTTGACGCCGATGGCGAAGATGAGCGCCGACGGTCGCATGGTCGTGGCCGGCCTGCTGTTGACGCGGGCGAACGCACCGGAAGCCTTCGCGCGTCGTGTCGCACGCGCCTTGCCGGACGGCCAGCGCTGGCGGCTGATCGTGGGCCACTGCGATGCGCGGCCGGAGGCAGAACGGTTGCTGGCCGCGCTGCGCACGCGCCTCGACCTCGATGAGGATCGCCTGGTCGACACCGGCGCGGCCATCGGCGCGCACGCGGGGCAGGGCGCACTGATCGTCGCCGTGCAACCGGCACCGGCCGCCTGAGCACGGTGGGCCGTGGCCCATAATGGGGTCATGCTCGTCCTCATCCTCCTGATCGTTTCGGCCTACCTGCTCGGTTCGGTGTCCGGTAGCCTCACCTTGGGCCGTCTGCGCGGCGTCGACATCCGCACCCAGGGCAGCGGCAATGCCGGCGGCACCAATGCCTTCCGCACCCAGGGCGCGAAGTTCGCGCTGGGCGTCGTGGTGATCGATATCGGCAAGGGCGCGCTGGCGGCGTGGCTCGCGCTGCGATTCGCCCCGACGGATGGGCCGCTGCCGGTGCGCGCGGTTGCGTGGCTGGCGGTGACCGCCGCTGCCGTCGGCCACGTGTGGCCGCTCTGGCACGGGTTCCGCGGTGGCAAGGGCGTCGGCACGTTGCTGGGCGGCGTCGCGGTCCTGTGGCCTATCGCGCTGCTGCCGTTGTTCCTCGTCTGGGTGTGCGTGCTGGTGGGCAGCGGCTACGTGGGGCTGGCGTCCATCATCGCCGCGGCCTGCTTGTTGCCGCTCGCTGTGTGGCTGCGCGCGGAAGCCTCCACGCAGATCTTCGCCGCAGCGGCCGCACTGCTGGTGCTGTTCACGCACCGCGTCAACCTGCAGCGCCTGCGTGCGGGCACGGAGTCCCGGTTCGAGCGCGTGCGTTTCTGGCGCCGTCGCGCATGACGGGTGAACGCGACCTGCTGCAGCGTCTCGCGCAAGGGCCGGTGTCCGGCGATGCGCTCGCGCGCGCTGTCGGCCAGACGCGCGCCGCGGTGTGGAAGCGCATCGAAACCCTGCGCGAAGGCGGTGTCCGCATCGATGCGCAGCCGGGCCGCGGTTACGCATTGGCGTTCCCGGTCGAACTGCTCGAGGCCGAGCGCATGCGCGCGCAGATGCGGCACGCCGCCGCGGTGTCCACGCTCGACGTCGCGTGGTCCCTGGATTCGACCAACAGCGAACTGCTGCGTCGGAAGGCCCCTGCGCAGGGCGTCGACGTTCTGCTCGCCGAACAGCAGACCGGCGGACGCGGCCGGCGCGGACGGCACTGGTCATCGCCGATCGCGGCCAACGTGTATTTGTCGGTGTCGCGGCAGTTCTCCGGCGGCTTGGCGCGCCTGGGCGGTCTCAGCCTGGTGGTCGGCGTGGCCGTCGCCGAGGCGCTGCGGCAGGCGGGCTACGACGGCGTTGGCGTGAAGTGGCCCAACGATCTGTTGGCCGGCGATCGCAAGCTCGGCGGCATCCTCGTCGAAGGCGGGGGCGAACATGGCGGGCCGGTACGCGCGGTGATCGGCATCGGCATCAACGTGCGCATGCCGGACACGGCGGCCGGGGACATCCAACAGGCATGGACCGATCTCGCGATGCTGGGCGGAGGTGACGCCCCGTCGCGCAATGCGATCGCCGCCCGCGTGCTGGACGCGCTGTTGCCCGCACTGGATATCTTCGATGCCGAGGGCCTGTCGCCGTTCCTCGCGCGTTATGCCGCGCTCGACGTGCTGGCCGGTCGCACGGTCACCGTGCATGGGCCGCAGGGCGAAGAGCACGGCACCGCGGAAGGCATCGGCGAGGATGGCGCCCTGCAGGTCAGGATCGGTACGGAACGCCGGCGGGTGCACGCCGGCGATGTCAGCGTGAGGGCGACATGACGCAGTGGGTGTTCGATGTGGGGAACAGTCGCCTGAAAGCCGCGCCGCTGCATGCGGACGGCAGGCTCGGCGAGGCGGTGGCGGTGCCGCATGGAGAAGGCGGCATCGCATCCGCACTCGACGCGGCGTTGCCGCAGGCCGCAACGCGTTCGGCATCGGCCATCGTCGCCAGCGTGGCATCGGCCGCGCGCACGGCCGCGGTGGTGGACTGGCTCGCGACCCGGTTCGACAGCATCTCGATCGCACGCACGCAGCCTGCGCTGCTGGGCGTCCGTATCGCCTATGCGGACCCCGCGCGATTGGGCGTGGACCGTTTCCTCGGCCTGCTGGCGGCGCGTGCACGCGGCGCACAAGCGTGGCTGGTGGTGGGCGTAGGCACGGCATTGACGGTGGACCTGCTGGACGCGCAGGGGGTGCATCACGGCGGACGGATCGCGCCGTCGCCGACCCTGATGCGCGCCGCGCTGGAACAAGCGGCCGCGCAGTTGCCGGCGCAAGGCGGCGTGTACGCGGAGTTCGCCACCGACACGCCCGATGCGCTGGCATCCGGCTGCGACGGCGCGGCGCTGGGCCTGATCGAACGCAGCCTGGCGCAGGCGGGCGAGCGGCTGGGTATCCGACCGGGCCTGCTGCTGCATGGCGGCGGCGCCGAGGCGCTCCGGCCATGGCTGCCGGACGCCACGCTTGCCCCCGGGCTGGTGCTGGAAGGTCTCGCGCGCTGGGCGCGTGCCGGTATCGACGGCTGAGCCGGGCTGGCTAGAATCGACCCATGCTGATCCGTGCCCTGATCGTCCTGCTGGTGGTGCTGAACCTGGGCGCCGCCGCCTGGTGGCTGACCCGACCTGCACCCGAACCCGCCCCCCCTCCGGAACTGCCGGCGGGCGTGGCGCGCCTGCAACTGGTGGGCGAGGACGCCCCGACGGCGTCGACCGCGCCTTCGCCCGTGCCCGCCGCCGTGCCGCGTCTTCCGGCGGTCTGCTTCAGCCTGGGGCCGTTCACCAGCGACGCCGCGGCCACCCAGGCCAAGGACGCACTCGGTGCCGATCTGCTGCGCGTGCAGCTGCGCGAAGCGCCGGGCGCGAGCGCCAGCGGGTACCAGGTGGTGATGCCACCGGCCGCCTCGCTGGAAGAGGCGCAGGCCACCGCGGCGCGGATCGGTGCGGCCGGTTTCGATGATTTCCTGGTCGTGCGCCAGGGCGAACAGGCCAACGGCATCGCGCTCGGGCGCTACCGCAGCCGCGACGCGGCCGAGCGCCGGCTTGCCGAACTGCAGGCGGGCGGCTTCACCGCTCAGCTGCAGCCCGTGGGGCGCGCCGGACCCAGCCTGTGGTGGCTGGATGCGGGCGCAACGGAAGGCGCGGATCCGGCAGCGTTGGCCCGGCGCGCGTCCAGTGCCGCGCCGCAGCCGCTCGAATGCACGGCGCTGCGCTAGAATTGCCGCCCACGCCGCTTTAGCTCAGCTGGTAGAGCAACCGCCTTGTAAGCGGTAGGTCATCCGTTCGATTCGGATAAGCGGCACCAGTTTCCCGCTCCGTGCCGTGCCCCGCGTGTTGCGATGCCACAGGGCCGTCACCGCCGTCGGCATAGACTGTGCGTCTGTTTTCCGCCGGACGTACCCATGAGTCGAGCCTTTCCGCCCGTGTCGTTGATCGGCGTGCCCACCGATGTCGGCGCCGGCCACCGTGGTGCCCGCATGGGGCCCGATGCGCTGCGTATCGCCGGCCTGGGGGAAGCGCTGCTGGCGCGCGGCGTGGATGTCGTGGATACCGGCAATGTGCAGGGCCCGGCCAATCCGTGGACGGGGCCGGTCGAAGGCTATCGGCATCTCGATGAAGTCGTCGCCTGGAACCGCGCCGTGATGGACGCCACGGCGGCCGAACTGGCGCGCGGGCGCCTGCCGATCATGTTGGGGGGCGACCACTGCCTGGCGATGGGTTCGATCACGGCCGTGGCGCGGCACTGCCGCCAGGCCGGCAAGCAGCTGCGCGTGCTCTGGCTCGACGCGCATTCGGACTTCAACACCAGCGAGGTCACGCCGTCGGGCAACATCCACGGCATGCCCGTGGCCTGCCTGTGCGGCATCGGTCCGGACGCGCTGACCCGACTCGGCGGCGACGGCCCGGCGATCACGCCGTCGATGGTCCGGCAGATCGGCATCCGTTCGGTCGATCCGGAAGAGAAGAAGCTGATCAAGGACCACAAGGTCGACGTGTACGACATGCGCTACATCGACGAGGTCGGGATGAAGCGCACGGTGGAGGCCGCGCTGGAAGGCCTGGACGCCGACACCCACCTGCATGTCAGTTTCGACGTGGATTTCCTCGACCCGAGCATCGCGCCGGGCGTCGGCACCACCGTGCCGGGTGGCCCCAATTACCGCGAGGCGCAGCTGGTGATGGAGATGATCGCCGACACCGGCTTGATGGGCTCGCTGGACATCGTCGAACTCAATCCCGTGCTGGACCGGCGCAACCGCACCGCCAAGCTGACGGTGGACCTGGTGGAGAGCCTGTTCGGCAAGTCCACGCTGATGCGCGACTGACGCCGTCGCCGCAGGGAAAACTGCGACTGAACGGACCGGGGGAGGCTTCACGCGGCCTATACGGCGCCGCGTCGAAGGTGATCGCACACGCCGCCGCGGCGTGGGACGCACCTGCGGCGGCACCCCTTTCCACCAGGAGATGACACATGAAGCGTGCGATGACCCTGCTGATGCTGGCCCTGTTCTCGACGGCCGTCCTGTCCGGCTGCAACACCATGGCGGGCGCCGGCAAGGACGTACAGAAGGTCGGCGAAAAGGTCGAAGACAAGGCGCAGGACTGCAAGGACGGCAAGTGCTGATCCATGTGTGATGCCGGGGCCCCGAGGGGTTCCGTTGCAGGAAGGGCCGGGTCACTCCCGGCCCTTCCGCGTTCCGGCCATCGTGTTTGGTCAGCCGGCAGCCAGTGTGCTTGAATCAGACTGCGCGGGTGGGGCAGCACGCCGGTCCGCCGGCCTGCCCGAGCCCCGGATCGTCGGTACTGTCCACAGGAGTCGCTTATGAAGCGTTTCGTCGCGTTGATGCTGTTGTCCCTGTTCTCCATCGCCGTGCTGTCCGGCTGCAACACCGTCAAGGGGTTCGGCAAGGACGTGCAGAAGGTGGGCGAGAAGGTCGAGGATTCCTCGGGCAAGTAAGCGCCGGGTGTCCGATCAGAAAACGGGCCGCATCGCGGCCCGTTTTTTTGCGCGTTCATCGCCGCGAACGCGCCGTCATGCGCCTGAATGGTTCAGCGTTTCCTAATGGCGTGTTGACGCCTGCTTGATCGGATGAGAACGCTGCGCTTGCGATCCTGTGTGTGCGGCGCCCCCTGCCGCGAAACAAGCGAGGAAACCATGAATCAGGACATCATCGCCGGCAACTGGAAGCAGCTGAAGGGCAAGATCCAGGCGAAGTGGGGCGATCTCACCGACGACGATTTCAAGGTGGCCCAAGGCAACGCCGAATACCTGGAAGGCAGGCTTCAGGAGCGGTATGGCTACGATCGCGATCGCGCGCACACCGAGGTCGAGGACTTCCAGCGCACCCTGCGTTCCGACAAATCCATGAACCACTGACCGGCCGACGCCGCGCCGAGCAGGACGGGCCGCCTCGTGCGGCCCGTCTGCTTTTCCGTTTCAGTACCTGCGCGGCGGATCGGTGACGAAGCCGCCGGGGAAGGCGTTCGGCGCGTCTTCGCGCCAGACCGGGCCATGCAGGCGCGGCAGGATGCCCAGCGCGACGAGACGCCGGCGTTCGTCGTAATGCACTTCGCTCACCTGCTCGGGCTGCCGTGTCGCGCGCTCGAATCCCGTGCGCGAGGTCGGCGCCCATTCGCGATCGCCGTGGCCGGTGCCGATGCTCTGCTGGCGGGCGGATTCTTCATTGGCGATGGCGCGCGATGCGCCCGCAGGTGCCGCGGCGGCGTCGCTCGCTTCACCGCGTTTCTCCAGCCGCCCCCGCGCGATCGGCGGAGGCGAGTACTGCGGGTAATAGGTACGAGCCTCGCGAAAGGCGGCCACGCCGATCACGCCGACGTTGCGGGGCCGGCCGGTGCGCGCGGCGTAGCTGTCGCCGAGATCGGTGAAGACGAACTGCGCCACGTCCTGCATCGACTTGCGCCAGCCATTGATCTCGGTGGTCTGCCACGGTTCGAGCACATAGCCGGCCTGCGACGGGTGCGCGGTCTGGCCGGTGATCGCGTTGACGCCGTCGATCGACAGCACCACCAGCACGCGTTCGTCGGTGGTGTTGGTCAGACGGACGCTGTAGCGATGGCCGGGCGCGCCGGCGACCCAGATGTCGCCCCGATGCGGGTACTGGGACAGCCATTCGCCGCTGTCGCGGTCGACCACGCTGACATCGACCAGTGGACGGGCCTGGGTGGGGGCGCACGCCGCTAGCAACGCCAGCGTGGCCAGGGAAGCGAGGATCCGATGCAGCATGTCCGTTCTCCAGGTGGGGACGATGCTGGAAACGGGCCGTGGGCGGAAACGGGGTTGCCATGAAAGGCGTGGCCGCGACCGGTTAAGCCGGCAGCAGGGCCCGGCTGCGACGCCGTGTCGCAGGCCCGGTGCCGGCATCGCCCGGCCCCAGCCGGTAAACTGGCCGCTTTCCCGCATTCCCCCGCTTCGCACATGACCACCCGCGTCCTTACCGGCATCACCACCTCGGGCACGCCGCACCTGGGCAACTACGTCGGCGCCGTGCGCCCGGCCGTGGCCGCCAGCCGTGCCGCGGACACGGAGAGCTTCTACTTCCTGGCCGACCTGCACAGCCTGATCAAGGCGCAGGATCCCGCCCGCACCCAGCGTTCCACCCTGGAGATCGCGGCGACCTGGCTGGCCTGCGGGCTGGAGCCGGACAAGGTGTGGTTCTACCGCCAGAGCGACGTGCCGGAAATCACCGAGCTGACCTGGTTCCTGACCTGCGTGGCGGGCAAGGGCATCCTCAACCGCGCGCACGCCTACAAGGCCGCGGTGGACAAGAACAACGCCGAAGGCGAAGACCCGGATGCCGGCGTCAGCGCGGGCCTCTTCATGTACCCGGTGCTGATGGCCGCCGACATCCTGATCTTCAACGCGCACCAGGTGCCGGTGGGCCGCGACCAGATCCAGCACATCGAGATGGCGCGCGACTTCGGCCAGCGTTTCAACCACGTGTACGGCAAGGAGTACTTCACCCTGCCGGAAGCGCTGATCGACGACAACGTGGCCACGCTGCCCGGGCTCGACGGGCGCAAGATGAGCAAGAGCTACAACAACACCATCCCGCTGTTCGCGCCGCGCGAGGAGCTGAAGAAGCTGGTGTTCTCGATCCTGACCGACTCGCGCGACCCCGGCGAGCCGAAGGACACCGAGGGTTCGGCGCTGTTCCAGCTGTACCAGGCCTTCGGCAGCGCCGACGAAACGCGCGCGTTCGCGCAGAAGTTCGCCGACGGCATCAGCTGGGGCGACGCCAAGCAGCAGCTGTTCGAGCGCATCGATGCGGAGATCACCCCGCTGCGCGAGAAGTACGAAGCGCTGATGGCGAAGCCGGCCGACATCGAGGCCATCCTGCGCGATGGCGCGCGCCGCCTGCGCGAGCGCTATGCCGCGCCGCTGCTGGCGGAACTGCGCCACGCCGTGGGCCTGCGCGACCTGTCGCAGCAGCCGGTAGTGGACACCCAGGTCGCCGCGAAGGCCGCGTTGCCGGTGTTCAAGCAGTACCGCGACACCGACAGCCGGTTCTACTTCAAGCTGGTCGATGCCGAAGGCAACGTGCTGGTGCAGAGCAACGGTTTCGATTCGCCGAAGGACGCCGGCAAGCTGATCGGCGTGCTGAAGCAGGCCGAGCAGGCGGATGCGATGGAGACGCCGGAGATCGTCCTGCAGGTGCCCGTCGGCGATGTGCTGGCGGCGCTGGCCGCGCTGCGCGCGGCGGAGGCCTGAGCCATGCCGTATCTGGCGGTTATCCTCTTCTTTCCATGGTTCCTGCTGCTGGGTTCGCTGTTCTGGCTGTTCCCGCGACAGCCGCGCACGGCGCGCCGCAAGGGCTTCGACCTGGCCGCGCTCGCGGTCGCCTTCGTGCTCAGCTTCATCGGCATGCAGTGGGGCTATGCCCTCGGCGCATCCGATGTCGGTACGGGCGCGATCTGGAAGCAGGTGCTGGCCACGCTGGTGGCGTACGGCGCCTTCCTGTTCGTGCTGACGCTGGCGGTGCCGCTGCGCGGCTGGTGGCTGTCGCGCGGCTGAGCCGCGGGGACAGCGTGTTCCACCAAAGGCGGGTCGTGCCGGCGCGACGCGGGGACTAGAATCGGTCCATCCGTCCCCACACAGGTCCGCGGATGAGCCTCCACGGCATCCACACCATCGACACCGCGTTCCAGCGCGACCATTTCGACGCCGCCTACCTCATCGTCGAGGACGGGCGCGGCGCGTTCGTCGACTGCGGCACGAACCATTCCGTCCCGCTCCTGCTGGCGGCCGTGCAGCAGGCGGGCATCACGCCCGCCGACGTCGACCTGCTCATCGTCACCCATGTGCACCTGGACCATGCCGGCGGAGCCGGCCTGCTGATGCAGCAGCTGCCGAACGCCACGCTGGTCGCGCATCCGCGCGCCGCGCCGCACCTCATCGATCCGGAAAAGCTCATCGCCGGTGCCACCGCCGTCTATGGCGAAGAGGAAATGCAGCGTAGCTACGGCAGCATCCAGCCCGTGCCCGAGTCCCGCGTGCGCATCGTCGCCGATGGCGAAACAGTGATGCTGGCCGGTCGCGCGCTGGAATGCATCGATACGCCGGGCCATGCGCGCCATCACCACTGTATCTGGGATGCGCGCAGCCGCAGCTGGTTCACCGGCGACACCTTCGGATTGTCCTATCGGGAGCTGGATGGCCCGCAGGGCGCCTTCATCCTGCCCACGACCACGCCGGTGCAGTTCGAGCCCGAGGCCTTGAAGTCCAGCATCGCGCGCATGGTCGCGCGCGCGCCCGAGGCCATGTACCTGACCCACTACGGCCGCGTCGGCGACGTGCCGCGTCTCGCTCAATCGCTGTACGAACAGATCGACGCGATGGTGGCGATCGCCGACAGCTGCGACGGTCGCGCGGACCGGCACCGCTGCCTGACGGCCGGACTGACCGCGCTTTACCTGGAACGCGCCCATGCCCTGCAGGTCCCGCTGGCGGACGAAGACGTCGAACGCATCCTGGCGATGGACATCGAGTTGAATGCGCAGGGCCTGGGTGTGTGGCTGGATCGTGGGCGGCCGTGAATCCCGCAGGTCCATGAATCTTCGTTTGTGGGAGCGACGTCAGTCGCGATGAAGAGCCAAAGATCCGTCATCGCGACTGACGTCGCTCCCACATCCATCCTCTAGACTGGCGACGTCCATCGCATCAGATCGAGATTCCCATGAAGCGCTCTTTCCCGTTGCTGCTGTTGTCGTTTGGCATGGCCCCCGCTTTCGCCGCGGACATCCCCGGCGGCGGCATCAGCGCCGACAACCTGTCGAAGCATGTGGAAGTGCTGGCTTCGGATGAATTCGAAGGCCGCGCGCCGGCGACACCCGGTGAGACAAAGACGATCGCCTACATCGTCGACGCCTTGAAGAAGGCGGGTGTCCAACCCGGTGGCGAACAAGGCGGCTGGACGCAGGCGGTGCCGCTGGTGCGCGCGCAGGTGGACGGTCCTGTGCGCGCGTCGCTGCACGTCGATGGCGCTACCCAGGCGCTCGCCAATGGCGAGGACGTGGTGTTGCAGAGCCTGAGTCCGGTCGACAGGGTCGCCGTCACCGACGCGCCGCTGATCTTCGTCGGTTATGGCGTCGATGCGCCGGAGCGGGACTGGGACGACTTCAAACAGGTCGACCTGCGCGGCAAGGTCGCGGTGGTGCTGGTCAACGATCCGGATTTCGAGACCGATGCGCCGGGTGCGTTCGACGGGCGTGCGGTGACCTATTACGGCCGCTGGACCTACAAATACGAGGAGCTCGCGCGCCAGGGCGCTGCGGGCGTGCTGATCGTCCATGAAACGGCGCCGGCCGCCTACGGCTGGGCGACCGTGCGCGCCTCCGGCCTGTCGGCGGTGTTCGATATCCCGCGACCGGACGCGGCGGAGTACCACACCCTGCTGCGGGGCTGGATGCAGCGCGACCTCGCGGTGTCGCTGTTCAAGCGCGCGGGGCTGGATTTCGATGCGGAGAAGCGCCGTGCGCAGACGGAGGCGTTCACGCCGGTGGCGCTGGGCGATGCCACCTTGTCCGCCGCGTTCGCGGTGAAGCGCGACCAGGTGGTCACGCGCAACGTCATCGGTCGGCTGGAGGGTGCGCAGCGCCCCGACGAAACCGTCATCTATTCCGCGCACTGGGATGCCTTCGGTGTGGGCGAACCCGACGCGGCTGGCGACGCCGTGCGGCACGGCGCGGTCGACAACGCGACCGGGGTGGCTGCGGTGATCGAGCTGGCGCGGGTGTTCGCCGCCGGCCCGCGTCCGCAACGCACGCTGCTGTTCATGGCACTGACGGCCGAGGAGAAAGGCCTGCAGGGCGCGACGTATTACGCGGCGAATCCGCTCACCGCCTTGGCGAAGACCGCCGCCGTGCTGAACATCGAAATGCTCAGCCCCGATGGCCCCACCCACGACATCGCCTCGTGGGGCAACGGGCGCGTGTCGCTGGAAGGCGACCTGAAACGCGTGGCGGAGGCGCAAGGTCGGACGTACTCGCCGGACCCGAACCTGGAAGCGGGCTTCTTCTACCGTGCCGACCATTTCGCCTTCGCGCGCGCTGGCGTTCCGGCGATCACCGTCGGCGCAGGCCTGGATCGCGTGGAGGGCGGCGTCGCTGGCGGCAAGGCCCTGCGCGATGCCTACTTCGCCAAGTGCTACCACCAGCCGTGCGATGCCTGGACCGACGGATGGGATGCGCGTGGTCAGGCGCAGGACGTGGAGATCCTCTATGCGCTGGGTCGCGAGATCGCCGACGGCGCGACGTGGCCGCACTGGCGGGAGGGCTCGGAGTTCGAGGCCACGCGCGCGCGCAGCGACGCCGAGCGCAAATAACCGCACGCATTCGCACCGCTGATGCGGTGGTGCGCGCTATGCTGCGCATCCTTGTTGTCTTCGCGGTCGTTGCCATGACGCCTCACCACGCATTGGTCTACCAGAGCCAGGCCACGCGCCCGCTGGATGCGTCCGACCTCGACATCCTGCTGCTGGACGCGCGCATCAACAACGAACTCGCGAACGTCACCGGCGTGCTGCTGTACGGGGACCAGCAGTTCGTGCAGTACCTTGAAGGCGCGCGCCCTGACGTGGAGCAGATCTACGCGCGGATCACGCGGGCCAGCCAGCATCACCGGCTGGAAATCCTCGAGCAGGGCAGGGTCGAGGCCCGCCGGTTCCAGCGCTGGCACATGGGGTTCTCGGACGCGCCGCAGACCGTGGTGCAGCAGTTGAGCCAGGCGCAATGGAAGCGCGACGCGCCGTGGCTGGACGAGCACGTCCCATCGTCGCCGGGGCTGGCGCGCCTGCTCACGTTCTGGAGCGAGCAGGCCATCCTCAGCCGCTGATGCGGTCAGGGCCAGCGGTTCGGCGTGTCCCGCGCGCTGTCCTCGTCCATCGGCACCACGCAGAAGCGATGGCCGGTGGGCGCTTCCATCACCCACCAGCGGTTGCGTACGTGCTGCACGCGCCTGGCGCCGAGCGCTTCCAACCGCACGACTTCGGCCTCGATGTCGTCGGTCTCGATGTCCAGGTGCACGCGCGCTTCGTGCTTCACCTTCTGGACTTCGATATGCAGGCCGCCCGGACCGGGCTCGAACTTGTCGTAGATGCCCAGGCCGCCATCGTCCGGGTGCGTGACCTTCAGGCCGAGCGCAGCGCTCCAGAACGCGGAAGCCGCGGGCAGGTCGTCGACCTGGCTGTCGATGATGAAACCGGCGAGGCGACTGCGGTGGCTCATGGCGACTCCTGCGGTGGGATCACCGCGGCATCCTGCCACGCTTCGCGGTCTGAGGTTGCCCTCATCCCGCGCGTCCGGTGCAGGGCGTGAGTGAGCGGCCGATGCTACGCACCGCTCACCGGATGCCCTGGCGCACGGTCAGTGCGGCAACGCGAGGTCGTCGATCAAGGCCTTGAGGAAGCGCGCCGCTTCGCCGCCCGTGCAGGCGCGGTGGTCGAACGTCACCGACAGCGGAATGACCTTGTGCGATTCGAAGCCGCCCATCACCGGCGTGACCTGGTGGCGGGCGCGGCCGGCGGCGATGATGGCCACGCACGGCGGCACCACCACGGGGGTGGCGTAGCGGCCGGCGAACATGCCGAAGTTGCTCAGCGAGATCGTGTAACCGGTCAGTTCGGACGGTGGGATGCTGCGGTCTTCCACCTGCGCGCGCAGGCGGTTGATGCTTTCGCGCACGCCGCTGGCTTCCAGCAGGTCCGCATTGCGCAGCGCGGGGACGAACAGGCCGTCGTCGGTATCCACGGCGATGCCGATGTCGACATGCGGATGCAGCGTACGGGTCAGCTTGTCGCCATCGAACCAGGCGTTCATCGCCGGCACCGTCTTGCAGGCGCGGACGATGGCGCGGACCAGGCGGCCGGTCATGTCGTTGCCGGGCGTCCAGGCATGCACGTCGGCGTCGTCGCTCAGCGTGGTCGGCACCACCCTGGCATGGGCGTCGGCCATGACGCGCGCCATGTTGCGGCGCACGCCCTTGAGCTGTTCGGGCTGGCCGCTGACGGACACGCCCGGCGGCTGCGTGCGCATCGGCTTGCCGCTGGCCGACAGCGCAGTGCGCTGATCTTCCCTTCTCCCCTCGGGAGAAGGTGCCCGAAGGGCGGATGAGGGTTCGGTACGAGCGCTAGCGACGGGATGCTGCGCACCCTCTCCCCCGACCCCTCTCCCGGCGGGAGAGGGGAGCAGATTGGATCCGTCGGCGGCCGCCTGCTTCACATCCTGCATCGTGACCGCGCCATCGCCGCCGGTCGCACGCACGCGGGTCAGGTCCACGCCGAGCTTCTTCGCCATCGCGCGCACGGCCGGCATCGCCTTGACGCCCCCGACGGCGATGGCCTGCTCGGTGTGCACCGCGTTGGACGATTGCATGGCACCGACCACGGTGCCGGCGTCGTCGCGCTCGCCGCCGTCGTTTGCCGCCGGTGCGGAAGCCGCAGCTGCGGGCGGCGCGGCCTGTTCCTTGGGCGGGCCGTGGTGGTGGCCGGTGTCCTGGCCTTCTGCGCGCTGCGGCAGGTTGGCATCGGGTTCGAACACGGCGAGCATGCTGCCGGTGACCACCACGTCGCCCGCCGCGCCGGCCAGCTTCACCACCTTGCCGGACACCGGGGACGGCACTTCGACCACGGCCTTCGCGGTCTCCATCGACACCAGCGGTTCGTCCAGCCGGATCACGTCGCCTTCCTTGACGAACCACTCGACGATGGTCGCGTCCGGGAGGCCTTCGCCCAGGTCGGGAAGGTGGAAGGTCTTGCTCTCGCTCATTCGGAAGGTCTCTTCGTAAGTCGTTTCGTGGACCGACGCGCGGTCAGCCGTTCGCCATCGCCCGCTTCGCCGCCGCGACGATCTTGTCGACGCTGGGCAGGTACTTCATCTCGAGGCGGAACAGCGGAATATGGGTGTCGTAGCCGGTGACGCGCTCGACCGGAGCGAGCAGGTCGTACATCGAGTGCTCGGCCAGGCGCGCGGCGATCTCCGCGCCGAAGCCCGCGGTGCGCGGTGCTTCGTGCACGATCACGCAGCGACCGGTGCGGGCCACCGATTCGGCGATGGTGTCGAAGTCGAGCGGACGCAGCGTCGCCACGTCGATGACTTCGGCGCTGATGCCTTCGCCGGCCAGCTTGTCGGCGGCTTCCAGCGCTTCCTTCACCTGTGCGCCCCAGGTCACCAGGGTCACGTCGGTGCCGTCGCGCAGCACGAAACACACGTCCAGCGGCAGCGCCTCGCCGTCGTCGGCGACCACTTCCTTGTACTGGCGGTAGATGCGCTTGGGCTCCATGTAGATGACCGGGTCCGGGTCGCGGATGGCGGCCAGCAGCAGACCGTAGGCGCGCTGCGGCGAGGACGGCATCACCACGCGCAGGCCGGGCACGTTGGTGAAGATCGCCTCGTTGGCCTCGCTGTGGTGTTCCGGCGCGCGGATGCCGCCGCCCCACGGCACGCGCAGCACCATCGGGCAGTGCAGGCGGCCACGCGTGCGGGTACGCAGGCGGGCGGCGTGGCAGATGATGTGGTCGACCATCGGATAGACGAAGCCGTCGAACTGCGCTTCGGCCACCGGTTTCATACCTTGCGCGGCCAGACCGACCGTCAGGCCGGCGATGGTGGTCTCGTCGAGCGGCGTGTCGAGCACGCGCTCCGGGCCGAACTTCTGCTGCAGGCCCGCGGTGGCGCGGAACACGCCGCCGTTCACGCCCACGTCCTCGCCCAGCACCAGCACGGATTCGTCGTGCGCGATCTCCCAGGCCAGCGCCTGGGTGATGGCTTCGATCAGGGTGATCGCCGTCGGGGCGGCCACGGTCTCGGCGTTCTGTGTCTTCGCCACGGTCTTGTTCTCCATCACGGCGCTCATGCGCGGCCCTCCGCGGCGATCGCGGCGGCGCGTTGCTGCAGCAGTTCCGGCGGCGGGTCGGCGTACAGGTAGTCGAACATCGCCTCGACCGGCTGCACCGGCGTGTTGAGGTAGGCGTTGACCTCTTCGTCGACCAGCGCGCCGCACTCTTCCTTCCACGCGGCTTCGTCGGCTTCGCTCCAGGCGCCCTGCGCGGTCAGCCAGGTGCGCAGGCGGGTCATCGGCTCGCGCGCCCAGCCGGCCTTCACTTCGGCATCGTCGCGGTAGCGGCGCGCGTCGTCGGCGGTGGTGTGGTCGGACAGGCGGTAGGTGACGAACTCGATCACCGTGCCGCCCTGGCTCTTGCGGGCGCGCTCGCTGGCGCGGCGCATGCCCTCGAGCACGGCGATCAGATCGTTGCCGTCCACCTGAAGGCAATGCAGGCCGCCGGCCAGGCCCTTCTGCGCCAGCGTCTGCGCGCCGGTCTGCGCGCTGCGCGGCACCGAGATCGCCCAGCCGTTGTTGATCACGCCCAGCACCAGCGGCAGTTCGTAGGCGCCGGCGGAATTCAGCGCGGCGTAGAAGTCGGTCTTCGACGAACCGCCGTCGCCGCAGGTGCTCACCGCGATGTGCGGCTGCTTGCGCAGCTTGAAGGATAGCGCCGCGCCGGCCGCATGCAGGCACTGGGTGGAAATCGGCACGCAGAACGGGAAGTCGATGCGTGCATCGCTGTCGCGGTCGAAGTCGCTGCCGCGCTCGTCGCCGCCCCAGTACATCAGCACGTCGCGCGGTTTCACCCCGCGCATGAACATGGCGCCGTACTCGCGGTAGCTGGGCGCATAGACGTCGCCGGTGCGCATCGAGGCGCCGATGCCGACATGGGTGGCCTCGTGGCCCAGGCAGCTGGCGTAGGTGCCCAGCTTGCCGGTGCGCTGCAGGGCGATCGCCTTGGTGTCGAAGGTGCGGACGAACAGCATCTGCTTGAACAGCTCGCGCAGGCGGGCGATGTCGCGCCCGGCCTCGGGCAGGTCGGGGCGGACCAGGGTGCCGTCGGGCCCCAGGTACTGGAGGTATTCGATCTCGAAGCTTGCGGCGATGCTCATCTGGACGGTGTTCTCGTCGATAGGCGGAATTGGTTTCAGATGTAATTTTAGGAGCGGCGATCCGGATGGCCGTCGTGCAATGCAGCAAGACGACGGCGCATGGCACCCGGCGTGGCAGGAAACCGGTGCGGAAACAGGGGCTTGCCGGGCTGTCGTTCGGTGTCAGCCTGCCTGCGGTCGGCGTGGGCCGGACGTGATGCGCGTCGCGGGCTGCGCAAACGACAAGGGGCGCGGTTGCCCGCGCCCCTGTCGACCCCACGATGGCGGGAAAGTTCAGCGGATGCGCTGAACCAGGCGATCGTGGTTGTTGGCGGTGTCCGGGTCCGGCGTGTCGCTGCTGACCGTCGCCTCGAACTCGAACGAGGTGCCGCGCTTGGGCTTGCCGGGCACGACCATCGCGAAGGCCAGCGTCTGCACGCTCTTCGGCATGGCGCCGCGGCGGGTGCATTCGGCCTTCGAGCCGTCGGCGGTGTCCTGCACGCGGGTGCACGACCAGCCGCTCGGAGCGGCGACCGCGGCGTAGCGGGCGTCGACGTTGCTCGACAGCACCACCTTGACCTGCTCGGCGGTGTCCGGACCGGCGTTGCGCACCGGCACCAGCAGGGTGGCGATGGTGTTGCGCAGCAGCGGCAGCGCGCCACCGGCCAGCTTCACCGACAGGTCGGCCTTGCGGGTCGGCAGGGCGGCGACGGCCACCGAGACGGCGGCGGTGTTGTCGCCGTTGGCCGGGTCGAGCACGGTCGAATGGGCCGACACGCCCAGGCCGAGCGTGGCGCCCGCCGCGCTGGCCGGGACGACCGCATCGAGCGCGAAGGTCGCTTCGCTTCCCACCGCCAGCGAGGGCACGGTGCAGGCCACGCGGGTGGTGCCCGCGGTGACTTCCGGTGCCGCACAGTTCCAGCCGGCCGGCAGCGTGGCCAGCGACGGCGACAGCTCGGCCGAGAACACGAAGGCGAACGCCGCCGGCGATGCCGCACCCGGTCCGGCGTTGCGGACGGTCGCGGTGTAGCGCACGGTCTCGCCGACGTTGGCGGTGGCGCGGTCGGCCGACACCGTCGCCGACAGGTCGGCGCGGGCGAACGACGGCACGCGGATGCTCAGGCGTACCGGATCGTGGTCGGACGAGCGCAGCGCGACGGTGGCGTCGCCGAAGTTGTCCACGCCGAAGTCCGCGTTGATGCGCGCATGGTCCACGCGCAGGCCGGCGGCCATCACCAGGGCTTCGTTGAACAGCACGTGGTCCAGCGTCTGCGCATTGCCCTCGAACGAGTACGAGTAGCGGTGCGCCGGATCGGCGATCAGCTGCGAGCCGTCGACCAGCGGCGTGGAGACCGGGCTGGCCATCCAGGTCAGCACCTGGTCTTCGGCCGCGGCTTCGCCCTTGATGATGCCCATCACGTCGACGTAGCCGTCGTTGAACTCGAACGCGTTGAAGTCGCCGACCAGCACGATCTTCTCGTCCGGGTTCGCCTGCTGCATCTCCTCCACCAGGCCGGCGAGGTAGACCGCCTGGGCGCCGCGCTTCACCCGCACGCGCTCGCCGCCGGTGGCCCAGCCGCTGCTGCCGGGCAGGGTGTCGTTGATGTCGTTGAGCGAACGCAGGTGGTTGACGATGACCGTCAGCGGATAGCTCGACGCGGCGTCCTGGTGCACGCGGGCGCGCAGGCGCAGCGGCGGGCGGTCGTTGAGCAGGCTGGTGGTGCCGTTCGGGTTCGGGATGGTGGTCTCCTTGCCGAACTGCGCCACGTCCAGCACCTCGACGCGGGCGATGCCGCTCGCCGTCAGGCGCGAGCTGACCAGGAAGCCGACGTTGATGCCGCCCACGTCGTTGCCCGGCTGCAGGTACGGCACGTAGCCCGGGCGCGCGGCGCAGGTCGCGTCGATGCGCTCGGACAGCAGCTGCAGCACGCGCAGGTTCTCCACTTCCACCGCGCCCAGGATGTCCGGGGTCTTCAGGTAGTCGCAGATCGCCAGCGCCGCCTTGGCCAGGCGCTTGTCCAGCGCTTCCGCCGTCAGCGTCACCGCGCCGTTGCTGTCGTTGACCTCGTCGAACAGGCGCAGCAGGTTGAAGCTGCCGACGGTGACTTCATCGTAGGCGGCGTCGTTGACGGCTTCCGGCGCCATGCCGCCGGTGATCGTCGGCGGCGTGGCCACGTCGGGCAGCAGCGCCCAGGTACCGGCGAAGTAGTCGAGCACGCCCAGCAGGCCGGCGACGGCCGCGCCGGTGTCCGTCGACAGCGGCAGCGCGCCGACCTGGCCACGGCTGCGCACCATCAGGCGTTCCTGGTTGGTGTCGAAGCGCGGTGGGTTCTTGCCGGCCGGCAGGGTGATGGCATCCATCACGGCGATGCCGGGCTCACGGAACGGACGCGCCACGCCGGGCAGGGCGACATGGAACACGCCGTCGCTGAAGGACAGGGCGTCGTTCTCGTCCAGGCTGCCGCCGGACGGTGCGATCACCACGGACTGCGCCACGCTGACGCGCATGCCTTCCAGGCGTTCCAGCGTGCCGGGCAGCGCGTCGGGGCCGAGTTCGGCGGCAGTCAGTTCGATCGCGGCGGGCAGGGCCACGCCGGTCTCGAGCACTTCGACCGTCGGGGTGACGATCTCGGTGATCGCCAGCTGGTGCGGGTTGGCCGACGGGGTGTATTCCTCCACCGTGCCGGTCACGCGCACGCGGGTGCCGACGGCGGCGGTCGCGGGCGGCGCGCTGCTGGTGAACACGAAGACGGCATCCGACGTGGCCGGGTCGCCATCGTCGTTGGCGGCCTGCAGGAAGAAGCCGTTGTTGAACTTGATCGCGGTGACGATGCCTTCGGTCACCACGCGCTTGCCGTTGTGCGGCGACAGCAGCGCGTTGCCCTGGATCTGGGCGATGGTCAGGGCCAGCGGCGGGTCCGGCGGTTCCGGCGGCTCGGCGCCGCTGTTGCGCGGATTCGGCGCGCCGACGGCGAAGTCGGCGCCGTTGTTGTTGGTGTCGATGCTGCCGTCGCCGCCACGCAGCGCCGCGGTGGTGTTGCTCAGCGTGCCGGTGGGCGCGCTGCCTTCGAAGCAGTTGGCCGCGCTGCCGAAGCCGACGAAGTCGACCACGTTCGCATCGGTGGTCGGGCAGGCGCCCGTCAGGGCCGTGGTGCTGCGGCTCAACGCGACCTTGCCGGCGGTGCCGCTCATGGCGATGGTGCCGGTCGCGTCGGGCGTGGGCAGGTCCACCGTGCCGCCGGCGCCCTGCGCCTGCTGGACCAGGTAGAAGCCGCCGGCCGGGATGGTGCCGGTGAGGTTGGTGCGCCCGCTCCAGGTGGTGCCGGCGGAGGAGGTGTACTGGACGCTCCAGCCGGTCAGGTCGATCGCGGTCGGCCCGTTGTTGCGCAACTCGATGAAGTCGTTCTTCAGCGTGGCGCCGCTGTTGCCGCCGCCGCCGTACACCTGGCTGATGACCACCTGTGCCTGTGCCGACGACGCGGCGAACAGCAAGGCGCAAGACGCGAACACGGCCGCAAGGCGGCCCCGTGGCATTTCCATGGAACGGGTTCTCCCTCAGTGGATTGGACGCCGACCCCCACGGGAGCGATGCCGCCCCCGGCCGACGCAATGTAGCGGAAGCCTGTGGTACACGCATTGCATGGGCATGACATAAGTGCCGGTTTTCCATCACCTTGCCCGGGTCGCCCGCCCTCATCGGTTACGCTGGCGCCCCCGCCGCCCCCCGGGCGGCTCCCGGTTGATCGACGGATGGCCGTAGAAAAGAACGAGCGCCCGCTGGAAGCGGGCATCCACACCGACCTCTCCGGGCGGATGAGCTACGGCGGCTACCTGCAGCTGGACCGCCTGCTGTCCGCGCAGCATCCGGTATCGGATCCGCCGCACCACGACGAGATGCTCTTCATCGTCCAGCACCAAGTCTCGGAGCTGTGGATGAAGCTGATGATCCACGAGCTGCGCGCCGCGATCGGCTTCCTCCAGCGCGACCAGGTCTGGCAGGCCCGCAAGGTGATGGCGCGTGCCAAGCAGGTGCTGCGCCAGCTGACCGAGCAGTGGTCGGTGCTGGAGACGCTGACGCCGTCCGAGTACATGGGCTTCCGCGACCTGCTGGGCCCGTCGTCGGGCTTCCAGTCGCTGCAGTACCGCACCATCGAATTCCTGCTGGGCAACAAGAACGCGGCGATGCTGAAGGTGTTCGCCCACGACCCCGAGGGCCATGCCGGGCTGGAAGCGGTGCTCGACGCGCCCAGCCTGTACGACGAGTTCCTGATGTACCTCGCGCGCTGGCACCATGCGATCCCCGCGCAGCACCTGCAACGGGACTGGCGCCAGTCGCATTCCGCCGATGCCGCGTTGCTGCCGGTGTTCGAGGCCATCTACGAGGACACCGACCGCTACTGGCGCGAGTACTCGCTGTGCGAGGACCTGGTGGACCTGGAGAGCCAGTTCCAGCTGTGGCGCTTCCGCCACATGCGCACGGTGATGCGCATCATCGGCTTCAAGCGCGGTACCGGCGGCTCGAGCGGCGTGGGCTTCCTGCGCCAGGCCCTGGAGCTGACGTTCTTCCCGGAGCTGTTCGACGTACGCACCTCGATCGGGCCCGGTCGCTGACGGCGGGCCGCACGAATTCCCGTCGAAATCCCTTGAAAATCAGCGGATTGACTCGCTGAACAGGGCAAACAGCCGTTACACCACCGGTGTTTCAGCGATTTGACGTGCGCCGGCCGGGTCGGTGATCCTCGCCCGTCCCCCGCGCTCGTTGCAGGGGAAACCGAAATCCTGAACCACTTTTTCTAGGGGGAGCCCGCATGAGCGGAGCCGTCAATACGCAACCGGGGCACGTTCCCGACTACGCCCAGGTCATGGGCCATCCGCGTCCGTTGTGGATGCTCTTCATGACCGAGTTCTGGGAACGCTTCGCGTTCTACGGCATCCGCTGGGCGCTGGTGCTCTACATCGTGGCCCAGTTCTACCAGGGCAGCGGCACCGGCGAAGCGCCCGCCAACCAGGTCTACGGCGCCTACCTGGCGCTGGTCTACGCCGCGGCCATCTTCGGTGGCTACGTGGCCGACCGGGTGATCGGTTACCAGCGCTCGATCCTGCTCGGCGCCATCATCATGGCGGCAGGCCTCTTCATGATCGCGGTGCCGAGCGAGAACATCTTCAAGCTCGGCCTCGCCACGATCATCGTGGGCAACGGCCTGTTCAAGCCGAACATCTCCACGATGGTGGGCAAGCTGTACACCACCGGCGACGAGCGCCGTGACTCCGGTTTCACCCTGTTCTACATGGGCATCAACCTGGGCGCGATGATCTCGCCGATCCTGACCGGCTGGCTGGCCGACAAGGTGTTCGGCAGCGAAGTGATGCCGGCCTACAAGGTGGTCTTCATCACCTCCGGCATCGGCATGCTGATCAGCCTGGTGTGGTTCTGGTTCGGCCGCGCGCAGCTGAAGGGCGTGGGCACGCCGCCGGAAGGTTCGGGTGGCGGTCGCGTGATCGCCACCGCCATCGGCGCACTGGCCGCCATCCCGGCCTTCTATTTCCTGCTGGCGCTGGACAGCAAGGTCCTGCAGGTGCCGCTGACCCTCCTGTTCATCGCCCTGGGCGTGCTGCTGCTGGTGGAGGGCATCCGCAACGGGCCCAAGCAGCGCGACATGGTCATCGCGATGCTGATCATCTTCACGTTCAACATCATCTTCTGGTGCTTCTTCGAGCAGGCCGGCAGTTCGTTCAACTTCCTGGCCCAGAACATCGTCAACCGCACCTTCGGCGACTGGACGTTCCCCGTCGGCTGGTTCCAGTCGGTCAACTCGGTGGCCATCATCACGCTGGCGCCGGTGCTGGCGTGGCTGTGGGTGAAGATGGGCAAGGCCAATCCGTCGATCCCGCGCAAGTTCGGCCTGGGCCTGATCTTCAACGGCCTGGCCTTCCTGCTGCTGATGTTCGCCCTGTCCAGTCTGGTGGACCCGCAGACGCTGAAGATCCCGTTCTGGACGCTGTTCATGGTGTACGTCATCCAGTCCGTCGGTGAGCTGTGCCTGTCGCCGATCGGCCTGTCGATGGTGACCAAGCTGGCCCCGCTTCGCCTGGTCGGCTTCGGCATGGGCGGCTGGTTCCTGTCCACCGGCATCGGCAACAACCTGTCGGGCATCTTTGCGGCGCACGTCAGCGGCGAGCGCGGCATGAACGTGGCGTCGGCGTTGGACGGCTACACCTTCGGGTTCTGGGCGCTGGTGATCCCGGGCGTGCTGCTGTTCGTCATCGCGCCGCTGATCCAGAAACTGATGCACGGCGTGAAGTGACCATCTGGCGTCCCGGCATTCGCCGGATGCCAACGAAAAACGGCGGCCATTGGCCGCCGTTTTTTTTCACGGAAGAAGGGCCTCAGCCCTCGATGCGCCTGACGCCTTCGCCGGCCAGCTTGTCGATCAGCTGATCCAGCATTGCGCGTTCCTCGGCGGTCAGCGGCTCCAGCATGCGCTGGTGGTATTCGATGACCATCGGCGCGACCTCGTCGTAGACCCGGAACCCCTCGTCGGTCAGTGCCAGCACCGAGCGGCGGCGGTCGTCGCCGTGGATCTCGCGCTGGATCAGGGCCCGCTCCAGCAGGCGGGCCACCGCCCGGCTGACCGCGACCTTGTCCATCGCGGTCCGGTTGGCGACCTCGCCGGCCGACAGGCCCGGGAAGCGTCCGAGCACGGCCATGACCCGCCATTCGGTGATGGCCAGGCCGAAACGGCGGTGGTATTCGCGGGAAATCGCCCCGCTGATGCGGTTGGAGAGCACACTCAACCGGTAGGAAAACAGGCGGTCGAGGTCGAAATCGGCGTGGATGGCGGGGCTGGCTGGCTGGCTCATGCTGCGCTGCTACTTGTGGGTGGTTTCAGCTGAAACTATATTGGAGCGTATTCCGGCAAGCCTAGCGAGGTGCCCCATGCACGCACAACCCAATACCGGCATGAAGCCGACCACGTTCGACAACCCGATGGGCATCGACGGGTTCGAGTTCGTGGAGTTCGCCGCGCCCGCCGGACAGGCCCACCATCTGCACGACTACTTCCGCAAGCTGGGCTTCGTCCAGGTCGCGCGCCACAAGACGCGCCCGATCAGCACCTACCGCCAGGGCGACTGCACCTTCCTGATCAACGAAGATCCGGACTCCTTCGCCGCGCGCTTCGCCGCCCAGCACGGCCCCAGCGCGTGCGGCTTCGCGATCCGCGTCAACAAGCTGGCCGAATGGGCGCGCATGCAGGCGCTGAAGAACGGCGCCAAATCGTTCGATGCCGCGGACGAGCTGACCAAGGCCGTCGCCGCGCCGGTGATCAAGGGCATCGGCGACTGCATGCTCTACATCGTCGATCGCTACGACACCGAAGGCACCATCCACGACCCGGACTACGAGTACCTGCCGGGCGTGGAGCTGATGCCGAAGGGCTTCGGACTGACCTTCATCGATCACCTGACCCACAACCTCTACCACGGCAACATGGCCAAGTGGGCGGACTACTACGAGCGGCTGTTCAACTTCCGCGAGATCCGCTACTTCGACATCAAGGGCGCCAAGACCGGCCTGCTGTCCAAGGCGATGACCGCGCCGGACGGCATGGTGCGCATCCCGCTCAACGAGTCCAGCGACCCGAAGAGCCAGATCAACGAATACCTCGATGCCTACAAGGGCGAGGGCATCCAGCACATCGCCTGCTTCACCGACGACATCTACACCACGGTGGAGCAGATGCGTGCGGCCGGCGTGGAGTTCCTCGACACGCCTGACACCTACTTCGACGTGATCGACCAGCGCATCCCGGACCATGGCGAGGACGTCGCGCGCCTGACGCGCAACAAGATCCTGATCGACGCCGATCCGGAAACCAAGCAGCGCAAGCTGCTGCAGATCTTCACCCAGAACGCACTGGGCCCGATCTTCTTCGAGATCATCCAGCGCAAGGGCAACGAAGGCTTCGGCGAAGGCAACTTCCAGGCGCTGTTCGAAAGCATCGAACGCGACCAGATGCGCCGCGGCGTGCTGTAATCCGTTTCCACCCACAGGCCTCCGCCGCATGAGCGCATCCGCCTACCTGACCGGCTTCGGCAACCACTTCGCCAGCGAGGCGGTCGCCGGCACGCTGCCGGAAGGCCGCAACTCGCCGCAGCGGGTCGCCCACGGGTTGTACGCGGAGCAGCTCAGCGGCACGGCGTTCACCGCGCCGCGGGCGGAGAACCGCCGCAGCTGGCTGTACCGCATCCGCCCGGCGGCGATGCATGGCACCTTCGCGCCTTACGCGCAGCATCGCCTGCACAGCGACTTCAGCGCCGGTCCGGTGTCGCCGGACCAGATGCGCTGGTCGCCGCTGCCGATGCCGGGGACGCCGACCGATTTCGTCGATGGCCTGTACACGATGGCCGGCAACGGCACGCCCGAGGCGCAGCACGGCGTGGGCATCCACCTGTATGCGGCGAACCGCTCGATGCAGGGCCGCTACCTCTACGACGCCGACGGCGAGCTGCTGATCGTCCCGCAGCAGGGACGCCTGCGCCTGGCCACCGAGTTCGGCGTGATCGACCTCGAACCGCAGCAGATCGCGGTGATTCCGCGCGGCGTGCGCTTCCTGGTCGAACTGCCCGACGGCGAAGCGCGCGGTTATGTCTGCGAGAATTTCGGTGCGCCGCTTCGCCTGCCGGACCTCGGGCCGATCGGCTCGAACGGGCTGGCCAATCCGCGCGATTTCGAAACACCGGTCGCCGCTTACGAAGACGTGGAAGGTGGGTTCGAACTGATCGCCAAGTTCCAGGGCCACCTGTGGCGAGCGGACATTGGCCACTCGCCGCTGGACGTGGTGGGCTGGCACGGCAACTACGCGCCGTATCGCTACGACCTGCGCCGCTTCAACACGATCGGCTCGATCAGCTTCGACCATCCGGACCCGTCGATCTTCCTGGTGCTCACTTCGCCCAGCGATACGCCGGGCGTGGGCAACATGGACTTCGTGATCTTCCCGCCGCGTTGGCTGGTGGCGCAGGACACGTTCCGTCCGCCGTGGTTCCACCGCAACATCGCCAGCGAGTTCATGGGCCTGATCCACGGCGTGTACGACGCCAAGGCGGAAGGCTTCGCGCCGGGTGGCGCCTCGCTGCACAACTGCATGACCGGGCATGGGCCTGACGCGGCGACGTTCGAGAAGGCGTCGCAGGCGGACCTCTCCAAGCCGGACGTCATCGCCGGCACGATGGCCTTCATGTTCGAGACGCGGGCGGTGATCCGTCCCACCCGCCAGGCGGTCGAAGCCCTGCACCGGCAGCGCGATTACCAGGCCTGTTGGGCCGGTCTGCGCAAGCACTTCGCGCCGCCGCAGGGCTGAGCGGCGCTACGGCAGGGCGAGCGCGTCGTCCTGCGTTCCCAGTCGCGCGTGGAACGGCGGCATGTCGTCAAGCGGCAGCGCTTCCAGCAGGCGCTCGCGGATCCGCTGGGCCAGGGTCGCGGCGACCCGGCTTTCCAGGAACCGCAGCGCGGCCGCGAGTGCATCGAGCATCGCGTCGTCGTCGAGGCGCGACTGCAGTCGATCACGATGTCGGCGCGCCTCCGCGTCGCGATGCAGTTCGAGCATGCCCGACAGATAGACGCGGGCGGCCACCCGGGAACGACGGGGTCCCGCAGGGGTGGCCGGCATGGCGACCGCTGTCGCGGAGCCGGTCGCGACGACGGTCGCCGACGTCGAGGACGAGCCGGTCAGGTATCCGTCGCGCACCAGGCGCTGGATCAGCAGCGGCGCGTCCTGGCCCAGCAACTGCACCAGGTCCTCGAGGCCGCGCTGGCCATCGCAGAGGATCAGCGCCCGACGCTCGCGCATGCCCAGCGTGCCGCCGTGGGCCTGGAGCGTGGTGCGGGCGAGATCGGTCTTGGACGGGCGCATGCGTGAGCCGGAAGGGGCCGCGCGCAGCCTAGTGCCCAGCGATGAAGTGCGGATGACAGACGGGCGTTCGCGGTGACTTAACGCGTAAACGTTAGTCTTCAGGTTTGTGCATAGGAGAGAGCCGATGAAGTCGATGCTGCCGATCGTGATGGTCGCTGCCCTGTTGTCCGCCTGCCAGCGCGAGGAGGCGCCGGCCCCGGCCGATGCGGAGCCGTTGACCACGGCAGCGAGCACGCCGGTGGCCGAGACGCCCGCACCGGTGCCGGCCGTCGACGACACGGCGGCGCCCGCCGGCCCGGTCAGCCAGGCGAGCTTCCTCGGCTACGGCGACATGAAGCTGGGCAGCACCGTGGAAGAAGCCCGCGCGGCCTGGGGCGGCGAATTGAACGGCGCACCGATGGAAGGCACCAGCTGCCACTACCTCTGGCCGAAGTGGATCAGCCGTCCGGCCGAGTTCGCCTTCATGATGGAAGAAGGCAAGTTCGTCCGCTACGACGTGGGCATCGACAAGGAAACCGCACCGGGCGGCGGCAAGGTCGGCATGAGCGTGGAGGAGCTGCAGAAGCTCTACGGCGGGGCGCTGAAGGCCACGCCGCACAAGTACGTGCAGGGCGGCCAGTACCTGGCCATCGACGCCGGCGACGTGGCGCCGACCAAGCTGATCTTCGAAGCCGATGCGGCCGGCAAGGTCACCTCCTGGCGCGTGGGCCTGTCGCCGCAGGTGGAATACGTCGAAGGCTGTTCCTGAGGAAGCGGGGCGGCATAGAATCCCCGCAATCCACGAGGGGAGTGCGGGGCCATGATGGAAGCCTGGGGATACTTCGCGCTGGGCCTGGTGCTGCTGGCGCTGGGCGGTGATTCCATCGTCAAGGGCGCCTCGGGACTGGCGCAGCGCTTCGGCGCCTCGCCCTTCGTCGCCGGCCTGGTGCTGATCGCCTTCGGCACCTCGCTGCCGGAACTCGCGGTCAACGCGCGTGCGATGTGGGTGGGTTCGCAGGAGCTCGCCCTCGGCAATGCCGTGGGCAGCAACATCGTCAATCTCGGCCTGACCCTGGGCCTGGCCGCGGTGGTCGCGCCCGTGGTGATCCGCATGCGCCTGCTGTCGCCGCTGCTGGTGTTGCTCGCGGTCGCCACGCTGGCGCTGATCGTGTTCGGGCTCGATGGCGTGGTCAGTCGCGTCGAAGGCATGGCGCTGTTGCTGGGCTTCGTCGCGATGCTGGCGTTCCTGTTGGCCCGCGCACCGCGCGAGGACGCCGCGGTGCGCGCCGAGATCGAAGCCTTCGCGAGCACGCGCACCGATCTGTGGATGAACCTGCTGCGTTTCGTTGTGGCGGTGGCGCTGCTGTACTACGGCGCCCGCTACATGGTGCAGGGCGCGCCCGTGATCGGTGCGCACTGGGGCCTGTCGCCGCTGCTGACCGGCCTGCTGCCGGTGGCCATCGGCACGGCGCTGCCCGAGATCGCTGCCGCGGCGATGGCCGCGCGCCGCGGGCAGGGCGACATGGTGGCGGGACACGTGATCGGCTCCAGCCTGTTCAACCTGCTGGTGGTGGTCGGCGGCATGGCGGCGTTCCGCCCGCTGCCGCTGCCGGAATCCTTCGTCCGCTTCGAACTGCCCGCGGCCATCGCGTTCGTCATCGTGCTGTACCCGATGCTGCGCGGCGACCTGCGGGTGAGTCGCGTGGAAGGCGGATTGCTGCTGGCGGCCTTCATCGGCTGGCTGGTGCTGGAGATCGCACTGCTCGCCTGAACCGCGGGTCAGGCAGGGCGTGACGGGTTTGTTAAACTCGGGCGGATTGCTCGTGAATGACGCATTCCCTGCAACGCAAGGCGGTTGATGATCCCTTTTCTTGAAATCCTGCTGGCGCTGCCGTTCGTGCTCGCGCTGGTGGTGGCGCTGGCGCGCGGCCTTCCGCGCGGCGCGACCGCATGGCTGGCGGGGCTCGCACCGCTGCTGGGCCTTGTGCTGCTGGCGTGGATGACACCCAGCGTGCTGCAGGGTTGGAACCTGCGCGCAGAACACGCCTGGCTGCCGCAGATCGGGTTGGATTTCACCCTGCGCCTGGATGGCCTGGCCTGGATGTTCGCCGGCCTGGTGCTGGCGATCGGCGCGCTGGTGGTGATCTACGCGCGCTACTACCTCAGCGAGAAGGACAGCGCGCCGCGCTTCTTCGCCAGCCTGCTGCTCTTCATGGGCTCGATGCTGGGCGTGGTATTGGCCGGCAATCTGCTGTTGCTGGTGGTGTTCTGGGAACTGACCAGCATCAGTTCGTTCCTGCTGATCGGTTTCTGGTCGCATCGCCAGGATGCGCGCGAAGGCGCGCGCATGGCGCTGGCGATCACCGGCGCGGGTGGACTGGCCTTGCTCGGCGGCGTGCTGCTGATCGGGCGCATCGTCGGCAGCTACGATCTGGACGTGGTGCTCGCCTCGGGCGACCTGATCCGCGGCAGCGCGCTTTACCCGTGGGCGCTCGCGCTGGTGCTGGCCGGCGTGTTCACCAAGAGCGCGCAGTTCCCGCTGCATTTCTGGCTGCCGCATGCGATGGCCGCGCCCACGCCGGTGTCGGCGTATCTGCATTCGGCCACGATGGTGAAGGCGGGCGTGTTCCTGCTGGCGCGGTTGCATCCGGCGCTCGCGGGCACCGACCTGTTCTTCTACGTGGTCACCACGGTCGGCGCGCTGACGCTGCTCGTCGGTGCCTGGCTCGCGATCTTCCAGCATGACCTCAAGGGCCTGCTGGCGTACTCCACCATCTCGCACCTGGGCCTGATCACGCTGCTGTTCGGCATCTCCACCCCCATGGCGGTGGTGGCCGGCGTGTTCCATATCCTCAACCACGCCACGTTCAAGGCGTCGCTGTTCATGGCGGCCGGCATCATCGACCACGAGACCGGCACGCGCGACATGCGCAGGCTGGGCAACCTGCGGCGTTCCATGCCCTGGACCAGCGCCCTGGCGATCGTCGCCTCGCTGGCCATGGCGGGCATCCCGCTGCTCAACGGTTTCCTGTCCAAGGAAATGTTCTTCGCCGAAGCGATCGACATCGGCGGGCACCGCGAGATGCGCGATGCGATCGCGGTGGCCGCGCTGCTGTACGGCGTCTTCGGCGTGGCCTACAGCCTGCGCTTCGTCTACGAGACCTTCTTCGGCCACGGACCGCGCGCGCTGGACACCACCCCGCACGAGCCGCCGCGCTGGATGAAGATTCCGGTGGAAGTGCTGGTGGTGCTGTGCGTGGCGGTCGGCATGTTCCCGGCCTTCACCGTGGCGCCGGTGTTGAAGGCGGGCGCGGGTGCGATCCTCGGCCCGTCGCTGCCGGAGTACAGCCTGTCGGTCTGGCACGGCGTCAACACGCCGCTGCTGATGAGCCTGGCCGGCATCGCCGGTGGCGTCCTGCTGTACTTCGGCCTGCGACGCCTGTTCGACCTGCACGCGATCGTGCGGCGCTCGCTGGGGCGCAACGTGTTCCGCTGGAACATGGAAGCCCTGTACGCGCTGGCGGGACGCTTCACCTCGCGCCTCGCCAACGGAAGCCTGCAGCGCAGCCTGCTGTTCCTGGTACTGGCCGCGCTGGCGGCGGGCGTAGCGCCCTTCATCACCGGCGTGTCGCCGCCGTTGGCCTGGCGCGCGCCGCAACCGATGCCGCTGCTGGGTTGGCTGCTATGGCTGGTGCTGGTCGTATGTGCGGTCTACACGATCCGCCTGTACCGGCAGCGCCTGCTTGCCGTCATCGTGCTGGGCGGCGCCGGCCTGGTGGTCAGCCTCACCTTCGTGTTCCTCTCCGCGCCGGACCTCGCGCTGACCCAGTTGATGGTCGAGATGGTCAGCCTGGCGCTGCTGTTGCTGGGCATGCACTACCTGCCGCCGCGTTCGCCGCCCGAGCGTACGCCGCGGCGTCGCCTGCGTGACATCGTCGTATCACTCGCGGCGGGCCTGGGCGTGGGCCTGCTGGCCTACGCCGTGATGACGCGCCCTGTGGACACGATCAGCGGCGAGATGCTGGCGCGCTCGTTGCCGGAAGCCTACGGCAGTAACGTGGTGAACGTGATCCTGGTGGACTTCCGAGGCTTCGATACCTTCGGCGAGATCACCGTGTTCGGCATCGCCGCGCTGATCGTGCACGCGCTGCTGCGTCGCGCGCGGATGGCGCCGGAGAAGGTGATGTCCGGTCCGCCGATCCAGCTGCCGGTGCCCGCCGACCTTGCACAGATCATGTTCCCGCTGACGCTGACGGTCTCGGTGTTCCTGTTCCTGCGCGGACACAACGCACCGGGCGGCGGCTTCATCGCCGGCCTGGTGCTGGCCGTGCCGCTGCTGGTGCAGTACGTCATCCAGGGCGCGGCATCGGTCGAATCGCGCTTCGGCTTCGACTACGTGAAGTGCATCGGCGTCGGCCTGATCGTGGCGGGCATCAGCGGCGTGGCCTCGATGGGTTTCGGCGTGCCGTTCCTGACCAGCGGGCACCTCGATCTCGACCTGCCGCTGATCGGCACGGTGCCGCTGGCCAGTGCGATCGGTTTCGACACCGGCGTGTACCTGGTGGTGTTCGGCGGCGCCATGCTGATCCTGTCGATGCTCGGCACGATCAAGCCCTCCCGCACGCGCATCTCGCACCTGGGCGTGATGGAGCCCGGCGACCGATCCACCCGCACCGGAGACATGCGCTGATGAGGGCTGCACCGTAATGGAGCTGGCGATGGCGAGCGCGATCGGCATCCTGACCGCGGCGGGCGTGTACCTGCTGCTGCGCGCGCGCAGCTTCGACGTCATCCTCGGGCTGACACTGCTGTCGTACGCGACCAACCTGCTGATCTTTTCCGGCGGCCGCCTCGTGCCCGGCAAGCCGCCCGTGCTGCGCGACGGCGTGCCGACCGACCTGGTGCATTACACCGATCCGCTGCCGCAGGCGCTGGTGCTGACCGCCATCGTGATCGCCTTCGCGATGACGGCGGTGACCGTGGTGCTGGCGATCCGCAGCCGCGGCGACAACGACAGCGACCACGTCGACGGCCGCAGGGCGGAGCGCGAGTTCCTGGCGGCCGAACAGCGTCGCCACGAGGAAGCACGCGAACTGGCGAAGGCCGAGGACCCGGAGGGCGGCGCATGAGCCACCTGCCCATCCTCCCGGTCCTGATCCCGCTGTTCGCCGCGTCGATCGCGCTGTTCTTCGAGCATCGCCGCTTCGGCATGGTGCCGCAGCGGATCGTGGCCTGGTTGTCGGTGGCCGCGATGCTGGGCGTGTCCGGCATGCTGGTCGCGCAGGCGGCCACCGGCCAGGTCCAGGTCTACCTGCTCGGCGACTGGCCGGCGCGGTTGGGCATCGTGCTGATGGTCGACCGCCTGTCCGCGCTGATGGTGCTGGTGGGCCTGCTGCTCGGTGCGGCGTGCCTGCTGCACGCCTGCGCGGGCTGGGACCGGCGTGCGCCGCACTTCCACGCATTCTTCCAGTTCCAGCTGATGGGCCTGAACGGCGCGTTCCTGACCGGCGACATCTTCAACCTGTTCGTGTTCTTCGAGGTGCTGCTGATCTCGTCGTACGGGTTGATGCTCAGTGGCGGCCGCGGCGAGCGCCTGCGCGCGGGCCTGCACTACGTGACGTTCAACATCGCGGCGTCGACGCTGTTCCTGATCGCGCTGGGCCTGCTGTACGGCCTGCTGGGTTCGCTGAACATGGCGGAGCTGTCGGCGCGGGTGTCGCAGCTGCCGGCCGGAGACGTGGCGCTGGTGCAGGCCGCCGCCGGCCTGCTGTTCGTGGTCTTCTGCGCGAAGGCTGCGCTGTTGCCGATGTATTTCTGGTTGCCGGAAACCTACACGCACGCGCCGGCGGCGGTCGCCGGCCTGTTCGCCATCATGACCAAGGTGGGCCTCTACGCGGTATTGCGGCTGGGCACGCTGAGTTTCGGCGCGGCCGGGCCGCTGGACGGCTTCGCGTGGCCGGCGCTGCTGGCGCTCGGTGCCGCCACGCTGGTGCTCGCCGCGCTCGGCGTGTTGGCGGCCAACCGGCTGCGCGCATTGGCGGCCTATCTCGTGCTGGGCTCGGCCGCGACGCTGTTCGTCGCGTTCTCGCTGCATACCGCGGGCACCGTCAGCGCGGGGCTGTACTACCTCGTGCACAGCAGTTTCGCCGGCGCGGCGCTGTTCCTGCTGGCAGACGTGATCCGCCGCCGCCGCGGCCGCGCGGGGGACCGCAAGGACGTCATCGCCGCGCTGCCGCGCAAGACCGTGCCGGGCCTGTTGTTCCTGGTCGCGGCGGTGTCGCTGGCGGGCCTGCCGCCGCTGTCGGGCTTCATCGGCAAGCTGCTGTTGCTCGGCGCCGTGCCGGAGGGCCCGCGCACCTTCTGGGTCTGGCTGCTGGTGCTCGGCACCAGCTTCCTGATGCTGGTGGGTCTGGCGCGCGCCGGCACGCGCCTGTTCTGGCGCACCGAACCGTGGCCGGATGCCAGTGCGGAAACACGTGCGGCGTTCACGCCTGCCGGCGACCTGGCGCACGCGCCTTCGCGACCGCTCGAGACCGCGGCCATCGTGCTGCTGCTGGGCTATGGGGTGGCGCTGGTGCTGGCGGCCTCGCCGCTGCTCGACTACACCCGGGCCACCGCCGCGCAACTGCAGTCGCCTGGCGACTATGTGCGGCAGGTGCGTGCTGCGCTGCCCACCCTGAGGGAGCCCTGAGCATGGTCGCGATCTGGCGCAAGCGCTGGCTGCCGTCGCTGCCGCTGAGCGCGACGGTGTTCTGCTTCTGGCTGCTGATGAACGACGATATCAGCGTAGGCCAGGTGGTGATGGCCCTGGTACTGGCCCTGGTGATCCCGGTCTTCGCTGCTAGGCTGGACCGTGAGTTCGCGCGGATCGGCCGCTTGCGCAGCGTGCCGCGCATGCTGGGCGTGCTGCTGCTGGACATCGTGCAGGCCAATGTCACCGTCGCCCTTCAGGTGCTGGGCCCGGAGCGCAAGATCACGCCCGGTTTCATCTGGGTGCCGCTGGACATCGGGAACATCCACGGCATCGCGGCATTGACCAGCATCATCACGCTGACGCCGGGCACGGTATCGTCGGCGCTGTCGGACGACCGCCGCCATCTGCTGGTGCATGTCCTCAACCTGGAGGATGCCGACGAGGTGATCCGGCAGATCAAGACGCGCTACGAAGCGCCGCTGATGGAGATCTTCCCATGACCCCGCAGAGCCTGGTGATGTACGCCGTGGTGGGTGCGATGCATGTCGTCGGCATCGCCATGCTGCTGGCGTTGTTCCGGTTGGCGCGCGGGCCGAGCGTGCCCGACCGCATCCTCGCGCTCGACACGCTCTTCGTCGCCGCCATCGCGCAGCTGATGCTGTTCGGCATGTACCTGGGCACGGCGGTGTACTTCGAAGCGGCGTTGATCATCGCGATGCTGGGTTTCGTCGGCACGGTGGTGCTGAGCAAGTACGTGCTGCGCCGGGACATCGTCGAATGAGCTGGGTTTTCGCCATCCTGCTGGTGCTGCTGCTGGCCGTGGGCAGCTTCTTCATCCTCGTGGGCTCCTTCAGCCTGGTGAAGCTGTCGGAGTTCTTCAAGCGCCTGCACGGGCCGACCAAGGCCAGCACGCTGGGCGTGGGCTGCGTGCTGATCGCATCGATCGGCTACCACGCGCTGTCGGGCACGGACCCGCAGCCGCGCGAATTGTTGATCACGGCCTTCCTCTTCATCACCGCGCCGATCAGCGCGCACCTGATGGCGAAGGCCGCGCTGTCGCTGCACATGGCCGAGCGCCCACCGATGCCGGGCGGCGAACCGCCGGAACCCATCGATGCGATCGACGAAGGCGCTCGCCCGGATGCCTGACGTGGCGCCGCGCACGGCGTTGGTGTTCGGTGCCAGCGGCCAGATCGGGGCGGCCTTGCTGGCGCGACTGGCGGGCGGGGGCTGGCAGGTGTTGGCGGTATCGCGCACGCCGCGCGCGCCGTCCGTCGGGGTGACCTGGCTGAAGGGCGAATTCGGCAACATCGAAGGTTTGCCGGCTGCGGTGGATGCCATCTTCAGCGCCGGACCGCTGGACGCCTTCTCGCGGTGGTACACGCAAGGATCCGTCGGAACGTCGCGCGTGGTGGCGTTCGGCTCCACCAGCCTGGATACCAAGCAGGCCTCCGGCGACGCCCACGAGCGCGACATCGTTGCGCGGCTGCAGGCGGCGGAGCATGCCGTGTTCGAGACCGCATCCGCACGCGGTGCCGCCGCGACCCTGCTGCGCCCCACGCTGGTCTATGGCGCAGGACGGGACCAGACCCTGGCGCGCATCGCCGCGATGGCGCGGCGCACGGGTTTCTTCGTCCTGCCACGCGGCGCGACGGGGCGACGCCAACCGGTGCACGTCGACGATCTGGCGCACGCGGCGATGGCGGTGGTGGACGCGACGGCCTCGCACGGCCGCGCGTACGCGTTGCCCGGCGGCGAAACGCTGGCCTATCGCGACATGGTGGCGCGCACGCTGGCAGGGCTGTCGCCACCGGCAAGGCTGTGGGAGCTGCCGATGCCGCTGTTCCGCACGCTGCTGGGCGTCGCGCGGGCGGCGGGGGCGATGCGCGGGCTTAGCGACGACGCGGTGGCCCGCATGCGCGAGGATCTGGTCTTCGATGCGGCGCCGGCATGCCGCGACTTCGGCTATGCGCCGCGCGCGTTCGTGGTCGACGCGCGCGCGCTGGGCGAAAACGGCCGCTGACGGCTCAGTACTTCCAGCCCATCTTCCGGTAGAACTTGCTGAGCACCCATACCGGCCCGATCAGCAGGTAGGTGAGGTCGGTCAGGAAACTCGGCTTCTTGCCTTCGATCTTGTGGCCGATGAACTGGGCGATCCACGCGACTACGAATACGGTCACCGCGAGGAAGAACAGGTTCTTCAGCCCCAGCAGGCTCTCCAGCCAGCGGGTCAGCCAGGCCATCGCGATGAAGATCGCCAGCATGCCGAAGCCCAGCGGGCGCGACAGCTTGTAGTAGTACATCCACGCGCCGAACATGGCCAGCGCCGCCCACATGCCGGACTTCACCCAGGTGCCGAACACCGGGATGCACCACAGCAGGGCGACCACCGTCCACAGGATCATGGGCACGGCGAAGACGTGGATCAGCTGGTTGGTCTCGTTGACGTGGTCGCCGGAGTAACTGGCGAACCAGCGGTCCACCGGACGTTGCGCGGTCGCGTTCATGCATCCCTCCCGAGGATGGCAATGCGGCAGGGTATGGAGCATACCCCAGCCCGGCAGGCGATGCCGGGCCGGCGGTCAGGTGTCGAGGAATCAGTGCGCCGCGGCTTTGGAGAACAGCTGGATCACCAGCACCCCGGCGACGATCAGGCCCATCCCGATCATCGCCGGCAGATCCAGCGGCTGCTTCAGCACCACCCAGCCGATCAGCGCGATCAGCACGATGCCCGCGCCCGACCAGATGGCGTAGGCCACGCCGACGGGCACCGTCTTGAGGGTCAGCGACAGGAAGTAGAACGCCACGCCGTAACCGGCGGCGACCAGCAGCGACGGGCCCGTCCGGGTGAAGCCCTCGGAGGCTTTCAGGGCGCTGGTGGCGATGACCTCGGCGGCGATGGCCAGGGCGAGATAGACGTAGGCGTTCATGCGCGTGCACCCGATGACAGGGTGGCCAGCCTACTGCACGCAACGCTGAATCCCGGCTTGCCCTGCATCGTCGCGATGCAGGGCGGGGATGCAGGTCAGTCGACGAGGATGCCGGCGAGCTTCTGCAGCGCTTCGGCGTACTTCGCGCGCGTGCGCTCGATGACTTCGGCCGGCAGCGACGGGCCGGGCGCGGTCTTGTTCCAGTCCAGCGTTTCCAGGTAGTCGCGCACGAACTGCTTGTCGTAGCTGGGCGGGCTGGTGCCGACCTCGTACTGGTCCGCAGGCCAGTAGCGCGAGGAATCCGGCGTCAGCATCTCGTCCATGATGTAGAGCCGCCCGTCTTCGTCCGTACCGAACTCGAACTTGGTGTCGGCCAACAGGATGCCGCGCTCGGCCGCGAAATCGGCAGCGAAGCGGTAGATGCGCAGCGTGGCGTCGCGCACGCGCTCGGCCAGTTCGGCGCCGACGGTCTTCACCATGGCGTCGAAGTCGATGTTCTCGTCGTGGTCGCCGACGGCGGCCTTGGTCGACGGGGTGAAGATCGGCTCGGCCAGCTTCTCGGCCTGGCGCAGGCCGTCGGGCAGTTCGATGCCACTGACCTTGCCGGTGCGCTGGTAATCCTTCCAGCCGCTGCCGATCAGGTAGCCGCGTGCGATGGCTTCCACCGGCACGGGCTTGAGCTTCTTCGTCACCACCGCGCGCTTGGCGTACAGCGAGGCGTCCACGCCGGCGGGCAGCACCGAGGCGACGTCGATGCCGGTCAGGTGGTTGGGCATCAGGTGCGCCGTCTTGGCGAACCAGAAGTTCGAGATCTGGCAGAGCATTTCGCCCTTGCCGGGAATCGGGTCGGGCAGCACCACGTCGAACGCGGAAAGGCGATCGGTGGCCACCATCAACAAACAGTCGCCGGCCGGAGCATCGGCAGGCAGGCGGTCGCGGGGCAGGTCGAACACGTCGCGGACCTTGCCGCGGTGGCGCAGGGTGAGGCCGGGCAGATCGGATTGGAGCAACGTCGTGGGCACAAACACTCCTTCGGGAGTCCGGAAACCAGCGAGGCATACAGCGTCGTGGGGGCGTGCGGCAGGCCGTGCGCCCGTGCCCCGGGGCGGCCGTCTACCCGCGGGTGGCGGGGCCGGGTACCGGACCGGGCCGCGTAGTGTACGGCGCTTGGGGCCCGTATGTGCCGTAAAATGGCGCGATTGCCGGAGAAGGCGGGCCGAATGAAGCGCTGGTACGGAAAACTGCTGGGATTCGTGGCCGGTTGGCTGCTGATGCGCCATCCGTTGGGCGGCCTGGTGGGCCTGATCATCGGCCATGCCTTCGACGAGGACTGGTTCAAGCTCAGCCGCGACAACCCGTACCGCGTGTTCGACCTGACCAGCGACGCCAGCGATGCCGAAGTCGACCAGGCCTATCGCCGGCTGATCTCGCAGTACCACCCCGACAAGATGGCCGGCGCCGCAGACGACCTGCGCCGCCAGGCCGAACAGAAAGCCGGCGAGATCAACGCCGCCTACGACCGCATCAAGACCCTGCGCAAGCGCAAGTGAGCCCCTCCATGTCGAACTGCATCATCGCCCCGTCCATCCTGTCCGCGAACTTCGCCCGCCTGGGCGAGGAAGTCGACAACGTGCTGAAGGCCGGCGCCGACTGGGTGCACTTCGACGTGATGGACAACCACTACGTACCCAACCTGACCATCGGCCCGATGGTGTGCAGCGCACTGCGCAAGCATGGCGTCACCGCGCCGATCGACGTGCACCTGATGGTGGAGCCGGTGGACCGGATCGTGCCGGATTTCGCCGAGGCCGGCGCCAGCATCATCAGCTTCCACCCGGAAGCGTCGAAGCACGTGCACCGCACGATCCAGCTGATCAAGTCGCTCGGTTGCAAGGCCGGCCTGGTGCTCAACCCGGGTACGCCGGTGGAGGTGCTGGACTGGGTGCTGCCGGAGCTCGACCTGGTGCTGCTGATGTCGGTGAACCCGGGCTTCGGCGGCCAGGCGTTCATCCCGTCGGCGCTGGACAAGCTGCGCGCGGTGCGCGCGATGATCGACAAGACCGGCAAGGACATCCGCCTGGAAATCGACGGCGGCGTGAAGGCCGACAACATCGGCCAGATCGCGGCGGCCGGTGCGGACGCCTTCGTCGCTGGTTCGGCGATCTTCAATGCACCGGACTACAAGGACGTGATCGAGCGCATGCGCGCTGCGGTCGCCGAAGCGCGCGGCGCCTGAAAAAGCAGAAGGGCGATGGCCTGCGCCACCGCCCCGGAAAAATTGGAGGCTGATCCTGCCTCCGCCCGTCGTCCCTGCTATGGCCTTCCACGTTACGGATCATCTGTGACGGGAAGATGACGGCGCCCCCGGCTCGGGCTCTTGTGGGAGCGACGCGAGTCGCGAGTTTTCCCGCCAGCCAGCGCGATCCCAATACCGGGAAGGGCGGGAAGATGTTCGCGACTCACGTCGCTCCCACACCCGCACCCGCTATCCTCGCGCATCCCCAAGGAAACTCCCATGTCCGCACCCCGCTGGCGCCTGATCCTCAATGGAAAATCCGCCGGCGACGACGCCCTGCGCGAGGCCGTGGGCACGATGCGCGAGGCGGGCATCGCGTTGGACGTGCGCGTCACCTGGGAAGACGGCGATGCCGAGCGCTATGTCGCCGAGGCCATCGCCGATGGCGTGGACACGGTGATCGCGGCCGGCGGCGACGGCACTTTGAGCGAAGTGGCGACCACGCTGGCGCATCGGGATGAAGCCGCCGAGGCGCTGCCCTCGCTGGGTCTGCTTCCCATGGGGACCGCGAACGATTTCGCCACGGCGGCCGGCATTCCCGAAGACCCACTGCCCGCCCTGCAGTTGGTTCGCGACGCGGCCGCCGTGCCGCTCGACCTGCTGCGCATCGACGCCGACGACGGCACCCACTGGTGCGCGAACCTGGCCAGCGGCGGCTTCGGCACCGAGGTGACCGTGGAAACGGATGAGGGCCTGAAAAAGATGCTCGGCGGTCTGGCATACCTGATCACAGGCATCGCCAAGCTCGGGCGCATCGAACCCGTGCGCGCCCGGGTGCGTGGCCCGGCGTTCGAGTGGGAAGGCGATTTCATCGCCCTCGGTCTCGGCAACGGGCGGCAGGCCGGCGGCGGCCAGGCCTTGTGCCCGGACGCGTGGGTCGACGACGGACAGCTGGACCTGACCATCGTCCCCGAGCTGTCGGGCGAGGTCGCCGCGACCGTCGGCACGCTGGTCAAGGACGGCAAGCACGCCGCCCTGGACCGGGTGGCCGTGCGGACGCGATTGACCTCGGTGGAACTGACCGCCGAGGCGCCGTTCACGCTCAATCTGGACGGCGAACCGGTGCAGTCGCGGCGCTTCCGCGTGGACTGCGTGCCGGGCCGGGTCCGCATGCACCTGCCGGCCGATTGCCCCTTGCGGAGGTAGGTCCGCGCCGGCTGGCCGGTGGGGCCGGGCATCGGGTAGAGTAGAGCGGTGTCCCACCCCACGCGCCCGCTTTCCAAACTTTCCGCACGCCGCAGCTGGCGATGGTGGCCCGTAGCCGTCGCCCGCCCCGCCACCGCGTCCCGGAAGGAAAGCCCGCTTGATCTCGCACGACCAGTTCCAGCAGTTCGCTGCTGAAGGCCACAGCCGCATCCCCGTTGTCCGTGAAGTGCTGTCCGACCTGGACACGCCGCTTTCGGTCTACCTGAAACTCGCCGACGCGCCGCATACCTACCTGTTCGAGTCGGTGGAAGGCGGCGAGCGTTTCGGCCGCTATTCCATCATCGGCCTGCCCGTGCGCCGCGTGGCCACCTTTCGGGGCCACACCTTGCAGGTCCACGACCATGGCGACCTGGTCGAGACGCGCGACGTCGCCGACCCTTTCGCCGAAGTCGAAGCGCTGCGTGCCGCCTACAGGGTGCCGAAGCTCGAAGGTCTGCCCGGGTTCACCGGCGGCCTGGTCGGCTGGTTCGGCTTCGAATGCATCGGTTACATCGAACCGCGGCTGGCGACCGGCGAGAAGCCCGATGAACTCGGCACGCCCGATATCCTGCTGATGCTGTCGGAAGAGGTCGCGGTCTTCGACAATCTCAAGGGCCGGCTTTACCTGATCGTGCACGCCGATCCGCGCGAGCCCGACGCGTGGGACGCGGCGCAGGCACGGCTGGACGCGTTGACCGCCAAGCTGCGCCAGCCCGGTTCGTACCCCACGCCGATCACCCGCGACGTGCTGGACGAAAGCCACTTCGTCTCCGGTTTCACCCACGACGGTTTCATCGCCGCGGTCGAGCAGTCGAAGGAATACATCCGCGCCGGCGATATCTTCCAGGTGGTGCTCAGCCAGCGGCTGAGCGTGCCATTCAATGCGCGTCCGGTGGACGTCTATCGCGCGCTGCGCGCGCTGAATCCGTCGCCGTACATGTACTTCCTTGATGTCGGGGATGTGCAGGTGGTGGGTTCCTCGCCGGAAATCCTCGTGCGACTGGAGCAGGGCGAGGTCACGGTCCGCCCGATCGCCGGCACGCGCCCGCGCGGCAAGACCCACGACGAGGATCTGGCGCTGGAAGCCGAGCTGCTGGCCGATCCCAAGGAGCGCGCCGAGCACCTGATGCTGATCGATCTGGGTCGCAACGATACCGGTCGCGTGTCGGAAGCCGGCACCGTGCAGGTCGGCGAGCAGTTCGTCATCGAACGCTACAGCCACGTCATGCACATCGTCAGCGAAGTCACGGGCAAACTGCTGCCCGGCCTGAGCTACGCCGACGTGCTGCGCGCGACGTTCCCGGCAGGCACCGTCAGCGGCGCGCCGAAGATCCGTGCACTGGAAGTGATCCGCGAGCTGGAGCCGATCAAGCGCAATGTCTATGCCGGCAGCATCGGCTACATCGGCTGGCACGGCGACGCCGACACCGCCATCGCCATCCGTACCGCCGTCATCAAGGACGGCCGACTGCACGTGCAGGCCGGTGCCGGCATCGTCTACGACTCTGACCCCGAGAAGGAATGGGACGAGACGATGAACAAGGGCCGCGCCCTGTTCCGCGCGGTCGCCGAAGCGGCGAAGGGGTTGTGATGGAGGTCGCGACCGACAACGCCAGGATCAGCCTGCGCAACGACTACAGCGAGGGCGCGCATCCGCGCCTGCTGCAGGCCCTGGCCGTGGCGAGCGCCGAAGTCAATCGCGGTTACGGTCTCGACGTCCACAGCGCCCGCGCTGCCGCGCTGATCCGCGACCGCCTGGGTCGCGACGCCGACATCCATTTTCTCGCCGGCGGCACCCAGACCAATCTCGTTGCCCTGGCCGCATTCCTGCGTCCCCACGAAGCGGTGATCGCGCCGGCCAGCGGCCATATCGCCACGCACGAAACCGGTGCCATCGAGGCCAGCGGCCACAAGGTGCTGACGGTCGCCACGCCGGACGGCAAGCTGAGCCCGGCGCTGGTCGGGCCCTGCGTGGACGGTCACGCCGGCGAACACATGGTGAAGCCGCGAGTGGTCTACATCTCCAATTCCACCGAATGGGGTACAGTCTACAGCGCGGCGGAACTGCAGGCGCTGGGCGTGTTCTGCCGCGACCGCGACCTGCTGCTCTACGTCGATGGCGCGCGGCTTGCATCAGCGCTGACGACGCCGGGCAATGACGTGGATCTGGCGCTGCTGTCGACCGAGGCCGACGCGTTCTACATCGGCGGCACCAAGAACGGCGCGCTGCTGGGCGAAGCCCTGGTGATCGTGAACCCCATGCTGCGCGCCGACTTCCGCCACATCATCAAGCAGCGCGGCGCAATGCTGGCCAAGGGCATGGCGGTCGGCGCGCAGTTCGAGGCGCTGTTCGAAGACGGGCTGTACTTCGTGCTGGCGACGCACGCGAATGCCATGGCCGACCGGTTGCGGGAGATCCTGCACCAGGCCGGCGTGCCGCTGGCCGTCGACTCGCCCAGCAACCAGGTGTTCCCGGTGCTGCCGGACGCGGTGGTCGAGCGCCTGCAGCAGTACGTCGAGTTCGAAACCTGGGAGCGGCGTGGCGATGGCAGCACGGTGATCCGGCTGATGACGTCGTGGGCGACGCCGGAGTCCGACATCGAAGCGTTCGCCGCGACCTTTTCCTCGCTTTATCCGGCAAGTCCGGCCGCGACGGCCGCCCCGCAGGCACAAGGAGCCTGAGCGATGCTGTTGATGATCGACAACTACGACAGCTTCACCTACAACCTCGTGCAGTACCTGCAGTCGCTGGGCGCCGAGGTGAAGGTGGTGCGCAATGATGCGATGACGGTGGACGAGATCGCGAAGCTCGCGCCCGAGCGCATCGTCATTTCGCCTGGCCCATGCACCCCGAACGAGGCCGGCGTCTCGCTGGAGATCATCGAGCGGCTGGGCGCCACCACGCCGATCCTCGGCGTGTGCCTGGGCCACCAGAGTCTCGGGCAGGCGTACGGCGGCAACGTCATCCGCGCGGGCCGCATCATGCATGGCAAGACGTCGCGCATCCGCCATGAGGGCAAGGGCGTCTTTGCCGGGTTGCCGGATGCCTACGAGGCCACGCGCTACCACTCGCTGGTGGTGGAGCGCAGCAGCCTGCCGGACGCACTGGAAGTCACCGCCTGGACCGAGAACGAGGACGGCAGCTTCGAGGAGATCATGGGGCTGCGCCATCGCCAGTTCCCGGTGGAAGGCGTGCAGTTCCACCCGGAGTCGATCCTGACCGAGCATGGGCACGCCCTGCTGAAGAACTTTCTCGAACGATGACGTAGGGCGGGCCTTGGCCCGCCATCGTCACGCCGGTGGGCCAAGGCCCACCCTACGGAGCCTCCATGCCACTGACCCCTCAAGAAGCCCTGCAGCGCACCATCGAGCACCGCGAGATCTTCCACGACGAGATGGTGGACCTGATGCGCCAGATCATGCGCGGCGACGTGTCGCCGACGATGACGGCGGCCATCCTGACCGGGTTGCGCGTGAAGAAGGAGACCGTCGGCGAGATCGCCGGCGCCGCCACCGTGATGCGCGAGTTCTCGCGTACCGTCGACGTCCCGGACCGCGCGCATCTGGTCGATATCGTCGGAACGGGGGGCGACGGCTCCCACACGTTCAACATCTCCACCTGTTCGATGTTCGTGGCGGCCGCCGCAGGCGCCAAGATCGCCAAGCACGGCAACCGCAGCGTGTCGTCGAAGTCGGGTAGCGCCGACGTGCTGGAGGCGCTTGGCGTGAACATCGAGCTGCAGCCCGACCAGGTCGCGCAATCGATCGCAAAGGCCGGCATCGGTTTCATGTACGCGCCCGTCCACCATCCCGCCATGAAGGTCGTCGCCCCGGTGCGACGCGAGATGGGCGTGCGCACCATCTTCAACATCCTGGGCCCGCTGACCAATCCTGCCGGTGCGCCCAGCATCCTGATGGGCGTCTTCCACCCGGATCTGGTCGGCATCCAGGCGCGCGTGCTGCAGGAACTGGGCGCCGAGCGTGCGCTCGTGGTCTGGGGCCGCGACGGGATGGATGAGCTGTCGCTCGGTGCAGGCACGCTCGTCGGCGAACTGCGCGACGGCCAGGTGCGCGAGTACGAACTGCACCCGGAGGACTTCGGCATCGCCATGGCCGCCAGCCGCAACCTGCGCGTAGGCGATGCGGCCGAGTCGAAGGCGATGCTGCTGGGCGTGCTCGACAACCGGCCCGGACCGGCGCGCGAGATCGTCGTGCTCAACGCCGGCGCGGCGCTGTACGTGGCCGGCGTGGCGGAGAGCATCGAGGCCGGCATCGCCGCCTCGCGCGAAGCGATCGCCAGCGGCAAGGCCCTGGAACGGCTTCAGCATTTCGTCGCCACGACCCAGGCGCTGGCAAAACAGGGAGTGCACTGACATGGCCGCCAGCGGATTCGCCAGCCTGCCCAAACCACCGTACTACGCGGTGATCTTTTCATCGCTGCGCAACGCGCAGGACGATGCCGGCTATGGGGCCATGGCCGAACGCATGGTCGAACTGGCCCAGCAGCAACCCGGCTTCCTCGGCGTGGAGTCCACCCGCGGCGCCGACGGCTTCGGCATCACCGTGGCCTATTGGGAGAGCGAGGCGTCCATCCTCGCCTGGCGGCAGCATGCCGAACACACCGCGGCGCGCGAGCAGGGCCGGCGGGACTGGTACGACCACTTCGAACTGCGGGTCGCCAAGGTCGAGCGGGCCTACGGCTGGGACCGCGCAGCGGCCGAACGGCGCGGATAGTGCGAAAATGAGGGTCCCGCACAGGCGGGCACCCGCCTGAGGACTGCATGAGCGACATCCTGACCACCATCCTCGCCCGCAAGGCGGACGAGATCGCCGAACGCAGCGCCCGCGTGCCGCTGGCCGACCTGCGCTCGCGCGCCGAGGATGCGCCGCCCACGCGCGGCTTCGCCGATGCGCTCAACGCGATGATCGCGCAGGGCGACCCGGCGGTGATCGCCGAGGTGAAGAAGGCCAGCCCCTCCAAGGGCGTCATCCGCCCGGATTTCAGGCCCGCCGACATCGCGGTCAGTTACGAGTTCGGCGGCGCGGCCTGCCTGTCGGTGCTCACGGACGTCGACTTCTTCCAGGGCGCCGACGACTACCTGCGCCAGGCGCGCGAGGCGTGCACGCTGCCCGTACTGCGCAAGGACTTCACCGTCGATCCCTACCAGGTGTATGAGGCGCGCGTGCTGGGCGCCGACTGCATCCTGCTGATCGTCTCCGCACTGGACGACGGCCAGCTGGTCGATCTGTCCGGCCTGGCGCTGCAACTCGGCATGGACGTGCTGGTGGAAGTGCACGACATCGACGAGCTCGAGCGCGCGCTGCAGGTGCCGGTCCCGCTGGTCGGCATCAACAACCGCAACCTGCGCACCTTCGAAGTCACCCTGGAGACGACGCTGGCGATGAAGGACGCGGTGCCCAAAGACCGCCTGCTGGTCACCGAGAGCGGCATCGTCGTGCCGGACGACGTGGCGAAGATGCGGGCTGCTGGCGTGAATGCGTTCCTGGTCGGTGAGACCTTCATGCGGGCGGAAGAACCCGGCGAGGCGCTGCGTCAGCTATTCTTCGCAGCATGACGGACACGCCTTATCCCGCGCCGCGCCCGGACGCCCCGGTCGTGGTCTTCGATTTCGATCACACGCTGTACGACGGCGACTCCGGCGGACACTTGGTCAGCTGGCTGATCAAGCGCAACCCACTGCGGGCCGCGGTGGCGATCGCCGCGTCGATCGTCCTGGGCCCCATGGTGGCTTTCCTGCCCACGCGCCGGCGCGGGATTTCCGGGTACATCTGGATCGGCACCTTCGGCCTGCACGGTCGCCGCAGCTTCGATGCCCTGATCGATCAGTACGTGGACACGCACCGCGACGAGGTGCAGCAGCGCCTGCTGCCCCACGCGCTGGAGGTCTTCCGCGAGCATCGTGCGACCGGCGATCGCGTCGTCGTGGCCACGGGCGCGCCGCCTGAGCTCGCGCGCGCCATCCTCAGCTTCGTCGCCCACGAGGATGTGCCCGTCATCGGTACCGCCGTGGGACCACGGCTGGGCGCGGTGGTGGCCACGCGCCACTGCCATAACGAAGAGAAGATGCGGATGCTGCGCGAGCGCGGCTACGGCGAGATCGCAGTAGCGTATTCGGACAGCAGTGCGGACCTGCCGCTGCTGAAGGCGGCCCGCGCACCGGTCGTGGTCAATCCGAAGCCGGGGCGCGTGGAGATGTTCAGGCGGGTGCTGCCGCCCGGCACGCCGATCCTCAACTGGGGCTGCAAGGAGCGGGGCGGGGCAGCGAACCGCTGACCGCCCGTCGCATCAGCTACGTTCGGGGGCGTTCCAGTCCCTGATCAAGTCGGCGAACTCGATCTCGGCGAAGTCCTGGTACTCGCCCGCGTCGTAGAAACGTCCGTAGCAGTTCTTGCAGCTTTCGAACCAGATGTGGGGCTGCTGGGGATCGACCATACGGATGAGGTCCCGGCTGCCGATGCACACCGGACACTTGATGCGGTCCACCTTGTTGCATGCCTCGCCCTGAGCCGGGTCCCCGGTATCGATCTCCTCGGCGCGGTGCTTCAACGTCTCGTGCGCCATCATCTCGAACCACAACCCTTTGCACTGGGTGCACCGGTGCGCGCTGGCCTCCGGTTCCACGATCAGTTCCATCACGCTATGGCATTTGGGGCACTGCATGGGCGGAACTCCTGGACGTCTGCGAGCGAATTCCGGCGGATTCTAACCCCGATTCCCGCCCTGGCGGCAGGAACCGCGTGCGTCATATGCGCAGCGGCTCGACGTCCGCCCTCGGCAGCAAGCGGCGGGTGAAGTAGGCATCCTCGAAGTACCGGATCTTGCGGCACAGGATCGGGTGCGCCAGGCCCTCGTACAGGATGATTTCCTTCTTGGGCCCCATGGCCTTCAGCTCCTGGGGCAGCATCAGCGCCCGCTTCTCCAGCACCTCGTTGTCAGACACGTTCCGTCCCTGGCCATGCGAGCGGGTCCGGGCCCGTCGCCGGATCGTCGTGTAGCCGAGCATCTCGGAATAATCGTTGGCGTCCTGCTGCTCGCGGGGTGCGTAGATGATCTGGAGCGCATGGTTGGTGATGATGGTGCGGGAAAGTTCCTTCCCGTACACCGCATCCAGTTGCGCCATCGATTGGATGATCGGCAGCAGCCTGAGGTTGTACCCCGCCATGTAGGCGACCGACTTCGAAATGATGTCCACGCGGCCGATCGCGGTGAACTCATCCATCAGCAGCAAACATTGATGTTTGAGCGATGCGTCGTTCTGCGGCAGCGTCTTGGTGTTGACGTTGATCAACTGGCTGAAGAACAGGTTCACGATCAGCCGGCTTTCCGCGAGCTTGTTGGGCTGTATGCCGACATAGATCGTCATGCGCCGCCGGCGCACATCGTCGAGACGGAAATCGTCGGCGCTGGTAGCCGCGTCGAGGACGGGGTTCAGCCAAGGATTCAGGGGTTCGCGGAACGAGCCGATGATCGACGCGAAGGTCACGTCCGCCTGCGACAGCAACCCGGAAAAGGCGGTGCGCGCCTGGGCGCTGAGGAACGGCGCTTCCACGAGCCTCTGGAGGTAGGGCTTCAGCTCGCCCCCGTCGCCCGATGCCACCCGCAGGATGGTGCCGAGCGTGGGTGCGTCGGTCGTACGGTCATGCGCATGCCGCTCGAAGACGAAGAGCGCGAAGGCCAGGAAGGCATTGCGCGCCTGGCTGACCCAGAACTTGTCCTTGTCGTCGCCGTCGGGGTACAGCATCGCCGCGATGCTTTGCAGGTCCGATACCCGGAAAGCGGGATCGCCCGAGACATAGGTCATCGGATTCCATCGGTGCGTCCGACGGTCCTCCGCAAAAGGATTGAACAGGTAGACCTCGTGCCCGATCGACTTCCGCCAGCCGGAGGTGAGGTCGAAGTTCTCCTGCTTGATGTCCAGCACCACGGCGGATTCCCGGTAATCCAGGAGGTTCGGGATCACGATGCCGACGCCTTTACCGGATCGGGTGGGCGCCGCCAGGATCACGAATTGCTGCCCGCGCAGGCGAAGCAGCTTCCCGTTCATTTGGCCGACGACAACGCCATCATCGCCATCGGCAAGGAACCCCTTCCTGCCAAGATCCATCAAGCCAGCGAACCTGGCTCGACCGTGCAGGTTGCGATGGCTTCGCAGCTTGAAAATCATCACCACAAGCGCAGCCCACACCAGCAGCATCAATCCGCCGCCGACCAAGCCCGCAGACTTGATGCGCCATGCGTAGGGCTGGACCCGCGGGTGGTCGAGGTGCTTCAGATAGTTGAAGTAGGTGTCCCAACCGACCTGAGACCCGTCGAGCCCAAGAAAGATCAGGGACAGATATCCCGCCAGATAGATGCCAGCCAGTAGGGCGCCGATACCCAGCGCCACGCTTGCAAGAATACGCGTGTTTGCCAAAGAGTCCCCCTAGTGAATCCCTTCGTTCGACAGCCCGGTCACACACTCACGCTTTCTTTTTAGCGCTGGCCCGTCGGTTCTTCGTTGCTCTCGCGCCCCCCATCGACAAGCACATAGTCCTGGTTCTTGCCCCAACGACGGAGCCCGTCTTCGAGCTTGATGCAGGGCTTCCCATCGCATGCCGTGATGGTGACTTGCCGGAGGGCGCCAAGGACCTCAGCATCCGCGTGGGCGCGCTGTGCACGCTTGACGTTGTACCAGGAGGCATAGCCGGTTCCGGCCACGAGTAGTGTGCAGGCGATGACGATAACGCTCATGGTGCTCGTGCCGATGATCCGAACCTTCCGGTCGAGGGCCGCTTGTTCGTTCTGAAAGCGCTCTGTCACCTGCTTCAGTCGGGCGGCGGTATCGAGGATGTCTCGCGTAGCGATAGGAAGGTTCTCCGTCAACGCAGCAGAGACCGCGGAGCCCGCAAGCTCGACGAGTTCGCGCTTTCCTTCTTCGATCGTCTTTCTGACAACGATGGCTGCGCCCTGCAGATCCTGTGCCGACGACTGCTGCGAAGCCGCCGCGCGTTCGCACTGTTCCTTCAAGTGGGCCGCGAGCAAGGCGGCATTGGCAACGAATTCCTCCATCTTCGAAGAGTCCATATCGATCCTTGTCTATGGCAAAGCGAGACTGCTCGGTTGTTGAGCAAGGTGCAAAGCGAGGTCGAGCTTCAATATCGCACGAAGAAATCGCAGCGGACACAGTGTTCACGCGAGTGAAGAGTGAATTCACATGATCATGTGACCCGGTGTGTACTTTCACAATCACCTTCACATCCATGAGTGAAGTAAAGGTACCCGCTTCACGGCTTTGCAATAAATGCCTTGTTTTATAGGGTTCCTGATCGGCGTGCTTGGTGTGTTCGAGTAGTTGTACATATGTTTACTCGTGCGCGTGGGTTGACGACACAAAACAGCGTGGATATGTTCGGCTCAAATGTCGTGATGCAGTATGCGTATCGGATGTGATTCGCAAACATCACTGAACTTCATTGGAGCGTTAACGCATGGATGCGTACAGGGGGCATGGCACGGGCCATCAATCCGTGCACGGCGAAGATCGCGGCTGTTCCGCGGATCCCGATGCGCGCTCGCGCACTGTCACCCGCACACAATCATCAGTACCGCGACGCGATCCACGCAGGATCGCAGCGGGTTCGTGTTGCCGACGATTGCAGGGTGGTGGATCCGTGAGTCGAGACGTCCAGGTTCGAAAGGCGCGTGCTTCCTGCGTTCTGATAATTGCAACTCTTCTGGCGGGTTGCGTTACTCCGGGTGCAGCGGATGTCGGCGGGCGCTGGCGCCCGGTCAATCGTTTCGCCGAGATGCCGCAAGCGATCCCGCTGCAGCAGGCCTATATCTACCAGGCCTCGCCGGCCGATGGGACGCTGAAGACCATGTTGGCTCGTTGGGCGAAAGACGCGAACCTGACACTGGCCTACCTGCATCCGAATGACTACACACTCCATTCGCCCGTCGCGCAAATCCATACCAGTAGCCTAGAGGATGCCGCCGTTTCGTTATCCGCGGCGTATGCGGGCCAAGGCGTACGAGTCGTCATTGAGCGCCCCAGGATCATCGTGAGCCAGGCGTCGTCGCCGACGTCGGATGTGGCTGCGACCATGGTGCAGGACGACTGAGGGCGACGGCCACCGCATGTTCAAGAATACGTCCTCTCCTGATATCGATCGCGCGGTGGCGCAGGGCGTCAGCTTCGAGCTGACTTTGGCGGAACGCGCGCGCAAGAGTGAACGGCGCGCGTGGCTTGTAGCCTGGTCTGCCATCGTGATGGCGCTGATCCTCGCGGGTGGCTACTTCCTATTCCTTCCCTTGAAAGAAAAGGTTCCCTACCTCGTCATGGCTGACCCTTACACGGGAACTGCTAGCGTCGCGCGGCTTTCGGGAAATTTCCAGGATCGTGATGTAACCGCCGAAGAGGCGATCAACAAGAGCAACGTCGCGCAGTTCGTCCTGGCCCGCGAATCGTACGATTCGGGCCTGATTGGCCAGCGCAATTGGCGCACGACCCTGTCGATGGCCGGGCCGGCGGTGTCGCCCGCCTATGTCGCGCTCCATTCGGAGAGCAACCCCGAGCGACCTTTCCGCCTGTATGGCGGCGATAGTTCCGTGCGCACCCGCATTCTCAGCATCGTTCTGATTGGCGGAGGCGCGGGTACGCGTCCGACGGGCGCGACGGTGCGCTTCCAACGGAGCCTCTACGACAAAGGGCGCGGCCAGGTGCAGCCGCTGGACAGCCGCATCGCGACGCTGGAGTTCACCTATAACCCGGATCTTCGTCTGAGCGAGGAGGATCGGCTGCTGAATCCGTTGGGATTCCGGGTAACCAATTATCGCGTCGACGACGATTTCGCTGCTACCGCCGTGCCAGAGCGCGAGTTCCCCGCGCCGCTCGCGGCGCCGAATGCCGCTCCCGCGCGACCCGTAATGGTGCCGGCTGCGGATCCTGCTGCGCCCGAACCGACCGACGCTGCCGTCCCAAACGAGAATGAAGTTTCGACCGCGCCCCAACCCGTGGAGCAGTCGGAGCCCGAGACTCTACCTGGAGTTCCCCAACGATGAAGTTGAAGCACCTACTGCTATGGCTGCCAGCTGTCGGCCTGCTTCTTATGGCGCAGTCCGTGAGCGCTCAGGTGATTGAGGAGTACACCTATGCTCCGGACAAGGTGTATCCGGTGCGCACTGGATTGGGCATCACTACACAGATCGAACTTTCGCCGCATGAGGAGATACTGGACTTCAGTACGGGATTCAGTGGCGGCTGGGATATCGGTCGTCGTGGCAACGTGTTCTACCTGAAGCCGAAGAACGTGGACGTCGATACGAACCTATTGGTGCGGACCGCTGCGCATTCCTACATCTTCGAGCTCAAGGTCGTGGCGACGGACTGGCGCGTTCTGGATCAGGCGCGCGCGGCGGGCGTTCAGTACCGCATCAAGTTCGCATACCCCGGCGATACGAGCTTCGCCGAGCACGCGAACAAGCCCAAGGAGGCCATGGCCGAGCTCAACACCGGGATCGAGCCGGGACGCGCCTATCACTTCAACTACGAGTATGCCCAGCGCAAGCGCGGTCCTGCATGGCTGGTCCCAATGACGGTCTACGATGACCGTCGCTTCACCTATATCCGAATGGGGGATCGGACGCGCTTTCCCAGCGGAAATTTCCCGGTGGTGTTCGCGAGGGAAAGCCAGGGCGGCGACGAGTTCGTCGTCAATTCGACCGTGCAGGACGACACCATCGTCGTACATGGCACGTATCCCTACTTGGTCATTCGCCACGGCGACAACGTGGTAGGCCTGCGCAGGAGCGCGGAGCAATGAACGAAACTCCTTACGAATCCCGGGCAGAGTCTGCGCCTCAGAACCCCTACCAGCGCGCGGAGCGACCCGTCCCAGAGCCCGATCTAGATGCAAACGCGCCGTATCTTCGCTCGGTCGATGTGCAACGCCTGAATCGGAAAGCGCTGCTGTTTCTGGGGGGGATCGTGCTGCTATTACTGGCCGTCGCCTTCTGGATCTTCAGTACGGCAGTTTCCGGCCAAGACGACGAGGCTCGCGGCAAGGCCCGTGGAGAGCAACTGGTGATTCCGGCCGCTCCCAAGGACCTCCCCGAACTTCCCCCCGAGCAACCCGCGATGGTAGCGGAGCCCGATCTGCCACCGTTGCCGATAGTCGATGAAGGTCCGGCTGTCCCCAGTTTCAGTTTGCCGAAAGACGCCCCCGCACAAAGTGTTGAGTTGACGCTGAGGGACCGTCGCATCATGGATGCTTCCGGAAGTGGCCGCTCTTCTTCGGGCCAGTCCGGTGCGGTCCCTGGAGTGATGTCGCCCGAAGACTACGCACGCCTCATGACGCAGGCGGGGGCCGAGCCTGACGCCGCGGCGGCTGTCGAGTCCGAGGATGTGTCCAGTGCCAAGCCGCTCTACAACCCCAATACATTGCTGCTTCGCGGGACGTACATACGATGCGTACTCGAGTCGCGTGTAATTACCGACGTGCCTGGCTACACGTCCTGCGTAGTGACGGAACCGGTGTACTCCGTCAACGGCAAGCGCCTTCTGCTCCCGCGTGGATCGAAAGTCATGGGCAGCTACGATGCAGAGGCGATTATTGGCGAACGCGCTGCCATTGTGTGGGATCGCATCACCACACCGACTGGCATGGACGTCAACATGCGAAGCCCAGGCACGGACATGCTCGGTGCGGCCGGAAATCCCGGACATTACTCCGCGCATTGGGCGCAGCGCATCTCGTCCGCGCTTCTGATCAGCATGCTGAGCGATGCGTTCAAGTACGCCGGCGCGAAACATGGTCCCCAGGAGACGTCGATCGTGAATGGCGCCATCGTTCAAAACCCCTACGAGAGCAATACCGCCAGGACCATGGAGCGCTTAGCCAACATGGCGTTGGATCGCAGTATGGCGAGGCCTCCGACAGTAACGATAGACCAGGGCACCATCGTCAATGTGTACGTGGCGCGCGATGTGGATTTCTCAGCGGTGATGCGCTGAGGGGCCTTCAGATATGGACGCGCAGAACGAGCCCCTTGCCCGTGTTTCCAACGAGTTCCTGGATTACCAGTACCAGGTGCTAGGGATCGGCGAACATCTGCACTCCTCCGATGTGACTGAGATCTGCATCAATCGCCCTGGAGAAATCTTCCTCGAAACGGCTCGTGCGGGTTGGCTCAAAGCGGATGTGCCAACACTTACCTTCGAGCGCGCGCGCCAGTTCTGCACCTCCGTAGTCAATGAAAGCAACACCGGCCAGCGCATCACCGACATCGACCCGATGGTGTCGTTGACCTTCCCTACCGGTCAGCGCGCCCAGTTCGTGATTCCCCCGGCCTGCGACGCCGGCAAGGTATCTATCACCATTCGGCTGCCGGCCAAGTTCAGCAAGACCCTGGAGCAGTACGAGCAGGATGGCTTCTTCGATGAGATTCTCGAGCAGCAGCAAATGCTGGGCGACCACGACCAGGAACTGCTGGAGTTGCGCCGCAGCCGCAACTACGCGGAGTTCTTCCGCAAGGCGGTTCAGTACCACAAGAACATCGTGGTAGCGGGCGCGACGGGCAGCGGCAAGACCACGTTCATGAAATCCCTGGTCAACCACATTCCTGATCATGAGCGCCTGGTCACTATCGAGGATGCGCGCGAACTTTTCATAAGCCAGCCCAATGTCGTGCACCTGCTGTACTCCAAGGGTGGGCAGAGCGCCAGCAATGTCACCGCCAAGAACTGCATGGAGGCTTGCCTGCGCATGAAGCCGGATCGCATCATTCTGGCCGAGCTGCGCGGCGACGAGTCGTTCTACTTCATCCGCAACTGCGCGTCGGGCCATCCCGGGTCCATCACCAGCTGCCATGCGGGGAGCACCGCACAGACCTGGGACCAGTTAGCGCTGATGGTCAAGGCGTCCGCGGAGGGCGCTGGCCTGGAGTTCGAGGTCATCAAGCGCTTGTTGAAGATGACCATCGACATCGTGGTTCACATCAAAGCACATGCGGGGCGGCGCTACATCACAGGCATCGACTTTGATCCCGCGCGCGTGTTGGCCCGACAGGAATCCTCATGAGCCTTGCCCCTTCGAATAGATACATGTCCCCACCGATCGCTCCTGCGCGACACCTCAAGCATGTGTCGTCGCGCGCTCATCATTGCATCGTGAGGGTTTCCCGTGGCGTTACCACCGCTGAGAAAGTGAGGTAGTCCTATGTTGCCTGGTATGGAACTAATGGGTTGCACCGGTCTATCGGTACCACCAGCAGTGATGGAGCACGTCGTGAAGGTCGAGTCCTCCCTTAATCCGTATGCGATCGGTGTCGTCGGTGCGAGGTTGGCGCGGCAACCTCGCAATCTGGCCGAGGCATTGTCGACCGCACGCATGCTGGAGACTCGCGGATACAATTTCTCGTTGGGCTTGGCGCAGGTCAACAGATACAACCTCGCGCGACAGGGTCTGGACAGCTATGAGAAGGCCTTTGACGTTTGTCCTAACCTGCAAGCGGGTTCGCGCATCCTGGCCGAGTGCTATGCGCGTTCCGGTAACAGCTGGGGGAAGGCATTCAGCTGCTACTACTCCGGCAACTTCACGACAGGCTACCGGCATGGCTATGTGCAGAAGGTATTCGCGTCATGGCGCCAGCAGGCGAGTAAAGAGGCAGAAGCAGCAATAGCAGTGATCGACGGCCAAACGCCGACGAAGCCACAACGCGCACTGCCGCGGACAGCCATCACGGGAAACACGTCGTCCCGCCTGACTCGCCGCATTGAGGAGGCGAGAAACGATTCCCCGACCATGCGGACTATCGGGGCCAGCATTCCCACGACACGCATGGTGGCGCCGGCTGCGCCCGTCGCGGCCGCCGTGAGCACGATCCCGCCCGCCACTGCACAGGGGTCGATTGATACCCCTGTGCTTGTGCAGCCCTACCAAAAGAACGCCGACGTGAAGCTGCAAGTATCGCAAGCGGCTCGGGCGCCCGGGAGGGATGACGCCTTCGTCTTCTAGCAGAAACCGCCAAGGATGGCTCATCGGCACGCGAAAGTGCCACCACCGTAGTAACCACCATTCGGGGTCAATCATGAACAACATGCAATCTACTCAAACGAAAGAGATCTCTAGCACACTGATCCTGGTGATCGTTGCGGCCACTATGCTGGCACTTCCCGAACTGGCACTAGCCCAGGACGCCACGGGTGCGCAAGGCCGCGTGACCAGCTTCTTCACCAACATCAACTCATTGCTGAATGTTGCGTCCATCGCCATCGTAACGATCGCGGTGATCTTTGCGGGCTACCAGATCGCCTTCAACCACAAGCGCGTGGGAGATGTAGCGCCGGTCCTGATCGGTGGCTTTCTTATTGGGGCCGCTGCGCAGATCGCGAAGATGCTGTTGCCATCCGACGTTACTTCCACGGCCATGATCGTCGGCCAAGTGCTGATTCAGCATGCATAAGAACGTGCTTTTCAGGGGTTGCACGCGCCCGCCCATGTTCATGGGCGTTCCTTATGTTCCCTTTGCGATCGGTGCGGGAGGCTGCCTGTTGCTCACGTTCTACTTCAACATGTTCTTTCTGGCACTTTTGCCGGTGGTTGTCTTCGTCATGCGGCAGATGGCGCGCCGCGACGAGATGATCTTTCGGCTCCTTGGCTTGCGCTGGCAGTTCCGGACGCGTGTCCGGAACCTCGGCCATCATCAGGGGATGTGGGTGTTCACGCCCAACACCTACAGAAAGCGCTTCGACGAATCGATTCCGGACTGAATTCCATGCTCGCGCCAGACCTTTCCATCGCCGAGTTCATCCCGCTGTCCGCGCATGTGTCCCCGCACGTGATTAAGACGACGGGTGGGGACTTCTTGCTGACATGGCGCCTGGACGGGCTCCCGTTCGTAGGGCGTGAGGAATGGGAACTTGAACACCGTCACAATACGTTCAACCGCATGCTCCAGACCCTGCGCGCTCCAGATTTTGTAAACGTGGCGTTCTGGGCGCACGATCTGCGGCGCCGAGGGCGAATCCGCTCGGGTGCACACTTCGGCCAATCGTTCAACCAGGAGTTGTCGGACAGATACTTCGATGCGCTCTCCTCGCAGAAGATCATGCAGAACGAGCTGTATCTGACGATGATCTACCGGCCCATCGTGATGGGGAAAAAGTTCGTCGAGAAGTCTGCCAACGTGTCACGCCTACAGGCTGAACAAGACCAGGCCGTGGCGAAGTTGATGGAACTGGCGGGCAACGTGGAGGCGGTGCTCAAGGACTATGCCCCCGTGCGTCTCGGTATGTATGAGGTCGAGTCGGGCGGGGTATTCTCGGAGACGTTAGAGTTCTTCGGTTTCGTGCTCAATCGCATCTCCGAGCCGGTGCCTGTGCTACGCGCGCCGCTTTATGACTACTTGGCCGTCAGCCGCCATATGTTCTCGTCGAAGACGGGCGATTTCGTCGTCAGCACGCCAGATGGGCAGAATCATTTCGGCGCCATCCTGAACATCAAGGAGTACACCGACGGAACCTGGCCCGGGATCCTAAACGGGCTGAAGTACCTCAACTTCGAGTACGTCATCACGCACTCTTTCAGCCCGATGGGGCGTCAGGATGCGCTGAAGGTGCTGGATCGAACGAAGGGCATGATGATCTCGTCCGGCGACAAGGCGGTCAGCCAGATCGTCGAGCTGGACGGCGCCATGGATCAGGTTGCGTCTGGGAACTTCGTGCTCGGCGAGTACCACTTCATCATGACCCTGTACGCTGAGGACCAGCAGCGACTTTCGCAGAATGTGGCGGTCGCCCGTGCAGAGTTGTCCAATGCCGGCTTCGTCTCGGTTAAGGAGGATCTGGCCGTCTGTTCGTCCTTCTATTCCCAGATGCCGGGGAACTGGCGTTATCGCACCAGGCTTGCCAACGTCAGTTCGCTGAACTTCCTCGGCTTGTCGCCGCTGCACAATTTTGCCACCGGAAAGCGCGACAACAATCCGTGGGGCGATTGCGTCACAGTGCTTCAGACGACCAATGGGCAGCCCTACTACTTCAACTTCCACGCGACCCATCCGGCCGAGAATTCACTCGGCGAGAAAGCCATCGCCAACACCATGGTCATCGGTAAATCCGGTACCGGCAAGACGGCACTTATCAACTTCCTACTTAGCCAGGTGCAGAAGTTCGATCCGGTGCCGACCATCTTCTTCTTCGACAAGGATCGAGGCGCGGAGATCTTCGTTCGCGCCTGCGGAGGCAACTATCTCGCGCTCGAGAACGGGAAGCCCACCGGCTTCAATCCATTCCAGTGTCAGCGCACCGATGCCAACGTGCAGTTCCTCGCCGGGCTGGTCAAGGTGCTGGCGGGAAAAACGCACTACACCGCACGTGAGGACGAGGACGTATTCCGAGCAGTCGAGGCCATGCTCGACATGCCGCTGCACCTGAGGTCGATGACGAATTTCCAGAAGAGCCTGCCCAACATGGGTGACGATGGGCTCTTCGCCCGCCTGCGGAAATGGACGGCCGGCAATGCGCTTGGCTGGGTGTTTGACAATCCAATGGACACCATCGAACTGGATCGTGCGAGCATCATTGGATTCGACTATACCGATGTCATCGAGAACGCCGAGATCCGCGTCCCAGTGATCAACTACCTTCTGCATCGACTGGAGGAACTGATCGATGGTCGACCACTCATCTATGTTATGGACGAGTTCTGGAAGATCCTCGATGGTGGTGGTGCGTTGAAGGACTTCGCCAAGAACAAACAGAAGACGATCCGAAAGCAGAACGGGCTTGGTATCTTCGCCACGCAGAGTCCAGAAGATGCCCTGGCGAGCGATATATCAGCCGCTCTCATTGAGCAGACCGCGACGCTGATTCTGTTGCCAAACCCGAATGCGGCGCGAGAGGACTACATCGACGGCCTGAAGCTTACCGATGCCGAATTCGAGGTGATCAAGAATCTTGACGAACGCTCGCGCTGCTTCCTCGTGAAGCAGGGGCACGCGTCGACTGTGTGCCAACTCAACCTGCGCGGCATGGACGACGCCTTGGCGGTCATCTCCGCCAGTACTGACAATATCGAGATCATGCACGGCATCGTTGAAGACGAGGCGCGGCGTCTGGTGGTGGACAAGGCCGAACTGCTGCCCGAGCAGTGGTTGCCGCGATTTCAGCGGGAGCGCAAGGGGTCGGGTAGGAGTGGCTCATCGCAGGCGCCTTCCTCCCGGGCGGATGGCGCAAGGCGCTCCTCAGCGCCTTCGTAGGAGCGAAACTGAAATGTGCCGGAGAGCCGGGTCGCATTGATCAGCACTACTTCAGGAGAAAAAGTCATGTCGCACGTCAACGCAAATCAGACCCGTCGCCTGCCGATGTGGGGTCTTCTGTCGCTGTCTACCGTGTTGTGGATCCCGCCGTCGCTCAGCGTAAGCGCTTCCGGTGTTCCTGTCGTTGACGGGGCACACATTGGCGTCAACAAGTTCGCTTGGGTTGCCCAGTATCAGCAAATGTATCAAGAGCTTCAAAGGCAGATGGAACAGTATCGCACGCAAATCCGAGAGCTCGAACAGAAGTACGTCAGCGGCCCTTCGTTCAGCGGAGCGGCCGGGTACCGGGAGACGCTGTCCGAGCGGGGCCTGAATGACTATGTTGCGGAACGCTGCGGTGCCGGGGCCGGACTACGCACCGGCCCGGCACAGATCAAGGAAATTGCGGAGCGACAGTTCAGGAACTGTGTCGCGATCATTCAGACCGAGAATACGCGCTACAACGTCATGGTCCGCGTGCTCAAGAACCTTGATGTTCGAGATCGGCAGATGGAAGAGCTGAAAAGGCAGGCGGCGTCTGTTCCAGCAGATCAGCCAGGAGCTCTCGAACGGGTTAAGGCCAATATCGCGCAGCTTGAGGCCTATGTAGAGCTCGATCTGCAGAATGCCACGACGTTACTGAGCGCCTACGACGCCAGCCTGAAGGCACTGAATACCGAGCAGGTCTGGCTCGGTCAGGCGGCTTTCAACGGAAAGAAAAGCGGACTGGTGGATACGGTAGTTCAGTATGGCGCGCTCAAGGGTGCGCTCGAGGTCGCGAGGAGTCGCGAGCGCTGACTAGCGACGCCGCACGACTCGACTCGGATCTCCACATCTCGGATTAAGAAAGATGGACGGCAGCTTACTACTCCTCATGGACACGGCGATCAGTGGAATTCCACTCAAGGCGTCGCTGCCTAACATGATCTTCTTCCACGAGATCAATGAGTTCATCGACGATGAACTCATGAACGAGTACTTGCCCAATCTTGGTCGTCGCGTCATGCGTGTCGTAGGTGGTCTCGGGACCATCCTCCTTACGCTATGGATCATGATTCAGGGCTATCGCGTCGTAACCGGACAGTCACGAGAGTCGATGATGGCGCTCGTCGTGAGTTCGTTGCGGGCGACATTCATCATTGGCATCGCGCTTGGTGTGGCGATCTCTTGGGGGCCGATCTACCAAACACTGACTGATGGCCTCACGAGAACGGTCAACGAGACGATGACCGGAGATGAAGATGGGGACGGGGCCTACGGCGATATAGATCGGACCTTGGCCATCATGCAGGCGGCGCTGGCGGCGATCGATACTGTCGATAGTAACTATGACGTCGTTACCGAGAAGCAGAAAGACAGAGCCTTGCTTTTCACGGGGATCGGCTTGGGGGCCCCGGCGATCATGGCCGCCGTCGCGATGATGCTCAACAAGGTCGCAATAGGTCTGATCATCGCGCTGGGGCCCGCCTTTATCCTGTGTCTTTTATTCGAGCAAACGAAACCTCTGTTCCAAAAATGGTTGATGTACGGAATCGGGACGCTTTTTTCGATGGCCTTGCTTACGGTCATGGTGACGCTCGCGCTGGATATGGTCATCGCGGTGGGCATGGCGTTCTGGGTCACAAGTTCGCTTGGCTTCGGCGGTGAGAACGTGACCAACATGGCCATGCAGCAGGGTGGGCTTGGACTAATTCTGACTGCGCTGATCGTGAGTGCCCCACCGATGGCGGCGATGCTGTTCCAGGGGACGCTTGGGCAGTTCACGCCCTACAGTGCGTTCCAGCCGCAGCCCCAGCCAGGAGCGCCGGGTCAGCCGGGATATGCGGGCGTGGGGGGGCAGTACTCTCGCGCGGACAGTTCATCCTCAACTCCAGACTCGGCGCGCGCTCTGAAGCCCTCACCTACCATTGGATAAGAACATGCCACGTCTTCTAGTATTCCTTGTCCTCGGCTTGTTGGCTGCGCCAGCTATTGCGCAAACCGGATGTCCACAAGGCGTATCTCCAGGGGATCCGCGCTGCGGCCCGTCATCGGGTGGCCTGTCCATTGAGCCTGTGTACGTGCCGAAGATGCGTTGGAAATCTACGTGGGGGGGGTTCGCCTCCGATGCGGAGGGGGCGGTCATAGGAACGTCCACCGCCCAGTCAAGTAAGTCTGCTGCGAGTCGTGCCGCGGTCAAAAGGTGTCAGGAACTGGGTGGAAAGGAATGCAGCGTGGCGCTAACTTACAAGAATCAGTGTGCGGTCGTTGCGGATCCCATCGAGCAGGAAAGTGGGCTAAGGACGTTTCTTGGCGCTTCATCGATTGACGAGGCGACAGTGCTCGCCATCGGCAAGTGCGTTGAAAGAAACCCCGGGACGACCTGTAAGATTATCTACTCAAACTGCACGGCGCCTATCTCCTATATCGATTGACAGGTGTATCGCATGGAATGCTTCGAGCATCCGGCAGCCTGCCTGCAGCCTGTCGGTAAGGTATCTGGGTCGGGGTCGCGCGCGTACGAGATGTCGGCGTGTTGATGCAGGGCGTGATGCGGAAGTGGGTTCCTGTGGCCAGACTGGTCGCGTGCAACCATGCCGCTGCCGCTGCCGCTGCCGCTTTCGCTGTCGTGCGTCGTGAGTCGTACGTACCAGCGCGGCGTCGTTACTTCCGGTGCTACATGCCGCGCGCAACGATCTTAGTGCCCCTGTTATGGGCGGTCGCATGTTCACAGGAGCAGGGAATGAATTCCGTGGGCGATAGTGAAACTAGCGTTGGGGAGCAGGCGCCGCTCAGGAAAATCAATCCCTCTCCCCGGCGCGGCCATATCATCGCCATGACGCTGGAGGACGCGCCCGGAGTCTTCGCTTCCATTGAGGGTGTTGCGCAGTACACGGTAGAGAACGCGACCGAGTGTGGCGAGAAAGTTGCCTTGTCGGGCGCATTTCCTCGTATCAGCACCAGTGAACCTTTCGTCTTGACCAAGGTCTCCGAGAATGAATACCGCGGAACCGTGTATGAGGACCTCATCGTGGACGAGGACTACTTCGGGCGGGGAGTGTGTCGTTGGAAATTTTCGTCCGTCAGCGTCCATCTGAGCGCCACGACGGACGGCGCCGATACGAAGTTCATCCCCAGTATCGATTCGATCCTGGTCGCTTCATCTGGGTCCGAAGCAAAGTATTTCTGGAAGGCCCGCTACCCTAGGGTGGCGGACTACGACGGTTTTCCCGTATTCGGGGAAAGTGACCTCGAAAGTGTTCCAGAGGATAAGCGAGGCGAGTTCTTCGTCATCACCCTGGCTTCGGGGGAGACGTCGCGGTGAGAATTTCGTCACAGGAGTATGCCGAGCTGGCAAACGATGCGTATAAGGATCGCGCTGTCGGCGCTCGTCCCCCTGGGCAACGGGAGCCTGTAACCTTGGGCGGGGCCCATTACTGGGTCATAGAACACGTCGACAACAAGAACACCGGATACCAGGGCACGATCTATCAGCGGGCGAACGATGGTGCAATCGTGGTGGCGCACCGCGGTACCGAAGAAGTATGGATGGACGGTGTCGCGGCCGACGGCTCTATGGTGCTGAGTCGCGTCAATCCGCAGGCGAGCGATGCCGTCGAGCTGACACGGCGCGCCCTCGCTATCGCCAGGGAAGACGGCCGTCAGCCAGGAAAGAGTGAGCCCGAAGTCACGGTCACGGGTCATTCCCTTGGAGGAACGTTGGCCCAGGTAGCGGCGCATCATTTCGACCTGCGAGGCGAGACATTCAATGCCTACGGCGCTGCGAGCCTCGACCGCCGGATCCCCGAGGGTGGCGTGCGGATGCTTAACCACGCAATGGCCGGCGACACCGTCAGTGCAGCTAGTCCGCATTATGGCCAAGTTCGCATCTACGCCACGGCCAGCGAAGTCGCAACCCTAAAGGCAGCGGGCTATCACAACCAGCGGTTCGTCGACCTCGTGACGCCGAACAACCCCATTCTCGCGGCGGGTGCGTCGCTGGGATCGCACTCGATGCACCAGTTCCTGCCGGTGGATGGCGATGGCCGACTTGATCGCTCCGCGCTCGAGGGCTTCCATGCTCGAGTTCTCGCGGATGACAATCGGCAATCGATCGCCCGCTATCGCGACGACGTTCTGGACCTGCGGCGAGGTGTGACCGCGATGTCTCGTGGTCCCTTCGGCCTCGTGCGTGATGGTGTCGATCATCTCCGGGGGCCATTGCCAGCGGGAGAGCCAGCGGCGCACGAGTATCGCGAACTGCAACAGCGTTCCAGCCGGACATCGCCATCTGCCTCCGCGGACCCTGGAAAGGCTCACAACTACACATTCCACTGGGAGATGGGTCGGGGCGCGTCGATCCAAACACCGCTGCGCACCGATGTGGCGATGCCCTCGCGTGAAGTTGATCGGCTCTTGACGGCTGCGCGAACTGGCGACGTCTCTGCAGTGCGCGCTGCCCAAGAGGATCTGCAGGCGTCGGAATTTGGTCAGTCCTGGCGAGCGCTCGTCCAGGAGCGTCAACGGGATCTCGAGCGCCAGCGTGGGTTCGGTCCGGGAGTGAGCGAGGTGAGGGCCACACTATCAACGGAGGCGCGCGATGAGAGGGAATCCGGAACACACGCCTATCAGCCATGACGCCGGTTTGGTGACCGGCGACGTGCCAGATGTACGGTTGAGTGGAACTACCCTTATGAGGTTGCAGCACATGAAGAAGCTTTCTCCCCTGCTCCTGGTATCAATGACGGTCCTCGCCGTCGGCTGTGACGCTCAGGCGCCACAGTCGCCAGACGCAGCGACCCAGGCGGCGCCCCTCCAGAAGAAGGATCAGGACATGTCGGAGCTGAAGCCGCCATCAGCGGACAGCGTGTTGTACTTCATCTACCAGCGCGATGGCGATGGTGCGGTCAGCTACAAGGTTGATGGCGGTGCCACCGTCAGCTACTGGTATGGCCACGCGTTCGATCTCAACGGAAAGCACTACTTCACTGGCTTCGGCAGTAAGAACCAGGGAGAGGGGCCGGAAGGCGACGACGGCATGATGGATGCCGAACACGTAGCCATCTCACAGGCGACGTTCACCCGTGTTGAGAAGGAGGATAGACAGGAGTGGTCCAAGCCCGACACCGATGGCTATGTCGGAGAGTTCGGCAGGATGGGGCGGCCCGAGCAGATCGACGATTCGCGGAAAGCCCAGTCGTTCACGACCGGCGACGGCCGCTATCTGTTGGCGGTGCCGACCCTGGATCTCGTGAATGGCACCGATGTTCGCAGTTTTGCTCTGCTTCTCTTCGATCCGGGCAATGTGGACAAGTTGGGATTCAGGCAGTGGGGCTACGTGGGTAGCATCCCCGTCAGCGACGACAACAGCGATGCGTGCGATGGCGGAGAAGTGATGCCTTGTGTCGCAAGCAGCGGGATGCTGGCATTCGAGCAGACGGGTGCGGGACTACCCAATCTCAAGGTTGCTACGAAGGGAACCACGATCGCTTCTCCCGGAAAGGTTCGCGACCTGACGAGCGCGGACGCCGTGGTCTACACCTTCGATCAGGAGAAGCAGAGTTACGGAAAGTAAGCCGATTTCCAGTTGACCGACTTGCATCAGGCCCATGGAGGGGCCCGGTTGACGTTCTGTGGCCCACCGGCCACGCACATCAGCAGAGGAGCCAACGATGGCCAGTGACTACACCCGTGAACAGATTCTCGACATCGTCGAACGCCAGGCGCAGGCGAGCGGCATTCCACGCGATGACTTCCTGCGGTTCGCCTATATTGAAACAGGCGGCCGCTTCAACCCCGACGCGAGCAATCCCAGCGGCGCAAAGGGCCTGTTCCAGTTTATGCCGGGTACCGCGGCGCAGTACGGCATCGCGGGACGCGAGTTCGATCCGGCGGAGAGCACGCGGGCCGCAGCGGAGCTTTATCGCGACAACCTTGCCGACATCACGCGCCGTCAGTCGCGCAGCGGCCACGAGTTCCTGTCCGGGCAGGAATCGCCCAGTGGCCTTGACCTGTATCTGGCTCACCAGCAGGGCGCGGCAGGGTACGCCTCCATCCAGAGCGCGATCGCGACGGGCGACTTCACGCGCGACGATACGCGTCGCAACATCCTCAATAACATCAGTGCGCGCGATGCAGAGCGATTGACGGGGCATACGACCGACGAGCTACGTGGGCTCGGTGATCGTGAACTGGCCACGGCGTTCTCGCAGTATTGGAATGGCAAATACGCCGCCATCAGCATTTCCGATCGCGGCATCCAGGCGGGCCAGCCCGATGCAGTTGCCCGTGAACGCACGTCGCCGCTGGCCGATGGCGTGCTTCAGGGCGGCGAGCGGGGCGAGGAGGTACGCGCTCTGCAGACATCATTGAACCAGTTGGGCTTCCGTGATGGGCAGGGTGCTGAACTGGAAACGCGCTCCGGCATCTATGGCGGCAGGACGCAGGAGGCGGTGCGCGCCTTCCAGACGGCGAACCAGCTGGAAGCCACGGGTACCGCCGACGCGCGTACGCGTGAGGCGATCGCGCAGCAGTTGGCGTTGCCGGAACAGGAGCGAAATCGTGCCCAGCCCGCCGCGGCACAACAGCGAGAAGGCGGGCTGACGTGGCCGACACCGGGCAACCGCGACATCAACGAGGCCGACAAGCCGCGCGAAGGGCGGGGTGAGTTCGGTACGCCGCGCAGTGGCGGCCGACGCCACGGCGGCATCGATATCCAGGGCGATGTGGGCGATCCGGTGGTCGCCGTTGCGGGCGGGACGGTCGTGGTGCGACCGAACAACGGGGCGGCAGGCAATACCGTCCACATCCGGCATGACGACGGTTCCCTCAGCAAGTACTTCCATCTGGACGGGTTCAGCGTGCGCAATGGGCAGCGCGTGGAAGCCGGGCAACAGGTCGGCACCATGGGGCGGTCTGGCAATACCCCAGCACAGGGCGATACGCACCTGCACTTCGAGCTGTGGCGGGACGGCCGTCAGGTCGATCCGCTGCCGCAGTTGCGCGGTGCGAACCGCGATGCGGCGGTGTCCCCGCGGCCTGCTGCGCCGGAGGTGCTGCGTGACGGGACGTCGGGCGCGTCCGTGCGCGAGCTCCAGCAGCAGCTCAACCAGCTGGGCTACCGCGGCGCCGATGGCCGGCCGCTCGAAACCACGTCCGGCAAGTTCGGGCCGCAGACCGAGCACGCGCTACGCGCCTTCCAGACGGATCGTGGGCTGAAGGTGGATGGCGAGTATGGCGATCGATCACGTGAGGCATTGACCGCGGCTAACCGCGAGGCGACGCCTGCCGGGACCACGCCGCAGACGGCACGCGGAGAGGATGCACAGCGTTCGTTCGTGGACCGCATGTTCGCCGCCATGCACGGGGGTGACGACCGTGCCATGCGGCAGGCGCTGGATGACTATCTGAAGACGCCCGCCGGTCAGGGCTGGCAGAAGGAGCAGCCGGCGGCGGACCCGCAGGTCGCGCAACAACGCGATCAGACCGGTCCGTCCCGCTGAGACGGCTGCAAACGACGCGGGTCGGTTGGAAGACCGGCCCGCGTGTCGATCCGGCGTCCGGGACGCGAGCGCTTAGAAGAACCAGGCGCGCCCGACCTGATACAGGCTGATGCACAGCACCAGCAAGCCGACCACCTTCAGCACGATGCGCTCGGAGACGTGACGGACGAACCACGCCGCGAAGGGCGCGGCGATCGCGCCGCCGACCAGCAGGCCCAGCACGATCTCGAGGTGCTGCAGGCCGATGGTCAACAGGAAGGTGACGGACACCACCAGCGTGATCACGAACTCGGAGGCGCTGACGGTGCCGATGGTGGTGCGCGCCTTGCCCCCACGTGCGAGCAAGGTGGAGGTCGCGAGCGGTCCCCAGCCACCTCCGCCGCTGGCGTCGAGCAATCCCGCGAAGAATCCGAGGACGGGCACACGCTTGACCTCTTCACGGGGCACCCAGCGGCCGAATGAGCGCACCAGGATCAGGATCGCAAGCGCAAGCAGGTACAGGTAGACGAAGGGACGGATGGCGTCGCCGGGAAGGCGCGTCAGCACGTAAGCACCCAGTGCGCCGCCGACGGAGCCGGAGATCGTCAGGCGCCAGAACAGGCGCTTGTCGATGTTGCGGAAATAGGCGTGCGATGCGCCGGACACGCCGGTGGTGACGACTTCGGCGGCATGCACGCTGGCACTGACGGCGGCGGGCGGCAGGCCCATGCTGAGCAGGATGGAGGAACAGATGAGGCCGAAAGCCATGCCCAGCGCGCCATCCACCAGCTGCGCGCCAAGACCGATGAGGATGAACCAGAAAAACTCACTGCCGAACGCCATCCGCAGATTCCCGCCGGTGGGGAATCCGGCATCGCGTCCACACAGGATACCGCGCGCGGTCGATCAGGCTCCGCCGAGTGCGCGGGTGAAGCGCAACGAGCTCTCGGTGAAGCCGCAGGCGCGATAGAACGCGTGGGCCTCGGTGCGATGCAGGGCGGTGGTCAGCTCGAGGCGGACGCAATCCGCGCTGCGCGCGCGACGGTAGGCTTCTTCGAGCAACTGGCGGCCTACACCGCTGCCGCGGGCTTCGGTCGCCACGACCAGCGCAGTGATGCGGCAGATGAGCGCACCCAGCGGCACGTAGTACAGGAAGTGCAGGCCCACGAGACCGCAGCCGGCGCCGTCGCGCCGAGCGAGCAAGAGCACTTGCTGGCGATCCGCATCCACGGCATGGATGCGTTCGGCGGCCTCACGGGTCGAGCACGGGTATCCCAACTCCACCAGCAGGCGCGCTACATCATCCGCATCCCCCGGCATGGCGGGTCGGATGTCGAGGGGCGGACGGGTATCGGTCGCTGCGGCCGGTCGCAGAGGTGGACCGGCCCGACCCATGGACGTCAGCGGGTGCCGTACAGGACGACGGTCTTGCCGCGCGCGTGCAGGGCGCCATCCGCCTGCAGCTTCTTCAGCACGCGACCGGCCATCTCACGCGAGCAGCCGACCAGGCGCGCGAGCTCCTGGCGGGAGACGCGCAGCTGGGTGCCTTGCGGATGGCTCATGGCCTCCGGCTCGCGGGCCAGATCGTGCAGAGTACGGACGATGCGGTCGGTGACGTCCAGGAACGCCAGGCGGCTGGCCTTGCGGCTGGTGTCCAGCAGGCGCCGGGACAGCTGGGCGCCTATGGCGTACAGCAGCTTGGGGGCGTCGGCCGAGAGCGTGCCGAGGAACAGCTGGTGCAGGCGCTCGTAGCTGATCTCGGCCAGTTCGCACTGGGTCCGGGTCCGCAGGATCACTTCCCGACGGTCGGACTCGATGAACAGACCCATCTCGCCGACGAATTCGCCGCTGCCGAAGTAGCCGAGGACCAGCTCACGGTCGTCGTCTTCCTCGGTGATGATGCTGACCGAGCCGCTGACCACGTAATACAGGGTGCCGGCCGGGTCGCCCGGGCGGAACACGTCGGCACGGGCCGGGTAGCGGCGCCGGTGGCTGTGGGCCAGAAAGCGCTCAAGCGTGGCGTTGTCCGGCGTCAGGGGGCTGGCGGCGGTGCGAGCGGGGGCTGCAAGGGGGATGCCTGGGCTCATGGTGGTCACGGCTTGTAATTCAGGAAGCTTAGTCCGAATACGTAGCCCACGGCAAACGCAGGCCATGCAAGGGCTGGGCCAGTATGTGACGGTGTACCGACGGGCGGGCTACGGACATTTCACTGTCACCCGCTATGGCGCATAATCCGCCCCCTTATCCGACACCCCCTGAGAGGGACCACCGCCGTGGTAAAACCCCTGCCTCGCCTGCGGCTGCAAGGCTTCAACAACCTGACCAAGGCGCTGAGCTTCAACATCTACGACGTGTGCTACGCCTCGTCCGAGGACGAGCGCCGCCGGTACATCGAGTACATCGACGAGGAATACAACGCCGACCGCCTGACCCAGATCCTGACGGATGTGGCGGAGATCATCGGCGCCAACATCCTGAACGTGGCCCGCCAGGACTACGACCCCCAGGGCGCGTCGGTGACCATCCTCATCTCCGAGGAACCGGTGATCGACAAGAAGGATGCGGGCAAGGAGATCATCTCCGACGCGGTGGTGGCCCACATGGACAAGTCGCACATCACGGTGCACACGTACCCGGAGACCCATCCGGACAACGGCATCGCGACGTTCCGCGCCGACATCGACGTGGCGACCTGCGGCGTGATCTCGCCGCTGAAGGCCCTGAACTACCTGATCGAAAGCCTCGAGTCTGACATCGTCATCATGGACTACCGGGTGCGTGGCTTCACCCGCGACGTGAAGGGCAAGAAGCACTACATCGACCACAAGATCAACTCGATCCAGGACTTCCTCGCCAAGAACATCAAGTCGCGCTACGAGATGCTCGACGTGAACGTCTACCAGGAAAACATCTTCCACACGAAGATGCACCTGAAGGAGTTCGACCTCGACAACTACCTGTTCGAGGAGAAGGCCAAGAACCTGTCGTTCAAGGAGCGCATGAAGATCGAGGCGCGCCTGAAGCGGGAGATCGAAGAGCTGTACCACGGGCGCAACCTGTCCGAGTGACGGGCGCCGCGGGTTACACCCCATTGGGGTGGCCCGGGGTAACGTGGGTTCAAACAGGCGGGACGACCCGCCCGCGGCGCGAGCCGCGCACCAGGACCGACGGCGGTCCGGAACGCGAGTTCCGGGCCGTTTTCGCTTTATGGCCCGGGCTTCAGAAACCTGAGGAGTAGGCGTATGGCGTGGGTCTATCTGATGTTGGCGGGCGTGCTGGAAGTCGTATGGGCGGTAGGCCTGAAGTATTCCGAGGGCTTCACCCGACTCGTGCCCAGCGTGGTCACGGCGGTCGCTGCGGCGGCCAGCTTCTGGCTGCTGGCGGCGGCGCTGAAGCACATCCCGCTGGGAACCGGCTACGCGATCTGGGTGGGCATCGGCGCCGTCGGCACGGCCTGCGTCGGCATGTGGTTGTTCCAGGAGCCCGCGACGGTGGCGCGCCTGGTGTGCATCGGCCTGATCGTGGCCGGCATCATCGGCCTGAAGCTGGCTTCGTAAGCCAGGACGGACGGCGCCTCAGAGGCGGTAGGCCACGGCCTTCATCAGCTTCGAGGCGCCGGCCATCAGGCTCGGGATCGGGGTCGGCAGCACCCGGGCGCCGGCGTGCTGGGCGTGTTCGGCATGGCGGGCCTCGTCGGCCTTCATCACCGTCAGGATCTCGCGGCTGCGCAGGTCGGCCGGGGGCAGGGATTCCAGATGTTCGTCCAGGTGGGCTTCCACCTGGTGCTCGGTCTCCACCACGAACCCCAGGCTCCAGCCATCGCCCCGCAGGCCGGCCAGCGCGCCCAGGGCGTAGCTTCCGGCATACCAGACGGGGTTGAAGAGGCTGGGGCGGCTGTCCAGTTCCCGCAGGCGATCGGCGCACCAGGCCAGGTGGTCGGTCTCTTCCTGGGCGGCGTCCAGCAGGTGCGCCCGCGTCTCCGGGTCGCGGGCGACCGCCGCCTGGCCGAAGTACAGGCCCTGGGCGCACACCTCGCCCACGTGGTTGATCCGCATGAGGCCCGCGGCATGGCGCTGCTCGGCGTCGTCGAGGGCCACATCCGGGGTATCGCCCGCCGGATTGGGCCGCTGGGCGGGCGGATTGCCGAAAACGGTGTCCAGGCCACGCTGGGCTTCCACCAGCCAGCGGTCGAGGGGAGAGAGGCTCCGGATGCTCATGCGCCCATTGTGCCGGCTGCCGGGCTGGACGTCTCGGGCCCGCCGGGCAGGTTGCGCAGACCCGCTGAGCCCCGTACAATCCCGCCTCTTCCGTTTCACCCTTCACAACGCGTGGCAAAGTTCCGCCCGGGAAACCGCGGAATCCGCCCGACCAGACACACGAGAGTTACATGAGCACCTTTACCGCCAAGTCCGAGACCGTCCAGCGCGACTGGTACGTCGTCGACGCAGCAGGCAAGACCCTGGGTCGCCTGTCCACCGAGCTGGCCCGCCGTCTCCGCGGCAAGCACAAGCCCGTCTATACCCCTCACGTTGATACCGGCGACTACCTCGTCGTGATCAATGCCGAGAAGATCCACGTCACCGGCAACAAGCTGGCCGACAAGAAGTACCACCGCTTCACCGGCTACATCGGCAACCTGAAGACCGAGACGCTGGCGCAGGCGCTGGAGCGCCATCCGGAGCGCGTCATCGAGACCGCCGTGAAGGGCATGCTGCCGAAGGGCCCGCTGGGCCGCGACATGTATCGCAAGCTCAAGGTCTACGCCGGCCCGAATCATCCGCACGCCGCTCAGCAGCCGCAGGTCCTGGACATCTAATCATGGCTATCACTCAGAACTACGGCACCGGCCGTCGCAAGTCCTCCACCGCCCGCGTGTTCCTGCGCAAGGGTTCCGGCAATATCACGGTCAATGGTCGTCCGCTGGACGAGTTCTTCGGCCGCGAAACCGGCCGCATGATCGTGCGCCAGCCGCTGGAACTGACCAAGAACACCGAAACCTTCGACATCACCGTCACGACCACCGGTGGCGGCATCACCGGCCAGGCCGGCGCCATCCGCCTGGGCATCGCCCGCGCGCTGGTGGAATACGATGAAACGCTGAAGCCGGAACTGCGCAAGGCAGGCTTCGTGACCCGCGACGCCCGTGAAGTCGAGCGTAAGAAGGTCGGCCTGCACAAGGCGCGTCGCGCCACCCAGTTCTCCAAGCGTTAACAGACGCGCTACACTACGCGTCACTGGTTATACAGCCCCGTCGCCAAGCGGTAAGGCACCTGACTCTGACTCAGGCATTCGGAGGTTCGAATCCTTCCGGGGCTGCCAACTTGAAGTCCAATGGACATCCGCAAAAGCCCGCCTCTGGCGGGTTTTTGCGTTGAGGGGTTTGCCATGGTCGCGATGTTCCAACCTCCGTTCTGTCCTGCCGACGAGGCCGTGCGCCGCGTGCAGGAGCGTGGCTATGCCGTGCTCGAGCCGCGATCCATGGCCGACGCCGTCGGCGCCGATCTGGATGCCCTCGATGCACTGCTGCCGAGCTGGGATCGGCTGGAGGTGGACGGATACCTCAAGGATGGCGGCCGCTACCGGCGGCGTCGGCATTCGTGCTTCGTCCTCGATGCGGATGGGATCACGCAGGCGCCGCACCGCGCGCACTGGCAGTCGCTGGATTACAACGCCCTGCACGGCGGCATGCAGCGCTGGTTCGAGCCGATCGAGTCGGCCGTTGCGGGTGCTCTAGCTTGGCAACAATTGCTGGGGGGACTGGGACGCTGGTGCTCGGCGCTGAAGGGCGAGCGCCCCTGGCATGTCGAGGCGCACCAGTTCCGCATCGACACCACCGATGGCATCGGCCGGCCGACGCCGGAGGGTGCGCATCGCGACGGCGTGGATTTCGTCGCGGTGCTGTTGCTGGGCCGGCAAGGCATCAAGGGGGGCGAGACCCGCGTGTTCGCCGCCGCGGGACCGGACGGGCAGCGTTTCACGCTGGAGGCGCCGTGGTCGTTGCTGTTCCTCGACGACGAGCGCGTCATCCACGAATCCACCCCGATCCAGCCGCTCGACGGACAGGGCCATCGCGATACGCTGGTTCTGACGTTCCGCAAGGACGGCTTCCAGGGCGATCCTGCCGCCGGCTGACCGTCGCACGTATTTCGTTACAATTGAAACCAAGGCGCGTGGGCGCCGGCATCTGGAGTTCCGATGAAGCTGGGTTCCCTGAAGGAAGGTGGTCGCGACGGTACGTTGATCGTCGTGTCGCGTGATCTGGCCCGCGGCGTGCGCGCCACCGGCATCGCGCCGACGCTGCAGCGCGCGCTGGAGGACTGGAGCAACACCGCGCCGCGCCTCAACGCGCTGTACGAGTCGCTGAATGCCGGCGACGCCGGCGACGCCTTCGACATCGACCTGCAGTCGCTCGCTGCCCCGCTGCCGCGCGCCTACGAATTCGTGGACGGCAGCGCCTACCTGCCGCACGTCGAGCGCGTACGTCGCGCCCGCAACGCGGAAGTGCCGGCCAGCTTCTACACCGATCCGCTGATGTACCAGGCGACCAGCGCCGGGTTCCTCGGCCCGCGCGACCCGGTGAAGGTCGTCAGCGAGGACTACGGTATCGACCTGGAAGCGGAGATCGTCGTGATCACCGACGACGTACCGATGGCGGTGACGGCTGCGCAGGCCGCCGCGCATATCCAACTGGTCGGCCTGGTCAACGACGTTTCGCTGCGCAATCTGATCCCGGGCGAACTCGCCAAGGGCTTCGGGTTCCTGCAGTCCAAGCCGCGCTCGGCGCTGTCGCCGGTGTTCGTGACGCCTGACGAGCTCGAGGGTGCCTGGGACGGCAACAAAGTGCACCTGCCGCTGGTGACCCACATCAACGGCGCGTGGTTCGGCGCACCGGAAGCGGGCGTCGACATGCAGTTCGACTTTTCGCAGCTCGTCGCCCACGCGGCGAAGACGCGTCCGCTCTCGGCCGGCACCATCGTCGGTTCGGGCACGATCGCCAACGAGGACACGTCCAAGGGCGCCTCGTGCTTCGCGGAGAAGCGCACCGTCGAAACGCTCCGCGACGGCAAGCCCAGCACCCCCTTCATGAGCTTCGGCGACGTGGTCCACATCGAAATGAAAGACCGTGACGGCCGTTCCATTTTTGGCGCGATCGAACAGCGGATCGAAGCCGAACCCTTGCCTTGAGGACCTGCCCGGGCCCAGTGTGGTGACAGGAAGGATCGAGACGGGCAGGGACGTGGATTCCGGGCATGTGATGGCGCAAACCGCGGGGAGCGGCTTGCATGGCTGAGCAACTGAAGCTGTATTCCTACTGGCGCTCCAGCGCCGCCTACCGCGTCCGCATCGGCTTGAACCTGAAAGGCCTGGTGTACGAGACCGTGCCCGTGCACCTGGTCCGCGACGGGGGCCAGCAGCATTCCGCCGAGTACATCGCCAAGAATCCCCAGCAACTGGTGCCGACGCTGCAGCACGGCGTGCGGGTGATCCGGCAGTCGCTCGCGATCCTCGAATACCTGGACGAAGCCTGGCCCTCGCCGCGCTTGTTGCCGATGACGGCGCGCGACCGCGCTCGTGTGCGCGCGTTGGCGCAGATGGTGGCGTGCGACATCCACCCGCTCAACAACCTGCGCGTGCTGCAGTATTTCGAGCACACGTGGAATGTCCCGCAGGCCGAGCGGGACGACTGGATCAAGCACTGGATCGTGGAGGGCTTCACCGCGATGGAGTCCCTGCTCACGGAGGACGCCGCCACCGGTCCTTACTGCCACGGCCAGACGCCGGGCCTCGCCGACTGCTGTCTGGTGCCGCAGGTCTTCAATGCGCGCCGCTTCGGCGTGGACATCTCGGCGTTCCCGACGATCCTGCGCATCGAGGAAGCCTGCCTCGCGTTGCCCGCCTTCGACCGGGCGCGCCCCGAGAACCAGCCCGACGCGAACGCCTGAAACAGGAAGGGCAGGTTTCCCTGCCCTTGTCGTGCGTGTCGCGATGTGCCGCTGCGATCAGCCGAAGCCGTGGGTGATCCGCGGCGAGCTGCTGCCGTTGTCGTAATCGGCATAAGGGTCGTGCTCGCCCTTGCTGCCCTCGGACAGGCGGAACTTCAGCGCCAGGCCATCGCGCGAGTCGGCCGCGCGCAGCGCCTCCTCCTGCTCGATCTGGCCTTCCTTCACCATGCGGAACAGGCACTGGTCGAAGGTCTCCATGCCTTCCTCCAGCGACTCCTCCATGGCGGCCTTGATTTCGTGCACCTGACCGCGGCGCAGCAGGTCGCGGATCATCGGCGTGTTGATCAGCACTTCGGCCGCGGGCAGGCGGCGCCCATCGTTGCCCTTCACGAGGCGCTGCGACACCACGGCGCGCAGGTTCAGCGCCAGGTTCATCAGCACATTCTTGTGGGCGCTCTCGGGGAAGAAATTGAGGATGCGCTCGATGGTCTGGTCGGCGTTGTTCGAGTGCAGCGTGGCGAGGCACAGATGGCCGGTCTCGGCGAAGGCGATCGCCGCCTCCATCGTCGTGGCGTCCAGGATCTCGCCGATCAGGATGACGTCCGGGGCCTCGCGCATCGCGTTCTTCAGCGCGTTGTGGAACGCGTGGGTGTCCAGGCCGACTTCGCGCTGGTTGACGATGGACTGCTTGTGCCGGTGCAGGTACTCGATCGGATCCTCGATGGTGAGGATATGCCCGGTGCTGGTGGTGTTGCGGTAGTCGATCATCGACGCCAGCGAGGTCGACTTGCCCGAACCGGTGGAGCCGACGATCAGCACCAGCCCGCGCGGGGTCATGATGATGTCCTTCAGCACCGGCGGGAGGTTCAGCTCCTCGATGCTCGGGATCACGCTGCGGATGGCGCGGATGACCATGCCCACTTCGCCGCGCTGCTTGAACACGTTGACGCGGAAGCGGCCGGCGTCCTGCAGGGCGATCGCCATGTTCAGCTCGAGCTCGCGCTCGAACACGGGCACCTGGCCCTCGTCCATCAGCGAGTACGCGATCTTCTTGACCATGCCGGGCGGCAGGCCGGTATTGCCCAAGGGGTACAGCTTGCCCTCGATCTTGATGTAGACCGGCGCCCCGGTCGTCAGGAACATGTCCGAGGCGTTCTTCTCGGTCATCAGCTTCAGGAAATAGCCGATGTCCATGTGCAAAGCTCCCCACGATGCGCGGCACCACATTGCAACGGCGCCGAAGGCTACAGACAATGGCCGCGCGTACCCCTCAACGTCACGGCACCCCAATGACTGTTAGCTTCGCACACTTCCGCAGGCCCCTGCATGTGATGGCCGCCGCAGTAGCGGCACTCGCCCTGGCGCCCGCGTTCGCCCAGAGCGTGCCCAGCCCGGAACTGGAAGCCGCCGTGCAGGCGGTCCAGCGCGCCGACCGGGCCGATGCCGACCAGTACGCCCCTGAACCGCTGGCGGCGGCCCGCCAGGCCCTGGCGCAGGCGCAATCCACCCGCAACAAGAAGGAAGCGCTCGATTTCGCCCTGCGCGCGGCGGCCGACGCCGACCTGGCGCGCGCCCGCAGCGAGGAGGCCGTCGCGACGGCGGAGGTGGGCCAACGCCGCGCGGAAATCGCGGATCTGCAGCGCCAGCTCGGGGAGGGTGGCCGATGAGCGCGCGCCGGATCGTCCCGCTCGCCCTGGGGCTGCTGCTCGCCGGCATGACCGCCGCGGCCGCGTTCGCCGCGGAGAACCCGGTGACGGTGCAGCTCAACCAGCGGCTCGGCCGGCTGCAGTCGGATCCCGCCCTGGCGGAATTCGCCGCCTACGAGAAATTGCAGGCCCAGCACGCCGTGGCGGCGTTCGACAAGGGACGCCGCAGCCAGCGCGAGACCCTGCAGTACGTGGCCGAGCGCCGCGTCGAAGTCGCCGAGATCGCGGCCCGCACGCAGGCCGCGCGCCGTGAAGCCGATCGCCTGGATCGCACGCGCAGCGAGCTGCTGGTCGAAGCCAGCCGACGCGAGGCCGAGCGGGCGCGCCGCGAGGCCGAGCGCTTGCGCGTGCAAGCCCAGATCCAGGCGGAGGAAACCGATCGCCTGCGCCTGGCGGCGGAAGCCGAGGCCCTGGCGCGCCAGGAGGCGGAAACCACCCTGGATACCGTGGCGGGGCAGCAGGCGAGCCGGCTCAGTACCGCGCGCCAGCGTGAGTTGAAGCTGGCGCGAGAAGAAGCCGAACTGGTCTCCGGGGCGAAGCTGCCGGCGTCCAAGTTCGAAAGCCGCGGCGAAGTGTTCGCTCTGGGCGCGGATGCCTTCGCGAGCGGATCGGCCAAGCTGTCCGGCGGCGGCACTGCGACGGCGAGCGCGCTCGCCGCCTACCTGCAGGCGAACCCGAAGGCGCGTGCGCGGATCGAGGGGTACGGCGACAAGCAGACGCCGGGCCAGCGCCGCGCGGATGCGCTGCGGGATGCGCTGACCGCCGGGGGCGTCCAGAAGAGCCGGCTGCAGAGCGCGGCCAAAGGCACCGGGACCAAGGCACGCGCAGTCGAAGTCATCATCACGCACTGATTTTTTCTTCAAGATCAGTTAGTTGCACGGTGATTCGGGTCGCGCGAAGGCCCGCATGTGAAGCGGGCGTTACCGCGCAACATGCGTTGAATCAACCACTTACGACCGGGGTTGCCGGGCCCCGGAGCGAGGAGTAGGGTCATATACCCAAGCGACCCCTGTCGCTTGGCTCACCGGAGAATCGCCCCGATGACGCCCGTTCCAATCCCGCAGGAAACCGCCGCCGGCAGCCAGGCTGTCGCGGGCATTCCGGCGGGAGGTGCCCGCGAAACCGGTCGGCAACTCCGCTCCCAAGCCAACGCCCCGTGCCTGTGAAGGCCGGGGCGTTCGTATTTCTGCTGAAGGAGGTAACACCATGTTCGAAGGTCAACCGCAGGCCGAAATCGATGCACTCATCAAGGCCGATCCGGAGTTCAAGCAGCTTTACCAGCGCCATCGCGAGCTGGACAAGAAAGTCACCGACGCCGAGCTCGGCGTTCTGCCCATCGACGACAATCTGCTGGGCCAGATGAAGCGCGAGAAACTGCACGCCAAGGAGCGATTGCTCCGGATCTACGACGCCAAGCCCCACTGAAGCCTCCCCCCGAGCTTTCTCGTCGCGGGCGGCGACGGCCTCCTCGTCGGCCGTCGCCGTCCGCGTCACCCTAGTGCGATAATCCGGGCCACGTTCCGCACCGGATGCACGGCCGCATGGCGATCCACTCCTCCGTACTCGACCTGATCGGCGACACGCCGATCGTCCAGGCCAAGCGCCTCGACACCGGGCTCTGCACGCTCTACCTGAAGCTCGAAAGCGCCAACCCAGGCGGGTCCATCAAGGACCGCATCGGCATGTCGATGATCGAGGCCGCCGAGAAGCGGGGCGATCTGAAGCCCGGCGCCACGCTCGTGGAAGGTACGGCCGGCAACACCGGCATCGGATTGGCCCTGGTCGCCCAGCAGAAGGGCTACAAGCTGATGCTGGTCGTCCCGGACAAGATGAGCCGGGAGAAGATCTTCAACCTGAAGGCGATGGGCGCCGAGGTCATCCTGACCCGCTCCGACGTGGCGAAGGGGCATCCCGAGTACTACCAGGACCTGGCCGAGCGCATCGCGCGCGAGACACCCGGCGCCTACTTCATCAACCAGTTCGGCAACCCCGACAACCCCGCGGCACACGAGTTCGGCACGGGTCCGGAAATCCTTCGCCAGATGGAGGGCCAGCTGGACGCCATCGTCTTCGGGTGCGGCAGTTCCGGCACCATGACCGGCCTGTCGCGCTGCTTCGCGGAGCATTCGCCGCTTACGGAGATGGTGCTCGCCGACCCGGTCGGCTCCATCCTCACCCAGTACATCAACGAGGGCATCCTCAGCACCAAGTCGGGCAGCTGGCTGGTGGAAGGCATTGGCGAGGACTTCCTGCCGCAGATCTCGGACTTCACCCGCGTCAAGAAGGCGTATGCCATCAGCGACCGGGAGAGCTTCCTGACCGCGCGCGAGCTGCTGGCGAAGGAGGGCATCCTGGGCGGCTCGTCGACCGGCACGCTGCTGGCCGCGGCGCTGAAGTACTGCCGCGAGCAGACCGAACCCAAGAAAGTGCTCGTGTTCGTGTGCGACACCGGCAACAAGTACCTGTCGAAGATGTACAACGACTACTGGATGCTGGACAACGGCTTCATCGACCGCCCCCAGTACGGCGACCTGCGCGACCTCATCCTGCGTCCCTACAGCCAGCGCGACACGGTCGTGGTCAGCCCCACCGACCTGCTGACGACCGCCTACCAGCGCATGAAGCTGTACGACGTTTCGCAGCTGCCGGTGATGGAAGGCGACAGGCTGGTCGGCATCGTCGACGAAAGCGACGTGCTGCTGCATGTCTATGGCGATGAGGCCCGCTTCCGCGACCCGGTGTCCACGGCGATGGTCAGCAAGCTGGACCGCCTGGACGTGCGCTCGCCGATCGAGGCGCTGTTGCCTGTCTTTGATCGCGGGCAGGTCGCCATCATCACCGACGGCGACGCCTTCCTGGGCCTGATCACCCGCATCGACCTGTTGAACTATCTGAGACGCCGCGCACAGTAGGCGGCGGCGCCGGCCGTCCACAGGGGAGGGCGGCCGGGCACGGACGATACGTTAAGGACCCGCTGGTAAAATGGCGGGCTGACTCAAGGAACCCGAACATGGCGCACCATTCCTCCCCTTCGAACGGGACCGCTGGCGATCTCGCACTGGGCACGCTGGCCATCCACGGCGGCCAGGCCCCCGACCCGACCACGGGCGCGGTCATGCCGCCGATCTACGCGACCTCGACGTACGCGCAGTCCAGTCCGGGCGTCCATCAGGGCTTCGAGTATTCCCGCACACACAACCCCACCCGTTTCGCCTACGAGCGCTGCGTCGCCGCGCTTGAAGGCGGAAGCCGCGGCTTCGCCTTCGCCTCGGGCATGGCGGCGACCTCGACGATCCTGGAATTGCTGGACAGCGGCAGCCATGTCGTCGCGATGGACGATCTGTACGGCGGCAGCTTCCGCCTGTTCGAGCGCGTGCGCCGGCGCACGGCGGGGCTGGATTTCAGCTTCGTCGACATGACCGACCTGGCGGCGTTCGAGTCCTCGATCCGGCCGGAAACGCGACTGGTGTGGGTGGAAACCCCCACGAACCCGATGCTGAAGATCGTCGACATCGCCGCCATCTGCGAGATCGCGCACAGGCATGGCGTACGCGTGGTGGTCGACAACACCTTCGCCTCGCCGATGCTCCAGCGCCCGTTGGCCCTAGGTGCCGACATCGTCATGCACTCCGCCACCAAATATCTCAATGGCCATTCCGACATGGTGGGCGGCATGGTGGTGGTGGGCGAGGACGCGGAACTGGCCGAACAGATGGCCTTCCTGCAGAACTCCATCGGCGGCGTGCAAGGCCCCTTCGACAGCTTCCTCGCCCTGCGCGGCCTGAAGACGCTGCACCTGCGCATGAAGGCGCACTGCGACAACGCCCTCGCGCTGGCGCAGTGGCTGGAAACGCACCCCGCCATCGAGAAGGTCATCTATCCCGGCCTGCCATCCCATCCGCAGCACGCGCTCGCCACCCGGCAGATGCAGGGCTACGGCGGCATCATCTCCATCGTGATCAAGGGCGGCTTCGATGCCGCGCGCAGGTTCTGCGAGAGCACCAAGCTGTTCACCCTCGCCGAATCGCTCGGCGGCGTGGAGAGCCTGGTCAACCACCCCGCGGTCATGACGCACGCGTCGGTGCCGGTGGAACGGCGCGAGACGCTGGGGATCAGCGATGGGTTGGTGCGGTTGAGCGTGGGGGTGGAAGACCGGGGTGACCTGTGCGCGGATCTCGCGAGCGCGCTCGCGTGAAGGAATCGGCGACTCGATGAAACAGGCAACCCATTCGGGATTCCTATTCCGGCAGCTACTGGCACGCGAACTGGCGGCGAAGTACAAATCGACCACGCTTGGCGTTTTCTGGTACGTAGCCCAGCCTCTGCTGATGCTGGCGGTTTATACGGCGGTGTTCAGCGGCATCTTCAAGGTAAGATGGCCGGGCGTGGATAACTCAGCCACGTTCGCGCTGATGCTTTTTGCCGGGCTTATCATCTTCAACCTGTTTTCCGAAGTGCTGACCACGTCCCCCGGCCTGGTCACGGGGCAGCCCAATTACGTCAAGAAAGTGGTTTTTCCGTTGGAGATCCTCTCCGTCGTGCGAGTGGCCGCCGCCGTCGTCACGGCTCTGATCAGTTTGATCGTGCTGCTCGCCGCGCAGTGGCTGGTCACAGGCCATGTCGGTGCGTGGTTTCTGACGGCGCCCGTGGTCCTTGTCAGCCTTTTCCCGCTGCTGCTCGCGATCTCGTGGCTGGTGGCGTCGTTTGGTGTGTACCTAAGGGACGTGGGACAGCTGGTCGGCCTGGTTGCCAGCGTTTTCCTGTTCATCAGCCCGATTTTCTTCCCTGCAACCGCCATTCCCGCCGAGATGCGTTTTCTGGTGGAGTTCAATCCGCTGGTTGCGCCGATCGAACAATTGCGGGCCGTGACCCTGCGGGACGTCGCGCCTGACGTGGTGGGTCTGTTCTACCATTTCGCTATCTGGTCGGTCGTGGCGTTCTTGGTCCTGAAGGTCTTCAGGCGGCTGGCGAAAGGGTTCGCGGACGTCATATGAGCGAATCACTTCCCGCTTCTGCATTCACGCCCGCGATCTCTGTGCGTGGCTTGGTCAAGGACTACACCCTCTACCGTTCTCCGGCGCAACGATTGTTGGCGCTGTTCTGGCCGCGCCTCGTCAACGCAAAACGATTCCGAGCGCTCGACGAGGTTAGTTTCGAAGTGCCGAGAGGCCACACTATGGGCGTTATCGGTCGCAATGGTGCGGGCAAGTCCACGCTCTTGCAGATCCTTTGCGGCACCGTAACGCCCAGCTCGGGCGAAATCCGGATTGATGGTCGTTTTGCTGCCCTGCTTGAGCTCGGTGCGGGTTTTAATCCGGAGTTCGATGGGCGGCAGAACATCTACCTCAATGCTTCGTTGCTGGGCCTTTCGCACGATCAGGTGAATGAGCGCCTGACTGACATCATCGAGTTCTCGGGCATAGGCGAATTCATAGATCGGCCGGTCAAGACTTACTCGAGCGGCATGTATGTGCGCCTGGCATTCGCGGTCGCCGTGCACACGCAACCGGAAATTCTCATCGTGGACGAGGCGCTCGCCGTGGGCGACATCCGCTTCCAGATGAAGTGCCTGGAGAAGATCGAGCAGCTAAGAGCGGGCGGCACCACGATCTTGTTCGTCTCCCATTCCTTGGAGCAAGTGAAGCGGTTCTGCCAGACGGCCATATGGCTAGAGGCCGGCAAGGTGAAACTCCATGGTGACGCAAATTTTGTCACTGACTGCTTTCGTGATCATGAAATGTCCGTGTCGCCGTCTCAGTCGGAACCGACGGGCAGCAGTATCGATACGCATGGTCTCGGGTTGCATCCTGCCCGGATCAACGAGGTGCGGGTCTCCAGGGAGCACCTCGCGCCCTTCGATGATCTCACCGTTGATGTGCATTACGAAGTCCTCGATGAGTCGGTGCCTGGATTGCTGCTTGGCGTGGCGATCAAAAGCCCTGATGGCGCCCATATTTTCGGGCCCAACACGCATTTGGAGCGCGTGGCAATTCCTACAGAGCAAGGACGCCATCATGTCAGCTACCACATTCCAGCGTTTCCGCTGCTTAGCGGCAGCTATCGGATCGACGCGGGAATATTCACCGACAAAGGTCTGGTATGCCTGGACTATCTGTCCGATGTGAAGCGAGTTGTCGTGGCATCTCCTTATTTCAGTGAGGGTGTCGTCTATATCCAGCACGAATGGCGCGTACATGGAAAATGATCTGACGTTGCTGCCGTTTGATCACTACCAGCGCTATGCAACCGTGGCGCGGCTGTTGTCGCTTGTCGATGGCGATCCAAGCATCCTTGAGGTGGGCGCTAACCGCCAGCGCCTGCTTGGAGAATTTCTTCCCGGAAGCAGGATCCTTTACAGCGACATCGAAGCGCAGCCGGAAGCGGAGGACTTCATCGTCGCTGATGCCAGCAGGCTCCCGCTGGCCGACGGCTCGTTTGACGCCGTCGTGTCTCTCGATGTCCTTGAGCACATCCCGGTGCCAATGCGGTTGCCAGCAGTGCGCGAGATGAGCCGGGTCGCTCGAACGATGGTAGTGATCGGGTGCCCTACCGACGAACGTCACGTGCTCGAAGCGGAGGCAGCGGCGAACGCCTATTGGAACAAGCACTTTTCCGAACCCTATCCATGGCTGGCGGAGCACGAAGAGTTCGGTCTCGTTGATGCCGCCGGCGTGCGTGAGGCGCTGCAGCAGGCAGGCTTGGTCGCGGTGGATCTAGGGCATGGTGATCCACAATTGTGGGCGAGCTTGATGGGTACGCACTTTCTCAAGGAGGCGTACGCCGAGCTTCAGCCCCTGTCGCGTGAGATCGATGCCCTCTATAACCGCGTGCTGTTCGCTTCCGATCGTCCGCGGCAGTCCTACCGGCGCTTCTTAGTAGGCGTCCGAACGCAACAGCACGCTGACCAGTTGCGAGAGATGCTGGCTCCAGCCGCCGTTACACCAGCGCTACTGGGGTTTCTCGAGAACTTGCCGGGATCGCTGCAGCCGTTGTTGCAGCGATTGGTGCATGCCGAATCGGAGTGGAAGCGCACTGCGGAACTCTTGCAGGGCTCGCCGTCGACTGGCTCGGAGACGGAGGCCGCAGCCCATATCAGGACCGTCGAAGCCGAATGGCGAGTGACTGCCGAGAAGCTTCGCGCACTCGAGCAGGAGCTGCGCGACGAGCGAGAGGCGAGACACGTTAGTGAGCTTGCCGCGCAGTCATCTGCCCGACGTGCGCTCGACCAGATTAGCGAGATCGAGGCGCAATGGAAAGCTTCCGCCACCTTGGCTGAGAGCCTGCAGGTGGATCTGCGAACGGAGCGACTGGCGCATCACGAAACCGGGCTGAAGTTGCAGACGGAAGCGGAGAGCGCGATCGTCCGGATCCGAAGTGCGGAGCAAGGGTGGAAGGAATCCGCAGATCTTGCGCGACGCTTGGAGACGGAGCTGATCGAAGAGCGGGCGAGTACGGTCGATACGACGCGTCGCCTGCACGAGATACAGGCGGCTAAGGAAACGCTGGAAGAACGCCATGGCCATGATCGCGCGCGGATTGCGGCGCTGGAGAGCGAGTTGTGTGCGGAACAAGACGCCAGCGACGCCGCTCGGGGCGAGCTGGTCCGCTGGCAGGAGCAGGTCCATGATCTCGCGAACGCCACGGAAGAACGTCCCAGTCGAGGACGTAGTGCTCCCTCGTCCCTGGAGCTTTCGCGGGCGACGGATGTCGAGCGCATCCTTGCGGCTTTGCAGGGACATCGGGCACTACAGAGAAGGGTGGCTCGCTTAAAGGGCGCGTTGATCGCGGCCACCGTCCTGGTGATCGTGCTGTGCCTGGTGCTGATCGTCACCCACTGACCTAACCTAATGACCACGATGAAAGAGAAGAAGCCCGGTTTGTACGCTCGCATCCGAGCGCTGGTCATCGCTTTGGCCGAAAGCCAAGCCAAGGCTCGTAGGGAAGGGCTAGGCGTGCGCACCGTGCTTGCGTTGCTTGTCCGGGAGGCCAAGTTTGGCCCGAGACATCTTGCACGCAAGATCATCGCTTACACCGGCCATGGTCGAGTCGGCCGCGCCGAGCTGGAGACGGCGCGTAGCGAGTACCGGGTCTGGCTCGATCATCAGGAAGCGAGTCTTGAAGCATGCACTGAGGGCGGGCTGGTCAGCATCATCATGCCCACTTGCGACACTCCCGCTTCGTTCCTTCGCGAAGCTGTCGAGAGCGTGCGCAGGCAAACATACGCCGATTGGGAGCTGTGCATCCATGACGATGCGTCGCGCGACGCCGAGGTGGTGCGCTATCTGCGGCTTGAGGCATCGGCCGACCGCCGGATAAAGATTAGCCTTGGATCGAGCCGGGGCGGTATTGCCAATGCAACGAACGCAGCCCTCGCGCTCGCGAGTGGACGATGGGTTGCTTTCCTGGATCATGACGACCTGCTGCACCCGGCGGCACTTTCGGAGCTGGTCGAGCGCGCGATCGCGATGGACGCGCAGATCGTCTACTCGGACCACGACATAGTGAGCGAATCAGGCGAGCGTAGTGCGCCTTTCTTCAAGCCGGACTGGAACCCGGACTTGTTCATGGCGCAGATGTACCTGGGGCACCTGGTGATTGCAGAGCGCGCGTTGGTCGCCCAGCTCGGAGGCCTGCGCCCGGAGTTCGACGGCGCCCAGGATTACGACCTTCTACTGCGATGCGCCGGTGCCGGTGCACGCATAGCCCATGTTCCCAAGGTGCTCTACCACTGGCGGCAACACGCCGGGTCCACATCATCCAATGCGGACTCCAAGCCATATGCACATCACGCGGGAAGGGCTGCCATCCAGTCGTTCGTTTCGACTCGCTACCCGGGCGCCCGAGTCGACGACAGCGCATTCACCTTCTGCTACGACGTCCGCTTTCCGCTGCCCGCCAAAGCTACGGCGAGCCTCATCATTCCCACGCGCGATGGGCTTGAACTGCTGAAGGCGTGTGTCGATTCTGTGCGCGCGACCACGCAGGGCGTGGACTACGAGATCATCGTGGTCGACAACGGAAGCACTCAGCCCGCCACGCTGGCTTGGCTGAACGAACAGCAGCGCGACCACGGCATGATCGTCATTTCTTCGGATACGCCATTTAACTGGTCTGCCCTCAACAACCTGGCCGCGGCTAAAGCCACCGGTGACGTGCTCGTGTTCCTGAATAATGACACTGAGGCCGTCACTTCGGATTGGTTGGTCCGCCTCGTCGAGAACGCGCTCCGCGAAGATGTGGGAACGTGCGGCCCATTGCTCTTGTACGGGGATCTCACGATCCAGCACGCAGGCGTGGTCGTCGGCATGGGCGGCTGGGCGGATCACGTGTTCAAGGGCCTCGCGCCCGTTCACCATCAGCACCTGTTCGTGTCGCCGATCCTGCGGCGAGACGTGCTGGCCGTAACCGGAGCCTGCATGGCTGTCGCGCGAGACCGATTCGCTCAGTTGGGGGGGTTCGATGAGACCTTCCAGGTCTGCGGTAGCGATGTTGAGCTTTGCTTACGCGCCCATCGCGCGGGATTGCTCAACGTTTACGTCGCAGAAGCGCGTCTGATCCATCACGAGTCCAAGACCCGCGATGCGCGCGCGGTGCCCGAGGGTGACTTCGTGCGCTCTGCAGAGGCATATCATCCTTACAGGACGGCTGGCGATCCGATGTTCAACCCCAATCTGGATCTGTACAGTGCGACGCCTAAGTTGAGGGCGCAATGAGCGTTTTCGCAAAGCGCGTACTACGTCGTCTACTGGGAGCCCGGCATGAAGCTGGTTCGGCCGCGATCGCCACAACGGTAGGTGAGATCACGCCATGCAGCGCGAGACCGGTGCCACTGTTGGAAAAGCGCCTTAACATCTTGCTGCCTTCCATCAACACCCAGCATCTGTTCGGCGGCATCCACACGGCACTGCAGCTGTACGAAGCTGCGTCTGCCGGGTTCCCGCGCACCCGCATCATCACGCTGGATAGCGCGCCGGATGCGGCTGCGTGCGCGCGGTTCCCCGACCACGTGCAGGTTTCCAGCGATCAGGAGAGCGAGGCGGCGCGTCAGATCGTTCCCTTCAGTGACCGTTACGGAAAGACACTTCCTGTTGGACGAGCGGATGTTTGGCTTGCTACTGCCTGGTGGACGGCCCATGCCGCACAGCGCTTGTCCCGCTGGCAGGCAGAACAATTCGGGGCTGCGAAACGCGTGGCATATCTGATCCAGGACTTCGAGCCCGGCTTCTATCCTTGGTCCAGCCGTTATGCGCTAGCTCTGAGTACTTATCGCCCCGACGAAGATCTCGCGGTCTTCAATACGGCGCTGCTCAGGGACTTCTTCGCTGCCCAGGGAATTTCGTATCGGAACGACGGCTGGTTCGAGCCCACATTGAACGGCGGGTTGCTGGGTCCCCTACTGCAGCTACGTCGACGGCCGCCGGCGCCGCGTCAACGACGCATGGTGGTTTACGGACGCCCTTCCACACAACGGAACGCTTTCGAGCTGATTTGCGAGGGTCTGCGACTATGGGGTTGGCGCGATCCTAGAGCCGAGACGTGGGAGGTGGTGGCGCCCGGTGAGATATCCGAGGAAATTGATCTCGGGCCGTTCAAGCTACGCGGCCTTGGCAAGCTGAGTTTGGATGCATACGCCGAGCTCCTGTCCACTTCCGCCATCGGTATATCCTTGATGGTGTCGCCGCATCCCAGCTATCCCCCACTCGAGATGTCGGCATTCGGCATGAGGGTACTAACCAATAGTTACGCCAACAAGAGGCTTTCCGCGACCCACGAAGGCATTGTCGATCTCGAAGTAATGACACCCGAGCACATGGCCGCGCAACTGAGCGCGATTTGTGATGCGTGGGAGCAGCGTGAGATGATGCCGCTCGGTTCATGGCCAGACGACGAGGGATTCCTGCGTGGCGCAGGGGTCGGGAGCATGTCCGCTCGCGTGGCCTCTTTTCTGGGGCAGTAAGGGATGGGAATCCAGATGACGGGCTTCGCGCCCTTGCGTGCGTTCGCGATGCGAGTGCGGCGATTGCCCTATTTGGAGCGCGGCCTATGCGCGGCTGCGGTGTTGCTGTTGCTGATTGCGGTTTACCTGCAGGGCGGGAACGATATACGCCTCAGCTTCCGAGCCACTTCCGAGAATACTGGCAGCCTGCAGCTCTACTATTCCGACGAGTCGGGTTTCAGGGAGTCCCGCTCGCAGATATTTGCGGTGGGTGACGCTGCCGACAGGCACATGACGCTCCCGATCTCGGGCACGATGAGTCGGGGCGTTCGTGTGGATCCGCAGCCTGGTATGAGTGCGCTGCACATTTGCGACATGACGTTCTGGATCGGCTCGTCGCAACGCCCCGTCCATGGCGCGCAGTTCAAGAATTCGAACGAAGTACGGGTGGCCGAGGATGGCGGATGCACGACGCTCACCGTCGACCCCCGCGCATCGGATCCTCAGACGTTACTGGACACGACTCCGTTCCAGTCCGAGATTCTGGCGGTCAACCGCGCCGCAGAGCGTTCAGTACGGATGTTGGTGTCGCTTGCTCTGTTGTTGTTCCTTGCCGTAGCGCTTCTGAGTAGGTGGCGCAGCGGACATGCGCAGGACGGACTGGCCCTTCCCAGCATCCACCGCGAACTGCCCAGGATGTACTTTCTTTTTGCCCTGGTACTGGGAAGTCTGTTCGCGGTGGTGACGCCACCGGGCGGAGTTCCTGATGAGCCTGCTCACCTGGCCAAGATCGTTCTGGTCGAGAATGGGCAGTGGGTGGGCGGACATGAAGGGGCCGTACTCGACCCGCCGCTCAGCAACCTGCTGGGCCCTTTCGATGGATTCCTGAATCCTTCGACGCAGTTTGAGGCGGCCGAGGTGCTAGAACACGCGTCCGCGCCCCTGCAATGCAGACCCGCCAAGGAAGACTTCATTGGGAGCGCGGCGAGCTATTCACCCACGATGTATACCGTCGGCGCCGTGCTGCTGAATCTCTCGTGTCGGGCGGATGCGTCCGTAGGGACATTCTTCTACGCTGCACGCTGGCTCAATCTACTGTTGTCCGTGACGCTGACGTTCTTCGCACTGCGGGCCGCAGGGCCCTTGTCGTGGCCGATCGCGATGTTTGCGTTGCTGCCGATGAGCCTTTTCGAACAAGCGTCGCTCACGGCGGACAGTATGACCTTGGGCCTTGGTTTCCTCGTGACAGGTCTGCATGCGGGTCTAGCAAGCGGCCATCTGCAGCGGACTCGACGGCTGGAACTGGGAATCTTCGTCGCATCGCTCGCCCTGACTCTTACCAAGCCAGGGGCGGCATGGCTATGCGCGGGATTCTTACTGACATGGCCTGCTTACCGACCGCACGTCCGCCGTTTCGCGGTAATGTGCTTTATGTTGATTCTGTTGCCTTGGATACTGCATACAACGTGGGTGCTCTGGAGTTCGCAATACGGAATTCCCCGCGTCGGTATTGACGTAAGCGCTAACGTCAATGCCTTGACCGAGCAACCATCGCGGGTCGCGATGCTGGTATGGAACACGTTTACCGGCGACGAAGGGGAGTTCCTATACATGTCGGTCGTCGGGCGCTTGGGCTGGCTTGATGTCGTCATGCCGCACTGGGCCTACTCCATGGGCTATCTGGTCCTGGCGGCATCCCTGTTGATGAAGGGCGATGCAGTGCGCGATCTTCCGATGTTCACCAAGCCCGTTGCGCTGCTACTGGGACTTGGTGCGGTGCTCATTCCTGTCGCACCCATGTACTTGTACTGGACCACGCAGAGTGCGGAGGCAGTGCAGGGGCTTCAGGGCAGATATTTCATCCCGATGCTGGCGTTCGTCGCGTGCTGGGTGGCGTGGCGAGCCGCGCCCGCGCGTTTCGCAGTCGCTTTGTTCTCGTTCCTGGTGCTGCTCGTCATCAATGTAACTGCGATCTATCACCTTGTGGCGAGATACTACGGATGAGCGCCCTGACACACTGTTTCGTCGTTCCGGCCTACGGTAAGTCGCCTTATCTCGGAGATTGCCTGGCCTCGCTCGGCCGGCAGTCCAGACCTTCGAGGGTCGTGGTTTTCACGTCGACGCCCTTCGAGGGGATGGAAGAGTATGTGGCGAAGTTCGGCGCCGAGCTCGTCTGTCATGGGCCGAACAAGGGAATGGCAAACGACTGGAACTATGCACTGCGCGGGGTGGACGCCAACTGGGTGACGATCGCCCACCAGGATGACGTGTACGGTCGCGACTTCCTGGCGAGAACCCTCGATGGAATAGATCAGTACCCCGACGCGAAGTTGGTCTTCACGGACTACTGCGAGCGTGACGAACGAGGCATTCGACCCGTCTCGCTGCCGCTACGGGTCAAGCAGGCCATCATTCGCTTTGCCACGATGGGAGGTGGAGTGGCAGCATCGCCAGCGGCGCAAGCAAATCTACTGAGGTTCGGATGTGCGATTCCGTGCCCAAGCGTGACCCTTCGTCGCCAGCTGGCGGTAGGACTTGGCGGATTCGGCACGGAATACCGGGTCAACATGGACTGGGATTTCTGGCTGCGAATCGCCGATGAGCCAGGGGGGGGCTTCGTGCATTGTCGCGGGGTGCTGATGGAGCACAGGATCCACAAGGGTAGCGAAACGACGGCAGGCATTGCCGACGGTATCCGCACCGCTGAAGACAGGAGCCTGTTCCGGCGCGTGTGGCCAACCCCCATCGCTGATTTCCTGGCTTTCTTGTATCGCCTCACTTACCGCTATAACTAGGCAACGATCATGCGTACCTATCTGCTCGTACTCTTTGTCACGTGTTGCACATTGGGGAGCCAGCTGGTTCTCAAGAGTGGCGTAGGGCCGCTTGTCGCCATACTGCGCAGCGAAGGTACGCTGTCGTTCCTCCTGGCGGCTGCGACATCTCCGCGAGTACTCACTGCGCTGACATTCCAGGGCATCGGTTACGGTGTATGGATGCTGGTGATAGCACAGGAGCGGCTATCTGTTGCGTTCGCGATCTCTGGCGCATTCTTCTATTTGGCGATGGCTGCCTGCAGTTGGTTCTTCTTCGGCGAGCGGCTGACGGTTCTCCAGTGGGTGGGCCTGGGCTTGATCTCGCTTGGCGTGGTGCTGGTGAGCCAAGCTGGAGCCCCTGCATGAGTAGTGTTGGTTTCGATGGTTCCCTTCGCGCGTCCGCAGGCTTCCCTGACGGGCGCGATGCGCGTATCGCAGTCATTGTTCCTGCGTACAAGGTCACGGAGCATATCGGTGGTGTAGTGGCGACCATTCCAGCATTCGTCGAGAAGATCTACGTCATCGACGATGCATGCCCGAATCAGAGCGGTAAGGTCGCTGAAGCGCTGCAGGATCCGCGCGTGACCGTTCTCTTCAACGCCCAGAACCTCGGCGTAGGTGGCGCGGTGATGCATGGGTATCGTCGAGCGATCGAGGACGGCCTCGACATCATGGTGAAGGTCGATGGGGATGGCCAGATGGATCCGGCGATGATGGCGGATCTGATTCGGCCGTTGCTGTATGGCGAGGCCGACTACGCAAAGGGCAACAGGTTCTACGACCTGACCTACATCGGACGCATGCCGCCGATGCGACTGTTCGGAAATTCGGTGCTTTCGTTGCTCTCCAAGGCATCCACCGGCTATTGGGATGTCATGGATCCGACCAATGGCTACACGGCGCTAAGTGCCGACGTCGCCTCCCGCATGGATTTCTCGAAGCTCAGCCTCCGATACTTCTTTGAGACAGACTTGCTGTTCCGCCTAAACACCATTCGCGCGGTCGTGGTCGATGTGCCGATGGATGCGCGCTATGGCGACGAAGTTAGCAACCTCAGCATTTCGAAGGTCGTAACGGAGTTCATGTGGAAGCACCTGCGGAACATTTGCAAGCGCATTTTCTATAGTTACTTCCTCCGAGATTTCAGCATCGCTTCGATCGAGCTAGTGCTCGGCAGTGCGCTTCTCTTATTTGGTGGAGTATTCGGAATAGCAAGCTGGTTCGAGTCCACCAACAGTGGCATCGAGACCGGCGCGGGGACGGTAATGGTCGCTGCGCTGCCGGTAATCTTCGGATTGCAGCTCTTGCTTGCCTTCACCTCGTACGATATCGCGCGCGTTCCGCGGAAGGTCATAGGGCGCCCGGCAGGCTGGCGCAAGTTGCTGTCCGGTCGCTTCGATCCCAAGCAGTGACTTCACGGGCGCCGTTCGGCGCCCGTGCACTGGTTTGTCAGCGACGCAGCGCGATCTTGGGCGTGCTCTGCACTTCTTCGCCGTCATTGATGCGAATCGCACTTAGCTCGCCGGCGACGGGATAGAGCCACAATGCCACCGGAACGCTGCCGCCCATCTTGCTGATCCGATACGTGATCGCTTCTTGCGCCGCAACTTCAAGGGGCGCGGCCAGGGTGACTTCGATGTACTCATTGTCGACGCTGCCCGTCAGTGGTTTGGAGCCTTTCGTGCAATCCTGCTGCTTGCACACCTCGACCACGAGTTCTCCGTCGGTCGTGCCGTTGTAGTTGCCGATCTGCACCAATGCGCCCTTGATGGGGGTGGCATCTTTCAACACGATGCGGCCCGACGCATAGCTTCCGGCTACCAGCGGGAATGCCTCCGCGGCGCCACCTGCAGGCAGCAGCTCCACGGGTGCGGCTTCGGGAGCGGCTTCCTGTGCTGCGGTGGCGGGGGGAGCTACGCCCGCGGCGGTCGGTGTAGCCTCGGCATCAGGGTGCCTTTCTCCGCAAGCGGCAAGCACGGTCAGTAGCGCTGCCGATACTGCCACGCGTGTCATACGGTGCATGGTGTCTCCTTGGTGTGCGGGTATTTCGTTGATGGAAGTGTCAGGGAGAAATCACTGGGCGATTTGCTCACTGAGCTCTGGCAATAGCTGGAACAGATCCCCCACCAGCCCGATATCCGCGATCTCGAAGATCGGCGCTTCGCCGTCCTTGTTGATGGCGACGATCGTGCCGGCGTCCTTGATGCCGGTCAGGTGTTGGATGGCGCCGGAAATGCCGACGGCGACGTACAGCTCGGGGGCAATGATCTTGCCGGTCTGGCCGACCTGCAGTTCGTTCGGCACGTAGCCCGCGTCCACAGCCGCGCGCGAAGCGCCGACGGCGGCGCCCAGCTTGTCGGCCAGGGCGTAGATCACCTTGAAGTTCTCGGCCGAGCCGACACCGCGGCCGCCGGAGACGACGCGCTTCGCGCTCTGCAGGTCGGGGCGGTCGGACTTGCCGGCAGCGAGGCCGACGTAGCGGGTGTGCGTCGGCAGGGCGGCATCCACACTGGCGGCTTCGACCGTCGCACTGCCGCCCTTGGCGGCTTCCGGCCACGAGGCCGTGCGCACGGTGGCGACGACGGTCTGGTCGGACGGGGTTTCGACAGTGATGATCGCGTTGCCGGCGTAGATGGGACGCTTGAAGGTGTGCGGACCTTCCACGGCCATCAGGTCGGAGACCTGATTGACGCCGAGCAGGGCGGCCACGCAGGGCAGCAGGTCCTTGCCGAACGTGGTCGACGGTGCGAACACGTGCGTGTAGCCGGCCGCGAGCGTGGCGATCTGGGGCGCCAGCACCTGCGCGATGGCATTCGCGTTGGCGGCGTTGGCGACGGTCAATACCTTGGCGACGCCGGCGATCTGGGCGGCGTCGGCGGCGATGGCCGTCGGGTCGGCGGCCAGTACGACCACATCGATGGCATCCGCATTGACGGCAGCAGCGGCGCTGACCGTCTTGGCGGTGGAGGCGTTGAGCTCGCCGTCCAGGTGTTCGGCGATGACGAGAACCTTGGCCATTACAGCAACCCCTTCTGCTTGAGTGCGGCGACCAGTTCGGCCGCGTCCTTCACCATCACGCCTTTGCTGCGCTTGGCAGGCGGGGCGTAGTGCGTCGTCTTGTGCGTATCGGCGGCGTCCACCCCGAGGTCGGCGAGCTGCAGGGTTTCCAGCGGCTTGCTCTTGGCCTTCATGATGTCCGGCAGCTTGATGAAGCGCGGCTCGTTAAGGCGCAGGTCGGTGGTGACGACGGCGGGCAGGTCGATGTCCAGCGTTTCCAGGCCGGCGTCGACTTCGCGCACCACCGTGGCCTTGCCATCGGCGATGTCGAGCTTGCCGGCGAAGGTCGCCTGCGGGCGGCCCCACAGCGTGGCCAGCATCTGGCCGGTCTGGTTGGCATCGTCGTCGATGGCCTGCTTGCCGAGGATCACCAGGTCCGGCGATTCCTTCTCGACCAGCTTGAGCAGGGTGCGGGCGGCGGTCAGCGGCTGGATGGCCTGGTCGGTGACCACGTGGATGGCGCGGTTGGCGCCCATGGCCAGGCCGTTGCGCAGGTGGGCCTGGGCGTCGGCGGGGGCGATGGTGGCGACCACGACTTCGGTGGCGATGCCCTTGTCGCGCAGGCGCAGCGCTTCTTCCAGCGCGATCTCGTCGAAGGGGTTGGGGGACAGCTTGACGCCATCGGTGACCACGCCGGAGCCGTCCGGCTTGACCTGGATGCGGACGTTGTAGTCCACCACGCGCTTGTAGGCGACGAGAATCTTCATCCTGCGGGAATTCCTGTGTGCGACGGAGAGGCCCGGCCGCGGCGGCGGGCCGAGGGCAGAACGCCGATTTTAGCCGTCAGGCCGGATCCATGCGAGCCCGTACGGTGGCGTCTGCGTCTGCAGGCCAGATGGCGAGCAACGCGGCCAACCGGGCGGCGCTTCCGGGCGCCTGGTCGAAGAACAGCGAGGGCTCGGTCAGCTCCAGCTCGAGCAGGCAGGGGTGCCCGTCCGGGCCGGGCAGCAGGTCGACGCGCGCGTAGGGCAAGGGGGCGTCCAGCTGGCGCAGGCGGGCCGTCGCGGCCAGCGTGCGGTCGGCCAGGGCGAGTTCGGCAGGCAGGGCGTCGCGTGCGGTGATGTCGCCTGCCGCCATCGGCGCCTGCCGCGCCCCTTCGCCCGGAGCCAGTTGCGCCCCCTTGCGGAGCGCATGGCTGAACCGGCCGGCGAAATAGACCAGGGCGGTCTCGCCGGCAGCATCCACCGTGGCCACGTACGGCTGCAGCATCACGCTGCGGTCCTGGTCCAGCAGGCGCGCGATGTGGTTGCCGGCAGCGAACTGCTGGTCGCGCCCGTAGCGCTGGGTGTCGCGCGCACCGGCGCTGACGGCTGGCTTGACCACGAATTCTTCGCTTGCCGGGAACGCCTCGAGGAAGCGGGTCAGGGCCTCCATCGGCTCGGCATCGGGCTCCACGAACGTCGTCGGTACGGTGGGAACTCCTACCGCGGCCAAGTCGGCCAGGTAGTGCTTGTCGGTATTCCAGCGGACCACATTCAGCGGATTCAGCAGCGTGGTCACGCGGTCGACCTGTTCGGCCCAGGCCAGGAATTCGGGCAGCCGCTCGGTGTAGTCCCAGGGCGAGCGCAGCAACACCGCATCGAAGCGTCCCCAATGCACCGTGGGGTCGTCCCAGGCCACGGCGCGCGCATGCAGGCCGGCGTCGGCGCAGGCATCGAGCAGGGGAACGAGGTCATCGTCATGCCCGGTGGCGGCGACGGCGGTGACGAGGGCGACGGTTTTCATGGCGGAAGTGTACGCGCACGTCCCGCAGGGGATTCCCATTGCCCGAAAGTACCTGTGTCGTTCCGGGGTGGCTGGGTAGAATGCGGGCTTTCCTCACGAATGGATCGCGCCATGGCGGGTACCCCGGCCTCCGGAGGCAAGCAGAAGCTCTATCCCAACGCGGCAGCCGCGCTGGAAGGCGTCGTGGCGGATGGGCAGACCCTCGCCGTGGGCGGCTTCGGTCTGTGCGGCATCCCGGAGGCGCTGATCGGCGCGCTGCGGGACAGCGGCGCGAAAGGGCTGACGGCGATCTCCAACAACGCGGGCGTGGACGGCTTCGGCCTGGGCCTGCTGCTCGAGACCCGGCAGATCAAGAAGATGATCTCGTCCTATGTGGGCGAGAACAAGGAGTTCGAGCGCCAGTTCCTTTCGAATGAGCTGGAGCTGGAATTCAATCCGCAGGGCACGCTGGCCGAACGCCTGCGCGCGGGCGGCGCCGGGATCCCCGCATTTTTCACGCGGACCGGCTACGGCACGGTCGTCGCCGAAGGCAAGGAAACCCGCCAGTTCGGCGAGCACTGGTACGTCATGGAAACCGCCCTCAGCGCCGACGTGTCGCTGGTCAAGGCATGGAAGGCCGACAAGGCCGGCAACCTGGTGTTCCGCAAGACGGCGCGCAACTTCAATCCGGCCTGCGCCATGGCCGGCAAGGTCTGCATCGCCGAGGTCGAAGAGGTGTTGGAGGTCGGTGCGATCGATCCGGACCACGTCCATCTGCCGGGCATCTACGTGGACCGCATCGTCCACAACCCGACCCCTGAAAAGCGCATCGAGCAGCGCACCGTCCGCCAAGGAGACAAGTGATGCCCTGGACCCGCGATGAGATGGCGCAACGCGCCGCCCGCGAACTGACCGATGGCGCGTACGTGAACCTGGGCATCGGCCTGCCGACCCTGGTCGCCAACCACATCCCGGCCGGGGTGGACGTCTGGCTGCAGTCGGAGAATGGCCTGCTTGGCATTGGTCCGTTCCCGACCGAGGACGAGGTCGATGCGGACCTCATCAATGCCGGCAAGCAGACCGTCACCGCCCGCGCCGGCGCCAGCTACTTCGGCAGCCACGACTCCTTCGCCATGATCCGGGGAGGCCACATCGACCTGGCCGTGCTGGGCGCCATGCAGGTCACTGACAAGGGCGACCTGGCCAACTGGATGGTGCCCGGCAAGATGGTCAAGGGCATGGGAGGCGCCATGGACCTGGTGGCCGGCGTCAAGCGGATCGTCGTGCTGATGGAGCACGTGGCCAAGGACGGGAGCCACAAGATCCTGCCCCAGTGCGACCTGCCCCTGACGGGCGTCGGTGTGGTGGACCGCATCATCACCGACCTGGCCGTGTTCGACGTGACCGCGGAAGGCCTCGTACTGGTCGAGGCGGCCGAGGGTGTGACGGAGGCCGAACTTCAGGCCAAGACGGGTGTCACCTTCCGCGCCGCGGCTTGACCTGATGCCTGCGCAGGACGTGACGCGCGTCAATCCTTCGTCCGTCACGGGCCTTGGACGCTTCTGACTTTCAGCTGTACGCGCGCCTGCCGATAACAAGCCAAGTAGACGTGCTTGGCTGTTTTCATGTCCTCGGGCTGGGCTATAGTGTCCGTTCAGGGGCTCCAACTGTTTTTCTCGAGGGTACGTATGAAACTCCGCATTGGCGCTTGCGCCTTGGTATTGGCATTGGCCGGGTGCAGTGGAGAAAGCCCCGAATCAGGGGTTGCAGGGATGCGGGGTGTTGCGGCCAGCGGCGCGTCTGGCGCGCTGAAGTCGCCGCTTCCGACGGCGCGGCCCATCGGCAAGTCCATCGCGAATGCGCCCGATCGTGGCCAGCTGATCTCCTACGCCAACAAGGGCGAGCCCACCAAGCGCGAGGGTGCCTACACGTGGTACCCGATCGCCATCAGCGAGGCGCATGCGTTCCGCGGCCTGGCATCGGGCGAGATGACGGTCCCGACGCCCGAGGGCGGTCAGGTCAAGGTGCGCTACGAGCGGCATGCCGAAGAAATCGACGGCAACTGGACCTGGATCGGCCGCGTGGTCGGTGGCGATCCGCTACAGGAAGCCATCATCACGTTCGGTGAAAAGGCCGTGTTCGGCTCCATCCCGATGGGCAAGGGCAAGCTGCCGCTGTCGCTGCAGACTCGCCAGGGCCAGGTCTTCGCAGTCGAGACGGATCCTTCGCTCGTCGTGTCCGCTAATACCGGTCACGTCGACATGCTGGTCCCCGAGGCCTCCCAGCTGCGCGCGATGGCCGGTGCTACTGCCAGCCAGTCGGCGGCTGTGAGCCAGGGCGCGGTAGCCGTGGCCCAGGGCGCGCCGCAGACGGCAGCGAACACCATCGACGTCGCCATCGGCTACACCCCGGAGTTCGCGGCCGACAACGGCGGCGCGTCGGGTGCGGCCACGCGCTTGGTGTACTTGATCCAGGTAGGCAACCAGGCTTTCACCAACAGCCAGATCAACGGCTACCTGCGCATCGTGAATGCGGTGCAGGTCAGCTACACGAACTCGACGGCGAACGCCACCGCGTTGAACGAAGTGACGGGTAGCAACGGCTCGGCGCAAGTGGCCGTGCCGCCCAGCCTTGTTCCGCTGCGAACGGCCCGCGACCAGTACGGTGCCGATATCGCGATCCTGGTACGCAAGTTCACCACGCCGGAGAATGCGGGTTGCGGTGTTGCTTGGTTGAACGGCGCAGGTGCGCAGAACGGCGGCGTGCGGGTGTCCGACGCGCCCTTCGGATACGCCGTCATCAGCGACGGCTACGACCAGGGTACGGACGGCAAGACCTATTACTGCGCAGACGAAACGCTGGTGCACGAAGCCGGTCACCTGATGGGTGCCGCGCATGACCGGGCGAACTCGAAGATCAATCCCAACAACCCGCCGGGCGGCACCAACCTGTTGTACGGCGCTTACACCTATTCGTTCGGCCTGAACACCGATGCCGCCAACGGCAACTTCTTCACGCTCGATGCGTATGGCGACGAAGCGGGCGGCGACACGCCCTACCGCGTCTTCTCCAATCCCAACGTCACGATCTGCGGCGGCCGCGCCTGCGGTGTTGCGAACAGCGAAGACAACGCGCGCACGCTGAATCAGACGATTCCGGTGGTGGCGCAGTTCAGGGCGACCGTTGTGCCCATCGTTGGCAGCGCGAAGAATGACATCAATGGCGATGGCAAGGACGACCTTGTCTGGCACAACGCGACGCTGTCGAGCTACGGATATTGGCTGCTGGATGGCGCGGGCATCACCCATGCGCCGAACGTCCCCTCTGCGCCAGGCCTTACCATCGCCGCGCAGGGCGACTTCACTGCCGACGGTCGCATGGACCTTGTGTGGCAAAGCCCTCAGCGCGACCTGTACTTCGTTCCGGCGGGTGCGAGCGGCTTTGGCGCAGGGGTCTACATCGGCACCTATCCGGCTGGGTGGAAAGTCGTTGCTGCGGGTGATGTGGATGGTGACGGGCGAGCCGACTTGATCTGGCACAACGCGACCACGCGCGAGTACGGCTACTGGATAATGAATGGCGCGACCAGGATAAAAACGTATTCGACGAGTGCGGCAGCGGGATACAACATCGCGACTGTTGGTGACTTCAACGGCGACGGTAGGCTGGACTTGGTGTGGGTGGGTCCGACCAATGACATCATCCTGCTGACCGGCAACGGAAACACCTTCACGGACGCCAAGATTGGCAACTATCCCGATGCGGGACGGATTTTTGCATCGGGCGACGTCAATGGTGATGGCAGGGACGACCTGCTGATCCATAACAAGGTGACGAATCAGTGGGGCTATTGGCTGATGAATGGCGCGGCCATCAGCGGCAGCAGAGGTTTCTCAGCTGCGCCTGGCTACTCCGCCGTCAGCGTGGGCGACTACAACGGCGATGGCATAGTTGATGTCATCTGGAGCAGCGCTGCGAAGGACTTGCAGATGCTGGCGGGCAATGGCTCAACGTTCGTGCACGTGACGCTGGGTTCGTACAGCGGCGACTGGAAGCCCATCGATAAATCGGTTAACTACAACTGACAAGGCAAGAAAGGGCGGACTTAGGTCCGCCCTTTTTTTGTGCCGTGTTTGTATGGGTGCTCGCGTAGGTGCCTGGTTCTGGCTCGCCGGCAAAGCGCGACGGCAAGTTATCGGGATGCCGACTTCCGTGAGTGGACGTTCGCGACGACAATCAGATGCGGGCGCGGACGATCCAGCCTGCGCTCAAGATGGGCGACACAAGCTCCAGTCCGTTGACGATCGACTGGAAAGCCCGTGCAGCCACAGATGTCGCCGCGCTTCGGCCTTCGATCATTTCGGGGAATCTTGCTCGATAAGGTAGCAACGCCTCTATCTTGATGCCTGACCGCTCGAACAAGGTACGCAGAGTCTTGTACGAGTAAATCTGCAGGTGGTCCTTGTGCATGGACTCCATACCGACTAGTCCAACCAGTCCGTTGTGCCAGCAGCACGCATTCGGCGTGGTGACCAACAGTTCGACGCCCTGCAGTGAGGGTGTGGCCTTCAACGAGGCAAGCAGCGCTGATGTGTCAGGAAGGTGCTCAATCAGCTCTCCGGCCACTATCAGGTCGGGCTTCCCGTGCTTCTCCACCACCGGGTGGAGATCGAAAATATTCTCGCGCACGATGATGCCGTTCTCGGCGGTGGCTAGGCCGGCGTCCGGCACGAGCGAGGAGTTGTCGATACCCACCACCTTCCTCGCGGCGCCGCATAGGCGGGCGTGCAGCCAATGCCGGGTGGTTTGCTTCGCTTGATAGGCGGTCTCATCGAGCGCGCCCAGATCAAAGACCAGCTTGCCTTCCGCGCAGCGTTCCAGGTAGGTCAGCCGATCGGTGGGGCGCGGCACAGCGATTCTTTCAAGCGCCGAGTAGTTAAGATCCTGCATGTGTCCTTGGCCCTTATTCGCCAAACGTGGGTCAAACCTGCCTGATAGTGTATCCCGAGCTCTCGACCACCTGCGATATCGCGCGCTCCACGGCATGGGCGAGCGTGCCATCGATCTGGCTGCCCTCGCTCTCGAACTCGGACCGGCGCAACCCAGCGTCCAGTAGTGGAGACAGGGCGTCGAGCCGAACCCAGTACATGCTGCCGGCAGGGAAAGCACGGGGATACGGAATACCAATCCGGGAAGTCAGATACTCGAGCCCCGCACCATTTGCGCCGAGCAGCTTCTGCAGAGGGTGAAAATGCTGGGCGCATGCCACGAGCCCGACATCCGCGTCGGTTTTCATCGTTTCCAAGATGGCGGGCGCCGTCGCCGGGCTGCAAAGCGAGGCGAGCATGTCCGCGCGAAGGCGAGCGCCATCGGTGCGATGGGGCGAGCGTTTTGTGTGGAGCTTGAGGACGAAGTCTTCGCTATCGACCAGACTCTCCGCGACCTGGAGAAAGGGCAGAATGTCACGCCCCCTGTTCTCGAAGATGCGGATGTCGGTAGCGATCTGGGCTGCCGATACCACGCGACGTATGTCGGCTTCGCGTTCGGCGGAGGTAGTGATGATGAAGCGCCAGTCGACAGGGCATTGCTTCAGTGTCGCGAGTATCTCTGCCAGCTCTTCGACATACCAAGCGTGGATGATGGCGGGGACGGGTTTGCTGGTCTCTCTCTTCGATCGGGTGGCCGATACGAAGTGTAGGCTGTCGCGAACAGCTTTCAATGAGGCATGACCGAACGCCATGTCAGGTTCGAGAGCTGCACCCTCGGCCCATTCGTTCCAGGCATTGATGAATACCAACGGCGTATTTCCAGCGGGGGTTCCAGGCTTGGGGATGCAGGCAGCGAGCCAGTTGCGGAAGGCGCGCGCTGAGCTGTAGGCAAAGGTTCTGCCTCTCCCAGTGCGGCGCGCTTCGTTGTCCCAGGAGGGCGTCACTCCCCGGTAAAGGGGCAGGTCGCTGACGGGTTCCTTATGCAGGAACTCGGCGGCCATCTGCCTCCAGTCGATAACCTGACCTGCATAGTCCGGGTTCAACAGCTGCGGTGGAGCGACTGGGCGGGCGGTGGTGAGGTTGGGAGGGAACTCGATAGCCGCATCGAAGCCGATAGATTCCGGGGCGGGCGCAGCAAAACTTTGGACGTAGGCCAGGTGGATCTCACCAATTCCGGAACGTACGCAATAGTCGCGCCAGCGCTGCGTGCTGGAGGCCAGGTTGTCGAAAACCTCGGGTCGATACACCACGAGCATGGGCTTGCCATCGACGCGCAGATACCGCGGGTCCCGCATGTACTCCGCAACATGCTCGATGAACGCGAGGTCGTCCTCGGGGCTGTGTTGCTGGTCGATCAGGATTTCGTTTCCGCGGCCGTCCCAGGTACGGGTCCATTTTTCGTTCGCCCAGCACAGGCAGAACTTCAGGTCGATGGTCTTGTCGTTGAGCCAGTTGCGTAGCGGGGTTTCGAGCAGGGTCTTGCCGCCGAACCAGTAGAAGTAGAAGCAGAACGCGCTGATGCCGTACTCGCGGGCCAGGCGCGCCTGTTCGTGCATCACCTCGACGTTGCGCAGGTCGTAGAACCCGAGGTCGCCGGGAAGTTTGGGCTGGTAGTGGCCTTCGAACTGGGGCAGGGCGCGGGTTACGTTGCGCCACTCGGTGAAGCCCTTGCCCCACCATGCGTCGTTCTCGGGAATGGTGTGGAACTGAGGCAGGTAGAAGGCGACGAGCGTGGCGGGCAGCGGATCCGGCAGCTCGCCCTTCTCGTAAGGCACGTAACCGATGGCGCGCTCGTCCGAGCGGACGTAGGGCCTGCGCGGCAGAACGCCCTCGGGTGCCTTGCCCGTCGGGCCCTCCGGCACCCAATCGCCGCGCGTATCGAGGAAACGCTGACGCAGCCGGTCCCGCGTCGCCTGCGGCATGGGCGTAAGACGAAAGGCCGCGCGCAGCGCGTAGAACAGGGTGGTGCGGACCCGACGTGACAGGGGGTTCGTCACAGGCTTCCTAGAGGTTCTGGTAATTCGGCCCCGAGCCGCCTTCCGGCGTCACCCAGTCGATGATCTGGTAGGGGTCCTTGATGTCGCAGGTCTTACAGTGCACGCAGTTGGCGGCATTGATCTGCAGGCGCTTGCCGTTGCCGTCGTCGACGATCTCATACACCCCTGCCGGGCAGAAGCGCGTGCAGGGGTTGTCGTACTCCGCGGCGCAGCGGCTCACGCATACCGAGGTGTCGAGGACGCGCAGGTGGACGGGTTGGTCTTCGTCGTGCTCGGTGGCGGCGAAATAGACGCCCTGCAGGCGGTCGCGCGGGGCGAGCGTGCGGTCCACGTAATCGCGCTTGGGGTCCTCGTGTTCGCCGATCTTGTCGAGCGAGGACCAGTCGGGCTTCATCTTCAGCGTCCATGGCGAGTGACCGCCGGTGACGGTCTCCCAGGCGGCGTTGGCCATGCCGAACCACAGGCCTTTCTTGAAGCCGGGCTTGATGTTGCGTACCGACTTCAGCTCGGCCATCGCCTCGGAGCTGCGCAGTTTCGCGTCGAAACCTTCGGGCGCGAGTTGCGACGCCGCCAGGTGCTCGGCCGCCAGCATGCCGCTGCGGATCGCCTGGTGCGTGCCTTTGATCTTCGGCACGTTGAGCAGGCCGGCGGTGTCGCCGATCAGTAGGGCGCCCGGCATCTCCACCTTCGGCAGCGACTGCCAACCGCCGGTGACGATGGCGCGCGCGCCGGCCGACAGGATGCTGCCGCCCTCGAGAACCGGTTTGATCAGCGGGTGGTTCTTCCATTGCTGGAAAGCTTCCCACGGCTTGTACTCCGGATCCTTGTAGTCCAGGCCACTGACGTAGCCCAGCGCGATCTGGTTGTTGTCCAGGTGGTACAGGAAGCTGCCGCCGTAAATGTCGTTGCTCGCCGGCCAACCCAGGGTATGCACGATCTTGCCGGGCGTGACGCGGCCTTCCGGCACCTGCCACAGCTCCTTGATGCCGATCGAATACGCCTGCGGGTCGCTGTCCTTGTCCAACGCGAAGCGCTTCACCAGCCGCTTGGTCAGGTGGCCGCGTGCGCCTTCGGCCAGCACGGTGACCTTGGCCCGGATGTCGATGCCCTGCGTGTAGCCGGGCTTGTGGCTGCCGTCCTTCGCGATGCCCATGTCGCCGATGCGCACGCCGATCACCTTGCCGTCCTCGTCGTGCAGCGTCTCGGCGGCGGCGAAGCCCGGATATATTTCCACGCCCAGCGCTTCGGCCTGCGGCGCCAGCCAGGCGCACATCGCGCCGAGCGAGACGATGAAGTTGCCGTGGTTGCGCATGCCGGGCGGCACCATCGGGAACTTGCGGCCTCCCTCCTTGCTGAAGTACCAGAACTCGTCGTCCGCGGCCGGCACGCAGACCGGCGGCGGGCTGTCGCGCCAACCCGGGAGCAGGGCATCCAGCGGCGCGGGTTCTATCACGGCGCCGGACAGGATGTGCGCGCCGATGGTGCTGGCCTTCTCGATCACGCAGACGGAGATGTCGGGATTCAGCTGCTTCAGCCGGATGGCGAATGCCAGGCCCGAGGGACCCGCACCGACGGTCACGACGTCGTATTCCATTACATCGCGTTCGACATCGGACATCGCTGCGGCTCCGGCATGGCATTTGGCTGCCGGTATTTTCGGGGTTTGCGCGGACCGGGGCAAATCCGCCAGCATCGGCGGCATGACCATACCTCTGCCGCTGCCCACGGATGGAATCGGCACGGGCCTGCCCGGGGCCTCGCTTGGGTTCTGGCCCGACTGGCTGGGCGCGGACGCTGCGGATCGGCTGTTCGATGACCTGATTGATGCGCTGCCCTGGAGCGTGCACCGGATCCGGCTGTTCGGTCGCGAGGTCGATTCGCCCCGGCTCAGCGCGTGGATTGGCGACCCGGACGCGGTGTATCGCTATTCGGGTACGCGGTTCGCGCCCCTTCCCTGGACGGACGCACTGTCCGCGGTGCGCGTCAGGCTCCAGTCAGCGCTGGGCTCGCCGTTCAATAGCGTGCTGGCGAACCTGTACCGCGACGGACGCGATGCGATGGGATGGCACAGCGATGATGAGCCGGAACTGGGCCTCAAGCCGTTGATCGCATCGGTGAGCCTGGGGGCGCCACGACGATTCCTGCTGAAGCATCGGGAAAACCCGGCGGTGCGTAGCGCGCTCGTACTGCCGCACGGCAGCCTGCTCGTGATGTCGGGCGATACCCAGCGCCTCTATCGGCATGCGCTGCCGCGCACGGCGCGTCCTGTGGGACCGCGTATCAATCTGACGTTCCGCCATGTGGATTCCGGCAGGCGGCGCTGACGCGTTCAGCGACGCAGGGGCGCGTCGTCCTGGCCGGAGGCCAGCACCCAGCCCACCATGTCGCCCGTCACGGCCGCGAGCGCACCGTCGAACGCCTGCGCGACTTGGGCGACGTCGACGGACGTGGCGGCCTGCTGATTGAGGAACGTGCGCGATGCCACCACGCGCTGGTCGCGGCTGCTGACCAGCTTGGCGCTGACCTCCACGACGGCGGAAGGCACGGTGGCGCCCGCGTAGTCCGCTTCGAAGCGGCGCACATCCATCACCAGCTTGTAGTCGCCCAGGATGCCGGCATCGGCGCTCGCCACGGCAGGGATGCGCCCGGAATCCTCCAGCGTGCGTTGCACGGCGTCCTGCACCAGGTCGGTTGCCGGCTGCGCCCATGAAACGCCGCGGTAGACCTGCAGTTCGCCCGGCGTGGGCCGCACCGAGATGCGCGGGCTGTCCACGACGCGGGCCGCGGTGGGCTTTGCGATCACCAGCGACCAGCGAACGGTGGGCCATTCCGCGCGCACGGGCACGCGCACATCGGGGGCGTAGATCGTCACCGGATCGCGCTGCTCGCCGCCCAGCACCGAACAACCGGCCAGGGCGAACGCCAGCATCGAAACACACAGGGCGGAGCGCAGCGCTTTCATTTCGGGTCGAACTCCTTCGGTGCGTCGCGGCCCAGCAAGTAGCGCGCGGGATTGCCTTCGAGACGATCGCTGACGCGGCGGAGGTCGCGTACCAGTCCGCGCAGCTCGGTGAGGGTGGGGCCCAACTGGCCGAGGCCATCGTTGGCGAAGCTGTTGATGGCCGCGCGATTCTCGCCAATGATCGCATCGGCGTTGCCGGCGGCGGAATCCAGCTTGCCCAGCGTGCTTTCGAGCTTGGCCAGGATGTCGGGCAGCTCGCGCACCAGGTTCTGGTCCAGGCGCTCGATGGTGCCGTTGGTGGTGGTGAGGGTCTTGTCGAGGTTCTGAGCGGCATCGCGCGCGCTGACGATCAGCGACTCCAGCCCGTCTTCGCGACTGGCCAGCGAGGTGCTCATCGCCTCCAGGTTCTCGAGCGTGGTGGTGATGCTGGCGACGTTCTTGTCGCTGAGCACCTGGTCCAGCCGTTCGACGATGCGGTTGGCGGTGTCGGTGATGTTCTGCAGTGCGGAAGGCGCCGTCTGGATCACCGGCGCTTCGCGCGTGTCCACGCTGGTCAGCGACGGCGCCTGCGGGGTGCCGCCGCTGAGCTGGATGATGGTCGGGCCGGTCAGGCTGGTGATGGCGAGCTTGGCGCGCGTATCGGTCTTCACCGGGGTGTAGGACTCCACCCGGATGCGCGCGATCACCTGGCGCGGATCGTTGGGCGCCAGCGAGAGCTTCGTGATCGAGCCGACCGCGATGCCGTTGTACTGGACGGGGCTGCCGACCGACAGGCCGGTGACGGCCTCGCGGAAGACCACCTGGTATTCCTGCCAGGTGCGTTCGGACGAATACTTGGCCGCCCACAGGCCGAACAGCAGCAGCGCGGCGGCGATGATCAGCGTGAAGGCGCCGATGAGCACGTAATTGGCACGGGTTTCCATCGATCAGACCGCCGTTTGCGTGTGGGGTGGCCCGAAGGCCGTCTGTCCGTCGCGCGCGGCGCGTGCGCGGGGACCGTGGAAATACTCCTGCACCCAGGGGTGGTCGAACCGTTCGACTTCGCTGAGCGGCGCCACGGTGACGACCTGCTGGTCGGCCAGCACGGCGACGCGGTCGCAGATGGCGTACAGCGTATCCAGATCGTGGGTGATCAGGAACACGGTCAGCCCGAGCGCCTCCTGCAGCGTCTTGATCAGTCGGTCGAAGGCGGCCGCGCCGATCGGATCCAGGCCGGCCGTGGGCTCGTCGAGGAAGAGCAGGGGCGGGTCGAGCGCCAGCGCGCGCGCCAGGCCGGCGCGCTTGCGCATGCCGCCGGACAGTTGCGAGGGCAGCTTGTTGAGCGCGTCGGCGGGCAGGCCGGCCAGTTTCACCTTGAGCAACGCCAGTTCGTAACGCCAACTGTCGGGCAATTCCGGATGGTGTTCCTTCAGCGGCACCTGCACGTTCTCGCCGACGGTCAGCGACGAGAACAGCGCGCCATCCTGGAACAGCACGCCGGTGTTGCGTTCTATGTGCTGGCGCGCGGCAGGATCTTCGGAGCGCGCATCCTCGCCGAGCACCGTGATCTGCCCTTCATCGGGCTGGCGCAGGCCGAGGATCGAGCGCATCAGCACGGACTTGCCGGTGCCCGAACCGCCTACCACGCCGAGGATCTCGCCGCGGCGCACGTCCAGGTCCAGGCCTTCGTGCACGGTCTGCTCGCCGAAGCGGTTGACCAGGCCACGCACGCGGATGATGGGGCTGTCGTCGCTCATCGCCTCACCAGTCCATGTGCATGAACCACAACGCGGCGAGCGCGTCGATGATGATGACCAGCGAGATCGTCTGCACCACGCTCGAGGTGGTGCGCTCGCCCACCGACTGCGCGGTGCCTTCCACGCGCAGGCCTTCGAGGCAGCCGATCAGGCCGATCACCAGCGCGAATACCGGCGCCTTGGACAGGCCCACCAGGAAGTGTTTCACCTCGATCGTTTCGTGCATGCGCGAGATGTACATCTGCGGCGGGATGCCGAGGTCGAAGGCGCCGACGGTGACGCCGCCGGCCAGGCCGGCCATCATCGAGATGAAGGTCAGCAGCGGCAGCATCACCAGCAGCGCGATGAGGCGCGGGATCACCAGCAGGTCCACCGGGTCCAGGCCCAGCGTGCGGATCGCGTCGATCTCCTCGCGGCTCTTCATCGCGCCGATCTGGGCGGTGAACGCCGAGGCGGTGCGCCCGGCCAGGACGATCGCGGTCATCAGCACGGCGAACTCGCGCAGGAACGCGATGCTCACCAGTTCCACCACGTAGATTTCCGCGCCGAAGTCGCGCAGCACGGTGGAGCCGAGGAACGCGATCACCGCACCCACCATGTACGACAGCAGGATCACCAGCGGCACCGCATCCAGGCCGACCGCTTCCATGTGGGCGACGGTGGCGGTGGGGCGGAAGCGGCGCGGCTCCTTGACCATGCGCACCAGCTTGACCAGGTTCTCGCCGGTGAAGCTCAGCAGGGCGACGATCTCCTGGCCATTCTCGTGCACGCGGTAGCCCAGGCGCGAGAGCGCGGCCAGCACGCCGTAGTCGCGCTTGCGCGGCGGCCGGTCGTCGGCGACGTCTTCGATGGTGCTGACCAGCGCGCGATGGTCCTGGCGGAACGCGATGTCGGACAACTCCATGCCGCGGCGCTTGGCGAACCGCAGCAGCTGCAGCACGCCGGCCGAATCGATGCGGTCGATCGCGGTGGCGTCGATGCGCTCCACCGCATCGGGGAGCGCACGCAGCTGCTCCGCCACCACCAGCGCACTGGACAGCGTCCAGTCGCCGCCCAGCCGCACCTGTCCGGGCTCGGCGGGATCGGCTTCGCAGCGCGGGCGGGCAAGGGTGGGGGTCATGGCGTCGCTCGGCCAAGGAGCATACAGGCTATACCGCTGAACGTGAGGACCACGCCGATGAACGCCCGCTTGCCGAGCGGCTCGCGCAGCCACAGCGCTGCGAGCACCACCAGGAAGACCGACGCGGATTCGTTGAGGATCGCCGCCACCGAGGCCGACGTGAACTTGTAGCCGCCCAGCCAGAGCACCATGGACAGACCCTGGCCGATCAGTGCGGCCAGTACCAGACGATGCCACGGCACGTCGGCGGCGACGAAGCGCATGCGCGCCCGCATGGCGGGCAGCACGGCCAGCACGAGCAGGCCCGCGACCGCGCCCGCCAGTCGCAACAGGGTGACCCAGAGCAGCGGCTGGCTTTCCAGGGTCCGCTTGACCATCACGATGGCGATCGCCATCAGCGCGATCGCGACCAGCCCGATCATGACGCCACGCGCCGTGTGCTGCGGATGCGTCTTCCACTCGCCGGGCGGGCGGCTGACCAGCAGGACGCCCAGCCCCACCAGCGCGAAGCCCAGCCACTGCCCCGCGCCCAGGCGTTCGTCCAGGAACACGAAGCCGAGCAGCAGCACCAACGGGCTGTAGAGATTGCCGATCACGCCCATCCGTCCGGCGCCCAGTTCGTTGAGCGCACGGAAGTACAGCGTGTCGGCCAGCGCGATGCCGATGACGCCGCTGGCGACGACGATGGCGAGTTCGCTCGCCGGCAACACGGGCCATGCGCCGGCGTGGACCACCAGCGCCACCGGCGCCAGCACGGCGAGCACCAGCCCGTTCTTGAGCAGATTGAGCGCGAGCGGCGGCAGGTGCGCGCCCAGCTGGCGCGCCAGGATCACGCCCACCGCCCACGTCGCCGCGCTGCCCAGTGCCATGGCTTCGCCGATGCCCACCCGTTCCCCTGCCTGTCGTTTACCCGCGTAGTGTAAGCAGCGTCCGATGAAGGCGTCGGCCCGCGGCTTCGGCGATACTGTGGCGATGCCCGACGAGACGCTCACGACCGCCACCTACGCCCAGCGCATCGCCTTCGTGTGCGAGATCGCCGGCCGGCTGCACAGCTACGGCACCACCGCGCAGCGGCTGGAAGGCGCGGTCGTCGGCCTGTCCCAGCGCCTGGGCCTGGATTGCGAACCCTGGTCCAATCCCACCGGCCTGATCCTGAGCTTCAGCGATCCGGTGAGGCCGCTCGGCGCCAGCGACAGCACGCGGGTGATCCGGCTCGCGCCCGGCGAGACCGACCTGCACAAGCTGAGCGAAGCCGACCGCATCGCCGACGCCGTGTCGGCGGGCGAGATGAGCATCGCCCAGGGCCATACCGCGCTGCGCGCGCTGGACCGGACGCCCGGCGTCCGCTGGCGCGCGATGCAGATATTCGCCTCCGGCCTGGCGGCGGCCGCCGTCGCCGGCCTGTGGCGCCTGCCGTGGCTGGACATGGCGACCGCCGGCCTCATCGGCGTGATCATCGGCGTGCTGGGCGAACTGATCGCGCGCCGGCCGCAGATGAAGGAAGCCAGCGACGCGATCTCCGCGCTGGTGGCGGGCTTCGTCGCGATCCTCGTGGCGAATTTCATCGGCCCGTTGAACCTCAACACGGTGATCATCGCGTCGCTGATCGTGCTGTTGCCCGGCATGGCGCTGACCAACGCGGTGAACGAGCTCACCAGCCAGCACCTGGTCTCCGGCGTGGCGCGTTTCGCGGGCGCGCTGGCGACCGTGCTGAAGCTCGCCGTGGGCAGCATGATCGCGGTGACCCTGGCCCAGCTGCTGGGCCTGTATCCGGAGGTGCGTGCCTCGCGGCCGCAGCCGGAGTGGGTGGAGTGGGGCGCGATGGTGGTGGCGGCCTACGCGTTCGCGGTGCTGTTCAAGGCGCACCGGCGCGACTACTTCTGGGTGATGGCGGCCGCGATCGCCGGCTACAGCATCTCGCGTTACGCGGGTGCGGCGTGGGGAAGCCCGGTCGGCATCTTCCTGTCGGCGTTGACGCTGACCGCGGCCGGCAACGCCTTCGCACGCTGGGCCAACCGGCCTGGTGCGCTGATCCGCGTGCCGGGCATCCTGATGCTGGTGCCCGGCAGCACCAGCCTGCGCGGCCTGCTGACGCTGGTGCAGCAGCAGGACGTCGGCGTGGGCCAGTCGGCGCTGCTGGCCGTCACCAACGTGGTGATGGCACTGATCGCGGGCCTGCTGTTCGGCAACCTGCTGATCTCCTCGCGCAAGAATCTCTGAAGCCTGCGCAAACGAAGAACGGGAGGCCAGGCCTCCCGTTCGTATTCGCTTCCGAAACGGCTTACTTCTTCTTGATGAGGAAGTCTTCGGCCTTCTTGCCCTTGGTGATCAGCGCGGCCATCCAGCGCGGATGCTTGCCACGGCCGGTCCAGGTTTCCTTGGGGTTGGCCGGGTTGCGATACTTCGGCGCCACCTTGCCCAGCTTGCGGCCGGCACGCGAGACCGCGGGCTTGGCGGCCGTCTTCGGCGCGCTGCGTCCGGCGGTACCGAACAGCTCCTCCACCGTGTAGCCCTCGGCCTTCGCGAACTTGGTGATCTTGCCGCGCACGGTGGCGATGGGCGTGCGCTTGGCCAGCTTGGTCTGCTGTTCCTTGGCCTTCGCGATCAGGGCGCCAAGTTCCTTGGCGGACAGGTTACGCAGGTCGATCGACATCAACTATCTCCAGTCGGGAAGGGAAGGCCCGTCCATGGCAGTCGCCCGATCATAAGCGAGCGGGCGAGCGCGGCACAAACCGCGCCGCGCCCGATCTTCAGGCGCGCACGCGCGCCAGCAGTGCGTCGCGTCCGATGTTTTCCGCTTCGGTCTCACGGCGTGCGCGGTACTCGAACGTGCCAGCCGCGAGGCCGCGCTCGGACACCACCACGCGGTGGGGAATGCCGACCAGCTCGATGTCCGCGAACATCGCGCCCGGACGAAGGCCACGGTCGTCGAGCACCGCTTCGATGCCGGCCGCCTGCAGGTCCGCCAGCAACTGCTCGGCCGCCGCGTTTACCGCGGCATCGTTCTTCGGGTTGATCACGCAGACCGCCACTTCCCAGGGCGCCATCGGCACGGGCCAGATGATGCCGTTGGCATCGTGGTTCTGCTCGATGGCGGCGGCGACGATGCGCGACACGCCGATGCCGTAGCAGCCCATCGCCGGCGCGGCGGCCTTGCCGCTGTCGTCCAGCACGGTGAACTTCATGGCTTCGCTGTACTTGCGGCCGAGCTGGAACACGTGGCCGACCTCGATACCGCGGACGAGGCGGATCTCGCCGCCGTCGGCCGCCTTGTCGCCTTCCACCACGTTGCGGATGTCGGCCACGGTCTCGGGCTCCTGCAGGTCGCGGCCCCAGTTGACGCCGGTCAGGTGGTAGCCGGCCTCGTTGGCACCGACGACGAAGTCCGCCATCGCGGCGACGTCGCGGTCGGCCACCACGCGGATGGCGTCGCGCGGCTTCACCGGGCCGAGGAAGCCCGGCTCGCTGCCGAGGTGGGCGGCGATTTCCGCCTCGCTGGCCATGCGGTAGTCGGCCAGGCCGGCAACCTTGCCCAGCTTGATCTCGTTGACGGCGTGGTCGCCGCGCACCAGCGCCAGCACGAAACCGCCCTCCGTCATCACCGCGATCGACTTCACCGTACGCTGCAACGGGATGCTGAGCAGCGCGGCGACGTCCTCGCAGGTCTTCTGCGTGGGCGTGGCCACCTTGTTCATCGTTTCCGATGCGGCGGCACGCGGGCCCGGCGCGGCGGCCTGGGCCTTCTCGACGTTCGCCGCGTAGTCCGAACCGGTGGAGAACGCGATGGAGTCTTCGCCGGAGTCCGCCAGCACGTGGAATTCCTGCGAGGCGTCGCCACCGATGGCGCCGCTGTCCGCCTGCACGGCACGGAAGTCCAGGCCCAGGCGGGTGAAGATGCGCGTGTAGGCCGCATGCATGTTGCGGTATTCGCGCCCCAGGTCCTCGTCCGTGATGTGGAAGGAGTAGGCGTCCTTCATCACGAACTCGCGCGCCCGCATCACGCCGAAGCGCGGGCGGATCTCGTCGCGGAACTTCGTCTGGATCTGGTAGAAGTTGACCGGCAGCTGCTTGTAGCTGGACAGCTCCTGGCGCGCGAAGTCGGTGACCGCTTCCTCGGCCGTCGGGCTGTAGCAGAAATGCTGCTCCTTGCGGTCGGTGATCTTCAGCAGCTGCCCGCCGAACTTCTCCCAGCGCCCGGTCTCTTCCCACAGCTCGCGGGGCTGGATGGTCGGCATGATCATCTCGATCGCGCCTGCGCGGTCCATTTCCTCGCGCACGACGGTCTCCACCTTGCGCAGCACGCGCAGGCCCAGCGGCGACCAGGTGTACAGGCCGGCGGCCAGTTTGCGGATCATGCCGGCGCGCAGCATCAGCTGGTGGCTGACCAGCTCGGCGTCGGCCGGGGTTTCCTTGGTGGTGCGGAGGTGGAACTGCGACAGGCGCATCGGCATCGGCGTTCAGGGGATGAATCGCCTATTTTGCCAGCCTTGGCCGCGCGCGGGGCGTTATCGCTCCGTGTCCGCAGGCTCGCCGCTTACCCGGATGCCTGCCGCGGTCTCGCGGTCGATGCGCTCGAAGGGCCGGTGCCTGGGCGGCTTCTCGGTGATCTGGAGCACGCCGGCGTCGTCGCGCCAGCGGTACAGCGATGGCCGGGTGTCGACGGGAGTGGACGTCCGACGCGCCTCACGCCGCTCGTTGCCGGCGTCGGGTCCGTCTTTCGAAAGCCACCAGGCGATGCCGACGCCTATCCCGAGGCCTGCCGCGATGGCCAGCCACGCACGCATCTACCGGATCAGGGGCCGGCGGGAGTGCAATAGGCCTTCACGGCCGCTTCGGCGAGGCCGCGCTGGTTGGCGCGGGCGGTGTCATCGAGGGTCGTGTCGGGCTTGCCGTCGCCATCCGTATCCTGCCGGACCGCGCCCTTGCTGTTGGTCAGGATCTGCAGGTTCGAGCGGGCGGTCAGGCACTGCGGGTTCTCGACGGACTTGCCGACGGGCTGCGTGTCCGCCGTCGCAGCGCCGTACTGGTTGATGCGCCGGTTCTGGGTCGCCTGATTCGGCGGGGGACTGTCGGAGTAGTGGGTGACCCCGTTCTTGTCCTTCCACTGATAGACCTGCTGGGCCTGTGCGGTGGTGGCGACGGTGAGGCACAGCGCCAGCGCGGCGAGGCAGGGGGCGAGGCGCATGGCAGGCTCCGGGACCGGGGAACCGCGATTGCAGCACCCCAAGCGCGCGCAGGCAAGCCGGGAGGCGGAATCGTTGGGCTAAACTGCGACCCATGAACGAAATCAAACCGCCCCCGCGCTCCCGCGGGATCTACCTGTTGCCCAACCTGTTCACCACCGCGGGCCTGTTCGCCGGGTTCTTCGCGATCATCGCCGCCGCCAACGGCCAGTTCGTCAATGCGGCCATCGCCGTGTTCGTCGCGGGCTTGATGGACGGCATCGACGGCCGTGTGGCGCGCCTGACCGGCACCAGCAGCGACTTCGGCGTGCAGTACGACTCGCTGGCCGATCTGGTCAGCTTCGGCCTGGCGCCGGCGCTGGTGATGTACCACTGGTCGCTGTCCGCGCTGAAATTCGACGGCGGCGTGATGGGGCGGGTCGGCTGGGTGGTGGCGTTCCTCTACGCGGCCTGCGCGGCACTGCGGCTGGCGCGCTTCAACACCCAGGTCGGCACGGTGGACAAGCGCTGGTTCATCGGCCTGGCCAGCCCGGCGGCGGCCGGGCTGATGATGTCCTTCGTCTGGGCCTTCGCCGACGGCGAGCTGGGCTGGACCGGCGAAGAACTGCGCTACGTGGCGCTGGCGGTCACGCTGGTGGCGGCGTTGTTGATGGTCAGCCGGATCCGCTTCTGGAGCTTCAAGGGCACGGGCGAGGGCGGTGCCAAGGCCGACCGCATCCCGTTCGTCGTGCTCGCCCTGGTGCCGCTGGCGCTCGCGATCCTGTTCATCGATCTGCCGCGCACGCTGTTCGCGGTGGGCGTGGTCTATGCGTTGTCCGGGCCTGCCCATTGGCTGTGGCAGCGGACGCGCCGCACGCGGGACGGCGCCGCATGACGCTGGCGGCGGACCGTTTGTGGTCGGCCGAGCAGCAGGGCTGGCTCGGCGCGCTCGGCCACACGGTGTACCTGCCCGCGGACTGGCCGACCGAGGCCGGTGCGCCGACACCGGTCGCGGACGCGTCGACGGCGCGCGTCGAACGGATCGAACGCGAATCCCCCTCTCCCGCACCACGCAGCCGTCCGCCGGTACGCGAAGCTGAAGATCGTCCCACCCCCGCGCGGTCCGCACCGGCACCGCGTGCCCCGGGTGCGCGGCTGCCGGATCGCTTGCATTTCGCCCTGATCCGCGCGTCGGGATGCAATCCGAACGCGCCCGGTGCGGCTGAGCTGTTCGCGCAGTGGCCCAGTTCGGCCGAGTTGCGCGGGAATCCCGCGGCCAAGCGTGCGCTGTGGCCCACCTTGCGCCGCCTGCGTCGGAGTGCGCCGGCGTGAGCGCGCTGGGCGTCGAGGCTTCGCCCGCGTCCGCCCCCAGCCTGCGGCCGATGCGCGAGGCCGACCTGGATGCCGTGCTGGCGATCGAGCAGCGGGGCTATCCCTTCCCGTGGACACGCGGCATCTTCCGCGACTGCCTGAAGGCCGGCTATCCCTCGTGGGTGCTCACCGAACACGGCTTGGTGATCGGCTACGGTCTGTTGAGCATCGCCGCCGACGAAGCGCACGTGCTGAACATCTGCATCGCGCCGGAGCGCCAGGGGCGCGGGCTGGGCCGCTACCTGCTGCGTGCACTGGTGAAGATCGCCCGCGACCTGAGAGCGCAGCGTGTGTTCCTGGAAGTGCGTCCGTCCAACCCGGGTGCGATCGCGCTGTACCACAGTGAAGGCTTCAACGAGATCGGCCGCCGCCCGCGTTATTACCCGGCCCGCGACGGCCGCGAGGACGCGTTGGTGATGGCGATCGAACTGGTCGCCGACGACATCACCACGATGCCTCCGCTGTAGAGCGGAGCTTGCTCCGCTTCTTTCCGGTCAGTCGATCAACGGTGCCGCTTGCGCGGAGTCGAGCAAGCTCGACGCTACGGGGCCGGGATGACGTGAGCCTCAGAGCTTCGCGCGCTGGCCGTGCAGGGCGGCGAGCTGGTGGCTCCATTCGACCAGGCGCTGGCGCTCCTGCTCGACCACCGCGGCGGGCACCTTGTCGGTGAACTTGGCCAGCTTGGCTTCGCTCTTGTCCTTCTCGCCGGCCACGCGCGCGATCTCCTTGTCCAGGCGTGCGCGCTCGGCGTCCAGATCGACCAGGCCCTCCAGCGGGACCAGCAGTTTCAGCTCGCCGACCACCGCTGCGGCGGAGGCGGGCGCTTCGGCGCCGGCGTCGAGCCACGCGATCTCGTCCAGCTTCAGCAGGAACGACAGCGACGGCGAGAAGCGCGCGATGCGGACGCGGTCGTTGTCGGTGCCGTCCTGCAACAGCAGGCGGACCGTCTTGCCCGGCGAGACGTTGAGCTCGCTGCGCACGCGACGCAGCGTGGAGACCATCGTCTTCAGCCACTCCACGTCGGCGTCGGCCTGCGCGAAGTCATGACCCGCAACGTCGGCAGCGGCGGGGTAGGGTCGCAGCGAGATGGTGCCGCCCTCGAGGCCCAGCTTCGGCGCGACCTGCTGCCACAGTTCCTCAGTGACGAACGGGGTCAGCGGGTGCAGCAGGCGCAGCAGCGACTCCAGCACGTACAGCAGGGTGTGGCGCGTGCTGGCGGCGGCCGCGGCGTCGGTGCCGTTGAGCGCGGGCTTGGCCAGTTCGACGAACCAGTCGCAGAACTCGTTCCACGCGAACTCGTACAGCGCCTGCGACAGCAGGTCGAAGCGGTAACCGGCGAACTGCGTCTCGGCCTCGGCGGTGACCTTGGCCAGACGCGACAGGATCCACTTCTCCGCATCGGTCGTCGGTTGCGGTACGCCGGTGGCGGTGAAGCCGTCGGTGTTCATCAGCACGAAGCGGGTGGCGTTCCACAACTTGTTGCAGAAGTTCTTGTAGCCCTCGGCGCGGCCCATGTCGAACTTGATGTCGCGGCCGTGCGTCGCCAGCGCGGCGATGGTGAAGCGCAGCGCGTCGGCGCCGTGCGGCACGATGCCGTCGGGGAATTCCTTGCGCGTGGCCTTCTCGATCTTCTCGGCCATCTTCGGCTGCATCAGGCCGCCGGTGCGCTTGGCGACCAGGTCCTCCAGCGAGATGCCGTCGATGATGTCGAGCGGGTCGAGCACGTTGCCCTTCGATTTGGACATCTTCTGGCCGTCCTTGTCGCGGATCAGCCCGGTCATGTAGACGTCGCGGAACGGTACCTGGCCGACGAAGCTGTCGGTGGCCATCACCATGCGCGCGACCCAGAAGAAGATGATGTCGAAGCCGGTGACCAGCACCGACGACGGCAGGTAGCGGTCGAAGCCGCGCGCGGCCATCGCCTGCGTGTCCGGCCAGCCCATCGTGCTGAACGGCCACAGCTGCGAGGAGAACCAGGTTTCCAGCACGTCGCTGTCCTGCGTGAGCACGACGTCGGCGGACAGGCCGGCCTTCGCGCGCGCCTCGGCTTCGTCGCGACCGACGTAGCAGGTGCCATCGGCATCGAACCACGCCGGGATGCGGTGGCCCCACCAGAGCTGGCGGCTGATGCACCAGTCCTGGATGTTCTCCATCCAATGGCGGTAGGTGTTGATCCAGTTCGGCGGGACGAACTTCACTTCGCCCGACTCCACGAGCTCAAGGCCGCGCTTGGCCAGCCCGTCCATCTTCACAAACCACTGGTCGGTCAGGTAAGGCTCGATCACCTGGTTGGTGCGGTCGCCGCGCGGCACCTGCAGCTTGTGCGGCTTGGTCTCGACCAGCAGGCCGAGGTCCTCGAGATCCGCCAACACGACCTTGCGCGCTTCGTAGCGGTCCAGGCCGCGGTATTTCTCCGGCGCGTTCTCGTTGATTGCCGCGGTCGGCGTCAGCAGGTTGATCAGGGGCAGATCGTGGCGCAGGCCCACCTGGTAGTCGTTGAAGTCGTGCGCGGGCGTGACCTTGACCACGCCGGTGCCGAACTCGCGGTCGACGTAATCGTCGGCGATGACGGGAATCTCGCGGTCGGTCAGCGGCAGCTTCACCGCCTTGCCGATCAGGTGCGCGTAGCGCTCGTCTTCCGGATGCACCATCACGGCGGTGTCGCCGAGCATGGTTTCCGGACGCGTCGTCGCGACCACCAGCGCGCCGCTGCCGTCGGCCAGCGGGTACTCGATCGACCACAGGAAACCGTCTTCCTCGACGTTCTCCACTTCCAGGTCCGAGATCGCGGTCTTCAGTACCGGGTCCCAGTTGACCAGGCGCTGGCCGCGGTAGATCAGGCCCTGTTCGTGCCAGCGCACGAAGGCTTCGATGACCGCGGTCGAGGCGGCGTCGTCCATGGTGAAGGTGCTGCGCGACCAGTCGCCGGACGCACCCATGCGGCGCATCTGCCGCTCGATGGTGTCGCCGGACTGCGCTTTCCATTCCCACACCTTGGCGATGAAGCCGTCGCGCCCCAGCGAATCGCGGGTCTCGCCCTTGCCTTCCTGCGCCAGGTTGCGGCTGACGACCATTTCCGTCGCGATGCCCGCGTGGTCGGTACCCATCTGCCACAGCGTGTCGTAGCCGCGCATGCGGTGGTAGCGCACCAGCGCGTCCATCAGCGTGTGCTGGAACGCATGCCCCATGTGAAGCGTGCCGGTGACGTTCGGCGGCGGCAGCAGCACGGTGTACGGCTGGCCCGTGCCGCTGGGCTTGAAGTAGCCGGCGGCTTCCCACTGCGCGTACAGGCGGGATTCGAAGGATTTCGGGTCGTAGCTGGAGGCGAGGTCGGTCATCTTGTTCGTCGTTCCCGCGAAGGCGGGAATCCAGTGTCTTGGAGTGTCATTGATTGAGGTACTGCAGTGCTGAACGTCGCTGGGTTCCCGCCTTCGCGGGAATGACGATTCACTACATATCGTGCTTGTTCACTTCAAAGCCGCGCGCCTTGTACTGCTTCCAGCGCTCGCGCAGCGGCTCGCGCGCGGACGGGTCGGCGGGCACCACTTCCAGCACACGCTCGCACGCGCCGGCGAAGGCGTCGTCGCGCAGGTTGATCACCAGCGCGCGCGCCGGCACATCGACGTCCGGCGTGGCGATCAGCACGGGCGTCAGCTCGTCCTCTTCGTCGCCGGCGATCTGGTGCGGGATGTAGGCGTCCGGATCGAACTCCCACAACAACTCATCCAGTTCCTCGGCCTGTGCGGCGTCGCGCGCCAGCACCAGCGTCCACTGGTTGCTGTCGTAGGCCTTGCGGACCAGCTCGCAGACCAGCTTGAGCGGTTCTTCGAGGAAGCGCGGCTTGGCGATCAGGTAGAAGTCGGCACGGGCCATGGCGTCGGGCACGCGTCGCCGATCAGGCGACGCGGTCCAGCAGCCACTGGCTCAGCAGGCCGACCGGGCGACCGGTGGCCATGCCGCGCTTGCCCTCGTCGTTGGAGACGCCGGCGATGTCCAGGTGCGCCCAGCGCTGGCCTTCGGTGAAGCGCGCGAGGAAGCAGCCGGCGGTGATCGCGCCGGCCCAGCGGCCGCCGATGTTGTAGACGTCGGCGAAGCTGGATTCCAGCTGGGTCTGATACTCGTCCCACAGCGGCAGGCGCCAGGCGCGGTCGAACACGGTCTCGCCGGCGCCCAGCAGTTCGCTGCTGAGGTCGTCGTGCTTGCTCATCAGGCCGCTGGCGTAGCGGCCCAGCGCGACGATGCACGCGCCGGTCAACGTGGCCACGTCGACCAGCGCGGCGGGCTTGAAGCGCTCGGCGTAGGTGAGGGCGTCGCACAGGATCAGGCGACCCTCGGCATCGGTGTTGCCGACTTCGATGGTCTTGCCGGACATGCTGGTGATGACGTCGGACGGACGATAGGCGTTGCCGTCGATGGCGTTCTCCACCGCCGGCACCACGACCACCAGGTTGAGCGGCAGCTTCATCTTCGCGGCGGCCACGAAAGTGCCGATGACGCTGCCCGCGCCGAGCATGTCGTACTTCATTTCCTCGATGCCGCCCTGGGTCTTCAGGTTGACGCCGCCGGTGTCGAAGGTGATGCCCTTGCCGACCAGCACGTACGGCTTGGCGTCGCCGCCGCCGTTCCACTTCAGCACGATCAGGCGCGGACGATTGGCCGAGCCGCGAGCCACCGCCAGCAGCGAGCCCATGCCGAGCGCGTCCATCTGCGCTTCGTCGAGGATCTCGGCCTCGGCGCCGGTCTCGCCGGCGTACTTCTCGGCCTGCTCGGCCAGGTAGACCGGGTTGCAGATGTTCGGCGGCAGGTTGCCCAGCTCGCGGGTGACCTGCACGCCGGCGGCGATCGCCACGCCCTGCGCGAGGGCCTGCGCATCGTCGCCGCTGACGGCGAACTGGGTCAGGCCCGGGTCATCGTTCTTCTTCTTGCCCAGCGTGGCCGTGTAGCGGTAGCAGGCGTGGTCCGCGGCGATGACGGCCTGGCGGATCTTCCACGCGGCATCATGCTCCTTCACATCCACTTCGGACAGAGTGAACAGCGCGGTCTTCACCGGACCGATCTTCAGGGTGCGGGCGGCATCGCCCACGGCCTTCAGATACTGCGCGACGCCGAACTTGGCGGCCTCGCCCAGGCCCACGACCAGCACGCGCGGCGCGGTCACGCCGGGCAGGTCGTGCAGCAGGGTGGTCTTGCCGGTCTTGCCGCCGACATCGCCGCGCTGGACCAGGGCCGAGAGCTTGCCACCGCTGGCCGCGTCCACGGCCTGGGCCGCCGGCGTCAGGCTCTTGTCGGCGTAGGCGCCGACCACGACGCAGTCGACGCCGGCCTGGGCGGGGGCTTCGTGGTTCAGGGTGAATTCCAGCGTCATTGATCAGATTCCCGGTTCAGTTACGTACAATCGCGGGCCGGATGAAAGGTGGCTGATGCCATCCCGGACCGCAGAGACCGCCGCCGCAGGCGCGGCGCACAAGCCCGAGATTGTAAATCAAGCCCCCCTGATGCCGAAGCTGGACCGCTACCTCTTCCGGGAATTCACCCAGAGCTTCCTGGCCACCCTGATCATCCTGCTGATGGTCAGCGTGGGCGGCGTGATGGCGGACCTGCTGGGCGACGTGGCCGACGGCAAGGTGCCGGCACGCCTGCTGCTGTCGCAGCTGGGCCTGCAATTCCTGAACTACATGCCCTACATCATCCCGCTGGCGCTGATGCTGGGGTTGCTGCTGGCGTTCTCGCGCCTGTACCGGGATTCGGAGATGGCTGTGCTGACGGCGACCGGCATCGGCCCGCGCCGGCTGCTGCGCCCGCTGCTGATGCTGGTGGTGCCCGTCGTCGTCCTGGTGGGTGCCTGCTCGCTGTGGCTGGGCCCATGGGCGCTGCGCACGGCCCACGCGATGCTGGACCACGCCAACCGAAGCCTGGTCGTTTCCGGCCTGGATGCCGGCAAGTTCACGGTGCTGTCGAGCGGCGCCGTCGTCTACGTGAGCGCGCTGTCGCCGGACGGCACCGGGCTGAGCAAGGTGTTCATGCACCGCTCGAAGGACGGCCGCATCGACGTGGTGACGGCCAAATCCGGGCAGATGTTCTTCGAGGGCGAGCGCAACCGCTACCTGCGCCTGGACGACGGTTTCCGCGTCGAGGGACCCGATGCCGCGGGCCTGGATTACCGGCTGATCCGCTACCGGTCCAATGAAGTCGCCCTGCCGGACCGGGCCGACACGCTGGACAAGGACGATCCCGAACTGCTGCCCACCCCGCAGCTGCTGGCCGATCCGCGCCCGGAAGCCCATGCCCAGATCCATGCCCGCCTGACGCCGCCGCTGCTGGCGCTGGCGTTCGCCCTGCTGACCCTGCCGCTGTCGCGCAGTTCGCCGCGCCAGGCCCGTTACGGGCGGGTGATGCTGGGCTTCCTGGCTTACCTGGTCGGCGTCAGCCTGATGTTCAACGGCACCCAGCTGCTGGCCGACGGCAAGCTGCCGGGCCTGGTCGGCCTGTGGTGGCTGACGCTGCCGCTGCTGGCGGTCGCGATCTGGTTGTATCTGCGCGACGGCACGCTTTCCCGCCCGCGGAGGCGCGCATGAGGCTCACCCCGCGCCTGCACGACATCTACATCGGCCAGGTCGTCCTGGTCACGGTGCTGCTGACCTGGGCGGTGCTGGTGGGCCTGGACGTGGTGATGGCGCTGTCGGGCGAGGTCAGCGACCTAGGGCAGGGCAACTACACCTTCGGCCATGCCGTGGCCTGGGTGCTGTACACCGTGCCGCGCCGCGCCTACACGATGTTCCCGACCGCGGCGGTGATCGGTTCGCTGATGGGTCTGGGCCAATTGGCCGCGAGTTCCGAACTGACCGCACTGCGCGCGCTGGGCCTGTCGCGCCGGCGGCTGAGCATCTCCGTGGCCGCGGCCCTGGCCATCCTGACCGCCCTGATGGTGTTCAGCGGCGAGACCCTGGGCCCCTGGGGCCAACGCCAGGCGGACGTGCTGAAGATGAGCGCCCGCACCGGCAACGTGGCGATGGACCGGTATTCCGGCCTGTGGGCGCGCGAAGGCAATACCTTCCTGTACGCGCAGAGCGGCGAAGAGAAGGACCAGGGCGGCGGCAAGGTCGCGCTGCAGCTGCGCGACGTGCGCATGTATGAGCTGGCCGAAGACGGCCGCCTGGCGTCGATCGCGCACGCGGCCACGGCCGAGCACCTGGACGGCTACTGGCTGCTGAAGAACGTGCGCCGCACCACCTTCAACGAGCGTTCGGCCACCCAGACCACGGTACTGGGCGAGCGCTGGGAATCGGAGCTGGACGCGGCCGTGCTGTCGTCCAGCCTGGTGCGCGCGCGCAACATGCCCAGCCACGAGCTGAGCCAGAACATCGAGTACCGCAAGCGCAACGGCCTGGACGCGCGCGACTACGAAGACCAGTACTGGGGCCGGTGGTTCTACCCGCTCAACGTGCTGGCGCTGTGCTTGGCCGCGATCCCGTTCGCCTTCGGCAGCCTGCGCAGCGGCGGCATGGGCAAGCGCCTGTTCCTCGGCATCGTGTTCGCGGTCGGCTTCTGGGCGCTGCAGACGATGTTCGTGCGGCTGGCCGGCGCGTTCCGCCTCGACTACCGCATCGCGTACGCGGTCCCGCCGCTGGCGCTGCTGGCGATCTCGTGGGTCATGTTCGGCCGACGAAGCCGGTAGCGCGCGGGCTCAGCGACGCTTCGGCAGCCGGATCATGCGGGTGCCGCTGAAGCGATCGTGGAAGGTCAGGCGGTCGCGATCGACCCAACCCCACCAGAATCCCAGGCCACCCGCGAGCGTCGACAGGGTCGCCAGCGCGAACCGGCGCCACAGGGCGCCCAGCGTGGGCGCCGTGCCGTCGGCGGCCACCACTTTCAGGCGCCACGGGCGCATGCCCAGCGTCTGCCCGCCGCGCCGCCAGCTGAGCACGGCATAGAGGCCGGTGACCAGCCAGCAGCTGCCCCATTCCAGCCAGGCCAACAGGCTGAAGGGCTCGACGTTGTGGCGGACGTTGCCGCTGGCGGCCACGTCGACCAGCACGAACGGAACGGCGACGACGAACCACATCGCCAGCACAGGCCACACGTCGTACAGCAGCGACAGCAGGCGCCACACGATCAGTGCGCGGGGTTTTTCGGCAACGGCAGCGGCATCGGTCATCCGCACAGGATAGCGTTCAAGCCCTAAGCTTGCGGCATGACTGCACGCACCCCCGCCGAACGCCGCCAGCAGGCCCATGCGTTACCGCCCGTGCCGACGGAAGACGCGGCCGCGATCGCCGCCTTCCTCGATGCGATCTGGGCCGAAAGCGGACTGGCGCGTCCCACGCTGGACAGTTACCGGCGCGATCTGGAGGGCTTCGCGCGCTGGCGCAACGGACGCGAGGGCGGCCTGTCCGCGAGCGACCGCGCCGGCCTGTTCGACTACCTGGCGTGGCGGACGCGCGAAGGCTATTCGCCGCGCAGCAACGCACGCCTGCTGTCGGCGTTGCGCGCGTTCTTCGCCCATCGGTTGCGCCTGGGCCTGCGGCGCGACGACCCCACCGCGCTGCTCGATCCGCCGCGCCTGCCGCGCTCGTTGCCGAAGGCGCTGTCCGAGACCGAGATCGACGCGTTGCTGGCCGCGCCCGACACGGATGCGCCGTTGGGCCTGCGCGACCGCGCCATGCTGGAGCTGATGTACGCCGCGGGCCTGCGCGTCAGCGAACTGGTCAACCTGCCGTCGAACGCGGTGAACCTGCGTCAGGGCGTGCTGCGGGTGACCGGGAAGGGCAGCAAGGAACGGCTGGTCCCGCTGGGCGAAGAATCCCAGCACTGGCTCGAGACCTACCTCGCCCGCGCGCGGCCGGTGCTCGCCGGCAAACGCAGCCTGCCGTCGCTGTTCCTGGAGGCGGACGGCGAGCCGCCGACGCGCCAGCGCTTCTGGTCGTTGGTCAAGCGGCATGCGGGCACCGCCGGCATCGACCCGGTCCGGATCAGTCCGCATGGCCTTCGGCACAGTTTCGCCACCCACCTGCTGAACCACGGCGCCGATCTGCGTGCCCTGCAACTGCTGCTGGGGCACAGCTCGCTGTCGACCACCCAGATCTACACGCTGGTGGCGCGCGAGCACCTCAAGCAGCTGCATGGACGGCACCATCCACGCGCTTGAAGCCGGTCACACTTGTGGACGGTTAAGCCGCCCCGGTTGCCCGCTGTGCCAGAATCCCGGTCCTCGCCGCACGACGTGGCCCGCTGTCCGGATGCCCATGATGACCCGCCTGATCACCGCCGCCCTGCTGGGTGCCCTCAGCCTGACCGCCTGTGCGCAGGCGCCGCAGCCGGATGCCGCCGCGGCCAAACCTGCCGCGGCCAAGCCCGCCTCCGCCGCCTCGGCCGCCAGCGGTTCGGCGGATGACCGCGCCCGCGCCGCGATCGCCAAGCTCAACCCGCGCGCGAAGGTGGAATACGTCGGCGCCGCGCCGCTGCCCGGTTTCCGCGAAGTCATCGCCGGCGGGCAGCTGCTGTACGTCAGCGACGACGGCCGCTATCTGATGCAGGGCGCCGTGCTGGACCTGGAGCAGCAGGAAGACCTGATGCAGAACAGCCCCGCGCTGGCCGGGTACCGCAGCAAGCTGATCGCCACCATTCCGAAGTCCGAGCGCATCGTGTTCGCACCGCCGAACGCGAAGTACACGGTCACCGTCTTCACCGACATCGAATGCGGCTACTGCCGCAAGCTGCACGGCGAGATCGGCGAGCTGAACCGCCAGGGCATCGCGGTCGAGTACCTCGCCTTCCCGCGCATGGGCCTGGGCAGCCAGGACCACAAGGACATGATCTCGGTGTGGTGCTCGCCCGACCGCAAGCGCGCGCTGACCGACGCCAAGGCCGGCAAGCCGGTCGCGTCGCGCGACTGCAAGAACCCGGTGACGATGGAATTCGACGTGGGCCAGCGCATCGGCGTCAGCGGCACCCCGGCGATCTACTCGACCGAAGGCGTCCAACTGGGCGGCTACTTGCCCCCGGCCGCCCTGCGGGCCAAGCTCGACGAGCTGGCGGCCAAGAAGGCCCCGGCGGCGGCCGGCGGCGCCGCCCCGTGAACCCCGGAAGCCGGCCTCGCGCCGGCTTCGCTACAATAGCGGGCCCCGTCCTGACGGCACGCCCCCACGGTTCCCGGACATGATCGTCCTCGAAGGCCAATCGGCCTTGTCGCATTTCCGCCGCGCGCGGCTCGAATCCAAGCTCCAGTCCCTCGTTCCCGAAGTCCGCGTCCGCGGCGCCTGGCACGTGTACTTCGTCGAAGCCGAACCCGGCGCCACGCCCGATCCGGCCATCCTGCGCCGCGTGCTGCAGGCCAATGACGCGGATGCGCCGTCGGCATCCGGTACCGTCTCCCGCTTCGTCACGCCCCGCCTGGGCACGCTGTCGCCCTGGGCTAGCAAGGCCACCGAGCTGCTGCGCGGCGCCGGCCAGCCGGTCAAGCGCGTCGAGCGCGGCCTGCGCATCGACCTGGAAGGCTGGGACGACAGCTCGCCGGCACTGGCCAAGGCGCTGCACGACCCGATGACGCAATCCCTGCTCGCGAGCCGCGAACAGGCGCAGGCGCTCTTCGCCGCGCCGGCGCGCGGCGCACTGGAGCGCATCCCGCTGGCGCAGCTGGAGGCCGCCAACGCGCGCCTCGGCCTGGCGCTGGCCGAGGACGAGATCGACTACCTGCGCACGCGCTACACCGAACTCGGCCGCGATCCGTCGGACGTCGAACTGATGATGTTCGCGCAGGCGAATTCGGAGCACTGCCGCCACAAGATCTTCAACGCCAGCTGGACCATCGACGGCAAGGAGCAGGACCGTTCCCTGTTCCGGATGATCAAACACACCCACGCGCAGACGCCGGAGCACACGCTCAGCGCGTACAGCGACAACGCCGCCGTGATCGAGGGCTACGCGTCGGCGCGCTTCCGGCCCGATGCCGGCGGCCAGTACCGCCTGGAAGCGACGGTCGATTCGGCGTTCTGCATCAAGGTCGAGACCCATAACCATCCCACCGCGATCGCGCCGTTCCCGGGCGCGAGCACCGGTGCCGGCGGCGAGATCCGCGACGAGGGCGCTACCGGTCGCGGCGGCAAGCCCAAGGCCGGCCTGACCGGCTTCTCGGTCTCGCACCTGCGCATCCCCACGCTGCCGCAACCGTGGGAGGCGCCCCGCGCGCTGAACCCGCGCATGGCGCCGGCGCTGGAGATCATGCTCGACGGCCCGCTCGGCGGCGCGGCGTTCAACAACGAATTCGGCCGGCCAAACCTGCTGGGCTACTTCCGCAGTTTCGAACTGCCGGAAGGCGACGCCCTGACCCGCGCCTACGACAAGCCGATCATGCTGGCCGGCGGGCTCGGCGCGATCGACCGCATCCAGGTGGAGAAGAAGACGCTGTCGGCCGGCGATGCGGTGATCGTGCTCGGCGGTCCGGCGATGCTGATCGGGCTGGGCGGCGGCGCCGCCAGTTCGGTGGCCTCCGGCGAGAGCGCGGAGGAACTGGATTTCGCCAGCGTGCAGCGCGACAACCCGGAGATGGAGCGCCGCTGCCAGGAAGTCATCGACCGCTGCGTGGCGATGGGCGAGGACAATCCGATCCTGTGGTTCCACGATGTCGGCGCGGGCGGCCTGTCCAACGCGATCCCCGAACTGCTGCACGACTCGGGCGTCGGCGGCGTGATCGACCTGGGCAAGGTGCCCAGCGACGACCCCTCGCTGTCGCCGATGCAGTTGTGGTGCAACGAGTCGCAGGAGCGCTACGTGCTGGGCGTGCCGCAGGCGCGCCTGGCCGAGTTCGCGGCGCTGTGCGCGCGCGAGCGCTGCCCGTTCGCCGCCGTCGGCGTGGCGACGAAGGAAGAACACCTGGTGGTCGCCTACGGCGCCACGCCCGGCAACACCCCCGCGGATGCGCCCATCGATTTGCCGATGGACGTGCTGTTCGGCAAGCCGCCGAAGATGCACCGCGACACCGCGCACCCGGCGCCGCCGAAGTGGCCCGCGCTGCGGACCGACACGCTGGACCTACATGAAGCCGGCCTACGCGTGTTGGCGCACCCGACCGTGGCGGCCAAGCAGTTCCTGATCACGATCGGCGACCGCAGCGTCGGCGGCCTGACCGCGCGCGACCAGCTGGTCGGTCCGTGGCAGATGCCGGTGGCCGACTGCGCGATCACGCTGAGCGGATACGAAGGCTACGTGGGCGAAGCGATGGCCATCGGCGAACGCACGCCGCTGGCGCTGCTCGACGCCGCGGCCGCGGCCCGCATGGCGGTGGGCGAAGCGATCACCAACCTGTGCGCGGCGCCGGTGCAATCGCTGCATCGCGTGAAACTGTCGGCCAACTGGATGGCCGCCTGCGGCCACGCCGGTGAGGATGCGCTGCTGTTCGACGCGGTGAAGGCCGTGGGCATGGAGCTGTGCCCCGAGCTGGACATCAGCATCCCGGTGGGTAAGGACTCGCTGTCGATGCAGGCGCAATGGCACAGCGATGGCGAGGCGCAGAAGTCCGTGTCGCCGGTCTCGCTGATCATCAGTGCGTTCGCGCCGGTCACCGACGTGCGCCAGCAACTCACGCCGCTGCTGGCGCGTGAAGAGGACAGCGACCTGTGGCTGATCGGCCTGGGCGCCGGCAAGAAGCGCCTCGGCGGTTCGGTGCTGGCGCAGGTCCATCCGCAGTCGGGCGGTGACGGCGCGTGGCCGGCGTTCGCCGGCGAGGGCGTACCCGATCTGGACGATCCGCAGCGCCTGCGCGATTTCTTCCACCTGATCGCCGATGCGCGCGACGCCGGCGTACTGCTGGCCTACCACGACCGCAGCGACGGCGGCGCCTTCGCCGCGTTGTGCGAAATGGCGTTCGCCTCGCACGTGGGCCTGGACATCAACCTGGACGGCTGGGGCGACGATCCCTTCCGCACGCTGTTCGCCGAAGAGCTCGGCGCCGTCGTGCAGGTGGCCGCGGAAGACCGCGCCGCCTTCGCCGACCTGGTCGAGCGCCACGCGTTGACCGAGTGCGCGCAGCGCATCGCGCGGCCGACGACGGCCGCCGTGGTGCGCGTGCAGCAGGAAGGCGACGTGCTGGCCGAATGGCGTTGGGAAGAGCTGTTCGATGCCTGGTGGTCGGTCACCCACGCCATGCAGAAGCTGCGCGACAACCCGGACGCGGCGGACCAGGAGCGCGAGGTCGCGCGCCAGTTCGGTCGCACCGGCCTGAAGCCGAAGCTGTCGTTCGATGCCGGCGAGGATATCGCCGCACCTTTCATCGCCACCGGCAAGCGCCCGAAGGTGGCGATCCTGCGCGAGCAGGGCGTCAACGGCCAGATCGAGATGGCCTCCGCGTTCACGCGCGCCGGCTTCGACGCGTTCGACGTGCACATGAGCGACCTGATCGCAGGCCGCGTGGCGCTGGCGGATTTCAGCGGCCTCGCCGCCTGCGGCGGCTTCAGCTACGGCGACGTGCTGGGCGCGGGCCGCGGCTGGGCGACGTCGATCCTGGAGCGCAGCGACCTGCGCGATGCCTTCGCGGCGTTCTTCGCCCGCGCGGACACGTTCTCGCTGGGTGTCTGCAACGGCTGCCAGATGATGAGCCAGTTGAAGGACATCATCCCCGGTGCGCAGCACTGGCCGACGTTCCTGCGCAACCAGAGCGAGCAGTTCGAAGCGCGCGTGGCCTTGCTGGAAGTGCAGGAATCGCCGTCGGTGTTCTTCCGCGGCATGGCCGGTTCGCGCATCCCGGTGGCGGTGGCGCACGGCGAGGGCCGCGCGCAGTTCGACGGCGCCGTCGACCAGGCCGCCGCGCGCGTGGCGTTGCGCTACGTGGACGGCGACGGCCAGGTGGCCACGCTGTATCCGCAGAACCCCAACGGCTCGCCCGACGGCATCACCGGCCTTACCAGCGACGACGGCCGCGCGACCATCCTGATGCCGCATCCGGAACGCACGCCGCGCAGTGCCAACCACAGCTGGCATCCGGCCGGGTGGCCGGACGACTCGCCGTGGTTGCGCATGTTCCGCAACGCGCGGGTGTGGGTGGGTTGAACCCGTGGCCCGCGACGACGCGGGCCACGCCGGCCGAACGCGCCACCTGATACAGTCCGGGCCGATAGCGTCAACAGGCTCTAGGAACCCCCGTGAACGCAGCCGTGTCCGACCCCTCGCTTTCCGCTGATGAGCGCATCGTCGCGGCGCTGCTCGCCCGGGGGCGGCTGAAGGAAACCGACCTGGTGCGTGCGCGCCGGTTGCAGGAAGAGACCGGTGGCAGCCTGCTCGCGCTGCTGTCGCGGCTGGGCCTGGTGTCCGAACGCGACCACGCCGAGACCGTCGCCGACGTGCTCGGCCTGCCGCTGGTCAGCGCCAAGGATGCGCCGGACGCGCCGCCGGAATCGGTGGTGCTGTCGCAGCGCTTCCTCAAGCAGTTCCACGTCTGTCCGGTGGGCGAGGGCGAGCACCACGTGGACGTGCTGATGGCCGATCCGCAGGACGCCTACACGCTGGACGCCGTCCGCCTGGCCACCGGCCGCGGCGTGCGCCCGCGCGTGGCCCTCCGCTCGGAGATCGACGACCTGGTCGAGCGGTACTACGGCCAGGGCCGCAGCGCGATGGGCGCCATCGTCGAGAATGCCGACGGCGACGCCACCGCCGATCTGGACGACGTCGAGCACCTGCGTGACCTCGCCTCCGAGGCGCCGGTCATCCGCCTGGTCAACCTGGTGATCCAGCGCGCCGTGGAACTGCGCGCCTCGGACATCCACATCGAGCCCTTCGAGAACCGGCTGAAGGTGCGTTACCGCATCGACGGCGTGCTGGAAGAGGGCGAGAGCCCGCCGGCCAACCTCACCGCGGCCGTGATCAGCCGCGTGAAGATCATGGCCAAGCTCAACATCGCCGAGCGCCGCCTGCCGCAGGACGGCCGCATCATGCTGCGCGTGCAGGGCAAGGAACTCGACCTGCGCGTGTCCACCGTGCCCACCGCGCACGGCGAGAGCGTGGTGATGCGCCTGCTCGATCGCGAGACCGTGGTCTTCGACTTCAAGCGATTGGGCTTCACCGATGCCTTCCTGCCGCAGTTCCAGAAGGTGCTGGAGCAGCCGCACGGCATCCTGCTGGTCACCGGCCCCACCGGTTCGGGCAAGACGACCACGCTGTACACCGCGTTGAGCAAGCTCAACACCAGCGACGTGAAGATCATCACCGTCGAGGATCCGGTCGAATACCAGATCGAAGGCATCAACCAGATCCAGGCCAAGCCGCAGATCGGGCTGGATTTCGCCAGCGCGCTGCGCAGCATCGTGCGCCAGGACCCGGACATCATCATGATCGGCGAAATGCGCGACCTGGAAACCGCGCGGATCGCGATCCAGTCCGCGCTGACCGGCCACCTGGTGCTGTCCACGCTGCACACCAACAACGCGTCCGGCGGCATCACCCGCCTGCTCGACATGGGCGTGGAGGACTATCTGCTGACCTCCACCGTCAACGGCATCCTCGCCCAGCGCCTGGTGCGCCGGCTGGAGTTGTCCAACGCCGAGCGCTATCCGGCGTCGCCGGAGGAGATCGAGAAGTTCGGCCTGCGCCGGTTCCAGCCGGAGGGCGAGATCTTCCTGTTCCGGCCGCGGGCATCGGCCGCGGCGCCGACGGGTTACCTGGGCCGCACCACGATCATGGAATTCCTGGTCATGAGCGACGAGATCCGCCGCGCGGTGATGCGGCATGCCGGCATGGGCGAGATCGAACAGCTTGCGCGCGAGGCGGGCATGCGCACGATGTACGAGGACGGCATCGCGAAGGCGCTGGCCGGCGAGACCACGATCGAGGAAGTGCTGCGGGTCACCGAGGAGGGTTGAGCATGACGAAGATCGGGATGCGCGCGTGCCTGGTGGCGGTCCTGCTGATGGCGCTGCCTGCCGCCGCCAGGGACAAGGTCCCGCGCACGCTCGCGCGCGCCGAACTGCCGCACGGCTTCGCGATCGGCAGCGGTTCTCCGGTGCTGGCGCTGCAGGTGGAGGTCGCCGACGGCAAGGTGGCGTCCTGGAGCCCGGCGGGCGAGGGCACCGGCAACCTGCGCGGCACGCGCAGCGGCGACGCGGCGCAGACCACGCTGATGGTCTCCAGCGCGCTGCAAGAGGCGATCAAGTTCGACCTCTACGTGTCCACCGACGGCGAGCGGTTCGAGTACGCCAGCACCTGCGGCGTGACCCCGGGCGTGTCCTCGTTCGAGATGTGGGAGCGGCCGATCGCGGCGTTCGCGATGGGCAATCCGCGGGTGTTGCCGAAAGGGCGCATGGACTGCGACTGAGCGCGTCCACGATCACGACGCAGCTTCCGAAGGCCCGGCCCACGCCGGGCCTTTTTCATGCCGCGGCTCCTTCGCTGCACTGCGGCTTTCCGTTGCGCCCCCCGTAAGGAAAAATACCCTCGTGTAAACGTTTACATGGGGGTGCGATGGACAGGGTCCGGATCGTTGCGATGGGGATGGCAGCGGCGTCCTGCCTGGCGATGGCCGACGGGGCCCGTGGCGCGGAACGACGCACCTACGCGAATCCCATCGACATCGACTACCGCTACAACTTCGAGCAGGAAAGCCGCGGCATTTCCTACCGCACCGGTGCCGACCCGGTCGTGGTCCGGCATGGCGATGCCTACTACCTGTTCCAGACGCTGGCGGACGGCTACTGGCGCTCCACCGATCTGGTGGACTGGCAGTTCATCGCGCCCAGCCGCTGGCCGTTCGACAGCATGGTCGCGCCTGCGGTGATCTCCGACGGCGATCGTCTGATCCTCATGCGGTCCCTGTTCTCGCCGGGGGCGGTGCTGGTGTCGCGCGATCCCGCCAAGGGCCGTTTCGATTTCCTCACCCGCATGCTGCCGGAGCTGCCGAACGCGGTGCCCCCGGGGCGCGATGTCGGCTTGCCCGGTTGGCGCAATGGCGATCCGCAACCGGAAAAGGTGCCGCCCGGGCCGTGGGATCCCGCGTTCTTCAAGGACGACGACGGGCGCTGGTACCTCTACTGGGGCTCGTCGGACACGTTCCCGCTGTACGGCATCGAGCTCGACGTGTCGAAGGGCATGCGCTACCTCGGCACGCCGCGCGCGCTGCTGGCGCTGGATCCCGAGACGCATGGTTGGGAACGCTTCGGCCAGGACCATCGCGGCGCGTTCTTCCCCGACGGCAAACCGGTCGGCAACTACATGGAAGGCGCATGGATGACCAAGGTGGGCGGGCGCTATTACCTGCAGTACGGCGCACCGGGCACCGAGCACAACGCCTACGCGACCGGCACCTATGTCGGCGACAGTCCGCTGGGGCCGTTCGAGTACGCGCCCTACAATCCGGTGGGCTACAAGCCGGGCGGTTTCGTGCAGGGCGCGGGGCACGGCTCCACCTTCCAGGATCTTCACGGCAACTGGTGGAACACGGGCACGCCGTGGCTGGGCCGCAACTGGACGTTCGAGCGGCGCATCGCGATGTTTCCCGCGGCCTTCAGCGACGACGGCCAGATGTCGGTCAGCACGCGCTTCGGCGACTTCCCGCACTACGTGCCGGATGGTCCGAACGCGGATCCGGAGGCACTGTTCACCGGCTGGATGCTGCTCTCGTACCGCAAGCGCGCGATGGCTTCCAGCACACGGGACGGCTTCAGCGCCGGCGATGTCACCGACGAGAACCCGCGCACGCTCTGGGTGGCCGGGAAGAACGAGGCCGGGCAGACCCTGGACGTGGATCTCGGTGCCGTGAAGACGCTGCGCGCGGTGCAGGTGAACTTCGGCGACTACGAATCCGGGCGCTTCGGCGACGCCGACGACATCTATACCGAATTCACGCTCGAGCATTCGCTGGACGGCCGGCACTGGCAGCCGCTCGCGGCCACGCCGGCGACACGTCGGGACAGGCCGAACGCCTACTTCCCGTTGCCCGCACCCGTGCGCACGCGGTACGTGCGTTACGTGCACGGGCACGTGGGCGCCGCACACCTCGCCATCAGCGACCTGCGCATATTCGGTCATGCGGACGGGCGCGTGCCGGTCGCGCCGCGGCAGGTGACGGCCCGGCGCGATGCCGATCCGCGCAATGCGTTCGTGCGCTGGCGACCGGTGAAAGGGGCGGTGGGCTACAACGTGCGTTGGGGCATCGCACCCGATCGCCTGAATTCGACGTACCAGGTGTTCGCCGACCAGCCCACCCAGCTCGAGCTGCGTGCGCTCAGCCGCGGCGTGGGGTATCACGTCGCCGTGGAGGCATTCGACGAGAACGGCGTGTCCGCGCCGAGCCCGACGGTCGCTGTCCCCTGAAGAAAGACGGGGTCCGGCGGGATGCCGGACCCCGCTGCGGGTTACAGGTCGATACCGAAGCCCACGCCGGCCGACTTCTCGTCGCCACTGAACGCACCGCCGATGCTGAACGATGCGCGCTCACCGATCGGCTTCGAATAGCCGAGCGACAAGGCGTTCTCGCCGTTCTGCCAGCCCGCACCCACCGCGATGCGTCCGCGAGGACTGCGGCTGCCGGCCGCGTTGATCGCCATGTTGAGCATGGCCGAGCTCATCGCGCCCATCCTGTCGAGACGGCGGTCCTGTTCGGAGAACCGGCGGTCGACATCGCCGCGGAAGGCATTGAAGTCGTCCTCCAGCGCCTTGACCTGGAAGTCCGCGTAGGCCTTCGCGCTGGCCAGCGTGTCGGCGGATGCCGCGTCGGCATAGCTGCGCGCGCTGTCGAGTGTGGCGACATCGCCGGCATCGGCGTAGGCCGCCGCGGCGGCGGGCGCATCGGCAGGATCGGCCGATGCCGCCACCGCAGGCTGGCTGCCGGCGACGGCGCCGCCGTTGCTCTCCTCGGCGCCGGTGGCTCCGCCGCGCGCGGTTCCGTTGCCCGCGCCTCCCGACGACGCCGTGCCGGTGGAGGCCGTCTCGCTGGCGCCGGCCCCGCGCGCCTGGCTCGCCTGTGCGGGAGGCGTGCCGCCGGTGGGCGCAGTGCTGCCCGTGCTCAGCTCGTCGTACATCCCGAACAACTGGTTGAGCTTGGCGTCGACCGCCGTGAAGGCCGCGCCGATGTTGTTGTACGAGGTGCCCTGGATCGTGTAGCTGGGCGCGATGAACACGCCACCGGAGAAGCCCGCGCCGCCGCCGAGCGAACTGGCCACGGAACTCAGCTGCGACAGGTTCACCGCGTCGGTGGCCTGGGTACCGGCCGCCACGTTGGTGACCTGCCGTTCGCTGCCGGCGCTGCCGACGGACACGGTGTCCTCGCGATCGGCGACCGAATCGCCACCGATGGCCACGCTGTTGTCGGCTTCCGCGGTGGCGAGGTTGCCCAGCGCGACCGCGTTGAAACCGGGCGTGTACGCGCCGCCGCCCACTGCGACGGAATAGTCGCCCGAGGCTTCGGTGGGTACGAACCCGAAGAACGCACCGCCGACCGCCACGCTGTTGTCGCCGCTGGCGACCGCATTGGACCCCAGCGCGGTGGCGTCATAGTTGCTCGCCACGGCCCCGAAGCCCAGCGCCGTCGCGCTCTCCTGCGACGCCTCGGCGCCATAGCCGAAGGCCGAGGCGCCGAACGCCGACGCGCTGCTGTAACCGCCGACGGCGGCGGTCGCATCCTCGGAGGCATCGCTGCGGAAGCCCACCGCGGTGGCCTGGACGCCCGATGCGTTGGCCTCGGTACCGACGGCGGAGGCGTACGCGCCGGAGGCATTGGCGCCCGCACCGTTCGCGGTGGCGCCCACCTCGCCGGCCACCGCGCCGGCACCCACGGCCGTGGCGTCGTCCGCCGTGGCCTCGGTGCTCGCATAGACGGGGTTGCCGTCTTCGTCGAGCAGCGGGTCGCCGTTGTCGTCGAACAGCTGGCGCTGCCCGCCGATCGCGACGGCGCCCGCGCCCCCGGCCTGCGCACCGGTGCCGTTGGCAACGCTGTTCGCCCCGGTCGCCGTGGCATTGAAGCCCGTCGCCGTTGCGCCGTCGGCCAGCGCGAACGCGCCGGAGCCGGTCGCCGTCGCGCCCACGCCCTCGGCGAGCGCAGCGGAGCCCGACGCGGTGGCGTAGTCGCCGGTGGCGATCGCATCGTCGCTGCCGTCGCCTGCACCGTTCGCCTTGAAGTAGCGCGTCGCGTTCTCCGATGCTTCGGCTACCGCATTCAACTGGTCCAGGTTGACGGCATCGGTACCTTCGGTGCCTGCCGCGACGTTGGTGATCTGGCGTTCGGCGTCCACGTCGCCCACCGACACGGTGTTGTCGCGGTCGTTCCACGAGTTCGCGCCGATCGCGACGCTGTTGCTCGCGCCGGCCACCGAGTTCACGCCCAGCGCCACGCTCTCATCGCCGTCGGCATAGCTGTTGTGGCCGATGGCCGTGCTGTACTCGCCGGTGGCCCAGGCGCCGTTGCCGAACGCCGAACCGCCGGTCCCGCTCGCGCGGGTATTGATCAGCCCGAAGAACGTGGTGCCGCCGACGGCGGTACTTTCGTCGCCGCCCGCGCTCGCGCCTTCACCGACCGCGGTCGCCCCGCTGCCGCCGGCATCGGCGCCGTAGCCGAAGGCCGAGGCGAAGTCGCCGCCCGCGCTGCTGTAGCCACCGACCGTGGTCGACGCGAGTCCGCCTGCGCTGCTGCGGAAGCCGACGGCCGTCGACTGCGTTTCGGCGGCGGAGGCTTCCGTGCCCAGTGCGGTGGAGTAGGCGCCGGTGGCTTCCGCGCCGGCACCGACGGCGCTCGCACCGGCTTCGCCGGCGACCGCGCCGGCACCGATGGCGGTGGCGTCGTCCGCCGTGGCTTCGGTGCTCGCATAGACCGGGTTGCCATCCTCGTCGAGCAGGGGATCGCCGTTCTCGTCGAACAACTGGCGCTGCCCGCCGATCGCGACAGCGCCGGCGCCCGCCGCCTGCGCACCGGCACCGTTGGCGACGCTGTTCGCCCCGGTCGCCGTGGCATTGAAGCCGGTCGCCGTCGCGCCATCGGCCAAGGCGAACGCGCCGGAGCCGGTCGCGGTCGCGCCGACGCCTTCGGCCAGTGCGGCCGAACCGGATGCGGTCGCGTAGTCGCCGGTAGCGACCGCATCGTCGCTGCCGTCGCCTGCACCGTTCGCCTTGAAGTAGCGCGTGGCGTTCTCCGAGGCCTCGGCCACCGCGTTCAACTGATCGAGGTTGACGGCATCGGTGCCTTCGGTGCCGGCGGCGACGTTGGTGACCTGGCGTTCGTTGCCGGCATCGCCGACCGAGACCGTGTTGTCGCGGTCGGCCGTCGAGTTGGCGCCCAGCGCCACGCTGTTGTCGCCCAGCGCCGTGCTGTAGAAGCCGACCGCGGTGCTGTTGTCGCCGCTGGCCCACGATTCCGCACCCAGTGCCGTGGCGTAGTCGCCCGGCGCATAGGAGAAGAAGCCGGCGGCGGTGCTCTCGAGTCCCGAGGCTTCCGACAGGCTGCCGGCCGCGAGGCTGTAGTCGCCGGCCGCGATCGCGCCCGAGCCGAACGCCGCGGCGCTGAAGCCGCTGGCCTGCGTGTAGACGAGCAGGCCGAATCCGGGAATCAGGTCCGCCGGTCCGCCGACCGCCACGCTGTAGTCACCGGTGGCGCCGCTGGCGTGGCCGAAGCTGGACGCGTACGAACCGGTGGCGGTGCTGCCGTAACCGAACGCGGAACTGGCTTCGCCACTCGCTTCGCTGAGCACGCCGAACGACGCACTGCCGAGCCCCGAGGCCAGGCTGCCGGACCCGACGGCCGTCGCGCCCAGGCCGGAGGCCACGGTGTTGACGGTGATCGGGTTGCCGTCGGCGTCGAACGCGTCCACCTGGCCGCCGATGGCGATGCTGGATTCGCCGCTGGCTTCCGCGCTACTGCCGGTGGCCACGCTGTTGCCGCCGGTGGCGGTGGCGTTGAAGCCGGTCGCGGTCGCGCCATCGGCCAGCGCGAATGCGCCGGAGCCGGTCGCGGTCGCCCCCGCGCCGTCGGCGTAAGCAGCGGAACCGGACGCGGTCGCGTAGTCGCCATTGGCCACCGCATCGTCGCTGCCATCCTCCTCGCCATTGGCCTTGAAGTAGCGCGTGGCGTTTTCGGAGGCTTCCGCGACGGCGTCCAACTGGTCGAGGTTCACCGCATCGGTGCCTTCGGTACCCGCTGCGACGTTGGTGATCTGGCGCTCGCTGCCGGCGCTGCCGACGGACACCGTGTCCTCGCGGTCGGCGACCGAATCGCCACCGATCGCGACGCTGTTGTCGGCTTCGGCGGTCGCGAGGTTGCCCAGCGCGACCGCGTTGAACCCGGGCGTATAGGCGCCGCCGCCCACCGCGACCGAGTAGTCGCCCGACGCTTCGGTTGGAATGAGGCCGAAGAAGGCGCCGCCGACCGCGACGCTGTTGTCGCCGCTGGCGATCGAGTTGGAACCGAGCGCCGTCGCGTCCCAGTTGCTCGCCACGGCGCCGAAGCCCAGGGCGGTGGCGCTGTTGCCGCTGGCCTCCGCGCCATAGCCGAACGCGGATGCGCCGAAGTTGGACGCGCTGCTGTAGCCACCGACCGCCGTCGCGGCGTCATCGGAGGCGTCGCTGCGGAAACCGACCGCGGTCGCCTGGATGCCGGACGCGCTGGCCTCGGTGCCGACGGCCGAAGAATACGCACCGGACGCGTTCGCGCCCGCGCCTGCGGCCGTCGCACCGACCTCGCCGGCCCCCGCGCCGGCGCCGACAGCGGTGGCGTCGTCCGCCGTGGCCTCCGTGCTCGCGTAGACCGGATTGCCGTCCTCATCGAGCACGGGATCGCCGTTCTCGTCGAGCACCTGCCGTTGCCCGCCGACGGCGACGGCACCCGCGCCTGACGCCTGCGCGCCCGCACCGCTGGCGATGCTGTTCTCGCCCGTGGCGGTGGCATTGAAGCCGGTCGCCGTCGCGCCGTTCGCAAGCGCGAAGGCGCCGGAACCCGTGGCGGTCGCACCCACGCCCTCCGCCAGCGCGGCCGACCCGGACGCGGTGGCATAGTCGCCGTTCGCAACGGCGTCGTCCGTGCCATCGTTCGCGCCATTCGCCTTGAAGTAGCGGGTGGCGTTCTCGGACGCCTCGGCCACCACGTTCAGCTGATCGAGGTTCACCGCGTCGGTGCCTTCGGTGCCGGCGGCGACGTTGGCGATCTGGCGCTCGTTGCCTGCGCTGCCGACGGAGACCGTATCCTCGCGGTCGGCGACCGAGTCGCCGCCCAGCGCCACGCTGTTGTCGGCGCTCGCCGATGCCAGATTGCCGATGGCCGTGGCGTTGGTGCCGGGCGCCCAGGCACCGCCACCGACGGCCGTGGAGAAGTCGCCGGAGGCTTCCGTCGGCAGCAGGCCGAGCAGGGACCCGCCGACCGCGACGCTGTTGTAGCCGGTCGCGATCGAACCCGAACCCAGCGCGGTGCTGTCGCCGCCGCTGGCGTCCGCGCCATAGCCGACGGCCGTGTCGAAACTGCCCGAGGCGTTGGCGAATCCGCCGACGGCGACGGTCGCGATGCCGGTCGCGCTGCTCGTGTGGCCCGCGGCCAGCGCCTGCGTGCCCGAGGCGGTGGACGCACTGCCGAAAGCGCCCGCGTACGCGCCGCTCGCACGGCTTCCGGTGCCCACGGCACTGGCGCCCGCGCCGGTGGCGCTGGCCAGGGTGCCGACCGCGGTCGCCTGCGCGCCGCTCGCGTTGCTCTGGCTGCCGAGCGCCGTCGCGCCCTGCGCGGCCGCGCTGCTGTCGTAGCCCACGGCGGTCGCATTCACGCCCGTGGCTTCGGCATGCCCGCCCAGCGCGGTGGCGCCGCTCTTGTTCGCGATGGCCTTGTAGCCGACGGCGACCGCATGGCGCCCGGACGCATCGACACCTTCGCCGCAGGACACCGCGTTCTCGCCCGGACGACCATCCTTGATCGGATTGCCACGCGCATCCACGCAGTAGGCAGGACCCGTCCCGATCTGCGGCTTGTCGTTCTGCGGTTGGCTTTTCTGCTTGTCGTGGGCCAGCGCCGCGCCGAAGGGGGCACCGGCCAGCAGCGCAGAGACCAACAGCGTGATGCCGAGGCGCGCGCGCACGCGCGCGCCGGAGGTCATCACGCCGTGCGCACGACGCGCGAATTCAGAGGCCACCACCAGCATGCCGAGGGAGGGGTTCCACACCTTGCTGTAAATCCTGTTCATGGATCACGTCCTTCATCTGTGTTTTCGGGGGAATACGACAGCACCCATGCACGGACGGCATGGAGGTCAAGGCGGATTGCGTCAGGGAAACGGACGACGCGCCGCGCGACAGGGGAGACGCGCGATCGCGACGCACGAAGCGATGCCATCGGAAGAAGGTTGCTTGAGGCCGGAAAAGCGCGCGCCGTGGCGCCGCTTCGATCGCGAAGACGACGGCGCGTTCGCACCGCGTCGCAAAAGACGTGCAAGTGGATCCTTGAAACAAGAAATCGCGCCAGCGATGGATTTCCGCATTCCCCATCCCCTCATCCCGAGATGACACCAAAAAACTCCGTGTGATCGAACACTACAACCGCGTTGTGCAATTTGCGAGAGATTTGCTACGTTCAGCGCCACGCGAGAAAAACGCTGAAAACAAGGCGTTAACGCCATGTGTACGGCGCGTGCAGAAGATGTGTTCGTCGCGTGAAGAGTGTCGTGGCAGGTAAACAGGATTACGTGCACGACCCGCTTGAAATGGAAGTCGCAAGTCGTTGAGTACGCACGTCGTAAACGGGTTAATCAGTTCGTTCATCCTTGTAGACACGGAGCAGGTCAAGTGAACCCTCATTCTTCTTTCCGCAACTCGCGTCGCCATCCCCTCGTTGCTGCACTCGCCGCAATCGTCGCGCTGGGAGCGTTCGCCGGCTCGGCATCGGCCGGCGATGTCAGTACCGCCGGTCTGCGCGATGGCGAAACCTACGATCGTTTCATCGTGAAGTACCGCGACGGCAGCACCGCGCGCGCCAGCAGCGCGACGTTGCAGCGTTCGCTGCTCGGTGCGGTGTCCCGGGCCGCGCTCGGTCCGGCGAACGGCAAGGCCGTGAGCGCGGCGAAGCTGCGCCGACTCGGCATCGGCGCCGAGCTGGTCCAGACATCGCGCAAGCTGGACCGCGTGGAGGCCGAGAGCCTGCTCCGCCAGCTCGCCACGGATCCCGAGGTCGAGTTCGTCGAAGTGGACGCGCGCCGCTACGCGCGCCTGGTGCCCAACGACACCTACTACAACCAGTACCAGTGGCATTTCAAGGATCCGGTGGGCGGCATCAACCTGCCGGCCGCGTGGGACAACGCGACTGGTGCGGGCGTGGTGGTGGCGGTGCTGGACACCGGCATCACGACGCACAGCGACCTGGATGCGAACATCCTTCCCGGCTATGACTTCATCAGCGATACGTTCGTCTCGCGCGATGGCGACGCCCGCGATGCGAATCCGCGCGACGAGGGCGACTGGAATCCGGTGGCGGGCGAGTGCTACACGGGTTCACCGGTGCAGGACAGCAGCTGGCACGGCACGCACGTGGCCGGCACCGTCGCCGAGGTCACGAACAACGCGAAGGGCATGGCCGGCGGCGCGTTCAACGCCAAGGTCGTGCCCGCGCGCGTGCTCGGCCGCTGCGGCGGATACACCTCCGATATTTCCGATGCGGTGATCTGGGCGTCCGGCGGTACGGTGGCCGGCGTACCTGCGAACGCGAATCCCGCCGAAGTGATCAACCTCAGCCTCGGCGGTTCCGGCGCGTGCAGCGCGGTGGAGCAGAACGCGTTCAACATCGCCATCGCCAACGGCAGCACGGTGGTGGTGGCGGCCGGCAACGATGCCGGCAATGTCAGCGGCTATTCGCCCGGCAACTGCGCCGGCGTGATCACCGTCGGCGCCACGCGGATCACCGGCGGCATCGCGTCGTACTCCAACTACGGGACGCGGATCGACATCTCCGCACCGGGCGGCGGCGGCGGCGTGGACGGCAATCCGGGCGGATACGTGTGGTCCACCGGCAATTCGGGCACGACCGTGCCGACCACCGAAACCTACTTCGGCATGGGCGGAACATCGATGTCCGCGCCGCACGTGGCGGCCGTGGTGGCGCTGATGCAGAGCGTCGCGGAAACACCGCTGACCCCGGCGCAGGTGCTCGCCACGCTGAAGTCGACGGCACGCCCGTTCCCGGTGGCGCCTCCGGCGAACCGGCCGATCGGCGCGGGTATCGTCAATGCGGCGGCCGCGGTGCAGGCGGTCATCGGTGGCGGCGAGCCGCCCACCGCGACCGTGCTCACCAACAACGTGGCCGTCGGCGGCAACACCGGTGCGAAGGACGCGGTCGTGCAGTACGCGCTGGTCGTTCCGGCGGGCGCGACCAACCTGTCGTTCATCAGCTATGGCGGCACGGGCAATGCCGACGTGTACGTCAAGTTCGGCAGCGCGGCGACAGCGACGAACTACGATCTGCGTTCGACGCGGCCGGGCAACAACGACGTCGTCAACATCGCGGCCCCGCAGGCAGGCACGTACTACGTGTCGCTGGTGGGCAAGACGAAGTTCGCCAACGTCAGCGTGCGGGGCAGCTTCACCTCGCCCTGAGGGCGGCGGATGCGAAGGGGTGGCCCCGGCATGCCGGGGTCATCCGTTCCGCCCAGGCCGCGCATGACGGTTGCCGGGCGAATGCGGTAAGTTGGCGCATTCTTCCCGGCCCGTCCTGCATGCCGCTCTACCGCTACAAGGCCCTCAACGCACATGGCGAAATGCTGGAGGGCCAGATGGAGGCCGCCAGCGACGCCGAGGTCGTGACGCGCCTGCAGGAGCAGGGCCATTTGCCCGTGGAAGCGGCGTTGGCGGTGGCGGGCGCGGGCCGGAGCTGGAACCAGCTATGGCGTCCGAACGCCTTCGGCGGCGACCGGCTGGTGCAGTTCACCCAGCAACTCGCGACCCTGCTCGGCGCGGGCCAGCCGCTGGATCGCGCGCTGGGCATCCTGCTCGACCTGCCCGAAGACGAGAAGGCGCGCCGGGTGATCACCGACATCCGCGACGGCGTGCGCAGTGGCGCGCCCTTGTCCGCGGCGCTGGAGCGGCAGCACGGCATCTTCTCGCGGCTGTACATCAACATGGTGCGCGCCGGCGAGGCCGGTGGCAGCCTGCACGACACGCTGCAGCGACTGGGCGACTACCTGGAGCGCACGCGTGCGCTGAAGGGACGCGTGATCAACGCGCTCGTCTATCCGGCGATCCTGCTGGTGGTGGTGGGATTCGCGCTGTTGTTCCTGCTGGGCTACGTGGTGCCGCAGTTCGCGGTGATGTACGAGAGCCTGGACGTCGCGCTCCCCTGGTTCACGCGCGGCGTGTTGTGGGTCGGCAGCTTCGTCCGCGACTTCTGGTTCGTGCTGATCGCCGGGCCCGCGCTGGCGGTGCTGTGGTTCGACCGGCGTCGCCGCGACCCCGCGTTCCGGGGTCGGCTGGACGCCTGGCTGCTGGGTCGCCCGCTCGCCGGACCGCTGCTGGCCCGCCTCGAGACCGCGCGGCTGGCGCGCACGCTGGGCACGCTGCTGAAGAACGGCGTGCCGCTGCTGACGGCACTGGGCATCGCCCGCAACGTGCTGGGCAACCGCGCGCTGGCCGCCGATGTCGATGCGGCGGCCGACGACGTGAAGAACGGGCATGGCCTGTCCGCATCGCTGGGCAAGGGCAAGCGCTTTCCCCGGCTGGCCTTGCAGATGATCCAGGTGGGCGAGGAGTCGGGCGCCTTGGACAGCATGTTGCTGAAGACGGCCGAAACCTTCGAGCAGGAAACCGCTCAGGTGCTGGACCGTATGCTGGCCGCCCTGGTGCCTGCCATCACCCTGATCCTGGCCGCGGTGGTGGGTGTCGTCATCATCGCCGTGCTGGTCCCTCTGTACGATCTGACCGGCGCCATCAACTGAGTACACCGGAGAGCCCGCGACCATGTCCCGCACGCGTTCCAATCCCGCCTTCCGTTCCGTCCGCTCGCAGCAGGGTTTCAGCCTGCTGGAGATCATCATCGTACTGGTGCTGATCGGCGGCATCCTGGTCCTTGTCGGCAGCCGCGTCATGGGCGGCGCGGACAGCGGCAAGGTGAAGCTGGCGCAGTCGCAGCTGCAGACGCTCTCCGGCAAGATCGAAACCTACCAGCTGGATACCGGCAGCTATCCGGCGCAGCTCTCCGACCTGGTCGCGCAGCCCGGCAATGCGACCGGCTGGCTGGGGCCGTACGCGAAGGAGAGCGAGCTGCAGGACCCGTGGAAGAATCCGATCGAGTACCGCATTCCCGGCGAATCGCAGCGCTTCGACCTGATCAGCTTCGGCGCCGACGGCAAGGCCGGCGGCGACAGCGTGGACGCCGACATCAAGAACGAGTAAGCGTACGCGCCCGCCCATGGCTGCCTGCGTCCCGCCACCGCGTCCGCCCGCGCGTGTCGTCGCAGGACGTGCGTCGCTCGCGGGTTTCACGCTGCTGGAAACGCTGCTGGTCCTCGCCCTGATCGCGGCGGCGGCCTTGCTGGCGGCGATGGCGTTCACCGGCGGCCTGGAGGGCATCCGGTTGCGCGCCGAATCCAAGGAGATCGCCGCGCAGCTGCGCTACACCCGCGCGCGCGCGATCGCCACCGGCCAGCCGCAGCGTTTCCGCATCGATCCGCGCGGGCACCGTTGGGAAGCCGCGGGCGACCATCGCGGCCGCATCCATCCCGGCCTGTCGGTGAGCTTCACCGGTGCGCGACAGGCGCAGGCGCGCGCGGGCGAAGGCGCCATCCTGTTCTTCCCGGATGGCGGCGCGACCGGAGGGCGGGTGACGCTGAAGGCGGAGCGTGCGGCATGGAGCGTGGATGTCGCCTGGCTCACCGGCGAAGTGCGGGTGTCGCGCGAGACGATCGGGGGCGCGCCGTGATGCGCGGCGCGCGCGTCGGTCAACGCGGCTTCACCCTGCTGGAGGTGCTGGTCGCGTTCGCGCTGCTGGCGCTGGCGCTGACACTGGTGCTCGGTGCGCTCTCCGGTGCGGCGCGACAGGTACGGCACGCCGCCGACAGCAGCCGGGCCACCCTGCACGCGCAGTCGCTGCTGGCGCAGTTGGGCTCCGGCGAACCGCTGCAGCCGGGCCAGCGCGACGGTGAGATCGAGCGCGGGCGCTATCAGTGGCATCTGGACGTGACGCCGTTCGCCGATCCGCTCGCCGCACGCGCGCAACTCGATCCCGGTGCGCCGCAACTGCTCGATGTGCGCCTGGTCATGCGCTGGGGTAGCGCGCGCGGGCAATCGCTGGAATGGCACACGTTGCGATTGGCGCCGCGCGACATCAATCAGGCGACGCCGCCATGATGCGCCGCCACGCCGCCGGGTTCACGCTGATCGAAGTGCTGGTCGCCCTCGTGCTGATGGCGGCAGGCCTGGCACTGGCCTTCGCGACGCTGCGCTCGTCGACGGCGGTCGCCACGCGCGGCGAAGAGATGGCGCAGGCGAGCGAACGCGTGCGCGCGGTGCACGGCTACCTGCGCGCGCGGCTCACTTCGGCACAGCCCATCGTGTTCGCCACCGACCGCAGTACGCTGCGCCAGGCGCGCTTCATCGGCACGCCGCAGCGCATGCGCTTCGTGACCGACCTGCCCGATTACCTGGGTCACGGCGGTCCGTACCTGCACGACGTGGTGGCCGATGACGACGGTCGCCTGCTCGTCGGCTTCTCGGTGGCGCAGCCCGATACATCGCTGGAGGATCTGGACCAACGGGCGGAAACGCAGCGTCCGGAGCGGCTTGCCGACGGCCTGCGCGCGGTCCGTTTCCGCTACCGCGGTCTCGACGAAGAAAACCGCTTGGGTCCCTGGCAGGACCGCTGGGAAACCTCCGACATGCTGCCGCTGCAGGTGAAGGTGGAAGTCGAGGCCGCGCGCGGCGGACGCTGGCCGGACCTGGTGGTGACGCTGGCGCGCAGCGAAGGAGGCGCCGGTGGCGGCCTGCTGCCGGGCGGATCGAATCCGGTGTTGCCATGACGCACCAACGCGGCGCCGCGCTGCTGCTGGTCTTGTGGCTGGTGGCCTTGCTCACCGCGCTGGTCGGTGCGTTCGCGCTGACCGCGCGGATGGAGGCCATGCAGGGACAGGTGGGCAGCCGCGGCGCGGTGGCGCAGGAAACCGCGCGTGCAGGCCTCGAGTACGCCCTCGTGCGCGTGGCCGATCGGAATCCGCAGACGCATTGGCAGCCGAACGGGCGGCCCTACGCGTGGTCGTTCGATGGGCATGCGGTGGAAGTCCGCATCATCGACGAGACCGGCAAGGTCGATCTCAACCAGGCCGATGCGGGCCTGCTGTCGCGCCTCATGCAGGCGCTGGGCGAAGCGCCGGATGTCAGCGATGCGCTCGCGGGCGCCATCGTGGACTGGCGCGACGCGGACAACCTCAGCCAGCCGTCCGGTGGCGCCGAGGACGACGATTACGCTTCGGAAGGTCGCGACTACGGCGCGAAGGACGCGCCGTTCGAGACCGTGGCGGAAGTGGAGCAGGTGCTCGGCATGACGCCGGCGCTGTACGCGCGGCTGGCGCCCTTCCTTACGCTGTACTCGGGGCGCGGACAGCCCGATGCCACCTACGCGCAGGGGCCGGTGCTGGTGGCGATGGGCATGGATGCCGCCACGTGGCTGGCACAGCGCAACGCCATGGGCGCGACCGGGGACACCCAACTCGTCGGCACCGGCAGCGGCACGTATAGTATCGAGAGCCGTGCGCGGCTGACCGATGGCCGCGAGGCGTCACTAAGGACGGTGGTGCGCGCAGGCGCCAATCCCGTGCCGGGATCGGCCTACACCTTGTTGCGCTGGGAGGAGGGAGCGTCACCACAATGAGCGGCGTACGCGACACCTTGCAGCAGTTCCGGGCACGCCTGGGGCCGGGGCCGAAGAGCTTCCTGGCCTGGTGGGGCCAGGCGTTGGCCAGCTGCCTGCCCGCGCGCTGGCGCGTGCTGCTGGGGCTGACCCGTGAACGCGTGTTCTTCCAGCGCGAAGGCGACGAGATCGCGATGAGCTGGATGGAAGGCGCGACGCGGCGCGAACTCGCCCGCCTGCCGTCCACCGTGAGCCCCGCCGAACTCGATGCCGTGCTGGGCAGCCGCCTCTCCGGGTTGCCGCGCTGGTGGTTGGTGCCGGGCGGCATGGCCCTGCGGCGTCGCCTGCCGCTGCCGGCCGCCGCCGCGGACCGCCTGCGCGACGTGGTCCGGTTCGAACTGGACCGGCAGACGCCCTTCACCGCGCAGGACGCGTGCTTCGATGCGCGCGTTGTCGGCGTGCGCGAAGACGGCCAATTGGATGTCGAACTCGCCGTCGTGCCGAAACCGGCGTTCGACGCCGCACTCGCACAGCTGGGCGCACTCGCGCCCGTCCTCGCCGGTGCCGACGTCGAGGATGCCGCCGGCCTGCCGGCCGGCGTGAACCTGCTGCCGGAAAACCTCCGGGCGGCGAGCCGGGCACCGAATCGTGGCCTGCACCTGGCCCTGGCCGCCGTGGCGGTCGTCGCCCTGGTGCTGGGCGCCTGGCTGGTGCTGGACAACCGGCGCGCGGCCGCCGACGCCTTCGCCGAGCAGGTGGAAAGCCGGGCGGACGAGGCACGCCGCGTGGCGGCCGGTCGACAGCAGCTCGTCGACCTGGTCGCCGGCATCACCACGTTGAACGCCACGAGTGCGCGTCGTCCCACCGCGCTGGAGGTCATGACGGAGGTGACCCAGCGGCTGCCCGACAACACCTACCTGGAAAAGCTGGCCATCGAAGGCGACCGCCTGACCCTCATCGGATTCAGTCCGGAGGCGTCCGGCCTGGTCGCGCGGTTGCAGGGCTCGAAACTGTGGCGCAACCCGGCGTTGAGCGGCGCGCTGCAGCCGGACCCGCGCACCCGCATGGACCGTTTCACGCTGACGGCGGAGCTGCTGGGCAAGCAGGAACCCGCCGCCGCGGCCGCCAAGGGAGGGCCCGATGCCGCCGGCGATGACTGACCGCGACCGCGCGCTCGCCCTGGCGCTGCTCATCGCGGCGCTGCTGCTGGGCTACTTCGTGCTGGTGCACCCCTGGTGGACCGTGCCGATGCAGGAGGTGGGCACCCGCGTCGGCGAATTGCGCTCGCGCGAACTGCGCATCCGTACCCAGCTGACGCAGGCGCCGCAGGTGCAGCGCGAACTGTCCGCGGCACTGGCGCAGCAGGCGCAGCGTCCCGGCTTCCTGCCGGAGGCGACGGTGGAACTCGCCACGGCAGGGCTGGTGCAGCGCCTGGAAGCCATCGTCAAGCAGGCCAGCCCCGGCAACCGCAGCTGCGCCATCGCCAACCAGTCGCCGTTGGCGATGACGGGACGCGAGGTCTATCCGCGCGTGGTGGTGCAGGTGCGCCTGCGCTGCGGCGCGCCGGAGCTCGCGTCCGTGCTGCACCAGATCGAATCGGGCAGTCCGCGGCTGTTCGTCGAGAACCTCAACATCCTGGCGCAACGCTACGCCTTCCAGGCCAGCGAGAGCGGCGCTGGCGGGCTCGACGTGAACTTCGATCTCTACGGCTATCTCAAGCCCGCACCCGCCGCACCGCAGGAGGCGCCCGATGCGCCCTGAGGCCTGGACCGCGCGCACGTGGATCCTGGCCACCGTGGCCGGGTGGGCCGTGCTCGTGCTGGCACTGGCGGTGTTCGGCCTGGGCGGGCGCATCACTCCGCTGCCGGCGGACCCTTCCCTCGTTCAAGCGTTGCCGAAGCTGCCGCCCGCGCCGCCGGAGCGACTGGGGGACATGCCCCGGTACGCCGAGGTCGGTGAGCGGCCGCTGTTTTCCGAGGACCGGCGGCCGAAGCCGTTCTTCCTGTCCGGTGAGGAAGCGGCCGCACCGGCGTTCGACCTGGTCCTGAGCAGCGTGCTGATCACGCCGGCACTGGAGCTGGCGATCGTCCAGCCCGCCCAGGGCGGCGAAGGCCTGCGGGTGAAGGTGGGCGACGCGCCGGAGGGCTTCCCGGGCTGGCGCCTGACCGAACTGTCGCCGCGCCGCGCCGTGTTCGACGGGCCCGAAGGGCGTCGCGAGCTGGAGCTCCGGGTGTTCAACGGCGCCGGTGGCCAGCCGCCCACGGCGATCGCGGTGCCGCCGGCCGCGGGTCCTGCACCCAATGCGCTCGTCGTCCCGCCCGCTGCCCGCCCGACCGGTGGCAATGCGGGACCGGCGGTGATGCCGACGGTGCCGTCGCCGTCGTCGACCCCGTCGGCCGTGCCCGCACCGGTGCCGATGCCCACGCCGAATCCGTCGTCCCCACCGCCGACCGCGCCGGCCACGACGACCGAGCAGCAGATGGACGCGATCCGCCAGCGCATCGAACAGCGCCGCGCGCAGCTGCGCCAGCAGCAGGCCAACCCCAATCCGCCGCCGGCAACGCCCGGCAAGACACAGTAGAGTGCCGGCATGACGTCACGCGTGATCTTGTTTTCCCTCTGCCTGGGCCTGTTGGCCGGCTGCGCCAGCGCGCCCGTGCCGGACGTGCGCCGCACCGCGCCCGCCACGGCAGGCGAGGTCGTTCCCGGCACCGCGCAGACCGCGCCGCTGCAGGAAGCCGAGGCGCCTTCGGCCGGTCCGCAGGCGCAGATCCGCCGCGGCAGCGGGCAGATGATCAATCGCAGCGCGGCCGGCGCGCCGCTGCCGTCGCTGGGCGGGGCCAGCAGCGGGTCGGCCACGTTCAACTTCGAAGGCGAGTCCGTGCACGCGGTGGTGAAGGCCATCCTCGGCGACATGCTGGGACAGAATTACGTGATCGCGCCCGGCGTGCAGGGCACGGTGACGCTGGGCACCCCCAAGCCGGTTTCGCCGGCCGAGGCGCTGAACCTGCTGGAGATGGTGCTGGGCTGGAACAACGCGCGCCTGGTCTACACCGGCGGCCGCTACAACATCATTCCCGCCGACCAGGCGCTGGCCGGCAGCGTGGCCCCGCGTACGGGTCCGGCCGCCAACGCGCGCGGCTACGAGGCGCGCGTGGTGCCGCTGCGCTTCATTTCGGCCAGCGAGATGAAGAAGGTGCTGGAGCCGTACGCGCGCCCCAACGCCATCGTCAACGTCGACAGCACGCGCAACGTCATCACCTTGGCCGGCACGCGCAGCGAACTTGAGAACTACCTGCGCACCGTCGAGATCTTCGACGTTGATTGGCTGTCCGGCATGTCGGTGGGCGTGTTCCCGCTGCAGTCCGGTCGCGCGACGCGCGTGGTCGCCGACCTGGAGAAGGTATTCGGCAACGACAGCAAGACGCCCAGCGCGGGCATGTTCCGCTTCATGCCGCTGGAAGGCGCGAACGCGGTGCTGGTGATCACCCCGCAGCCCGCCTACCTGGACCAGATCCAGCAATGGCTGGAGCGCATCGACGGTGCGGGCGAGGGCAGCCGCCTGTATTCCTACGAGCTGAAGTACATCAAGGCGCGCGAACTCGCGCAGCGCCTGGCCGAAGTCTTCGGCGCTTCCGGCGGCAACGCCTCCAGCGACGGCCGTTCGACCGGCGGCAGCGGCAATGTCTCGCTGATGCCGGGCACCGACCCGGTGCAGATCAACGACAGTGGCATGAACGCCAACACCAGCTCCGTCGACTTCGGCGGCAGCAGCGGAAGCGGTTCCGGTGGCGGCCTCGGTGGCGGCTCGCTGTCGCTCAACCAGCGCGACAACGGCAACGGCGCGGTGACGCTGGAAGTCGATGGCGCGCGCGTGGGCGTGGCCGCTGTCGAGGAGACCAACACCTTGCTCGTGCGTGCGAGCGCCAGCGCGTGGAGCTCGATCCGCGAAGTGGTCGAGAAGCTGGACGTGATGCCGTTGCAGGTCCACATCGAGGCGCAGATCGCCGAAGTGTCGTTGACCGGCGACTTGAGCTACGGCGTGAACTGGTACCTGGAACGCGCGATGACGGACAACGGGCTCGGCCCGTTCGCCGAAGCGGCCGCGGGCGGTCCCAGCCGCTGGAGCACGCTGGCCGGCAGCATCGGCGGCGTGAGCGGCGCCGGTGCGGTCTGGACGCTGGTGAAGAACGACGCCGCCGCCGTGATCAGCGCGCTGGATGAGGTCTCCGACGTGCGCCTGCTGCAGACGCCGTCGATCTTCGTGCGCAACAACGCCGAAGCCACGCTCAACGTGGGCAGCCGCATCCCGATCTCCTCGGTGACGGTCAACCCCGGCCTGGGCACCGACAACACCTACAGCCAGGTGCAGTACCTGGACACCGGCGTGATCCTGAAGGTGCGCCCGCGCGTGACCAAGGACGGCATGGTGTTCCTCGACATCGTGCAGGAAGTGAGCTCGCCGGGCAGCGAGCCTGACGCCAACGGCAACGTGCGCATCAACACGCGCCGCTTCAAGACCGAGGGCGCGGTGCAGGCCGGCAACACGGTGATGCTGGCGGGCCTGATCAGCGACACCGCGACGCAGGGTTCGTCCGGCATCCCGGGCCTGAGCCGCCTGCCGATCATCGGCGGCCTGTTCGGCAAGAAGACCACCGGCACCGAGCGCAGCGAAGTCATCGTGCTGCTGACGCCGACCATCGTCAGCAACCCGCAGGAAGCCAACGACCTGACCGACGAATACGGCAAGCGCTTCCGCGCGCTGGAACCGCTGAACACACCGCGCTCCAAGTGACGTCGTCGGCCGCATCGTCCCTGCCCATCGTCCTGTTGCCCATCGGCACCGATGACGATGCGCTCGATGCGTGCCTGGGAGCATTGGATGCCGGCACCCCGGAAGGCGCGCGCCTCTGGCTCGCGGACGATGCCCAGGCCGGTCCGCGCGGTCTGGCCATCATCGAGCGCTGGCTGACGCGCACGCACCTGCAGGCCGACTACACGCGTCGCCCGCGCATGCTCGGCGAGGTGCCGCACATGGACCAGATGCTCGCGGCCTGCGGCGATGCGGACGTGGTCGTGCTGTCGCCGGATGCGCAGCCCTTGCCCGGCTGGCTGCAACAGCTCGCGGCCTGCCTGGCCCGCGATGCGGCCATCGCCACCGCGACGCCCTGGTGCAATGCCGGCGAAACCACGGCCTGGCCGCGGCTGGGCGAAGTGAGTCCGCCACCGGAAGATGTCGAACGCACCGCGCATGCGTGCGCCGCCATGCCCCCGCTGCATCCCGAACTCCCCGCCGCGGTCGCCCATGCGGTGGCCTTGCGCGGCAGCGCACGCAAGCGCGTCGGCGGACTGGATGCCGCGAGCTACGGCTCGTGGTACGCGGCGCTGGTGGATCTCTCGCTGCGCCTGTCCGGCCTCGGCTGGCGCAACGTGCTGTGCGAAACCGCGTTCGTCGCGCGCGGCGGCGAGGGCGGGCCGTCCGATGGCGACATGGATGCCTTGAATGCGCGCTGGCCCGCCTTCACGCCTCGGCTGGCGACCTTCCTGATGGCCGATCCGCTGCGCGAGCCGCGCGAGCGTCTGGCTGCCCTGTATGCCGATGTCGGATCGCCGGAGCGCCAGCGTGACCTCTTCGGCTGAGCGGGGCGGCATCGCCGTCGTGGTCGTGACCCACGCCAGCGCGAGCACCATCGACGACTGCCTGATGCGCCTGCGCGTGGCGCATGGCGTGGATGAGATCCGCGTGGTGGACAACGCCTCGAGCGATGGCACGATGGAGATCGTGCAGCGGCATGCGCTGCAGGACGCGCGCCTGCGCTTCATCGCCAATCCCGACAATCCCGGCTTCGCCGTGGGCTGCAACCAGGGCGCGCGCGATACGCAGTCGCCGTGGCTCTCCTTCGTGAACCCCGACCTGATGGTGGAGATCGACACGCTGTCGCGCCTGCGCGCGCACGCTGCCGGCGTCGCGGGCGACGCGTTGCTCGGTGCCGACCTGGTCGATGAGGACGGCGTGCGCGATGCGGCGGCGCGCCGGCGCGAACCGGTATTCGCCGCGATGCTGGCGTCGCCCGGCGCGGCCTCCAGGCTCGGCGTGCCGGTCGACGAGACCAGCATCCTGCAGCCCGTGGATATCGTCTCCGGCGCGCTGATGCTGCTGCCGCGCACGCTGTTCGAACGCCTGGGCGGCTTCGACGAGCGCTACCGGTTGCACGCCGAGGACATGGACCTGTGCCGCCGCGCGCGCCAGGCGGGTGCGCTGCTCGCCGTCGCCAACGACATCCGCGTCCTGCACATCCGCGGCGTGTCCAGCCGCTCGCGGCCGGTGTTCGTGGAATGGCACAAGCACCGGGGCCTGTGGCGCTACTTCCGTACGTTCGAGGCGCCGCAGCGCGGCGTCTTCACCCGGCTGGGCGTGTTCGGCGCGATCTGGCTGCATTTCGGCGCGGTGTTCGCGCGCATCCTGCTGCGGCGCGGCTAGCCGGAGACGGGTCAGGCCTCGACGCGATGGCCGGCGCCGCGCAGGGCCGAAAGCGCTTCGTCCAGCTGGTGCGCCTGCACCAGGACGTAGTCGGTGTCGTAGGTCGACAGGGCGAAGATGCCCACGCCGGCGGCGGCCAGCGGATCCAGCACCGCTTTCAGGATGCCGGTCAGTGCGAAATCGAACGGGCCCTGCAGCTTGAACATGCGCCAGCCGCGCTGGCAGCGCACGTCATCGGGAACGTGGCGTTCTTCGCAGACGAGCGACAGTTCGTCATCCGTCCAGCCTGCGTGGCGCATGCCGCTCGCCGGCCACCAGTGGGGCAGCGCGGCACCGGCAGGCAACTGCGCCACGGCATAGTGCGCCGGCAGCAGCGCAAGCGTCAGCGACGGCGCGGTCATCCGGCGCGGCCGTTCCACCAGAACAATGCATTCACCGCGAGCACCACCACGACGGTGTAGATCAGGGACAGCGGTCCGCCCACCCGCCACAACTGGCGTGAGGTGTAGTTGGCTGGTCCGACCACCATCGAGATCACCGGGTTCGAGGCCGTCATCAGGTTGTTGGACGCCGACAGCGCCACGATCAGTGCGAACGCGGTGGGATTGCCGCCCGCGGCCAGCGCCAGGTTGATCGCCATCGGCACCATCACGATGGTGGCGCCCACATGGCTGATGACCAGCGAGAACGCGGTCGTCAGCAGCGCGATGGCGATCTCCAGCACCCAGACCGGGATGCCGTCCGGCAGGCGCTCCACGGTGTGTCCTGCCACCCAGGCGGCCGCGCCGCTGCTGTCCATCGCCCAGCCCAGCGGGATCAGCCCGGCCATCAGGAAGACGGTCTTCCAGTTGATCGCACTGTAGGCCTCGTCCATGCGCAGCACGCCCGTCAGGAGCATGCCGGCGACGCCGGTCATCAGGGTCAGCGCGACCGGCAGCTTGGAGGTCAACGCGATGATGATCGTGATCGCGAAGATGGTCATCGCGATCTTGAACTTGTGCGGGCGTTGTTCGCCCTTGGGGTAGTCGGTGACGACGACGAAGTCGCGGCTCTCGGCCGCCAGGCCCAGGTCCTGCCAGATGCTGTGGAACACCAGCATGTCGCCCGCGCGCAACTTCTCCTCGCGGACGTTCTCGCGGATGACCTTCTTGTCGCGGTTGATGGCCAGCAGGCTGATGCCGTTCTGCTTGCGCAGGCGCAGCTCGCGAGCGGTCTTGCCGATGAAGCGCGACGTCGGCGGCACCACCGCCTCGGAGATGCCGGCGCGGCTCGGGTTGAACAGGTCGCCGAAATGGCGCAGTCGCGAGGACATGCGCAGGAACTGGTTCTGGGCGAAGTCGCTGATCGCCTGTCGCGTCCCCATCACGCCCAGCACGCTGCCGACCCAGATGCGCATGTCGGCCGGCGGCGCCAGCCGCGTGTCGTTGCCGGTCTGCAGCGCCAGCATCAGCGGCGCATCGTGCAACGCTTCGGCCTCGCCCAGCGACATGCCCACCAGCGGGCTTTCCGCACTCACCACCAGTTCGAAGACATCGCCCTCGATGCCGTAGGTGTTGGCGAAGTAGCTTTCGGTGCGCGCCGGCGTCACCGCGCCGTCGCCGCCCTGCGTTTCTTCCTTGAGCTTGCGGTCGCCGAAGTAACGGAAATAGACCAGCGATGCGATCACCAGCGCCAGGCCGATCGGCCATGGCGCGAACATCCGCAGCGGCTCCAGCGTCGCCATGCCGGAGGGCAGGTTGTTGTTCGCCGAGACCAACAGGTCGTTGAGCAGGATCAGCGGCGAGTTGCCGACCATGGTGAAGGCGCCGCCCATGACGATCGCGGCCGCGATCGGAAGCAGCAGCCGCTGCAGCGACAGCCCGGTCCGCGAGGACAGGCGCGAGGCCACCGGCATGAACAGCGCCATGACGGAGGGGTTCTGCATGAAGGACGAATTGAGGCTGGCGATGGCGGTGGTCATCAGCAGCAGACGCTGCTCGATGCCGTGGCCACGCCGCAGCAGCCAGGACGCGAGCCGGTTGAGCGCCCCCGTGCGGTCCAGTCCCGCCCCCAGGATCATCGTGGCGATGATGCTCATCACCGCGTTGCCGGAGAAGCCGCCGAAGATCTCCTCCGGCGCGATCAGGCCGGTGATGCCCAACACCACCAGCACGACCAGGGCGACCAGGTCCGCGCGGATGCGCTCGAACAGGAACATCGCCATCGTGAAGCCGACCAGCCCGAGGACGAGCTTCATGTCGTTGGTCAGCGTCAGCGCGTTTTCCATGTCGCGGTCGGGTTCCGTGGGGCCTGGTGGTGCTTACTCGCGGTCGTACAGAAGATCCCACACCCCGTGGCCGAGCTTCTGGCCGCGGGTCTCGAAATGGGTCTGCGGGCGCCACGCCGGGCGCGGCACGCTGCCGCGCGGGCCGGCACGATTGGTCAGGCCCGGCGTCGCATCCAGCACGTCCCACATGTGTTCGGCATAGGCCTCCCAGTCCGTGGCGCAGTGCAGGCGCCCGCCGGAACGCAGCTTGCGCGCGATGAGCGCGGCGAACTCGGGCTGCACCAGCCGGCGCTTGTTGTGGCGTTTCTTGTGCCACGGGTCGGGGAAGTAGATGCGCACTTCGTCCAGCGAGCCATCCGCCACTTCGTGCTGCAACACTTCCACCGCATCGTGGTGGTAGACGCGCACGTGGTCGCTGCCGTCCTCGGCCAGCGCGTTCAGCAGGCGGCCCACGCCGGGCGCGTGCACTTCCAGGCCGAGGTAGTCGCGGTCCCGGTCGTGGCCGGCGGCGAAGCGCAAGGCCTCGCCATTACCGAAGCCGATCTCCAGCACCCGCGGCGCATGGCGGCCGAACACCGCGTCGAAATCGCGCGGGGCGCCGGTGTAATCCAGCCCGAACCGTGGCCACTGCGTATCGAAGGCGCGCTGCTGGGCGTCGGTGAAGCGGCCCTGGCGCAGCACGAAGCTGCGGACCTCGCGCCGGCCTTCGGTGATGGTGAACGGTTTGGGCGGCGTCTTGGCGCCCGGACTGGAGAACGGATCGGTCATCAGCCGATCAGTCCGTCGATCGGGCTGGAGGCCGAGGCGTTGCGCTTGCGCGGAATGCGTCCGGCCAGGAAGGCTTCGCGGCCGGCTTCCACGGCCTTCTTCATGGCGCTGGCCATCAGCAGCGGGTGTTTGGCGCCGGCGATGGCGGTGTTCATCAGCACGCCGTCGCAGCCCAGTTCCATGGCGATGGCGGCATCGGATGCGGTGCCCACGCCGGCGTCCACCAGTACGGGGACCTTGGCGTTCTCGATGATTTCCAGCAGGTTGTACTTGTTCTGCACGCCCAGGCCCGAGCCGATCGGCGCGGCCAGCGGCATCACCGCCACGCAGCCGATCTCTTCCAGGCGGCGGGCGAGGATGGGGTCGTCGCTGGTGTAGACCATCACCTGGAAGCCGTCGGCGACGAGCTTCTCGGCGGCGGCCAGCGTCTGCACGACGTCGGGGTAGAGGGTCTTCGGGTCGCCGAGCACTTCCAGCTTCACCAGGGTATGGCCGTCGAGCAGCTCGCGGGCCAACCGGCACGTGCGGACGGCATCGTCGGCGGTATAGCAGCCGGCGGTGTTGGGCAGCAGGGTGTAGCGGTCGGGCGGCAGCACGTCGAGCAGGTTGGGCTCGTTCGGCGACTGGCCCAGGTTCGTGCGCCGGATGGCGACGGTGACGATCTCGGCGCCCGCGGCCTCGGTGGCCAGGCGGGTTTCCTCGAAATCCTTGAACTTGCCGGTGCCGGTCAGCAGGCGGGAACGGTAGGACTTGCCCGCGATCACCAGCGGGTCATGGGGGACGGTGTTGGACATCGCCCGATTATCGCCGATGTTGAGGGTGCGGTGGCACCGCGGGGAACGCCACGCGGGCCGGGATCAGCCGCCGCCGAGGGCGTGCACGATCTCGACGCGGTCGCCGGCTTTCAGCTGCGCATGCGCATGCTGGCCCCGCGGGACGATCTCGCCATTGACCTCGACCGCGACGCGGCGCTCGGCGAGGCCCTGCTGTTCGAGCAGCGCGAGGAGGGTGCTGTGCTCGGGCAGTGCGTGCGACTGCCCATTCAACTGGATGTCCATGGCGCATTGTCGCCCATGCCTGGTGTGATTGCCGCATTGCAGCGTGTGCGGTGCGGGGCTTGGTGAAAGGATGCCCGCCATGCGCAGCCGTACGGAAGAGCCGGCGCGTAGTCCAGTCCATCCAATGCCCCGGGAGAGTCCATGAAGCGTTCCAGTTCGCCCGTCCGTTCCCTGCTGGCCGTCGCGCTGGCGATGGCGGCAGTCCCCGCCCTTGCCCAGGACGGTCCCTACACGCAGACCGTGTTCTTCGGCGACAGCCTGACCGACGCCGGTTACTTCCGGCCGCTGCTGCCCGCCAACGTGCGTGCGGTGACCGGCCAGTTCACCACCAATCCCGGCTTCGTCTGGTCGCAGTACCTGGCGGAATACTACGGCACCAGCGCCTACGCGAACGGCAACGGCCAGGTGGGCACCAACTACGCCGCAGGCGGCGCCCGCGTGGGCACCAACACCACGGGTGCGCTGGGACCGATCCCCTCGCTCGCCACCCAGGTCAACACCTACCTGACCTCGACCGGCGGCCGTGCCGATCCGAATGCCCTCTACACCGTGTGGGGCGGCGCGAACGACCTGTTCACCATCACCAGCGGCGGTGCGAACCCGACCACCACGATCGGTGCCGCGGTGACGGCGCAGGTCGGCATCATCGGCACCCTGCAGAACGCGGGTGCGCGCTACATCCTGGTGCCCACCATCCCGGACCTGGGCGTGACACCCGGCTTCCGCGCGCAGGGCACGGCCGCGGCCGCCGCCGGCACGCAGCTCTCCACCACCTACAACACCGCACTGTTCAACGCGATCGATACAGCGGGTTTCCGCGTGATCCCCCTAGACACGTTCACCCTGTTGCAGGAAATCGTGGCCAGCCCGGCCGAGTACGGCTTCGCCAACGTCACGGGTACGGCCTGCCAGCCGCAGATCACGGCCAACTCGCTGACCTGCAACCCGACTTCTTACGTCACGCCCAACGCGCCGGACACGTATGCGTTCGCCGACGGCGTGCATCCGACCTCGCGCGCGCACAGCATCCTGTCGCAGTACGCCGTGTCGATGCTGGAAGGGCCGCGCCAGATCGCGCTGCTGCCGTACACGGCCTCGGTGCACGGGCGCGCACGCGCCGACCGCGTGGCCTCGCACGTGGCCGGCAAGCCGGAAGCCGACGGCATGCGCTGGTGGGGCGACCTGCGCGGGGATTTCCTGCGCTACGGCCACGGCGACCTGTACGACGGCGCGGGCCCGATGGGCACTTTCGGCGTCGATTGGTCGCGCGGTTCGCTGGTCTACGGTGCGTTCGCCGGCTATGGCCGCGCGAAGTACGACTTCGGCCAGCGCGCCGGCAGCTTCGACGAATCGGATGCCACGCTCGGTGGTTTCGCCGGCTGGTACGGCGATCGTCTGTGGGCCAACGCCCAAGTCAGCTACAGCTGGATCTCCTATGACGTGGACCGCGAAGTGCAGCTGGGCGACGTGACCCGCCGTCACAGCGGCTCACCGGACGGCACCAACCTGAGCCTGGGCTTGAGCGCCGGCTACCAGTGGGGCGAGGGCGCGTTCCGTCACGGCCCCGTGCTCAGCGTGGTGTCCCAGACCATCGAGATGGACGGTTACAGCGAGAGCAACCTCAGCTCGAGCGCGCTGGCCTATCCGGACCAGGACTTCGACTCGCTGATCGGCAGCGCGGGTTACGAGCTCAGCTATGCGATCAACGACCATCTGCAGCCGTACGCGCGCCTGACGGTAGACAAGGAGTTCGAGGATCCGGCGGAGGAAGTGTTCGCGCAGGCGCTGTCGCTGCCGGGCACGAGCGCGTATGCCGTGCCCGGTCTGAACACCGACGACGGCTATGGCACGCTGTTGATGGGCGCGCGCACCCAGCTGTTCGGCTTCGATGCCAACCTGGGCGTCACCACGACGGTCAACCAGGGCGGCGGCACTAACACCACGGCGTTCATGACGTTGGGTGGCAACTTCTGATGCACCTGCGCAATGCGGCGCCGGCCTCCGGCGCCGCATTGCCTTGCCGCCCCGAGCGGCATAGACTGCGCCCGTCCGCGCGGGTGTAGTTCAATGGTAGAACTGCAGCTTCCCAAGCTGCTAGCGTGGGTTCGATTCCCATCACCCGCTCCACTCCCTCTTCCCGTCATCGTCCAGCCTTCCGGACGTGCGATGCTGGCTGCGATCCCGGTGATCCCGTGCCCATGAAGCTCGCCATCCTGTCGCGCAACAGCAAGCTGTATTCGACCCGCCGGCTCGTCGAAGCCGCCCGTCAGCGCGGCCATACCGCGCGCGTGCTCGATCCGCTGCGCTGCTACATGCGCATTTCGTCCTCGGGTTTCCAGCTTCATTACAAGGGCAGGTCGCTGGCCGACTACGATGCCGTCATCCCGCGCATCGGCGCGTCCATCACCCGCTACGGGACCGCGGTGTTGCGGCAGTTCGAGCTGATGGGCACGTACAGCCCGAACCCCTCCGATGCCATCCTCCGTGCGCGCGACAAGCTGCGCGCGCACCAGTTGCTGGCGGCGCAGGGCATCGACCTGCCGGTGACGGTGTTCGGCGACAACCCCGACGACACCACCGACCTGCTTTCGATGCTCGGTCCGCCGCCCCACGTGATCAAGTTGAACGAAGGCGCGCAGGGCGCCGGGGTAATGCTCACCGAGAAACCTTCCGCCTCGCGCAGCGTGGTGGAGGCCCTGCGTGGCCTGTACGCGAGCTTCGTGGTCCAGGAGTTCATCGGCGAGGCCGCGGGCGCCGACCTGCGGTGCTTCGTGGTCGGTGACGAGGTGGTCGCGTCCATGCGCCGCCAGGCGCCCGAGGGCGACTTCCGCTCCAACCTGCATCGTGGTGGCACGGCCGAACGCATGGAGGCCACCGACGAGGAGCGTGCGGTCGCCGTCAGGGCGGCCCGGGTGCTCGGCCTGGGCGTGGCGGGGGTGGACCTGATCCGGGCGGCCCGGGGTCCCCTGGTCCTGGAGGTCAATTCGACCCCGGGGCTGGAGGGGATCGAGGCCGTCTGCGGGGTGGACGTGGCCGGGAAGATCGTGGAACACCTGGCCGCCAGGGCCTGAACAGGGGCGCGGCCGGGAAGCCGGTCAAAAATCCTGGATTTCACGCAGATTTAACGCCGTCTTTAACGGGTGTTTAATCGATTTCCGCGTAGCCTTGTCCGGACCGCAGCTCTGCGTTCCTCCCGGTGATACATCTGGAAAGCACAGGATTACGGTAATCGGGGCTTTATTTGGCCCAAGCGGGTGTCCACCCGCTTGGGCCTTTGTTTTTTTGCACGCCTCTGCCGCTGCGTGCTATGACAGAATCCGAATTATCGTGGCGCACCGATCGGTCCCTATCGGTCGGGCATGCCATTCCTTCCTGACGAACGAGGTGTTGAATGTACAAGGTGGTACTCGGCTCCATGCTGGCGCTGGCTGCGGTGACGGCTTCCGCCAAGATCGACAGCGACGGTGCTCCCACGAAGGTCAACCTCAGCGGCTCGTTCGAAGAGCAGCGCGTGGCCATCCTCAAGGATCTCGACGGCGGCAAGGTCTACTCCGAGATCTCGGCGAAGGAGCGCGGCGACGTCAAGGATGCGCTGAACCGCATCTCGGGCGTCCTGCAGGCGCCGAGCGGCGTGCAGGGGCTCAACGAGGAGCAGAAGGCGAAGGTCTTCAACGACCAGGAACTGGTCAACGCCATCCTGACCCGCGCCGGCGAAGACAGCCGCCTGGTCTGCACGCGCGAGAAGGTGGTGGGTTCGCACCGTCCCACGACGCAATGCTTTACCGTCGCAGAGCGCCGCCGTATGCGGGAAAGCGACCAGGACACGCTGCGGCAGAAGAACCGGGTCATTCTCCGCGGCAACAACTAAGGGCTCCTGATGCGCATCCTCGTCATCGAAGACAACAGCGACATCGCCGCCAACCTCGGCGATTACCTGGAGGAGCGTGGCCACACCGTCGACTTCGCGGCCGACGGTGTGACCGGGTTGCACCTCGCGGTGGTGCACGAGTTCGACGCGATCGTGCTCGACCTCAACCTGCCGGGCATGGATGGCCTGGAGGTCTGCCGCAAGCTCCGCAACGAAGCGCGCAAGCAGACGCCGGTGCTGATGCTGACCGCGCGCGATTCGCTGGACAACAAGCTGGCCGGCTTCGATTCCGGCGCGGACGACTACCTGATCAAGCCGTTCGCGCTGCAGGAAGTCGAGGTTCGCCTCAACGCGCTGTCGCGGCGCGGCAAGGGCGTGCAGACGCGCGTGCTGGAAGTGGGCGAGCTCGAGTACAACCTCGACACGCTGGAAGTGCGCCGCCAGGGCAAGCTGCTGCAGCTCAACCCGACCGCCCTGAAGATCCTGCAGGCGCTGATGGAAGCCTCGCCCGCGGTGGTGACGCGCCAGGAACTGGAAACCCGCGTCTGGGGCGAGGAGCTGCCCGATTCGGATTCCCTGCGCGTGCACATCCACGGGCTGCGCGCGGTAGTCGACAAGCCGTTCGACGCGCCCTACATCCAGACCCGCCACGGCATCGGATACCGCATCGCCGCGCCCGATGCCAGCAACTGAGTCGTCGAAACCCCGCCGCCACCGCCGCTTCCGGCGGCGGCTGCGCACCCGCATCATCCTGTCGTTCGTCCTGTTGGGTTTCGGCCTGACCCTGCTATTGGCGTTTTCCGCCAACTGGGTTCGGAACCGGGTCGAAGAGGACATCGTGGTTGATGCGATCAGCCAGAACATCATCGAGTACCAGCATCGTTACGAGGCAAGCGGCGGCCGCGAGCGCGACCTTCGCGTGCAGACAATGCGTGGATACGCGTTTGCGCCCGACAAGTTTGAGCAGCTGAAGCTCGATCAGCCCGAGTGGTACGAACTGCCGAACGGCATTCATACCGTCAGCGGCACGGATGATGACGGGTCGCCCTTCTCCTACTGGCTCGCGGTCCAGAAAACGCCGGAAGCCTGGTTCTTTCTCGCGTACGACAAGACCGAATCGGTCAAGGCCAAGAGCAAGTTCAACAACGCGCTCGTGGGTGTGGTCGTCGTGTTCACGGGCATTTCCTTGCTGATCGGCTGGTGGTCCGCTGCGCGCGTGATGAGTCCGGTCTCCGAACTGGCGGCTCGTCTGCGCGCCTACAGGGGGAGCAGCAATCCGAGGCCCTTGGCGGCGCACTTCCCGCAGGACGAAGTCGGCGAGCTCGCCAAGGCGCTGGACGATTACTCCGAGCGCCTGACCGAAGTCGTCCAGCGCGACCGGGAGTTCAACGCCGACGTCAGCCATGAGCTCCGTACGCCCTTGGCCATCATCCGGGGTTCGGTGGAACTGATGCTGTCGCGGCCGGACATGGACGAGAAGACGCGTACGCGCATCCAGCGCGTGCAGCGCGCAGAGCAGCAATGCACGGACCTGATCAGTGCGCTGCTGCTGTTGTCGCGCAACGAGCGCGGCCACGGCAATACGGATGTCGCGCGCGTGGTCGACCAGTTGCTGGACGCCCACCGGGCCACGCTCGGCGGCAAGCCGCTCACGCTGCGCGTGGAAGGCGAGGAGGGCGCACGGGTGGATTCACCGGAAGCCGCGCTCTCCGTGGCGCTGGGCAACCTGATCGGTAACGCGGTGAAGTACACGAAGGAAGGCGAGGTCGTGGTCCGCCTGCTGCCTGACGCCGTCGAAGTCGTGGACTCCGGACCCGGGCTGAGCAAGGAGGACGCCGCGCGCCTGTTCGAGCGGGGTTATCGTGGTACCCATGCCGGCCATTCGCAGGGCGGCGGCATCGGCCTGTCCATCGTCAGCCGCCTGTGCGCGCTGTACGGCTGGGAGGTGGGTGTGCGACCCGGCGAATCGAAGGGCGTCGTGGCGACGCTGCGGTTCGCGCCTGCGCGGGATGCGTCGGGCGAAGGTCAGGCGCGTCCCTGAGCGCCGCGTCGCCGCGCTACAGGGTGATCCAGAAGCAGTTGTAGGCGCGCCGCAGTCCGAAGGTGGTGTTGGACGGCGTGGCGCTGTTCTTCAGCGTCTGGATCACGCGCAGCCCCACGGGACGCGTGCGCTGCGCGGTGGTGGGGTAGTAGCCATCCTGGTTGGCGTCGACGACGGTGCCTTCGGCATCGAGCACCGGTGCAGGGTCGGGCCTCACGGGCACGATGTCCACGAGCGGCCGCTGGGCCACGGCATCGAGCTGGTTGAGGATGCGCAAGGCCGTGGCATCGGACACGCCGCTCCAGTGGTAGACGCCGGCCAGCCGGTTGACGTCGCCGGCGTTGATCGCCATCGACACCTGCGCCACCAGATCGCTCAAGGTACGGGAACACCCGCCCCGGTAGAGCGCGCCCGTCGCCGATGGTCCGGTGCTGCCGGCGGACGGCAGCCGATCCATCGCGCCGACGTCTTCGCAGTTCTTGTCCGTGTAGACGGTGTCGCCGGACATCGTCGTGCAGCGCTGCACGCCCTGTTGTTGCGCGCGCGCCGCGGGTGCTTCGAACGCGGCCCACAGGCAGAGGCTGGCGAAAGGGATGAGCAGGAAACGCATCCCCGCAGCGTAATCGGGGCACGGCATCCGGTCACGGCACGCATGCGCGGAGTGCGACCGCCGTTCACGTGCGGGTGGGGCGCACGGCGCGCCCCGGGTGTTCAGTCCGCCCAGCCGAGGCGGGCGAGGACCGTCTGGGTCGGCTTGGCGAGGTTCAGCGTGTAGAAGTGCAGCGCCGGCGCGCCGCCGGCGACCAGGCGTTCGCAGAGGCCGGCCACCACGTCGGCGCCGAAGTCGCGGATCGCGTCCGCGTCATCGCCGAGCGCCTGCATGCGCTTGCCGATCCAGCGCGGGATCTCGGCGCCGCAGGCTTCGGAGAAACGACGCAGCTGCGCGAAATTGGAGATCGGCATGATGCCCGGGATGATCGGGATCTCCACGCCGAGCTTGCGCGACGCATCGACGAAGTGGAAATACGCGTCCGGGTTGTAGAAATACTGGGTGATCGCGCCGTCGGCGCCGGCATCGACCTTGGCCTTGAAGTGGCGCAGGTCCGTCATCGCGTCCTCGGCCTGGGGGTGCGTTTCGGGGTAGGCGCCGACTTCGATGTGGAACGTGTCGCCGTGTTCGGCGCGGATGAACTCGATCAGTTCGGAGGCATAGCGCAGGTCGCCCGGATGGCCCATGCCCGAGGGCAGGTCGCCGCGCAGGGCGACGATGCGCTTGCAGCCGAGCGCGCGATACAGGCGCAGCAGTTCGCGGATCTCCTCGCGGCTGCCACCGACGCACGACAGGTGCGGCGCGGCGTCGAAGCCGTGGTGCTGGTTGAGATGGCGGACCGTTTCGGAGGTGTAGCTCAGGGTGGAGCCGCCGGCGCCGAACGTGCAGGACACGTAATCGGGCGCATGCGCCTTCAGTTTGTCCGCGGTGCGGTCGAGCTGGGCGCGCTGCTCGTCGGTCTTGGGCGGGTAGAACTCGAAACTGATGGCGGGCATGGCGGCGTCCTGTCGTGGCCCGGGATTATATCTCTTCATCCGGATGCGTGTGAATACTTGTCGGCGATCTGTCAGGCCGGAAACGTCCCGATCTGCGCCAGTGCCTGGCTCAGCTGGACGGCAGGAACGTCTTCCATCCGGATCGGGAAGATATCGGCTTCATCGCGGGGTTCTTCCAGTGCGGCGAACTGGCTGTCGACCAGCGCCACCGGCATGTAGTGGTCACGGCGTGCGAGGACGCGAGCGGCCACCAATGCCTTGTCGCCCTGCAGGAACAGGAAGCGCAGCGGCACGCCGCTGGCGCGCAGCCGGTCGCGATGGCGACGGCGCAGCCCGGAGAAGGCCAGCACCACACGTTCCCCGGCGGCCACGCGACGCTGCAGATCCAGCGCGATGCGGCGCACCCAGGGTGCCCGCATGCGGTCCGTGAGCGGGTAGCTCCCGGCCATGCGCGCTTTCGCCGCCGGACTGTGGAAATCATCGGCGTCCAGGAAGGTCGCCGGCCAGGCCTCGGCCAGTGCCTGCGCCAGGGTGGTCTTGCCACTCCCCGCCACGCCCATCACCACGACGACGCGGCCGCTCATGCCGGTATGTCCACCTGTACCTCGTACGTGCGCCCGGCCTGGAAGCCGCGAATGAGGAGCGCCTCCTGCCACAGGCCGTCCACGGCGACGCGCGGCTGCGAAAGACCCTCGACGCGTTCGATGCGCACGTCGAAGCGGGCGCCACGGAAGCGCCGCAGGGCGCGTGCCGATGGCCAGTGCGAGGGCAGTCGCGGTTCGACCCGCAAGGCATCGCCTTCGCCGCGCAGGCCGAAGAGTTCCTCCACCAGGCAACGGTACAGCCACGCCGCCGTGCCGGTGTTGAACAGCTGGCTGGAACGGCCTGCCGTGCGCGGGTGCAGGCGCCACGCGCCCCGGTAGTAGTTCGGTACGAACACCGGCAGCTGGCCGCGCTGGAGGCAGTCGGTGGGCGCCTCCGTCGGCAACATCGCGCGCAACACGCGCCAGGCACGGTCCCCATCCCGGACCTGGTACAGGCTGTACAGGTAGAACGCCGCGGCGTGGTTGTAGACCGCGCCGTTCTCCGCCGTGCCCGGAAACTTCTGCGTGACCCGTCCGATGTCTTCGCGCATGCGGGTGTAGGGCGGGTCGTACATCGCCACGCCGTAGGGCGAGACCAGATGCGTATCGATCGCCGCGAGCATGCGCGCCTGCCGCTCCGCATCCGCCGCGCCACTGAGCAGCGCCCAGCTCTGCGGGTTCAGGAAGATGCGGCCTTCGGTATCCGAGCCGACGCCGAAGGCGACGCCGTCATCGGTGATGCCACGGCCGTACCAGTCGCCATCCCACAAGTGCGTGTCCATGGCGGCATTGCAGGCGGCGGCGCCGTCGCGGAATTCGTCGGCGAGTCCGCTGTCGCCGCGTCGCTCGCACAGTCCCGCCCATTGCTTCAGCGCGTACGCGCTTGCCAGCGTCAGCCAGCCGGACACGCCACGGCCGCGCCAGCCCACCATGTTCATCGGATCGCACCAGTCGCCCTGTGCGATGTAACTCAGACCGCGCGCGTCCCGTGCCTGCAGCAACCAGCGCATGGCACGCGTGACGCGCTCGGCGACCGGCGCAGCGTGGCCTTCCCGGTCGACCACCACGGCGTCGAGGATCGCGTCATCGCCCGTCTCGTCCAGATAGGCGCGCAGGCACAGGGGCAGCCACACGCAGTGGTCGGTATGGGGGATCTGGTTGATGTACTTCAGCTCGGCGCCCTCCACCAGCAGGATGCCATCCGGCATCGCCCCGGACGATTCCTGCTGCGACAGCGCGTGCAGGAACGCCGCCCGGGCGACCTCGGGCTTGAGGAAGGCCATTCCCATGTGATCCTGCAGATAGTTGCGCGTCTGGGGATCGGTGGTCAGCCGGTTGACGTCGCCTTGATAGAACACCTGGCGCGGCAACCAGTGATTGGCGAACGCATCCAGCCAAGGATCCGGCGTTTCGATGCGAAGGCAACCCGCACCGTCGTCGATGTGCGCCGCATGTTCGTCGCGCGCGGCAGTGAAGCCTGCGTGCGACAGGTGGCGTGCACGCAGTCGCCGGACCTCGTCGTCGTCGCGCGCCGGCGCGAAAACGAAGCGATACTCCTGGACTTCGTCGTCTTCCAGCGCCACGGAGTACTGCAACACCGTGGTGGGCATTTCGTACGCAGCGTCGCCGCCGCCCAGGCGTGCCTGCGCGACGATCCCATGCGGCGCCTGCAGCCCGCCTTCGCCTTCGAACTGCGCCTGGTTGGCTTCCCATGCGTCCGGGACGCGCTCGTACAGCAGTACGGTACGGTCCTTGAAGTCGCGCTGGCGGAAGTAATCCTCGACCTTCTGGTACGGCGTGACGCTGTCGCAGACGATGCCGTTCAGATCGGGCCGGTGCCGGCCGGACTGGTGCATCCACGACATGTATCCGACCGGGAAGTACGGATAAAGGCTCAGGCGCCGGTGCCGACCCGAGCGGTTGCGCACGCGCAGCGTCCACAGTTCGGCCACGTCGTCGGCCGGCAACGTCACGCTCATGTCGACTTCGATGCCCGCGCAGCGCACGCGCCAGGCGACGTCGCTCAGGCCTACGGAGAACGAGAACGCTTCCGGCGCTCGGCGCACGGGTTCGTGCGGCACGGAAAACAGGCCGCCGTCCTCCTCGTCCTTGACGTAGCAGAACCGGCCCGGATGGTGGGCATAGTACGGCTGCTCCGGCTGCATGAACGTCCTGGCTTCCAGCGCAGGCGCGTGCGCGTACTTGGCCGGCTCCGGTTGCATGAATTGCGCGGTGGCGAAGCCGCGGCAGTTCAGTTGCAGCAGCATGCGCCGGTTCCACAGGAAGGTCGACGCCGCGGGCATCGCCGTGGCGCTGGTGAGGACGAAGCGGCGTCCGTCTTCCTCGAAGCCGTATGGACCCTCGGTCATGCCGTCGCCTCCCGACGCGAACGCAGGTCCGCCTGGACGTGCGACAGGGTGGTCGCATCCAGCGGATAGAACCGCATCACCCACGCCGCCAGCAGGGCGATGCCCCCCGGGATGACCGTCAACAACAGCGCGATGCCCAGGCGCGAGCCGTCCGATTGCGTCGCGTTGGCCACGTATCCCATGCCGGCGAGGATCCACGCGATCGTGGCGGATGCCAATGCGCCCCCGAGCTTCTGCGAGAACGCCGCGGCGGCGAACGTCATCGCGGTGGCGCGGCGACCGGTCTTCCATTCGGTGTAGTCGGCGCAGTCCGCGTACATCGAGAACGCGAGCGGCGATTTGGGCCCGAGCATCAGTCCGACCAGAAGATTGAGCGCCAGCATCAGCCAGACCGATTCTGGCGGGACGAGGAACATCGTGCAGCTCACCACGCCGACGCCCGCCATCAGCCATGCCATCAGCCGCCGCTTGTCCACGTAGCGCGTCATCAACGGGGTGAGGCCCGCACCCACCGCGAGGGCGAGGGCATAAGTGCCCAGGAAAAGACCGGTCAGGTCGGGGCGTCCGATGTGGTACTTGAGGTAGTACGCCAGCGATCCGCTTCGCATCACGATGGTGACCATGATGATCAGCGCGAGTGCGAACAGCACCATCCATGGCCGGTTGTGCAGCAGGTCCATCACGTCCTGGCGGACGGCGCTGCGTTGCTCGGGCGGCGGTGCGACACGCTCGCGCGTCGTCAGGAACGCCGTGACGAAGGCCGCGGTGGCAATCACCCCGTACAGCGACAGCGTCAGCTGCCAGCCGAGCGCGTCATCGCCGCGGCCGAGCCATCGGACCAGGTCGAGCGTGAGCCAGTTCACCGCCATCGTGCCGGCGAACGCAGCGATGAAGCGGAAGCTGATGAGCTGCGTGCGCTGCTGGCTGTCGGCGGTGATCACGCCGGACAGCGCCGAGTACGGAATATTCAGCACCGTATAGGTGAGCATCATCAGGGTGAAGGTCGCATAGGCCCATACCAGCCGTGCACCTTCGCCCACGTCGGGGACGGTCCAGGTCAGCACGCCCGTGAGGGCCATCGGGATCGCCGCATAGAGCAGGTACGGCCTGAACCGGCCGAACCGGCTGCGCGTGCGATCGGCCAGCGCGCCCATCAGCGGATCGGTGATGGCGTCCACGATCTTGGTGATGAGCATCATGGTGCCGACGGCGGCGGCGGCCAGGCCCATCACGTCGGTGTAGAAGATGAGCAGGAAAGCGGAGATGTTGGCCCAGTAGAGATTGAAGCCGAAGTCGCCGATGCCGTAGCCCACTTTTTCGCCCAGGCGAGGTCCCGTGTCGGGTGCCGTCGGGCGGGCGGGCTGCATGGCGTCGCCGCCTCCCTGATCGCGTCGCATGTCCACTCCGGGTGTTGGGTCGTTGCGCCGCAAGCGAAATGCCGGGCCAGGGCGACGGTACGGCGACCTCGCCATGACCGCAACAGGGAGGCAAGCGACCGGCTCCCAAGGATCGAACCAGGCGATCGCGCGCTTCGTCGCCGTACGTCATCGTACGTATGCCACGCACGTTCAAACGCAGAACGGGCGCCCTGAGGCGCCCGTTCCTTGCTTACAACGGCATGGCCGCAGCCATCAGTAGCGGTAGTGCTCCGGCTTGTACGGGCCTTCGACCGCCACGCCCAGGTAGTCGGCCTGGTCCTTGGTGAGCGTGGTCAGCTTCACGCCGATCTTCTCCAGGTGCAGGCGCGCCACTTCCTCGTCCAGCTGCTTCGGCAGGATGTAAACCTTGGCTTCGTACGTGTCCTTGTTCGCCCACAGGTCGATCTGCGCCAGCGTCTGGTTGGAGAAGCTGTTGCTCATCACGAAGCTGGGGTGGCCGGTGGCGCAGCCCAGGTTCACCAGGCGGCCTTCGGCCAGCAGGAAGATCGCGTTGCCGTTGCCGAAGGTGAACTTGTCGACCTGCGGCTTGATGTTGGTCTTCACCGCGCCGCTGGCGTACAGCGCATCGACCTGGATCTCGTTGTCGAAGTGGCCGATGTTGCAGACGATCGCCTGGTCCTTCATCGCCTGCATGTGGGCGAGGGTGATGATGTCCTTGTTGCCGGTGGTGGTGACGTAGATGTCGGCGCGACCGAGGGTATCCTCGAGCGTGGTCACTTCGTAGCCTTCCATCGCCGCCTGCAGCGCGCAGATCGGATCGATCTCGGTGACGATCACGCGGGCGCCATAGGCGCGCAGCGACGCCGCCGAACCCTTGCCCACGTCGCCGTAACCGCAGACGACCGCGACCTTGCCGGCCAGCATCACGTCGAGCGCGCGCTTCAGGCCATCGGCCAGCGATTCGCGGCAGCCGTACAGATTGTCGAACTTCGACTTGGTGACCGAGTCGTTGACGTTGATGGCCGGGACCAGCAGCTTGCCCTGCTCGGCGATCTGGTACAGGCGGTGCACGCCGGTGGTGGTCTCTTCGGAGACGCCCTTCCAGTCCTTGACCACGCGGGTCCAGAAACCGGGGCGCTCGCCGGCCACGCGCTTGAGCAGGTTCTTGATGATCTGCTCTTCATGGCTGCCGGAGGCGCCGTTGACCCAGCTGTCGTCGCCCTGTTCCAGCTCGTAACCCTTGTGGATCAGCAGGGTGACGTCGCCGCCGTCGTCCACCACCAGCTCCGGACCCGTCTGGGTACCGTCGGCCAGGGTGAAGGTCAGCGCGTCCAGCGTGCAGTCCCAGTACTCTTCCAGCGTCTCGCCCTTCCAGGCGAACACCGGCGTGCCGGTGGCGGCGATCGCGGCGGCGGCGTGGTCCTGCGTCGAGAAGATGTTGCACGAAGCCCAGCGCACGTCGGCGCCGATGTCCTTCAACGTCTCGATCAGCACCGCGGTCTGGATCGTCATGTGCAGCGAGCCGGTCACGCGCACGCCCTTCAGCGGCTTCGTGGCGGCGTGCTTGCGGCGGATGGACATCAGGCCGGGCATCTCGTGCTCGGCGATGTCGAGTTCCTTGCGGCCCCAATCGGCCAAGGAAATGTCGGCGACCTTGTAGTCGCCCTCGGTGGAAAACTTGCGTACGGCGTTCATGGTGTTGGCTCCGGGAAAGGTGGCGAGCGAGGCTCGCAGCTTGACCGGGCGCCGTTGCAAAAATCCTGCCGAGCCTGGCCGTGCTTGCCTGTTGAACAGACATCACGGTCGCAGCGCCCCTCGGCGGCCAGCATTATATCGCTTGTTCCGGATGAAACGATGAGGCACGCCCGGGCATGATCGGGTAGGCTTCGATGCTGCCCTGCAGCAGACCAATTGTCCGCAAGGACAATACCAATCCAGGCCAAACGATCGACGGGAACCACGCCGCACGCATGAACAGCCCCCGCAGCCTCGAGTTCGCCCCCCCCGATGTCCCGCTCCGTGAAGACGTCCGGCGCCTGGGTGCGCTGGTCGGGGAGATGCTGGCTGAACAGGTTTCCCCGGCGTTCCTGGCCGATGTGGAGCGCGTACGCACCACCGCCATTGCCCGGCGCCAGGCAGGCGAGCCGCCGCAGTCGCTGGCGGGCCTGCTCGATGGCCAGTCGCCGGCGCAGGCGGAATCGCTGATCCGCGCGTTCAGCACCTATTTCCAGGTGGTGAACATCGCCGAGCGCGTGCACCGCATCCGCCGCCGCCGCGACTACCAGCGGACCGGCAGCGAACGGCCGCAGCCCGATGGCCTGCACGATGCCCTGGTCCGCCTGAAGGCGCAGGGCGTCACCCTCGATGAACTCGCCGACTGGCTGCCGCGCATCGACGTGGAGCCGGTGTTCACCGCGCATCCGACCGAAGCGGTGCGTCGCGCGCTGCTGGAGAAGGAGCAGTTGATGGTGGCCAGCCTGATCAACGGGCTGGACGGCACGCGCACGCCGGGCGAACTGGCGACGGACACGGCGCGCTTCCGCATGGCGTTGACGTCCGCCTGGCAGACGTCCGATTCCTCGCCGGTGCGTCCGGGCGTGGAAGACGAGCGCGAGCATGTCGGCTTCTACCTGATCGAAGTGCTGTACCGGGTGATCCCCGTGCTCTACGAAACGCTCGAAAGCGCGATCACCGACGTCTACGGCGCCGCGCCCGAGGTCACCGCGCGGCTCCCGCGCGTGCTGCGCTTCGGCACCTGGGTCGGTGGCGACATGGACGGCAATCCCAACGTGGATGCGCGCACCGTGACCGCCACGCTAGACGCGCAGCGGCGCGCCATCCTCACGCGTTATCTGAAGGAACTGCGCCAGCTGACCACGCTGCTCAGCCAGTCGACGTCCGTCGTCGGGGTGTCGGACGAAGTGGTCGCACAGGTCGAACGTTATCGCGCCCTGATGCCGGATGCCGCGAAGAAGTCGCGCCCCCGGCACGGCGACATGCCGTACCGCCTGCTCAACGACCTGATGCGCGCGCGCCTGCAGGCCACGCTCGAGGATCGCCCCGAACGCTACGCGGCGCCGGAGGAGCTCGCGCAGGATGTCGAACTCATCCTGCGCAGCCTCGAGGCCAACCGGGGCATCCATGCCGGCTGGTTCGCGGTGCGTCGTCTGGCGTGGCGCGTGCGCACGTTCGGCTTCCACCTCGCGCGGCTGGACGTGCGGCAGGAGTCCAGCGTGCACGCGCGTGCGGTGGCCGCTGCGCTGGGCGATGAAGGTTGGGAACAGCGCGATGCCGTCGAGCGCGCCGCGCTGCTGGGACCGCATGCGAGCGGCGACAGCGTGCTGCCGGCGTCGGACCAGGAAGGCAACGAGCGGCTGGATGCGGTATTCAAGGCCCTGGCCGATGCGCGCGTGCGCCATGGCACCGATGCTCTGGGGACCTACATCATCAGCATGGCGCACAGCCGTGCCGACGTGCTGACCGTACTGGCGCTGGCGCGCCGGGGCGGCCTGGTCGACGACGCCGGGCAGGTGCCGCTCGACATCGCGCCGCTGTTCGAAACCATCGACGACCTCGGCCACGGCACGGAGGTGCTGCGCGACCTGCTGGCCGATCCGGTCTATCGCGCCCACCTCGCGGCGCGCGGCAACGTGCAGATGGTGATGCTGGGCTACTCGGACAGCGGCAAGGACGGCGGCATCGCCGCGTCGCGCTGGGGACTGCAGCGGGCGCAGGTCGAGCTGGTGGACGCCGCGCAGGAACTGGGCATCAGGCTGACGTTCTTCCACGGTCGCGGCGGTTCGATCATCCGCGGCGGGGGCAAGACCACGCGGGCGCTGGAAGCCGCGCCGCGCGGCAGCGTCGACGGGCGCCTGCGCGTGACCGAACAAGGCGAGGTGATCCATCGCAAGTACGGCATTCGTGCGTTGGCGCTGCGCTCGCTGGAACAGTCGGTCGGCGCCGTGCTGCTGTCGAGCCTGCGGCCGCGTCCGCCGGAGCCGCGGGAAGCGCGCTGGCGCGAGATCATGGCGTTGGTGGCGGGCGAGAGCACGCAGGCCTATCGCACCTTCGTGCAATCGCCGCGCTTCATGGATTACTTCCGCAGCGCCACCCCGATCGACGTGATCGAGCGGATGACGCTGGGCTCGCGTCCGTCGCGCCGCCTGGGCCAGGACGCCGCACTGGGCAACCTGCGCGCGATTCCCTGGGTGTTCGCGTGGAGCCAGGCGCGCGCCGTGATCCCGGGCTGGTATGGCGTGGGCACGGGCCTGCAGGCCGCGGTGGACGCTTACGGCGAAGACGCGCTGCGCGAGATGGCGCGCGACTGGCCGTTCTTCAAGACCTTCCTCGACGATGTCTCCATGGTGCTCGCCAAGGGCGACCTCAGCATCGCCGAGATGTACTCGAAGATGGCCGGCGACCTGCATGGGGAATTCTTCCCGAAGGTGCAGCATGAACATGCCGCCGCGGTGCGCTGGGTGCTGGCGCTCAACGGCAACGAATGGCTGCTGCAGCACGACCAGCGATTGGCGCTGTCGATCCGGCTGCGCAATCCCTACATCGACCCGATCAGCGTGATGCAGGCCGACCTGCTGAAGCGCTGGCGCGCCAGCGACCGCGAGGACGACGCGCTCCTGCATGCGCTGGTCGCCAGCATCAATGGCGTGTCGCAGGGTGTGCAGAACACTGGCTGAGCGCGAGATCTGTGGTGTAGGAGCGACGTAAGTCGCGATGAGGCGTTACCGGCATGCCATCGCGACTTACGTCGCTCCCACACCTGCTCCCACCGTCCTGGGCTTATCCATCCAGCTCCGACCAGCGCTGGTACGCATGGTCCAATTCCGCCTGCTTCGCGGCGAGCTCGTCGTTGGCACGCTGCAGGTCGGCCGGGGATTGCTGGTAGTAGGCGGCGTCGTTCATCGCTTCAGTGCGCTTGGCCACCTCGGCTTCCAGCGCTTCGATGCGCGCCGGAAGCTGTTCCAGCTCGCGCGCCTCCTTGAACCCCAGTTTGCGCTTCGCGGCCACCGGTTCGGGCTGCTTCGACAACCCCGGCTTGACCGGCGCGGATGCCGTGGCGGCGCCCGCCGGCATGCGGCGCTGGCGCAGCCAGTCCGAATAGCCACCGACGTAGTCGCCCAGTCGTCCTTCGCCTTCCAGCACCAGCGTGCTGGTGACCACGTTGTCGAGGAAGTCGCGGTCGTGGCTGACCAGCAGCAGCGTGCCCTTGTAGTCGAGCAGCAGTTCTTCCAGCAGTTCCAGCGTCTCGACGTCCAGGTCGTTGGTGGGTTCGTCCATCACCAGCAGGTTGGACGGCTGCGCGAACAGTTTGGCCAGCAACAGGCGGTTGCGCTCGCCGCCGGACAGTCGGGTGATCGGCGCGCGGGCGCGTTCGGGCGAGAACAGGAAGTCCTGCAGATAACCGATGACATGCTTGCGGCTGCCATTGATCTCGACGAAATCGCTGCCTTCGGCGACGTTCTCCAGGGTGGTGCGTGAATCGTCCAACTGGCTGCGGTGCTGGTCGAAGTAGGCGATCTGCAGGCCGGTGCCCAGCTTCACTTCGCCCTGCTGCGGGGCGAGCTCGCCCAGCAGGATCTTCAGCAGCGTCGACTTGCCCGCGCCGTTGGGTCCGACGATGCCGACGCGGTCGCCGCGCATGATCGTCGCCGACACGTCGTCCAGCAACGTGCGGCCGTCGTAGGCCTGGGTGATGTCCTTGGCCTCGATGACCTTCTTGCCTGACGACTGCGCGGCGGCGGCTTCCATCCTGACGTTGCCAGACAGGTCGCGCCGTTGCGCACGCTCACGGCGCATCGCCTTCAAGGCGGTGACGCGGCCCTCGTTGCGGGTGCGGCGCGCCTTGATGCCCTGGCGGATCCAGACCTCTTCCTGCGCGAGCAGCTTGTCGAAGCGCGCGTTCTCCTGCGCTTCGGCATGCAGCCGTTCCTCGCGGCGGCGCAGGTAGTTGTCGTAGTCGCCGGGCCAACTGGTCAGCTGGCCGCGGTCGATCTCGAGGATGCGCGTGGCCAGCGAGCGCAGGAAGCTGCGATCGTGGGTAACGAACACGATGCTGCCACCGAAGGACTTCAGGAACCCTTCCAGCCAGGCGATCGCCTCGATGTCGAGGTGGTTGGTCGGTTCGTCCAGCAGCAGGATGTCGGGGTTGCGCACCAGCGCCTGCGCGAGCAGCACGCGGCGCTTCATGCCGCCGGACAGCGCGGCGAAGTCGGTTTCCTCGGGCAGTTCCAGACGCGTCAGCACCTGCTGCACGCGCAGGTCCAGGTCCCAGCCATGCTGCGCCTCGATCTGCGCCTGCGCCTCGCCCATCGCGTCCATGTCGCCGTCGTGCAGCGCATGGTGGTAGCGCGCCAGCAGATGGCCCAGGTCGCCCAGGCCTTCGGCGACCACGTCGAACACCGTACCCTGCGTGTCCTGCGGGACCTCCTGGGCCATGCGTGCGACCACCACGCCGTTCTGCACGCGGATCTCGCCGTCGTCGGGCTTCAGTTCGCCGGCCATCAGCCGCATCAGCGTGGACTTGCCCATGCCGTTGCGGCCGACGATGCAGACGCGCTCGCCGGGTTCGATGGACAGGTCGACGTGTTCGAGGAGGAGCGGCCCGCCGACGCTGAAGTCGACCCGCTGGAATTGCATCAGGGACATGCGCCCATTGTAGCCGGCGCGAGGGGCGCGGCGGCTTACTGGAAGTTGTAGCGCACTACGTGGAAGAACACCGGCGCCGCGAAGACCACCGAGTCCAACCGGTCCAGGGCGCCGCCGTGGCCTTCGATCATCGTGCCCCAGTCCTTGGCGCCCAGGCTGCGCTTGGTCGCCGACAGCGCCAACCCGCCCAGGAAGCCGCACAGCACGATCAGCAGCGACAGCAGGGCCGACTGCAGCGGCGTGAACGGCGTCACCCACCACAAGGCGGCACCGATCAGCGCCGCGGACAGGCCGCCCCCGACCAGACCCTCGACGGTCTTGGACGGGCTGACCTTGGGCGCCAGCAGTCGCTTGCCGAACAGTTTGCCGAACACGTACTGGAGGACGTCGCTCAACTGCACCACCAGCAGCAGGTAGAACAGCAGCATCAGGTTCTGGCCTTCGTAGCCGGGGATGCTCAACAGCATCAGCGCCGGCGCATGGCTCAGGCAGTAGACGGTGAGCATCAGGCCCCATTGGACCTTGGTGTTGCGTTCCAGGAAATCCTCGGTGTCGCCCTGCAACGCCGTGATCGCGGGCAGCAGCAGGAAGCCGTAGACCGGGATGCACATGACGAACAGGCCGTACCAGTCCACGCCGATCAGCCAGTACTGCAGCGGGATCGCGACGTAGAAGCACAGGCACAGCGCCAGGTGATCGCCGCGCCGGGTAGGCGTGAGGGTGAGGAACTCGCGCAGCGCGAAGAACGACAGCAGTGCGTACAGCACCAGGGTGGCGATCTTGCCGATCAGGAAGCACACCAGCAGCACGCCGACCATCACCCACCAGGCGTTGATGCGCGCGTTGAGGTTGTCGACCACGGCCGAGGGCCTGCGCCTGCCCAGCAGCCAGCCGATGGTCGACGCCACCACCAGCAGGGCGATCACGCCGCCGATCATCCACCAGAACTTGCCCGGCGCCTGCGCGATGGCGGTGCGGATGAAGCCGTTGAAAGGCAGGGAGTCCATGGTCGCGGTCCTTCGTCGGATCAGGGAGCGAGCGCCAGCACGGCGTCGCGTGCGCGCTGCAGGAAGCCGGCCTTGTCTTCGCCCGGCTGCGTCGCCAACGGCGTGCCGAAGCGCACCGTGCAGATCAGCGGCACCGGCAACAGGCTGCCCTTGGGCATGCTGCGCCGGGCGTTGTCGAGGTAGACCGGGATCAGCTCGACCCGCGGATAGCGCTGCGCCAGGTGGTACAGACCGGATTTGAACGGCAGCAGCGTGGTGTCGGGATTGCGCGTGCCTTCCGGAAACAGGATCAGCGACGCACCCGCGTCCAGTGCTTCATACAGCGGCTGCAGCGGATCAGCATCGGCGTCCACGCGCTGTCGGTCGATCAGCACCACGTTGAGGCCCGGTCCCGCGATCAGGCCCTTGAGTCCGCCGCCGCCCCAGTAGTCGCGCGCGGCGACGGGCCGCGTCGTGCGACGCAGCGCGGGTGGCAGCGCCGACCACAGGGCCACCGTGTCGAGATGGCTGGCATGGTTGGCGAAGTAGATGCGCTGGCGGGGTTCGGGTTGGCTGCCGATCCAGCGCGGGTAGGCGCCGATCAGCGCTTTGCTGACAGCGGCCAGCAGGTGGCTGATCATGCGCCGTCCCGTGCGTGCAGCGCCGCGGCGATGGCATGGCTGCGGGTGATGCAGGTCAGCAACGCGCCCAACGCGATGACCCATGCGGCGATCCGCAACGCCCAGCCGGTGTGCGCGAAGGCCGCTTCCGCAGCGCCCAGCAGGCAGGCCGCCGTCAGTACCGCCATGCGGTGCTGCTTGGCCATCGGTCCCCTGAAATCCTGTGGCAGACCCAGGCTGCCGCCGGCCAGGCGCACGTAGGCCGTGAGCGCGGCCGCCAGTGCACCCAACCACCCCAGCCATGCCGCACCGCAGGCGTATCCGAGGGCGACGAACAGCAGCGAGTCGGCCACGCGGTCCGGGAACTCGTTGTACAGCGCACCGGTCGGCGTCTTCTTCCCGCCTTCCATCGCGACCATGCCGTCCAGCAGGTTGCAGACCAACCGCAGCTGGATGCACGCCGCCGCGGCGATCAGCGCGAGCGGCGTGGCGAGCCACAGCAGCCACGCACCCAGGGCGGCGAAGACGATGCTCAGCACCGAGATCTGGTTCGGGGTGACGGACGAGCGCGCGAGGGCGGCGCTGATCGAGCGCGCCCATCCGCTGGCGCGGGCGGCGATGGGACGCCGGTTGCTGTCGTGTGACATACGGTCTTCCTGACGTGTGCCGCGATCCTAGCGGCAGGCGAGGGGGCGCCGCCAGTCGCGCCGATCAGGCCGTTTCCGTTGCCCGGCTGCCCAGTTCGGCGTGGCGCCGTTCCATCTCCTCGCGCAGCTGGCGGCGCAGGCGCGCGGCGGCGAAGCGGCGGATTTCGTCCGGCGTGGTCGGCTCCAGCGGTGGCACCGGGGTGGTGCGGCCCTCGTCGTCGACCGCGACCATGGTGAAGAAACAGCTGTTGGCGTGGCGCACGCTCTGCTTGCGGATGTCTTCGGCCACCACCTTGATGCCGATCTCCATCGACGAGGTGCCGGTGTGGTTCACCGAGGCCAGGAAGGTCACCAGTTCGCCCACGTTGATGGCCTGGCGGAACATCACCTGGTCCACCGACAGGGTGACCACGTACTTGCCGGCGTAGCGGCTGCCGCAGGCGTAGGCCACCTGGTCGAGCAGCTTGAGGATGGCGCCGCCGTGGACCTTGCCGGAGAAGTTGGCCATGTCCGGCGTCATCAGCACCGTCATCGAAAGCTGGTGGCTCTTCAGCGATTCCATGGCATGCCTCCGCAGGGTGAGGCGCGCAGGCTAACCGATCCCGGGGTGGGGCGTGCGGCCTTCGCCGGAAAAGAAAACGGGCCGCGTGAGCGGCCCGTTTCTTGAGTCACTGGATCTCCGCCTGCGCGGGGATGACGGCCCGGCAAAGGCGCCTGCGAAGGCAGGCGCGCCGGGTCGTCACTTCAGCTTGGCGTCCTTGCGCAGGGCTTCGGCGCGGTCGGTCTTCTCCCAGGAGAAGGCGGTCGCGGTCTGCTTCTTGCCGGCGCCGTCCACGTAGCTGATCTCGCGCGGCTTGCGGCCGAAGTGGCCGTAGCTGGCGGTCGGCTGGTAGATCGGGTGCTCCAGGTCGAGCATCTTGGTGATGCCGTACGGGCGCAGGTCGAAGTGCTTGCGGATCAGCTTCTCGATCACGTCGTCACCGACCCGGCCGGTACCGAAGGTGGTCACCGAGATCGACGTCGGCTCGGCCACGCCGATGGCGTAGGAGACCTGCACTTCGCACTTGTCGGCCAGGCCGGCGGCCACGATGTTCTTGGCCACGTAGCGCGCGGCGTAGGCGGCCGAACGGTCCACCTTCGACGGATCCTTGCCCGAGAACGCGCCGCCGCCGTGGCGGGCCATGCCGCCGTAGCTGTCGACGATGATCTTGCGGCCGGTCAGGCCGCAGTCGCCCACCGGGCCACCGATGACGAACTTGCCGGTCGGGTTGATGTGCACCTTGTTCTTCGGCAGCGCGTCCAGCCACTTCTTCGGCAGCACCGGCACAAGGATCTCGGCGCGCACGGCTTCGATCAGGTCCTTCTGCTTGATGTCCGGGTCGTGCTGGGTCGACAGCACCACGGCGTCGAGGCCCAGGACGGTGTTGCCGTCGTAGCGCAGGGTGACCTGCGACTTGGCGTCGGGGCGCAGCCACTTCAGCTTGCCCTTCTTGCGCACTTTGGCCTGCTGTTCCACCAGGCGGTGGCTGTAGTACAGCGGGGCCGGCATGAATTCCGGCGCCTCGTTGCAGGCGTAGCCGAACATCAGGCCCTGGTCGCCCGCGCCCTGTTCTTCCGGCTTCTTGCGGTCGACGCCCTGGTTGATGTCGGGCGACTGCTTGCCGAGCATGTTGATGATCGCGCAGGTGTGGCCGTCGAAACCGACGTCCGAATTGTCGTAGCCGATGTCGTTGATGACCTTGCGGGCCAGCGACTCGATGTCGACCCACGCGGTGGTGGTGACTTCGCCGGCGACGATGGCGGCGCCCGTCTTCACCAGCGTCTCGCAGGCCACGCGTGCGCGCTTGTCCTGGGCCAGGATGGCGTCCAGCACGGCGTCGGAAATCTGGTCGGCGATCTTGTCCGGATGGCCTTCGGAGACCGATTCGGAGGTGAACAGGTAGCTGGACATCAGGCTTATTATCCTTTGATTCGGATGAAAAGATGGGCGCGAATGATACACGCCGGAGGCGGTGCGTGCATTCTGCGCCGTTCAGGGTCGCCGGGGGTTAAGCACGGATCAAGCGGCGCGCTGTCACCTGACTGCCAGAAAACGGAAACCGTGCTGTCGCCGGCCAGGCGCAGGCTGCGCGGCGAAACCCCGCCGCCAGCCCCTGCCCATGCACCCGCTGGAACGCCAGATCGCCGAACGCTATCCCCACTGGTTCCGCGGCCGCCGTGCGCGGCTGACGGGTCCGTTGCTGCGCACCCTGGGCCGCTGGTCCCGGCTGGACCAGGCCTACGCTTTCCTGGCCGACCATGGCCACCTGCTGGGCCTGGACTTCATCGACGCCGCCATCGACCACCTCAATCTGCGGCCTGCCGTCGCCGATGAGGACGCACGGCGGATCCCGGCGCAGGGACGCCTGCTGATCGTGGCCAATCATCCGTCCGGTGCGCTGGATGCGCTGGCGCTGCTGCAGATGGTCGGCCGGGTACGGCGCGACGTCCGCATCGTGGCCAACGACATGCTGTCCGGGATCACCCCGATCGCCTCGCTGCTGCTTCCGGTGCGCATCCTCGGCGGCAAGCCCAGCGCGGACAGCGTGCGCGCGGTGGAGCAGGCGCTGGAAGCCGAGCAGTGCGTGATCGTGTTCCCGGCCGGCGAAGTCTCCCGCCTGGGCCCGCGCGGCGTGCGCGACACGCGCTGGCGCCGCGGCTTCCTGCGCTTCGCCCGGGCCACCGGCGCACCGGTATTGCCGGTGCGCGTGGTGGCGCGCAACTCCGCGTTCTTCTACGGCGCATCGGCGCTGTTCAAGCCGGCGGGCACGGCCTTGCTGGCGCGCGAGATGTTCCGCCGCAGCCAGCGTCGCCTGCAGCTGCACGTGGGCCAGCCGCTGCGGCTGGATCCGGCCGTCGACCCCGCCACGCTCATCCGCCAGGTGCGCGAGGCGCTGTACGCGCTCGGCCGCCGTGCCGCCAAACGCGTGGCGCCGCCGGCCGAGGTGCAGGAACCCCTGGTCGACGCGCTGGCACCGGATGCGCTCGTGGTCTGCATCGATGCGCTCGACGTGCTCGGCGAGACCACCGACGGCAAGCGGATCTGCGTGGGCCGGCTGGCCGGCGGTTCGCCGCTGCTGCGCGAGATCGGGCGGCTGCGCGAACTGACGTTCCGCGCGGTGGGCGAGGGCACCGGCAAGCGCATGGACGTGGACGCGTTCGACACCTGGTACGAGCACATCGTGCTGTGGGATGCCGCGCAGAAGAAGATCGCCGGTGCCTACCGGCTTGCGCGCGGTGCGCCCGTACTGGCGGCGCAGGGCCTGAAGGGCCTCTACACCGCCTCGCTGTTCGACTACGCGGACGACGCCTTGCCCCGCCTGGCGTCCGGCATGGAACTGGGCCGCAGCTTCGTGGTGCCCGACTACTGGGGCAGCCGCAGCATCGACTACCTTTGGCAGGGCATCGGTGCCTACCTGCGCCGACATCCGCGGGTGCGTTACCTGTTCGGCGCCGTGTCGATGAGCGCGGCCCTGCCGCTGCATGCGCGCGAACAGATCGTGGCGTACTACGCGCACTACTACGGCGATCCGAACGGCGAGGCGCGCTCGCGCCATCCGTTCCGCTACACGGCCACGCCGCCCTGCTTCGATACGCTCGAGGCCGATACCGCTTTCCGTGTGCTCAAGACCAACCTCGATACCCTGGGGGCGACGGTGCCGATGCTCTACAAGCAGTACACCGAGCTTTGCGAACCGGGCGGCGCGCGCTTCCTCGCCTTCGGCGTGGACCCGGACTTCAGCGACTCGATCGACGGCCTGATCGAGGTGGACCTGCATCGCATCCGGCCGAAGAAGCGGGAACGCTACCTGGGCGACGCGTGGCCGACGGAGACGGCGGCATGAGTCCGCTGGCCGCGCCACCCCCGATGCGGCGCGCGGTCTTCGTCTCCGACGTGCACCTGGGTTCCAAGCACTGCCATGCGGCCGAGTTCGCGGACTTCCTCGGCGGCCTGCGCTGCCGGCGGCTGTACCTGGTCGGTGACATCGTCGACCTGTGGTGGATGGCGCAGCGCCGCGCGTCCTGGGACGCGGCCCACAACCGGGTGATCGAGGCGCTGCATGCGCTCGTGCGCAACGGCACCGAGCTCATTTATGTGCCGGGCAACCACGACAGGCCGATCCGTCGCTTCTGCGGCCTGATGCTGCCCGCCATGCAGGTCAGGCGCCGCGCGATCCACACCACGCTGGACGGACGCAGGCTGCTGGTCACGCACGGCGACGACTACGACGGCATCACCCACTTCGGCGGGCTGCAGGAAAAGTTCGGCGACTGGCTCTATTACCGCATCCTCACCGGCAACCGGCTGACCAACCAGCTGCGTCGCCGGTTCGGCCTCCGCTACTGGTCGCTGGCGGAATACCTGAAGCGGCAAAGCGATGCGGCCGAGCGCTACATCGCCCGTTTCGTGCAGGCGGGACTGGACGATGCCCGGCGCCGCGGACTGGACGGCATCGTCTGCGGCCACATCCATCGTGCGTCGCTGCTCCAGCGCGACGGCCTGCTGTACGCGAACGACGGCGACTGGGTCGAAAGCCTCACGGCACTCAGCGAGGAAGCCGACGGCAGCCTGTGCCTGCTGTCGCACACGGGCCAGATCCTGGCCGAGGTCGCGCCGCGCCTCCGCCTGGTGCCGCAGGACGTGCCGCGCGCGGCGTGAGGAATCCCGGCGGCGGCTGCTAGGATCGCCGCATGGATTCCCTCAGCCAGATCGTCCTCGGCGGCGCCCTCGCCGCCGCCATCGCCCCCGCGGCGCATCGACGTGCCGCCCTGCTCGCCGGCGCGGCCCTCGGCACGCTCCCCGATCTCGACAGCCTGCCGATCGCGTTGTTCTCGGACAACCCGGTCACGCTGATGACCGTGCACCGCAGCTTCAGCCATTCCCTGTTCGTCCTGCCGCTGCTCGGGTGGCTGCTGTGGTGGCTGTTCAAGCGCTTCGGCCACGGCCGCGTCGCTGCGGCGCCCACGCGCTGGTTCTGGGCGATCCAGCTGGCGCTGCTCACGCATCCGCTGCTGGATGCCTTCACCGTCTACGGCACGCAGCTGTGGTGGCCGCTCACTCCGCCACCGACGATGTGGTCCAGCGTCTTCATCATCGATCCGCTGTACACGGTCTGGCTGCTGATCGCCTGCGTGGCGGCGTGGTTCCTGCGCGAGCGCGCCACCGCGCAACGCGCGCTGGTGGCGGGCCTGGCGCTCAGCAGCGCGTACCTGGGCTGGTCGCTACTGGCAAAGGCCATGGTGGACCGCGAGGCCGAACGCACGCTCGCCGCCATGGGGCTGGGCGATGCGCCGTACTTTTCGGTGCCGATGCCGTTCAACACGCTGCTGTGGCGGGTGGTGGCGATGACGCCGTCGGGCTATGTCGAAGCCGAACGCTCGGTTTTGGTCGACGACGGCCGGATGCACTTCCGCGGCTATCCCTCGAACGTGCAGGCCTTGCGGCTCGCGCGGGGGATTCCCGCGGTCGATCGCTTGTCGTGGTTCAACCGCGGCTTCATGCGCGCGCAGGTCCGCCAGGACCGGCTGGTGCTCTCGGACCTGCGCATGGGACTGGAGCCGAACTACACCTTCAGTTTCGACGTGGCCGCGCTACGCGAGGGGCATTGGCAGGCGGTACCGCCCCGCCAACACCCCTGGGAGTCGCCGGTGAAAGGCTACGACGGCTTGCGCGACCTGCTCGATGCGATGAGGCAACGGATCGCCGACCCTTCATCGACGGCCCTGCATGCGCTGGCCGTCGATGCCGAAGGGCCGCCAGCCGCGCCCTGATCACGAGCCGGCGGCGGTGCCATTCTTGTCGGTCGCCGGTGCCTTGTCCGCAACGGCGCGCTCGGCGTCGGGCGCTGCCCGGCGTTCCAGCACGACCTGTTCGCCGTTCATCAGCCGCCGATAGTTCTCGTCGCCGACGGCGCGCTTCAGGGTCCAGTTCACCCGATCGAACTGGGTGCGGTACTCCGCATACGGGGTGCGGGCGCCGAGCACCATGCGGATGTTGCGTTCGCTAAGGCCGGTTTCACGTGCGAGCTGGGCGACGGAGTCGTCGGCATGTGCGGCGAAGGGAGAGACGGCCAGAACGGCCGCCATCAGGGACGCGGTTCTTGCGTTCATGGGGATCCTCCGGGGGAGGTGATTACCGCTTGTGGCTGCGGTGTCCTGCAGGCCGGCAGGGGAACCGGCGCGCTCATCCTCCTGCGGCGGAGCGCGGCGCCCCAGTGCCGGAACGCACCGTGACTCCGGTCATGTTTACCGTCCGCTTACCTTCGTCAGTAAACCGTTGCGCGGGCCTGCACGAAGGCATAGAAGAACACCGCATCGGGATCGTTCTGCACGTCGTGCATCTCGCGGCGCATGCCGTCGACGATCTCCTGCGTCACGCGGTCCGCGGCGACCAGCGAGTCCGCCGCCGACAGCAGCAGTTCTTCCCAGAACGCGATCATGTCCTTGCGCCGAGCGGGCTCGCGGTTGTCGAAGTGCACCGTCTTGATCTCGGTGACGACATCGCGGAAGCCGCCCGCCAGCAGCAGGTTGCCCAGTTTCGCGCCGATGAAGGGATCGCCGCCGCTGTCGTACTGGAAGTCGTTGAACGCCATCCAGTAGCGCCACGTGTTGGGCGAATAGGGGTGCAGCAGGAAGGAGGAATTCATCACCTCGGTGACGTAGATCGGCGAACCCGGTGCCAGCACGCGACGCACCTCGCTGAGCACGCGCGCGGGGTTGGGCACGTGCTCGAGGATCCAGCACAGGAACGCCGCATCGAAGTCCCGCGCGCCGTACGGCAGGCGGCTCGCGTCGGCCTGCTGCAGGGTGTAGCGGTCGCGGCACCACGGCATCCTCGCCAGGTTGTCGCGCGCGGCATCCAGTTGCACCTGGTTGAGGTCCACGCAGGTGGCATGCAGGTCGGGGAAGCGCCGGAGCAGGATCTCGGTCTGCGCACCCACGCCGCTGCCGACTTCGAGCAGGCGGCGCACGCCCGTGTAATCCACGTGGTTGAAGAGCGTGCTTTCGAGCAGTCGGGCCTGCTTCACCAGCCGGGCCTGTTCCACCGTCGAGAAGCCGTGCAGGTAGGGCGCGTCGGGTTCGGTCATGGGAGATCTCCGTGGCATCAGGCCGCTGTCGGCAGCACATCGCCGGCGATCAGGGCGTCGAAGTAGTCGCGGGTCAGGCGCAGTTGTTGCCCAGCGCTCTCCGCGCGGTTCACGACGGCACGGAAGGCGAGATTCTCGGGCCTGTCCTTCGCGTACCAGCCCAGGTGCTTGCGGGCGATCCGCACGCCCTGCGGTTCGCCATAGAACGCGTGCAATGCTTCCAGGTGGCCGAGCAGGATGTCGCGCACGTCCTCCAGCGCTGGCGGCGGCAGCAGCTCGCCGGTGGCGAGGAAATGCGCGATCTCGCGGAAGATCCACGGCCGGCCCTGCGCGGCGCGGCCGACCATCACCGCATCGGCGCCGGTCTTCGCCAGCACGTGCGCCGCCTTGGCCGGCGAGTCGATGTCGCCGTTGGCGACCACCGGGATGCGCAACGCGGCCTTGATCGCCGCGATGGTTTCGTACTCCGCAGTGCCCGTGTAGTGCTGGTCGCGCGTGCGGCCATGCACGGCCAGCGATGCGATGCCGCTTTCCTCCGCGATGCGCGCGATGGCCGGCCCGTTGCGGTGGTCGCAGTCCCAGCCGGTGCGGATCTTCAGCGTCACGGGCACGTCGACGGCCTTCACGACGGCTTCGAGGATGCGGCCCACCAGCGCCTCGTCGCGCATCAGCGCCGAGCCTGCCCAGGCGTTGCAGACCTTCTTGGCCGGGCAGCCCATGTTGATGTCGATGATCTGCGCGCCGTGGTCGGCGTTGTAGCGCGCGGCGTTCGCCAGCTGCTCCGGTTCGGTGCCGGCGATCTGGACGCTGACCGGGCTGGGCTCGCCGTCGTGATCCATCCGGTGCAGGGACTTGGCGGTGTTCCAGAAACGCGGGTCGCTGATCGTCATTTCCGACACCGCCAGGCCCGCGCCCAGCCGCTTGCACAGCAGCCGGAACGGCTTGTCGGTGACGCCGGCCATCGGGGCCAGCATCACGGGTGGGTCGAGGCGGTAGGGACCGATCTGCATGCCGGCATTATCCGCCGCTGCGCGGGCCGGCGAAACGGGCCGGCGAACCGGGCCGGAGCGTTTACTCCGGATGCCGCGCCAGCAACTCCGCACGCGTCGGCATCGCCAGCGCGGCGCCGGCGCGTTCCGTCGACAGCGCGGCATAGCGGTTGGCGAAGCGCACGTGGTCGGCGAAGGAAGACGCCGCGTTCTCCGCGAGCGACGCCGCGAGCGCGCCATTGAACGCGTCGCCAGCCCCGGTGGTATCCACCACGGTCGCCGCTTCGGCGGCGACGCGATAGTGCGGACGCGCGTCTCCCCGCAGCGCCTCGTCGGGGTGCGAGACATACACGCCGGTGGCGCCCAGCGTCACCACCACCGTGCCGTGGGGGAACAACTGGCGGCAATGCTGGTGCAGTGTCACGCCATCGAGCGTGGCCACGTCGTCCGCGCTCAGGCGTTCGCCAAGGTGGCGGGCCAGCAGCGCGGCGAACTCCGTCTCGTTCGGCGTGATGACGTCGGCCTGGGCCAGCAGTTCGGTCGTGGTGCCGGCGTTGGCCGGCGCCGGATTCAGGACGGTCGTCGCGCCCCGCTGGCGCGCGTTCTGCAGCGCGGCCAACACGGTGTCCGCGGGCGACTCCAACTGGGTCAACAGGACGGCGGCGGAGGCCAGGACCTCTTCCTGCGCCGCCAGGAACGCCGGATCCAGCACGGCGTTGGCGCCCGCACCGATCACGATGGTGTTGCGGCCGTGCGCGTCCACGTAGATGCCGGCGGTCCCGGTGGGTTCGTCGCTGGCCTGGGTGCGCAAATCGAGCCCGTCCTCCGCCGCCAGCCCGCGGGCGAGCGCGCCGCCCGCATCGTCGCCCAGCGCGCACACGAACGTGGTGGCCGCGCCTGAGCGCGCCGCGGCCATGGCCTGGTTGAAGCCCTTGCCGCCCGCACCGCTGGCGTAGCGGCCAGCGATGGTGGCGCCGGCGGCCGGCAAGGCATCGCAACGCCACACGTGGTCGACATTGAAGGAGCCCACGACGGCGACGCGGGCGGACAGGGAAGAGGACGTGGTCATTTCAGGGTACCTGGGGTCCGGACGGCAGCGATGCCGCCGTCACCGGAGGAGAACGTAAACAGGACGCCGGATGCGGCCGTCGGCCGCATCCGCGGTCAGCCGAAGTGCGACAGCACGCCGGCGATGGTGGCCGTCATCAGCGTGGCGATGGTGCCGCCGAGCACGGCGCGCAGGCCGAACCGCGCCAGGTCGGAACGCCGCTCCGGCGCCAGGCCGCCGATGCCGCCGATCTGGATCGCGATCGAGCTGAAGTTGGCGAAGCCGCACAGCGCGTAGGTCGCGATCAGGCGACCTTCCTCGGTCAGCGTCACGCCGGGCGTCTGCCCGTTCACGATGCCGGCCAGCTGCAGGTAGGCGACGAATTCGTTGATGACCACCTTCTGGCCGATCAGCGAACCCACCGTGGTCGCGTCCTGCCACGGCACGCCGATCACCCAGGCGATCGGCGCCAGCAGGTAACCGAAGATGGTGGCCAGGTCGGTCGGCTTGCCGATGGCCGACGCCAGGCCCGTGATCTCGCCCAGCCAGGTCAGCGGCGCGTTGATCAGGGCGATCAGGGCGATGAAGGCCAGCAGCATCGCGCCGATGTTCAGCGCCAGCCTCAGGCCATCGCCCGCGCCGGCGGCAGCGGCGTCGATGATGTTGCTGGACGTCTTCTCGACTTCCATCTTCACCGTGCCGCGGGTCAGCGGCGTGCCGGTTTCGGGGATGAGCAACTTCGCCACCACCAGCGTGGCGGGCGCCGCCATGATCGACGCGGCCAGCAGGTGCTTGGCATAGAAGGCCTGCTGTTCCGGATCGCCGCCGCCGAGCATGCCCACATAGGCCGCCAGCACGCCGCCTGCGATGTGGGCCATGCCGCCGATCATCATCGTGATCAGCTCGGACTCGGTCATCTTGGGAATGTACGGACGCACCGTCAGCGGCGCCTCCGTCTGTCCGATGAATACGCTCGCGCAGACGCTGGTGGTCTCGGCGCCCGACACACGCATCACCTTGGTGATCGCCAGCGCCATCATCCGCACGATGAACTGCATCACGCCGAGGTGGTACATCACGCCCATCAGCGCAGCGAAGAAGATGATGGTGGGCAGCACCTGGAAGGCGAAGATGAAGCCGAACTTTTCGGTATCCATCAGGCTGCCGAAGATGAAGCCCGAGCCTGCCTTCACGAACTCCAGGATCTTCACGAAGCCGTGGCCCAGCCAGTCGAAGACTTCACGCCCGCCCGGCACCAGCAACACCAGGGCGGCGAAGCCGATCTGCAGCGTGACGCCCGTGGCGACCAGCTTCCAGTCGATGGCCTTCCGGTTGTTGGAAAACAGCCAGACGATGCCGATCAGCACCGCCAGGCCGAACAGGCCGAAGCCGATCCGCCCCAAGACTTCCAGCATGTACTCCCCCAGACCTTGCGTGTTGTTCTGACCGGGCAGTCTAGCAGCCGTGCGGCCCCGTCCCGGTCGTTCAGCCTACGCCGCGCCAGGCCACCCACGCGGCGAGGGCGAGGAACACCACGGCCGCCAGACTGCGGGCCAGCTTCAGCGGCAGCTTGTCGGCGAAACGGTGGCCCAGCCAGACCACCGGCAGGTTGGCCAGAAGCATGCCGATCGTGGTGCCGGCGATGACCTGCCACAGCGGGTCGTACTTGGTGGCCAGCAGGACCGTCGCGACCTGGGTCTTGTCGCCGATCTCGGCCAGGAAGAACGCCACCGTGGTGGCCAGGAAGGCGCCATGCGCCGGCAGGTTGTCGGCTTCGTCCTCCAGGGTGTCGGGCTTGAGCGTCCACAGCGCCACGGCCAGGAAGCTGCCCGCCACGACCCAGCGCAGGACCTCGGGAGACAGCCATTCGGTCAACTCGGCACCCAGCCAGGCGGAGATCGCGTGGTTGACCAGGGTCGCGGCCAGGATGCCCAGCGCGATCGGCCACGGCTTGCGGTAGCGGGCGGCCAGCAGCAGGGCCAGCAATTGGGTCTTGTCGCCGATTTCGGCAAGCGTGACGGTGCCGGTGGAGACCAGCAGGGCGTGCAGGGACAACATCAAGGACTCCGGGGCCAGGCATTCGCGATGGACGCGAAGGCAAACGACGCACTGCCCGGCCCGGGTTAGCGCGACGCCTGCCTTCGGTCTTGCCCGGCGAAGCGTTTCGCTTCGTCCCGCGCACCATGGTCGTCGACCAAGTGTGTTGACGCGCGGACCCCGTCTGGACGGGTGGGCTACTCCCCGGAGGAGGAAAGTGCGCGGATTGTACGGCGCACGTCGCGCCGATGGCGGAGCCATTCTCATTTGTCGCCGTGCCGTCGACCGGAACGGGCGCTAGGATGGGGTGTTAAGCCACCGCTGGAGCACGCCATGCAGTATCGCCGCCTGGGTACGTCGGGACTTCAGGTTTCAGCGCTGTCCTTCGGCGCCTGGCTGACCTTCGGCCAGCAGGTCGGGCCGCGGGAGGCAGGCGAACTCATCGCGCTGGCCTGGGACCACGGGGTCAATTTCTTCGACAACGCCGAGGTCTACGGCCACGGCGAGGCCGAACGCGTGATGGGCGAGGCGTTGCGTGCGCTGGCCCTGCCGCGGGATGGCTATTGCGTGTCCAGCAAGGTCTGCTTCGGCGCGGCGGAAAATCCTCGGCCGACCCAGCGCGGCCTGTCGCGCAAGCATGTCACCGAGGCCTGCCACGACGCATTGCGTCGACTGCAGGTGGAGCACCTCGACCTGTTCTTCTGCCATCGCCCCGATCCGGACACGCCGGTCGAGGAAACCGTATGGGCGATGGACACGCTGATCCGTCAGGGCAAGGTGCTGTACTGGGGAACGTCGGAATGGCCCGCCGCGCGCATCCGCGAGGCGGCCGCGATCGCGCGCAGGCACCACCTGCACGGCCCCACCATGGAGCAGCCCCAGTACAACCTGCTGCACCGCCAGCGGGTGGAGCTGGAGTACGCGCCGCTCTACGCCGAACTGGGCCTGGGTACGACCACCTGGTCGCCGCTGGCGTCGGGCCTGCTGACCGGGAAGTACGGCAAGGACATCGCCGGCGACACCCGACTCGGCCGGGCCGGGCACGAGGATCTGCGCCGGATGATCCTGGGCGCGGCCGGCGCAAAGCGGCAGGAACGCGCGACCCGCTACGCCGCGGTCGCGGCCGAACTGGGCGAAAAACCGGCGCCGCTGGCGATCGCGTGGTGCCTGCAGAATCCCCACGTATCGACCGTGATCCTGGGGGCCAGCCGGCCGGAGCAGCTGCGGGAGAACCTGGCCGCGCTCGATCTGGCGGCCCGCTACGACGAAGGGGTGTGGGCGCGGCTCACGGCCGCCGCCGACTGATGCCTTCCATGTGGGCGAGGGTGTTGACTCGCAAATAAGAATCATTATCATCAGGAGCCGTTCCACCCGGAGCTTCCCGATGATCTCGAACGTCACTGCACTGCCCACGGCCGATTCGCTGGCGCTGCGCGAGCGCCTTTCCCTGCCGCACGCCGAACCGCGCGCCGAGGACGTCCTCGACAGCGCCGCGCTGCTGAAAGGTCAGCGCGAAGTGCTGATCCGCCACGGCGACCGCATCTACCGCCTGCGCCACACCAGCAACGACAAGCTGATCCTCACCAAGTAATTCGCGCACCGTCCCTGCGACGATGCGCCGCCACGGTGCCCCGCGGCGAACCACCTCTCTCCACCGGGCGCCAGCCAAGGAACTTCCGGCCGCCAGCCTTCCGGGTCTTCTTACCACCCACAGGAATGCTGTACGCCATGATGCGTCCCACGCTGCTCACCGCGGCCGTGTGGCTGGCCCTTGCCGGCCATGCCCATGCCGCTCCCGCCGCCGATGCGGCTTCGTCTTCCTCCCCCAGTGCCGATGCAAATGAGCTGACGCGCATCCAGGTCACCGCCACGCGCAGCGAGCGCGCTGTCGCCGACGTGCCGAACACCGTCAGCGTGATCGACCGCGAGGAACTGGACGACCGCCTGGTCCGCGACATCAAGGGCCTGGTGCGCTACGAGCCTGGCGTGACGGTGACCTCCAGCTTCGGTCGCTTCGGCCTGGGCGGGTTCCGCATTCGCGGCCTGGAAGCCAACCGCGTGCGCATCCAGACCGATGGCATCCCGGTGCCCGACGCGTTCTCGATCGGCAGCTTCTCCAACGCGAACCGCAACTTCGTCGATCTCGATACGCTGAAGCAGGTCGAGATCGTGCGCGGGCCGTCCAGTTCCCTGTATGGCTCGGACGCGCTCGGCGGCGTGGTCTCCTTCATCACCAAGGACCCGTCGGACTACCTCGACGACGGCAAGGATGCGTACTTCGGTTTCCGCCTGGGCTATGACGGCAGCTGGAACGGCTTGTTCGGCAACGCCACCGCGGCGTTCGGCGGCGAGCGCTGGAGCGGCCTGGTCAGCGTGGGTCACCGGCAGGGCCAGGAAACCGAGAACCAGGGCGATGTCGCCGGCATCGGCGCCGCGCGCACGCTCCCGAATCCGCAGGAGCGCGACGGCCGCAGCCTCCTGACGAAGCTGGTCTTCGCGCCGAGCGAGGGTCAGCGGTTCCGCCTGACGGTGGAAGGCAATGAAGACAGCGCCGATACCGACCTGCTGACCCAGCAGGGCTTCCAGTCGCTGACGCGCGCCACCAACGACCGCGTCATCGCCCGCGACCACCAGGCGCGCGCGCGCGTCGCCTTCGCCCACGAGTGGGACGATCTTTCGGCCGGCTTCGCCGACAGCCTGGACTGGCAGGTCTACCGCCAGGACAGCGAGACCACCCAGTACACGCGCGAGGAACGCACGCTGCCTGCGCCGACACTGCGCGACATCCGCGAGCGCGAATTCAACTTCGACCAGCGCACGTACGGCCTGCAGGCGAACTTCCGCAAGGCGTTCGGCGCGACGGTCCGGCACGATCTGATCTATGGCGTGGACGTGACGCGCACCGAAACGCGGCAGAAGCGCGACGGCCTGCGCACGTTCCCGCTGACCGGCGTGAGCACGCCGGTGATGTCGCCGGACACGTTCCCGGTGCGCGACTTCCCGGTGAGCAAGACCACCACCGCGGCGCTCTACGTGCAGGACGAGATCAGCTTCGCCGACGGCGCCTTCCGGCTGGTGCCGGGCCTGCGCGTGGACCACTACCGCCTCGACCCGCAGCACGACGCCATCTTCGATGCCGACAATCCTGGCGTCGCGCTGGCGGATATCCGGGAGACCAGCGTGTCGCCCAAGCTCGGCATGGTGTGGACCTTCGCGCCGGCCTGGTCGCTGTTCGGCGGATACGCGCATGGCTTCCGCTCCCCGCCCTACAACGACGTCAACATCGGCTTCACCAACGTGCAGTTCGGCTACACGGCGATCGCGAATCCCGACCTGAAGCCCGAAACCAGCGACGGCGTGGAGCTCGGCGTGCGATACGCCGGCAAGGTGGCGTACGCCAGCCTGTCGGGTTACTACAACCGCTACGACGACTTCATCGAGTCGATGCGCTTCATCGGCTACAACGATGCGGGATTGATGGTCTACCAGTCGCAGAACATCGCGGAAGCCCAGATCCACGGCGTGGAGCTGAAGGCCGGCCTCGATATCGGCGCGTTGTCCGACGCATGGTCCGGCTGGTCGCTGCGCGGTGCGGCGGCGTGGTCGCGCGGCAAGGACCGCAGCACCGATACGGCGCTGGACAGCGTCGATCCGTTGACCGCGACGCTGGGCCTGGCGTACGACGCCGACGTCTGGGGCGCGGAACTGGCGGGACGCTTCGTCGACCGCAAGCGCCGCGTCTCCGATCCGGACTATTACCGCCAGGGGGGCTATGGCGTGCTGGACCTGTACGCGCACTGGAACTTCGCACCCGGGGCCAAGTTCAACGTCGGCGTGTTCAACCTGGCCGATCGCCGTTACATCGATGCGGGCGACATGACGCTCGTCGCCACCGGCAGCACCACGCTGGATCGCTACACCGCGCCGGGCCGCACGTTGTCGGCCAGTCTGGCGGTGAGCTGGTAACCGCCATGCCGATGCTGCGGGCACTCCCGGGTCCCGTCGCGGGCGCATCCGCGGATGCGTTCCCGGGTGCCGCGCAACTGGCGGCGCTGGGCCCGGTGCTGTGCCTGTACCGCACGCAGCACGGCAGCGAACTCGCCGGCTGGCAGCAGGCAGTACGGGTGGAAGCACACACCGGCGTGGGCAGCGACGGCCTGGACGAACGCCTGCTGTTCTTCGACGCGCAGGGCCGCTGCTGCTGGCGCCTGTGCCTGTTGCCGGACAGCGACTTCGTCGCCTGGGATCGCCTGGTCGCGTCGCTGCCGCAAGGCACCGATGGCGAGGCCGCCGGCCTGGCCGACCGCCTGTGGCAGCGGCTTGCCGGGCGCCTGCTCGGCGGCCAGTGGCACGCGTGCGCGCTGCAGCTGCACGCGGTGCCGCAACCCGCCGCACTGCCCGTGCTCGCGGCCAGCCTGTCGCTGATGTCGGTGCTGGGCGTGAACACCGCGCGCCGCATTGCCCAAGCGGAAGGCGCGGAGCTGGAAAGCGGACTGCACGACTGCTGCTGCGCGTCGTCGCTCCGCTACACCGCGCCCGCGCCGGGCGCGGATCGACAAACCCCCAAGGAGACGGACGACAAGGTCGTTCCGCTGATCAGACTCACATGAGAGAAGCCACCATGAACACACCGGTCGCCACCCTGCTGTCCACCGCGTTGCTGCTGGCCGCAAGCCAGGCCAGCGCGGCCGATCCCGTCCGCGACCGCCAGTCGATCCTGGCGATGCAGGGCGATTACACCGTCGACTTCGCCTTCGACGAAACCGTCCTGCTGCAGCCCGGCTACGAGCGCCAGGCCGCCATGCGCAGCGGCGGCGACGAAACCGTCATCGTCGTCGAGGACACGCCGACGCGGATCGTCCTCCAGCACATCCTGGTCGATGCCAAGAGCGGACACGTCACCAAGCACTGGCGGCAGGATTGGACCTACGAGGCACCCATGCGCTTCGAGTTCAGCGCCGACCAGACGTGGAACGTGCGCGCGATTCCCGCCGATGCCACGCGCGGCGCGTGGACGCAGTGCGTGTACGAAGTCAGCGATGCGCCGCGCTACTGCGGTACCGGGCGCTGGGACTACACCAACGGCGTCGCCACCTGGACCAGCGACCTGAGCTGGCGCCCGCTGCCGCGGCGCGAATACACCAAGCGCAGCGACTACAACGCGCTCTCCGTGGTCAATCGCCACACGTTGACGCCGAACGGCTGGACCCACGAGCAGTTCAACACCAAGGTGCTGCGCAAGCCCGACGGCTCGCAGGTGGAACTGGCACGCGAGTTCGGCTTCAACGATTACCTGAAGACCACCGAGATCGACTTCAAGCCGGCGCGCGACTACTGGCAGGCGACCGCCGGGTACTGGGCCAAGGTGCGCGCGCATTGGAACGGCTTCCTGGCGCAGGCGCCCGGCGTGCGCCTGAAGACGAAGGTCGACGGCATGGCGATGATCATCCCGCTGTTCACCCAAGCCGGCGACGTGCAGGACGGCAAGCCCGTCGCGGATGCGGCCATCGCCAAGGTGTTCGCCGACTGGGTCGAGCCCGCACCCACGGAACGTGCCGCCACGGCCGGGCCGTCCCGCTGAAGGTTCTCTCCGGCACAGGGACGTGCCGCTCTTCGCCAAAAAAAGACCCCCGCGGATGCGGGGGCAGGGGATTCACGGGTTTCTCTTCTAATAATGCGTGTCAGAGCAGCGTGCCGCCCTTGCCGGAAGGGGGTGCGGGCGGCGCGGGCGGCGGAGGCGGCAGCGGCGTCTCGCCGCCGTCGTCCTCGAAGGTCTGCACTTTGCCGTCCTGGTCGACGATCATCACGCGCCGTCGCTCCACGACAGTCGGCGCCTTGCCGGCCGTTTCGGCCACGCGCGGCTTCACCACGACGCGCGAGGTCGACGGGAACCGGAACGCAGCGGCCTTGGGCACGGTGACGGTGCTGGTCCGCGTCTGCCGATCGCGCAGGTACTCGACCGCGACCTTGGCGTCCTCCGGCTTGTCGCGCAGTGCCTGGGTGACGTCGCGCGGCGTCGCCACCGGCTTGCCGTCCACCTTGCGGATCACGTCGCCGGCCTGCAGGCCGGCGAGTTCCTCGCCCACGGACAGGACGAGCACGCCGTTCTCGGTGCCGAAGTAGCGACCGAGCGAGGCATCGACCGTCGCCAGGTTGAGGTTGCTCCAGCGGAAGGCCTCGGCCAGCGCGGGCAGGCGGCAATCCTCGCCCTTGCAGTCGCCCAGCCGGCCGAGTTGGCGCAGCTCGCGTTGGACCTCGGGCGCGATGACGGTGTCGATCTCGCCCATCGGCATCGGCACGCCTTCGATCCGTGGCATGCCGCCTTCGCCCGTATGGAAGAAGACCGCGCCCGGACGTTCGCCCGCGAACGCGACGCGCGGCGACACCTGCGTGGGCGTGACGCCCGCCTCGTGCGTCTTGCCGTCGCGCTGGTAGGTGATCCGTACGGGCGTATCGACCTTGAGGTCGGCGAGCAACTTGCGTGCGTGCACCACGCGCGCGTCGCCGGTACTGCCGTTGACCGTTTCGCCGCCGACACGCACGAGGCGGTCGCCCGCCTTCAGCCCGGCCTTGGCAGCGCCGCTGTCCGGCGTCACCCCGGTGATCCGTACGCCTGTCGCGTCGTCGCCCGACAGCAGCACCCCCAGGCGCGGGCGGCGCACGATGAGGTGATCGATCTCGACCGGCGAACGGACGGCGCCGGCGCCTCGCGAGAGTTCGGCCACGCGCTTGGCGGCGCGCTGCAGGTCGGCGCGCGCGGCGTCGAGTTCCTTCTGCTGGGCGGCATCGTCCTGCTGCGCGAAGACCGGCAGGGGTGCGGCCAGGGCCAGGGCCAGCAGCGTCGTGGAAATGGGCTTCAGCATCGTGGGTTCCTCGTTGCGTGTGCTTGATCAGTAGATGGCGGTATCGGCGGTGTCGTCGTTCAGGGCGACCTGCCAGCGTTGGGTGGCTTCCACGCCGGTGAGCTGGCGCAGGGTGTCGACGCGCTGTTCCCACAGCGAGGTCCGGGTGGCGACCGGCAAGGCGGGCTGGGAAAGCGCGAGATCGATATGCGTGACCTGGTCCTGCAGGTCCGCGCTGACCGCGAGCGCGGCGACGTTGCCGGTGTTGCTGTCGGGCAGCTGCGCGAGCACGGCTTCGAGGCGGGCGGACTCGATATAGAGCGCATCAAGCCGGGCAGGCTCGCTCGCCGCCGGGGCGGGCGCGTGGCGCGCGACCGCCGAGCGCTTCGGCGGCGCATGGGCGACCCGCGGTGTCGTGGCGACGCCCGGCGGAACGACCGTCGCGGGTTCGGTATCCGCCGGACGACGCGGCGTGTCCGGACGCGCCGGTGTCGTGGTGGCGATGGCCGGTGCGCGCTGCAGCGGTGGCGCGGAGACCTCGGCGTTCCGCCATTGCATGAGCGGGATCACCGCGGCGAAGAAGACGGTCGCCGCCAGGGCCAGGGCGGGGCGCTGCCACCGCGCCGGTCGCGCGGGCGCCTGCACCGGCGGCAGCGTGGCGGCGAGGCGCTGCCATGCACCGTCGGGAGCTCCTTCCAGCGGCAGCGCGGCGAAAGCGTCGCCCCAATCGTGCGGCGAGGGTTCGCGGGCACGGGAATCAGGCATGGACGGTCTCCTCGATGTTCAACAACGCCCGCAGGCGGCGGGTGCCACGGGACACCTGGGATTTGGAGAAGCTCGGCGTGCGCTGCATGAGCGCGGCGATCTCCTCGTGGGTGTAGCCCTCGGCGTGGTACAGCCACAGCACGCTGCGGGTCGCCGCGGGCAGCGCCTCGAGCGCGCGCTGCAGCAGCGCGGCATCGGCAGCGGCCGCCGGCGGCAGGCCCTGGTCCTGCGGCAGGTCCTCTTCGTCCACCGAGATTTCCGTCACCAGCCGCTTCTGCCGGCGCAGGCGCAGCAGCGCCTCGTTGACGGCGATCTGACGCAACCACCCCCAGAAGGGGCAGTCGCCGCGGTAGTCCGGCAGATGGTGGAAGAGTTTCAGCATGGTGTCCTGCAACACGTCGCCCGCGTCCTCCCGGTCGCCGCAGATCCTGAGGGCCAGCGTGAACACCGGCCGCTCGAAGCGCCGGTAGATCTGTTCGAACGCTTCCCGGCACCCGGAGCGCGCGCGGGCGACCAGGTTCTCGGGGACGTCGATGGCGAACTGCGAGCGGCTCAAGCGGGAGGATTCTCGTGGCTGTCGGGAGTAGGGATGCCGCAGCGGGCAATACCGTCGCAGCAGCCGGAAAGTTCCTTCCGGCCGCCGGCTCCGGGCATGCCTATAATCTGATCCACATCACAGGAAGGGGGTCAGCATGGAGTTCGGTCTTTCGACATTGGTGGTCGCGGCGGTGCTGCTGTTCATCGTGGTCACCTTCTTTAAAGGTGTCCGCGTGGTGCCGCAGGGCTACGAGTTCACGGTCGAGCATTTCGGCAAGTACACCCACACCATGTCCCCCGGCCTGCATTTCCTGATCCCGTACATGCAGAGCATCGGCCGCAAGGTCAACATGATGGAGCAGGTGTTCGAAGTGCCGTCGCAGGACGTCATCACCAAGGACAACGCGGTGGTGAAGGTGGACGGCGTGGTGTTCTTCCAGGTGCTGGATGCGGCCAAGGCCGCCTATGAGGTGTCCAGCCTGGACCAGGCGATGATCGCGCTGGTGCAGACCAACATCCGCACCGTGATCGGCTCGATGGACCTGGACGAGTCGCTCAGCCAGCGCGAGACCATCAACGCCAAGCTGCTGGGCGTGGTCGACCACGCCACCAGCCCGTGGGGCGTGAAGGTCAACCGCATCGAGATCAAGGACATCCAGCCGCCGCGCGATCTGGTCGATGCGATGGCGCGGCAGATGAAGGCCGAGCGCGACAAGCGCGCCTCGATCCTGGAAGCCGAGGGTGCGCGCCAGTCGGAAATCCTGCGCGCCGAGGGCGACAAGCAGAGCGCCATCCTGGAAGCCGAGGGCAAGCGCGAAGCGGCCTATCGCGAGGCCGAGGCCCGCGAGCGCCTGGCGGAAGCGGAAGCCAAGGCCACCGAACTGGTGTCCAACGCCATCGCGCAGGGCGACGTGCAGGCCATCAACTACTTCATCGCGCAGAAGTACGTGGAGGCCTTCAAGGAACTGGCCACCGCGCCGAACCAGAAGTTCGTCCTGATGCCGATGGAGGCCACCGGCATCATCGGTTCGATCGCCGGCATCGCCGAGCTCGCCAAGGAGGCGCTGAACAAGCAGCAGGTGGTCGCGCCGCCGCGTCCGCCGCGCGTCCCGGGAGGCTGACATGAGCTTCAAGTTCGCGTTCTGGGCGATCGGGGCGCTGGTGCTGTTCGCCGCGGAGGCGATGGCACCGGGCGCCTTCATGCTGTGGTTCGGTTTCGCCGCCGTGGCGATGGCGGTCGTGGTGCTGGTGGCGCCGGGGTTGGGCTGGCTGGCGCAGGCCGTGCTGTTCTCCGTGCTCGCGCTGATCTCCGTGGCGGTCTACCGCAAGTGGTTCCGCGGCAAGGGGCGGCAGAGCGACAAACCGCTGTTGAACCGGCGTGCCGAGCAACTGGTCGGCACGGTCGCCGTGCTCGACCAGGCAACCGCCGGTGGTCGCGGCCGGGTCAAGATCGACGATGCGTTCTGGACGGTGGAAGGCCCCGACCTGCCGGTCGGCACCCGTGTGCGGGTGGTGGCCGTGGATGGCATGACACTGAAGGTCCAGGAGGCCTGAGCGCATGGGACAGGGCGTGGCGCTGGCGGCGTGGATGAGCATGCTGTTGCCGGCCGCGCCGGTCGGCGGGCAGCAGCTGGTCGGCCTGACCGTACCGCCGTATCCCGACGCGTTGGAGGACATGGGCGGCAGCTGCGTCTCCGAGTCCACCGCCTACGAACACGTATGCGACTACTCGGTGTCGGTGCTGGCGGTGCCGTCGCCCGACGCTGAGGCCGGGCCGGTGCCGCGCTTCGTCGTCGCCGGGAAGATGGCGGGGCGCGACGGCAATCGCGCGCGCTGGCAGATCACCGATGCCCGGCCCTACCCGCAGGGCCGGCAGGACTACTACCTGCAGTTCGGCACCTGCCGCATCGACCGCCAGCCGGATGCGCGCGTGGCCGCGCTCGTGCGCCAGCACGCGAACGATGGCGAATGGCTGCGCGATGTCGCCTGGGCCGGACGCCTGGAACTCCCTGCCGGCCGCTTCACCGCGTTGGATGCCGGGTCGGTGGACTGCATCAACACGGCCTACGAAGGCCTCTGAAGCCGGCGCACCCCGCTGGTGCGTTCTGGGATAATGGCCCTCTTTGCCTGTCCCAGGACCCGCCATGACCCAGAAGACCATCCTCAACGACACCCATCGCGCGCTCGGCGCCAAGATGGTCGACTTCGGCGGCTGGGACATGCCGATCCACTACGGCTCGCAGATCGAGGAACACCATCAGGTGCGCCGCGACGCGGGCATGTTCGACGTCAGCCACATGACCGTGGTCGATCTGCGCGGTGCGGGGACGCGCGAGTTCCTGCGCCACCTGGTGGCGAACTCGGTCGACAAGCTGCAGAAGCCGGGCAAGGCGCTCTACACGGCCATGCTCGACGAGGCCGGTGGCGTGATCGACGACCTCATCATCTATTTCATGGCCGACGACTTTTTCCGCCTGGTGGTGAACGCCGCCACCCGGGAGAAGGATCTCGCCTGGATCGGCCGACAGGCCGCTCCCTTCGATGTCGCCGTCACCGAGCGCCCCGACTACGCCATGGTCGCCGTGCAGGGCCCGACCGCGCGCGAGCGTGTGCACGGCCTGCTACGTGAGGAAGACCGCGCCAGGGTCGGCAAGCTGACGCGTTTCGCTGCGGCCGACGCCGCCAGCCTCGCCGGCGTGCCGCTGTTCGTGGCGCGCACCGGTTACACCGGCGAGGACGGCTACGAGATCGTCCTGCCGCAGGCCGACGCGGTCGCGTTCTGGAATGCGCTGCTGGAGGCCGGCGTGAAGCCCGCCGGCCTCGGTGCGCGCGACACGCTGCGCCTGGAGGCGGGCATGAACCTCTACGGCCAGGACATGGATGAATCCGTCTCGCCGTATGAGGCCGCCCTGGCCTGGACCGTCGCGCTCGACGAAGGCCGCGCCTTCAACGGGCGCGCCACGCTGGAGGCGCAGAAGGCCGCCGGCGCACCGCGCCAGATGATCGGTCTGGTGATGGACGAGAAGGGTGTGCTGCGCCACGGCCAGAAGGTGCTCACCCCGCACGGCGAGGGCGAGATCCTCTCGGGCACCTTCTCGCCGACGCTGGGCAAGGCGATCGCCTTCGCGCGCGTCCCCGCGGGCGACATTCCGCTGGGCGCCGCCGGCGACGTGCGCGTGGACATCCGCGGCCGCGAAGTGCCGGTGCGCGTGGTGAGGTTCCCGTTCGTCCGCGAGGGCCAGGCGCAGCCGGGCGTGCTCGAGTGATGGCGCCGCTTCCTTCACCGGCATCTTCCTCCGCTAAACTATCGTCTCTTCCCCGACCCACCGCACTTTTCCGGAGTACCCCATGAGTGAGATTCCTGGCGATCTGAAATTCCTCAAGTCCCATGAATGGGCCCGCCTGGAAGGCGGTGGCCGCGTCACCGTCGGCATTTCCGACCACGCGCAGGGCCTGCTGGGCGATCTCGTGTACGTCGAGCTGCCCAACGTCGGCGACCGCATCGAAGCGGGCAATGCCAGCGCCGTCGTCGAGTCGGTCAAGGCGGCATCGGACGTCTACAGCCCGGTGACCGGCACGGTGCTCGAGGTCAACGCGGCGCTTGCCGACAAGCCCGAGACCATCAACGAAGACGCCTATGGCGACGGCTGGATCTTCGTGATCCAGGCCGAGGAGCCGGAGCAGCTCAACGAGCTGCTGTCGCCCGACGACTACGCCGAGCTGATCGAGGACGAAGACCACTGAGGCAGCCCGGCACGCGGCTTCCTTGCGGGGAGCCGGTGGCGACGGAGCGGATCCGTCGTCGCCGGCTCCCCGTTTCGTTTCCGGCGACGCGAGCGGCCCGCATCGCCGATGCGTGACCGATGGCACGGGGCGTCGTTGCCTGCGCGCGCATGTCGGAATCCCGACGCGGTCGACCATCCGCGACCGACGAACGGCGAAATGGAATGCGCGGTACGCCTCCCTCGCGGCAGTCGCGAGCGTCGGAACGGGACGTCGATGCATGCCCGCGTGCGCGCGGTTCGCGTGCCCGATGCGGCGAAGTCATCGCCAACAGGCGGGAAATTTTTTGCGCAAATCGGCGCATTCGGGCTTGTGCGGCACGGAATCCGTTGCCCTTCGAGGAAGTTTTTTTAGCCTGCGTTCAAGCCGTTCCGACGCCCGTCTATGCACTTCCCGGCAACACGATGCGGGCGCGTCGTCGATGCCGGTGGGCGCGCATCGCAAAAAAAAATGCGCGTTTTCCCGATGTTTTTTTCATGCGTGCTTTTCAGGAGCGCGACGCGCGACGCGATCGGCGGCGGCCGATGGGGTGCATCCATGCCGGTCGCCGCCGACGCATGCGCCGGGCGGGACGAAAAAAAGTTGCGGCCAGGTGTTGACACCTTGAAAAACCGTGATTAGGTTTCGCCCCAAGCAGAGCATGCTGCGGAAGCGAGTGAGTCGAATCAACACGACAGCGCGAGAGACAACACAGCCCATCGTCACCCGTATCGGGGTGGACGCAGGCCTCGCTTCCCCCGGAAAAACGCAACGCACCCTATCCAAGACACCCGCGTCGCCAGGCGACGCGGGTGTTCTCGTATTTGTAGGGAGCCGGGTTTCGCACGCCCGGTCCCCTGGGGAATCCGCTTCGCCGCGCGTGTCGCGGTGGCGGCTGCCGACGGGTCCGACTCCCGCGGCGTTTCTTGCAGCTGGGCCTGCCTCCGGGCAGATGTGCTGTAACCAGACGTAAAAATCCATAGTTCACTGACGAGGAGCCATCACATGGCAACGAAGAAAGCTGCGAAGAAAAAACCGGCCGCCAAGAAGGCCGCCAAGAAGGCCACCAAGAAGTCGGCTGCCAAGAAGACCGTGAAGAAGGCAGCCAAGAAGGTCGCCAAGAAGGTCGCCAAGGCCAAGAAGGCGGTGAAGAAGGTCGCCAAGAAGGCCGCCAAGAAGGTCGCCAAGAAGCCGGCGAAGAAGGCCGCCAAGAAGTCCGTGAAGAAGGCAGCCAAGAAGGTCGCCAAGAAGCCGGCCAAGAAGGCTGCGAAGAAGGCCGCCAAGAAGACCGCGAAGAAGGCCACCAAGAAGGCCGCCAAGAAAGTAGCCAAGAAGCCGGCCAAGAAGGCTGCGAAGAAGGCTGCCAAGAAGCCCGCCAAGAAGGCTGCCAAGAAGTCCAAGAAGAAAGCGGCCCCGGTCGCGCTGCCGGCTACCCCGGCTCCGCTGATCTAAGCCAACCCCGATTAGCCGTAACACCATGAACTCTCTCCCTGTGCCCAGCGGGGGGAGAGTTTTTTTATGCGCGGCCGGCTAGGCTGTCGCCGTCGCGATTCCCCAGGAGGGAGACATGAAACTGATCAAGTGGGTGCTGGCCCTCATCGTCGGCTTCGGGCTGGTGCTGACCGTGGGCGGCCTGCTGCTGCCGGCGGCGACACACGTGGAGCGCAGCGTCGTCATCGCACGCAGCCCCGAGCAGGTCTTCGCCACGCTCGATTCTTTCCAGCGCTTCAATGCCTGGTCGCCCTGGGCGGAGTACGACCCGCAGGCGAAGTACACGTTCGAAGGACCGGCCCGCGGCGTCGGTGCGCGGATGCGCTGGGTCGGCAACCGTTCCGTGGGTAGCGGCAGTCAGGAGATCACCGCCAGCGAACCGAACCACCGCATCGCGGTCGCGCTCGACTTCGATGGCAGCCAGGCCGACGCGACCTATCTGCTGGCGCCGGAGGGGCAGGGCACGCGGGTGACGTGGGCGTTCGACACCGAGCACGGCTTGAATCCCTTCAAGCGCTGGCTGGGCCTGCTGTTCGACCGGATGATCGGTGCGGACTACGAGAAGGGCCTCGCCAAGCTCAAGGCGATGGAAGAAGGCGCGCAGCCCTGACGTCGTGAGGCGTGGCCGCGTGGCGGCCAGCGCAGGGGATCAATGGGGCGATGCGGTGCCGCGCTGGGAGGAGGTGCCGCTGTCCTTCGGAGCGTCGGCCGGCGCAGCGCCGGGCGACTCCGCCAGCAGCAGGTCGTAGTCCGCAGGTGTCTCGACCCACGGCTGGCCGGGCAGGCCCATCGCGCGATCGAGGATCGTCGGCAGCAGGCCCGACGGCAGCGAACTGTCGCTGTTCCAGACCAGCGCGATGCCGAGATCCTGGCCGGGCACCAGCGCGACCAGGCCGCGGTACCCCTGCACGGCGCCGGCATGGAACACGACTTCATGGCCCGCGTAATCGAACACGCGCCAACCCAACGCGTAGCTGGCCGAATGGATGCGCTCACGGCGCCAGCCACCGCGCATCTCGCCCGGCGTGGTCACCACGGGTGCGTGCAGCGTGGCCAGCAGCGGCGCAGGCAGCACGTCCGGACGATGGCCGGTCTGCGCGATCAGCCACTGCGCCAGGTCGCTGGCGCTGGCGTTGACGCCCGCCGCGGGCGGCAGGCGGTAGTAGGTCGGTTTCGGCGTGGACGACACCCAGCCGTTGCGGCTGCGCACATGCGGACGCGCCCAGCGCGTGCTCGCCTGGATGCCGGCCAGGCCCATGCTGGCGTCGTTCATGCCCAGTGGCTTGAAGATGCGGCGGTCCACCGCCTGGTCGTAGAAGGTGCCCGACGCCGCGAACACCACGTCGCCGATCAGGCTGAAGGCCACGTTCTGGTAGGCGTAGCAGTCGCCCGGGGCGCACTTCAGCGGCGCGTACGCCAGCTTGCGGGCGACGTCGTAGTACTCGCCATTGGCTTCGATGTCGCGGTCGAACGCGTTGTGCGCCTGCAGGCCCACGCTGTGGCTGAGCACGTCCGCCACGGTGACATGCGAGGTGGCATTGGGATCGCTCAGCTGGAAACCCGGCACGTACTGGCTGACCTTGCTGTCCCAGCGCAGCGAACCGTCCTGCACCATCAGGCCGGTGAGCGTGCTGGCGAACGCCTTCGAGAGCGAGGCCAGGCGGAACACCGTGTGCGCGTCGATCGGCTGCGGCGCGGCCACGTCGGTGACACCGTAGCCGCGCGCGCTGAGCACGCGGCCGTTGTGCACGATCGCCATCGCCATGCCGGGAACGCGCTGGCCCACCGTCAGGTGCTCGGCCATCTTCTCGAAGGCGGCCACGTCGAAACCCGCCGCCAGCGGCTGCACCGTCTGCCCCGACAGCGACGCGAGATACGGGCGTGGCTGGGTGGGCGACACATAGCGGGCCGCGTTGACCGATGCGGTAGTGGCCGAGGTCGTGCCGTTGTCCTGCGCCGTCGAGGTCCAGCGCAACGGGGTCTGCGCCGTGGACGAGAGCGTGAGGGGCAACAGCAGCCCGACCAGACCGATCCGGAAGGTGGAACGCAGCGGCCGCCGGCCTGCCTTGTCTTTCATCGTGCGTGACGCCTGCGTAAGCTCTGTCGAGGGGATCATAACGCCGCTTTTTTCGATTGCACAAACAGGGAGAAGTTCCGTGTCCATGTTGTTCATCCTGCTTCTGATTGTGGGTGTGGCGGTCGTCGCAGTTCTGTGGGGCGTGGGCATCTACAACGGGCTGGTGAGCGCCCGGAATGCGTTCAGGAATGCATTCGCCCAGATCGACGTGCAACTTCTGCGCCGTTTCGACCTGATCCCGAACCTGGTGGAGACCGCCAAGGGCTACATGAGCCACGAACGGGAGACGCTGGAGGCCGTCGTGGCGGCGCGTTCAGCCGCACAGGCGGGCCTGAACGCGGCAAAGGCCGCGCCCGGCGATCCTGACGCGATGGCGCAGCTGGCGGCCGCGCAGGGCCAGCTGAATGCGGGTCTGGGTCGTCTGCTCGCCGTGGCCGAGGCCTACCCGGAGCTGAAGGCGAACCAGAACATGATGCAGCTGACCGAGGAGCTGACGTCCACCGAGAACAAGGTGGCGTTCGCGCGGCAGGCCTACAACGACGCCGTGATGGCGTACAACAATCGGCGCGAGATGTTTCCTTCCAGCCTGGTGGCTGGGGCGTTCAACTTCGCGCAGGCGGCGCTGCTCGACGTGCCCGCGGACAAGGCGGCGCAGGTGCGCGAAGCGCCGAAAGTGCAGTTCTGAACAGGGCACCGCATGCGTGCGCATGCGGCGTCGGGGACGGCGCGGGTGGGGTCCGCGCCGCGATGATCGTGGCATGAAGGGGCGTGCATGAACTTCTTCGAACACCAGGCCGCGGCGCGCCGCGGTTCGTTCCGCATGGTGGCGCTGTTCGCGCTGGCCGTCGCCGGCATCGTGCTGGTCATCGACCTGATCGTGCTGCTGCTCGTCGGGATGCAGATGGAGAGCAGCGACGGTGGCGCGTTGCTGGGCCTGCTGGCGGTATCGACGCTGGCCACGCTGGCGGTGATCGGCCTGGGCTCGCTGTACCGCCTGGCCAGCCTGCGCACCGGCGGTGAAGCGGTCGCGCAGCAGATGGGCGGGAACGAGGTCTCGCACGACACCCAGGAGCCGTCGCTGCGGCGCCTGCGCAACGTCGTCGAGGAGATCGCGATCGCGTCGGGCGTGCCCGTGCCGAGGATCTTCGTGCTGGAGCACGAGGCCGGCATCAACGCGTTCGCCGCCGGCTACGCGCCCGCCGATGCGGTGGTGGCCGTCACCCGTGGCGCGCTGGACCGCCTCAATCGCGACGAGTTGCAGGGCGTCATCGCGCACGAGTTCAGCCACATCCTCAACGGCGACATGCGCCTGAATGTCCGCCTGATGGGCGTGCTGTTCGGCATCATGATGCTGGGCATCATCGGTCAGCGGATCCTCGTCTACGGCCGTGGCAGCCGTGGCAAGGACGCCTTGCCCGTGTTCGCGATCGCCGGCGCCGCGGCGCTCGCCGGTTTCGTCGGGCTGTTCTTCGGGCGGATGATCAAGGCCGGCGTCAGCCGCCAGCGCGAGATGCTGGCCGATGCCTCTGCCGTCCAGTTCACCCGGCAGACCGCCGGGCTCGCGGGTGCGCTCAAGAAGATCGCCGGCGTGGGCAGCGGTTCCGCGCTCGCGGACGCCGGCAAGGCGGAGGAAGTGAGCCACATGCTGTTCGGCGAGGGTCGCACGTACGCGCGCCTGTTTGCGACCCATCCGCCACTGCTCCAGCGCATCCGCATGCTGGATCCGCTGTTCGGCCAGCACCAGCTCGACGAACTCGCGCGCCGCTGGGCCGTCGCGCCGCCCGACGGGTTGCTGGAAGACCAGAGCCTGCGCGTGGCCCCGGGCGGACCGCCGCCGCTGCCGGCCGCGACGGCCGCGCTCCCGCTGACGCCGCCGATGGTGGTCGCCCAGGTCGCCACGCCGACGCCGGACGACTACGGACGGGCGCGCGTCATCGCCACCACGCTGCCCGAGCCGCTGTACCTGCTCGCCAAGCAGCGCGAGCAGGTCATGCCGCTGCTGTTGGCGCTGGTGATCGACGATGCGGCCCCCGTGGCGACGCGGCAGCGCTTCGAGATCGCGGCCCGGATGGGCGAAGCCACGGCGGCGCGCGTCATCGAACTTCGCGAGACACACGTTCGCGCGCTCCATCCCGCGCACCGCCTGCCGCTGGCGGCGCTCGCGTTCCCGGTGCTCCGGCGCTTTCCGCGCCCGGAACTGGATGCCTTCATCGACACGGTCGATGCCGCCGTGCACGCCGACGGACAGGTGTCCCTGTTCGAGTACTGCCTGGCGCGACTGCTGCAGGTGCAGGTCCGCGAAGCGTTGTCGCCTTCGCATGTACGGACGTTCGGCCGGCGCAAGCCGCACGACGTGCGTGTGCCGTTCGCCACCCTGATGGCCGTCGTCGCGCAGGCGGGCCACGACACGCCGGCGAAGGCGCAACATGCCTATCTCGCCGGCCTGCAGCGCGTGCTGCCGCGCGACCACCTGCCGTATGCGCCGCCGCCGCAGGGCGTGCTGGCCCTGGACGACGTCTGGGAGCCGCTCGACGCGCTCGATCCGTTGGCCAAGCAGCTGCTCGTCGAAGCCGTGACCGCCGCGGTCAGCCACGACAACCAGGTGCGGGTGGCCGAAGTCGAGCTGCTGCGCACCGTTTGCGGGGTGTTGCACTGCCCGCTGCCGCCGATGCTCGAGAAGGGCTGACTGGCCGATTGTCCGGCGGGCTCCCGTTGGATTCGGAGCCCCGGGGAACATGCTGCACGTGAAGCTGGCTGCAGGCGAGGCCGGGGCGCCTCACCGTCGTGTGCTGTTCCTTCGTTGTCCTGCCGGATACCGGGAGCCCCACCATGCGTCGTACGGCCCCATCCCCGACCGTCCAGCGTTGGCTGGCCGGTGGTCTGATCGTCCTGCTCGCGGCCCTGGCCGTCGCGCGTTCGTGGTACGGCACGCGCCTGGACAGCTTCACCATCGACGAGCCTTGGCACATCGTCGCCGGCACGGTCTACGTGCGGGGCGGCGACCGGCACCTCAACCCCGAGCATCCGCCGCTGGCGAAGTTGTGGGTCGGCGCCTGGATGCCGGCCACGTTCCGCGTCGGTCCCGAGCCGGGCCTGCGCGAGAAAGCGCAGGAACGCGAGTGGGTCGAGCAGACGATGTTCGAGCAGAACGACCCGGAGCGCATCCAGCAACGTGCCAGGGTCGCGATGTGGAGCTTGAACGCCCTGTTGCTGGTCGCGCTGGGCGGGCTGCTGTGGCGTGCCGCCGGTGTCGCGTGGGCGGCCGGCACGCTCGCGTTCCTGGCACTGGAGCCCACCCTCGGCGCGCACCTGCCGGTCGTGATGACCGACGGCTTGCTCGCGCTGACGCTCTCGCTCGTCATCGTGGCGGCGGGTGTGCTGGCGGCGACGTGGCAATGGCGGTGGGCGGCCGTATTCGGCATCGCGGTGGGATTGGCCTTGGGCGCGAAGCACTCCGCGCTGGCCGGGTTGGTCGGCGTCGGTGGCGTGCTCGTGGTGGCCGCCATCGCAGGTTTCCGAAAGGGCGGTGGGCGCGAGGTGCTGTGGCGACTCGCGAAGCTGGCGATGGCGATCCTGTTGGGCGTTGCATTGCTGTGGGCGCAGTACGGGTTCCGCTTCCATGCTGACGGCACGGGCGGCGACGCCTTCAACCTGGCAATGGACGCCAAGATCGCGGAAGTCACCAAGCCGGCATTGCGCGCGGCGATCGGTGTGTCCGATGACTTCCACCTGTTGCCGCGCGCCTATCTGTGGGGCTTGGCCGACACGGTCCGCACCGGCATCGAAGGCCGCGGCGGTGCCCTGCATCTGATCTGGGGCCAGGTGTTCGAAGGGCGCACGCCCTGGTTCACCTGGCCGGCGATCCTCGCCGCGAAGATCCCGCTCGCGTTGGCTGCGCTCTCGCTGCTCGGGCTCGCGCTGCTGGTGCGTTCGCCGCTGACACCCGCCACGCGCTGGATGCTCGCCGCCCTCGCCGCGGCGAGCACGCTCCACTTCGCCGCGCTCGTCGTCTCGCCGCAGGCGTGGGGCGGCGTCCGTCATGCGACGCCATTGCTGGCCGCCGCCGCGGTGCTCGGGGGTGGCGCGGTGGCGGAGGCCTGGCGACGGCGCTCGCGGGCCTGGGCCGGCGTGGTCGCGGCGCTGTTCGTGGCGGCCATCGGCATGACGATCCGCGAGCCGCGTTTGTGGGAGTACCACAACGAACTGGTCGGCGGCACCGAGGGCGGCTATCGCGCGTTCCGCAACGAGGGCGTGGACCTGGGCCAGCGCTTCGGCGAGATCCGCGACTTCCATCGCCGCGTGATCGCCGGCTCCGGCGAGCGCCTCTATCCCGACTACTGGGTGATGGAGCGGCAATGGCGCGCGGCGCACCTGGACTACCACCGCTTCGTCGAAACCCTCGACGACACCAACACGGCCGGCGTGTGGGAAGGCTGGTTCATCTACACCCCCGTCGACGAGCTGCCCTGGCCGCAGTACGAGTGGAATCCGGCCGAGGTGTTCAAGGACATGGAGAAGGTCGCGCAGCTGGGCTACGCCGGCGTCTGGCGTGGTCGGCTGATGCGGCCGGAGACGCGCGCATCGGGCATCGGCGAGAAGGTGATGGAATACCTCTACGAGGAGAACGGCCAGGACTACGCACTGGTCGCGCGACGGCTGGAAGAAGTCGCCGTCATCCGCCCGCAGAACGTCGGCGTGGGCGTCGAGTTGGGCAATGCCTACCTGCGGCTGGGCCAGGGCGACAGCGCCGCGCGCGCCTATCGTCGCCTGCTGGAGCAGACGCGGGTGAAGCTCGACCGCAAGGTCGAGCGTCAGTTGCGCGACCAGCTGGCGCGCATCGAGGCCGGCGAGGATCCGGCGAAGATCGCCCCGATGCGCAACCCCTGGATGGAATAAGCGACCGCGTGCGGCGCGTCAGGCGTGGCGGATCATGTCCGCCGCCTTCTCCGCGATCATGATGGTCGGCGCGTTGGTGTTGCCGCCGATCAGCGTGGGCATCACCGAGGCGTCGATCACGCGTAGCCCCTCCAGCCCGTGCACGCGCAGCGAGGGGTCCACGACGGCCTCCGCGTCGGTGCCCATCCGGCAGGTGCCGACCGGGTGGTACACCGTCTCGGCCTTGGCGCGGATGAAGGCGACCAGTTCGGCGTCGGACAGGTCGCTGCGCGTCGGGTGGATCGGCGCGCCGCGGTAGGCGTCGAACGCGGGCTGCGCGAACAGCTCGCGCGACAGCTTGGCGCATTCGACCATCATCTTCAGATCGAAGCCTTCCGGGTCGCCCAGGTAGTTCGCCTCGATCCGCGCATCCGCGCGCGGGTCGGCGCTCGCCAGCAGGATGCGGCCGCGGCTGCGCGGGCGCAGGAAGCAGGCGTGCGCCGTGTAGCCGTCGCCGGGCAGCCGGTTGCGGCCGTGGTCGTCCAGCATCGCCGGGACGAAATGCATCTGGATGTCCGGGCGCTCGTCCGGCGCCCGCGACGAGCGGACGAAGGCGCCGGCTTCGGCGATGTTGCTGCTGCCCGGGCCACGATGACCGCGCAGGAAGTAGTCGAACGCGGTCTTGAGTTCGCTGGTACGGTCGTAGGTGACGCGCTGGGTACTGTGCTGCAGCGTGCAGATGTCCAGGTGGTCCTGCAGGTTCGCACCCACGCCGGGCAAGGTGTGCCGCGCGGTAATGCCGTGCGAGACCAGGTGGTCGGCAGGACCGATGCCCGACAGCATCAGCAGTTGCGGCGAATTGATCGCGCCGCCGCTGAGCAGGACCTCGCCCTCGCAGCGGACGATCACTTCGTGGCCGTCGCGCGCATAGGCCACGCCGATCGCGCGACCCTTCTCCAGCAACACGCGGCGGACCAGCGCGCCGGTGACGATGTCGAGATTCTGGCGATCGCGCGCCGGGTCCAGGTAGGCCACGGCCGAAGAACAGCGGGCGCCATTCTTTTGCGTGACCTGGTAGAGGCCGAAGCCCGCCTGCGCCGGGCCGTTGAAGTCGCCGTTGCGCGCATGGCCGGCCTGCACGCCGGCTTCGATGAAGGCGGCCGACAGCGGGTTCGTGTAGCGCAGGTCGGAGACGTACAGCGGGCCCTCGGCGCCGTGCAGGGCGTCACCACCGCGGCTGTTCCGTTCCGAACGGCGGAAGTAGGGCAGCACGCTGTTCCAGTCCCAGCCCTCGGCACCGGCTGCGGCCCAGTCGTCGTAGTCCTGCGGTACGCCGCGGATGTAACACATCGCGTTGATCGAGCTGGATCCGCCGAGCACCTTGCCGCGCGGCCACCAGAGGCGCCGGTTGTCCAGGTGCGGCTCCGGCGCGGTGTCGTAGTTCCAGTTCACGCCCTTCTGGCCGACCAGCTTGGCGAGCCCGGCCGGCATGTGGATGAAGGGGTGCCAGTCGCGTGGACCGGCTTCCAGCAACAGCACGCGGCACGCGGGGTCTTCGCTGAGGCGGTGGGCCAGCACGCAGCCGGCGGAACCGGCGCCCACGATGATGTAGTCGTACACATGCAGCCCAATGACAAAGACCGGCCGAACCTAGCGGCGGGGGATAGAGCAAATGCTCTGCCGTCCTGCCTTCGCGCGCCGCATCGGAGCGGGCCGGGGCCTGGGCGTCGGTGGGTCCGCAAAAACGCTGGCGATGTTGCAGTGCATCGGATACCTTGCGCGCCACAGGCGGGCCTTGCCCGCGCCGAAGACGCGATCGCAGGCCGCAGACCATGGACCCGTCCCCCGCAGCGACTTCCCGGTTCGGCCGGTTCCGCTCGGCGATGTCCGAATCGCCGCCGCTGCTGTGGTCCTTCGTCTACTTCTTCTGCCTGCTGTCCGGCTATTACGTGCTGCGGCCGGTGCGCGACGCGATGGGTGCGTCCAGCGATGTCGAAGCGGTGTTCCCGCCGGCGATGATCGGGTTCTTCGCCGCGCGCGGCATTCCGTTGAAGGAGTTGATCCTGCAGGTGCTGTCCACCTGCTCCTTCATCCTGATCCTGATCGCACAGCCGATCTACGGCGCGCTGGTCAGCCGCCTGCCGCGCCGGGTGTTCCTGCCGGTGTTGTTCGGCTTCTTCATCGTGTGCCTGCTCGGTTTCCACCTGCTGTTCGACAGCCAGGTCGCCGGGCGCGGACTGGTGTTCTTCCTGTGGGTGACGGTGTTCAACGTGTTCTCGGTGGCCGTGTTCTGGAGCTTCATGGCCGACGTGTTCTCCCACGCCGATGCGAAGAAGTACTACGGCTACATCGGCGCCGCCGGCACTGTCGGTGCCTTCACCGGTCCGCTCATCACGCGCGCGCTGGCCGAGAAGGTCGGCCTGGCCAACCTGATGCTGGTGTCCGCCACCTTCCTGGCGGCGTGCGTGGTGTGCATCTGGCGCCTGCGCGGCTGGGCGTTGCTGCGCGAGGCGAAGGTCGGCCGCGACAACGAGAGCGCGATGGGCGGCGACGTGCTGGCCGGGTTGAAGCTGATCGCGAAGGAGCCGCTGCTGCGCTGGTTGGCGGCGCTGGTGTTCCTGGGCGTCGGCATCGGCCAGCTGCTCTACAACGAGCAGGCGGTCATCGCGCGCGAGGGCTTCGCCACCGCCGAGGCGCGCACCGCGTATTACGCCGGCATCGACATCGCGGTGAACGTGCTGACCTTGATCGTGCAGTTGTTCGCCACCCGCTGGCTGCTGTCGCGCTTCGGGCTGGCGCCGGTGCTCCTGATCCCCATGGCGGCCTTGCTGCTCGGTTTCGCGGTGCTGACCGCGTCGCCCCTGCCCATCGTGGTCGGCATCGTCCAGGTGGTGACGCGCTCCAACGAGTTCTCGCTGATGAAGCCGGGGCGCGAAACCATCTACACGCGCGTCGACCGGCAATGGCGCTACAAGGCGGGTGCGGCGATCGACACGGCGTTCTTCCGTGGGGGGGAGATCACGTTCTCGTGGACCTACAAGGCGCTTTCGGTGCTGGGCTCGCAGGTGGTGTTCGGTGCAGGCCTGTTGATCGCCGGTGTGATGACCGCCAGCGCGTGGCGGCTGCTGCGCGAGGAGAAGAAGATTCCGCACGACCCGCAGTGACGCGGCGGAGTGTCTTCGCACCCGAGCGCAGGAAGCCCACGCAATCCCGGGTTGACGTTATGCTTCCCGCCAACGACGGGAGGCGCGGATGGATGTGATCGCAGCGGTGTTGGTGGTGCTGGTGGCGGCGTTGCACGCTTGGTTCCTGGTGCTGGAGATGTTCCTCTGGACCAAGCCTGCGGGCCTCAGGACCTTCCGCAACACACCCGAGAAGGCCGAGACCACCCGCGTGCTAGCCGCCAACCAGGGGCTCTACAACGGCTTCCTCGCCGCCGGCCTGGTGTGGGGCCTGGCGACCTCGCAATGGAACGTCGTCGTCTTCTTCCTGCTCTGCGTCGTCGTCGCCGCGCTGTACGGCGCGTGGAGTGTCAGCCGGCGCATCTTCTACGTGCAGGGCCTGCCCGCCATCGCGGCGTTGGCCGCCGTGTTGTTCATCTGAGCGAGACGCGGGGAAGGCGCCGGCTGCGCGATCAGCGCAGCGACCACGCCAGCAACAACCCACCCGACGCGAACAGCACCACCCACGACAGGTGGCGGCCGCGAGTGAAGATCAGCGGCAGCAAGCCGGAAAGTCCCAGCGTGACGGCCAGGGTGGTGGCGATGCGGCGTCCGTCGGCATCGGGCAGATCACCGACCTGCAGCACCACGGCCGCGAGTCCCCAGGCGATGACCGTGGTCAGATGCCATGCGAAACGCAGCGTCTGCGTGGTGAACGCCGTGCCGCCGAGCAGCTTCGGCAGATCGGGGCGGCGGAACAGGCGGATGAGCAGGTAGCGTTCGCCCAAGACCGAATGCGCCAGCCCCAGCAGGAACATCAACGCGGCGGCGGCCACCAGCATGTCAGCCGCCCTTGCCGGCCTTCGGCGACACCCACATGCTGATGCGCGCGCGGAACACCGGTTCGCCCTGCGGGTTGCTGACCACCACGTCCATCGGCAGCTCATAGCCGTCGGTGGATTCGCGCGGCTCGAAGGCCGGGGTGGCGACCGCGGTCATGGTGCCGACGGCCTTCTTCAGGTATTCGACGGTCATGCCCTTGGGGATCCAGCGCATCGCGCGCGGGATGCTCACGTCGGTGGTGAGCCCGCCGACGAATTCGGCCAGGTTGCACAGCGCGATCGCATGCACGGTGCCGAGGTGGTTGGTGACCGAACGCCGGTGCCGGATCGTCGCCTCGCCGCAGCCCGGCTCCAGCCGCGTCATCCGCGGGCCGATGCTGCCGAAATAGGGCGCCTTGAAGCAGATCAGGCGCGAGAACAGCCAGTGGCCCAGGGGCTTGCGGCTCAGGTTGCGGTAGATCGCGAGGACGTCGGCGCTCATCGTGGGCTCCTGGTGCGACGACGGCGGGACATGCCCGCCGTCGTCGTGTCTTCCGGTGGTGGTGGCGTCAGGCCGCTTCGCGCGGCTGGCGCTTGTTCTGCGGCAGGTCGTAGTAGCTGGCGGCGCGCAGCTCGTGCACGTCGAAATCGTCCACGGTGATCGTGTCCAGCGTGATCGCGCGCAGTTCCTCGAGCTGCTTGCGCTCTTCCACGGTGATCCAGCCCTCGCGCACGCCTTCATCCAGCTGCGCGCTGTAGTCCAGGGCTTCGATGTCCTTGGTCTTCAGCGCCTTCAGGAACTTGCGCTCCACCGGCTCGGCGGCCACCGCCGCAGCCAGGTAGCTGTCGATGCGGCCACCCGGGTTGTTCTCGCACGGAGTCAGGAACACGCCCTGGCCCAGGCGGTCGCGCGCTTCATTCGGCGCCATCAGCAGCATGGCGACGCGATGGCTCAGGCGGTCGCCCGGGGCCACGGCGCGGCGACCGAACGGGAACACCACCGGCCACAGCAGCCAGCCCAGCGGCTTGATCGGGAAGTTGCGCAGCGCCTGCGACAGCGCCAGTTCGATCTCGTAGGCGCTGTTGTGGAAGGCCCAGGCCAGCAGCGGCTTGTCGGCTTCCGGCGCGCCTTCGTCATGGTGGCGCTTGAGCACCGCGCCCATCATGTACAGGTGGCTGAGCACGTCGCCGAGGCGACCGGACAGCGATTCCTTGAACTTCAGCTTGCCGCCCAGCGCGCCCAGCGAGATGTCGGTCAGCAGCGCCAGGTTGGCCGCGTAGCGGTCCAGCTTGCGGAAGAACTTCTTGGTGTACGCATCGCCCGGCACGCTGCCGATCTTGGAGCCGGTGATGCCGAACCAGAACGAGCGCACGGCGTTGGAGATCGCACCGCCGATATGCGGGTACAGCACGGCGTCCAACTGCTGGATGCCGGCCTTGGTGTCCGGGTCCTGCGCCGCGCGCATCTCCTTGATGATGTACGGATGGCACAGGATCGAGCCCTGGCCGAAGATCAGCAGGCTGCGCGTCATGATGTTCGCGCCTTCCACCGTGATGGCGATCGGCGAGGCCTGCCACGCGCGGCCGGCGAAGTTGCGCGGGCCCAGGATGATGCCCTTGCCGCCGACGATGTCCATCACGTCCTTGGCGACGTCGCGGCCCATGTTCGTGCAGTGGTACTTGGCGATGGCCGACGGCACCGACGGCACGTCGCCACGGTCCACGGCGGCGGCGGTGGCCTGCGACAGCGCGCTGATCGCATACGCCTTGCCGCCGATGCGGGCCAGCGCCTCCTCGACGCCTTCGAAGCGGCCGACCGACAGGCCGAACTGCTTGCGGATGCGCGCATAGCTGCCGGTGACGCGCGCGCCGAACTTGGCGCCGCCGCTGGCGGTGGAGGGCAGGGTGATCGAGCGGCCCACGGCCAGGCACTCGTTGAGCATGTTCCAGCCCTTGCCGGCCATTTCCACGCCGCCGATCAGCTGGCTCAGCGGGATGAACACGTCGCGGCCGTGGATCGGGCCGTTCTGGAACGGCGAGTTCAGCGGGAAGTGGCGACGGCCGACGTCGACGCCGGGGGTATCGCGCGGCAGCAGCGCCAGGGTGATGCCGATATCGCGGGTGTCGCCCAGCAGGCCATCCGGGTCGTACATGCGGAAGGCCAGGCCGATGATCGTGGCGACCGGTGCCAGGGTGATGTAGCGCTTGTCGAAGGTCAGGCGCAGGCCCAGCACGTTCGCGCCGTTCCATTCGCCCTTGCAGACGATGCCGTAGTCGGGGATCGAGGTCGCGTCGGAGCCGGCGAACGGACCGGTCAGGCCGAAGCAGGGCACTTCCTGGCCGATCGCCAGGCGCGGCAGGTAGTAGTCCTTCTGTTCCTGCGTGCCGTAGTGGTTGAGCAGCTCACCCGGGCCCAGCGAGTTGGGCACGCCGACGGTGGAGCTGACCACGCTGCTGACCGAGGCGATCTTCTGGATCACCTTGTGGTGCGCCAGCGCGGAGAAACCCAGGCCGCCGTACTGCTTCGGAATGATCATGCCGAAGAACTTGTTCTTCTTGATGTAGTCCCACAGCTCCGGCGGCAGGTCGGCGTGGATGTGGGTGATTTCCCAATCGTTGGTCATCTTGCACAGCTCTTCCACCGGGCCGTCCAGGAAGGCCTGCTCTTCGGCGGTGAGCTGCGGCTTGGGATAGGCCAGCAGCTTGTTCCAGTCGGGATCGCCGGTGAACAGGTCGCCCTCGAAGCCGACCGAACCGGTTTCCAGCGCGATGCGCTCGGTCTGCGACAGCGGCGGCAGTGCGCGCCGCAGGAAGCCCAGCGCCGGCGCGGTGATCAGCGGCTTGCGGATCGCCGGGATCAGCAGCGGCACCGCGATTGCCACGACGACCAGCGCCGCGACGAGGGTCGCCGTGGGATTGGCACCCAGCAACCAGCACGCCACCAGCAGGCTGGCGGTGATGGCCGCCCAGTAGGCGAGCCGGAGCCGGTGGTAGGCGGCGAACGCGCCCGCCAGCAGGAACGCGAGGAAGGGGATGGCGATGCTCATGGGGTTGCTCCGGACACGGATTCGGTTACATCGGACTCGGCATTACCCGGTGCGGCCGACAGGCCTGCCAGGTATTCCAGCACGGTGGCGGTAAATGCGTCGTTGTCGTCGCCGGCCACCATGTGGGTGGCCTGCGGCAGGTGCACGTGGCGCGCGTGCGGCACCAACAGCTTGAACTCCTCGACGGTCTTCTCCGAGACCAGGTCGCTGCGGCCGCCGCTGATCAGCAGCACCGGACACTGCACGCGGCGCGCGGCCTCGGCGATGGCGTCCTGGTGCTGGGCGCTGTCGCGCGCCAGTTCGTCGACCAGGCGCGGGTCCCAGTGCCAGCGCCAGCGGCCATCGGCGCCTTCGCGCAGCAGTTCGCGCAGGTCGTCGGGCGATTTGCGCGTGCGGCGCTGCGGCTGGTACGCCGCGATGGCGTCCGCCGCCTGTTCGAGCGAATCGAAGCCGTCCGGGAACGCGGTCATGAAGGCGAGGATGCGCTGCAGGCCGGCATGTTCCCAGCGCGGGGTGATGTCCACCAGCACCATGGCACGGAACAAGCCCGGCCAGCGCGATTCGGCGATCAGGCCGAACAGGCCGCCCATCGACGCGCCGACCAGCACCGGCGGTTCCGGCTGTTCGCCGGCCACCACGATCAGGTCGTCGGCGAACTGGTCGCCCGTGTAGGGCTGGTCCGCGGCATTGCGGTCCGAGTCGCCGTGGCCGCGCGCGTCGTACGCCAGCCCGGGGTAACCGTGCGCGGCCATGGCCTGGCCGGTGCGGTTCCACGCGCCGCGCGTCTGGCCGAAGCCATGCGCATAGATAAGTGCAGGGTGGCCCTGAAGTGCACGCGGTGAAGGGAAGCGGCGCACGGCGAGCGCGAAATCGCCCTGTCCGCTCAAGACGCGATCCGGTGCACCGACAGGGGTGGCGGTGGCGGCGTCATGGGCGGGAGAAGTGCTCTTCACCATACGGTCAAGTATGGGCTCTCGCATTTAGAGTAGTCAATCGGTTCGCGAAAGGCGTTTCGCATGCAACCGATTGATTTGGCTTTATTTGTTGTGCGGCGCAGCATACATACCGCTACACACCGCGCCGTATGGTTAAATGCGGAACATGAACACACCCAGCCCTGACAGCTCCTCCGCCACGCCGACCCGCAACGCGCGCCTCAGCGCGGACGACTGGGCGCAGGCGGCCCTCGACCTGATCGCGGAGCAGGGTGTCTCGGCCGTGGCGGTGGAACCGCTGGCACGCCGGCTCGGTGTCACCAAGGGCAGCTTCTACTGGCACTTCCCGTCGCGCGATGCCTTGTTGCAGGCGGCGCTGGAACGCTGGGAGGCGGTGGAACAGGAGAGCATCTTCGGCAGCCTGGAGCAGGTGGCCGATCCGCGCGAGCGCCTGCGCGCGCTGTTCCAGTTGGTCGGCCATGAAGTGAAGCCGCACATCATCTACAGCGAATTGCTGAAAGCGCTGGACCATCCGTCCGTGCAGCCGGTGATCGACCGCATCTCGCAGCGTCGCCTGGAGTACCTGGTGGCGATGTTCCGCCAGGCGGGCCTGCAGCGCACCGACGCCACGCACCGTGCGCGCCTGACCTACGCGGCCTATGTCGGTTTCCTGCAGTTGTCGCTGCAACTGCAGCAGCCGCGCATGACCTCGGAAGAATTCGAGACCTACCTCGAACACGTCATCTCGACGCTGATCCCGACCTGATCGTAGGGTGGGCCTTGGCCCACCGCGCGTGATCGTGTCGTCGATGGTGGGCCAAGGCCCACCCTACGGAGCCGCGGAGGACGCCGCCCGCTTCAGCTCCGACAGCCTCACCACCACATACGCCAGCAACGCCACGGCGAAGAACGCCAGCAGCATCCAGGCGATGCCCTGCAACGTCTCGATGATGGTGCGGTAGACCTCCAGCACCCAGCGTTCGGTCGTCAGCGCGATGATCTGCGCCTTTTCCTTGTCCATCCATTGCGGGGCGGTGATGTAGCGCTCCAGCTCGTGGATGCGAACGCCGGACGACACACCCACCACGAGCGTGGCGAACTGCATGTAGCGCAACCACGCCTTGCTGATGTCGTCGGCGATGATGCGGGTGAGGATGCGGTCGATGGGTTTGGAGAACATCCACGTCACGCACCAGGCGACGGTGGCGGACAGCAACAGCGTGACGGCAAGCAGGGTCAGGAACATGTCGATTTCCTCATGAAAGGCGGCTAAGCCGGCCCCATCGCACGCTGCCGCACGCCACCGCGCCATTCCCGTTGCTCGCGCACATGCCCGCTGCGTTCCAGCCAGCGGAAGATCGCGCGCACGGTGACGACGGGATAGTCGCCGGAGAGGCGGGTGCCGACGGAATGGTCGGTGAAGTCGGTGTTCGCTGAGAAAAGGCCGCCCAACACGCGCTTGGAATATGCGATGTGCACGGTGTCGGGCACGAAGCCGTCGCCGCGGGCGTAGGCGTAGGCGCTGCGGCGGTCGTAGAGGCCATGGTCAGCCAACGCGGCCGCCATCACTTCCACGATCCAGGCGGTGGAGTTCTGGTAGTCCTCGCTGCCCGGCCGGGCGATCAGGTTGTAGCGCGGGTGGTGCAGGCTGTGGCGCGGCATCTGTTGCAGGCGCGCGGCGAGCCGCTCAGCGACGTCGGGCGTGAACCACACGATGCGCAGGTCCTGGTTCACCAGATCGTCGGCGAAGAAGTTCACCAGCCCCTGTGCGTACAGGCCCGAGCGGTCGCTGCCGCATTCGTTGAGCAGGTGCACCACGGTCCAGCGGCCGTGCGCATTGTCGCGCACGGCGAAGCCGGCATGGCTGTAGACCAAGCCTTGCCTGGAAAGATCGGTACCGACGCGGGCGAGCAGGGCGACGGGCGCATCCACCTCGTCCAGCTGTTGCGCCGCCAGCAGCGCGGTGCGCGCCGCCTCGGCCACCTTCTGCGGCGGCATCTCCATCTGCTTGCAGGCATCGCCCGCGTGTGCCGTCCCTGGCAGCACGAGGACGAAGACAAAACTGGCCACCGCGAGCGCGCGCAGCATGCGATCACCCGCCGTAGCGATGGCTGTGGATGTGCGGGCGCGCGGCATCGTTGGCGATGAAGCACAGCGCTTCGCCGGCGGCGCTGAGGATCCAGCCCGTCGCCACCACGGTGACGCTGATCGCCGTGCCGACCGCGATGCCCAGGCGGCGGATCGCCTCCACGCTCAGGTAGACCACGAACGAGGCGCCGGCCACCGCGCCCGCCGCGGCGACGGAAACCGTCACCGCCACGCTGCCGGCCACCACCGCCACGCCGGTGACCACGGCCGAGGCGCCATGGCCCAGCGCGTGGATCACCGCCACCGGCACTTCGATGGAGGCCTCCAGGCTGGCCTGCGACATCCGGCTGGCGCCGTCGGATTGCGGTGCGGCCTGGGTGGGGAGGGCCAGGCCGCCGGACAGGGAGGTGGCCAGGGCGAGGGTCAGCGAGCGGGCGATCAGGCGGGGCATGCGGGAACCTCCGGGGTGCCGCAGCCTTGCCCCGGCCCGTGTCCCGGTTCAACCGGCATAGACGAGGTAAGCTCCTGCGCATCACCCGGTATAGGAATGCGCTACCGATGGCGGTCTCGGTCGACCTGATTGATGCACTGAAGCGTTGCCTGCGCGCACAGGCGATGACCTACCGCGAGCTGGCCGGCCGGATCCGGATGAGCGAAGCGGCGGTCAAGCGCATGTTCTCCCGTCGCGCGATGAGCCTGCAGCGGCTGGAGCAGATCTGCGAGGTGCTCGACGTGGGCCTGGCCGAACTCAGCGCCGAGGCCTCGCGCGGGCGCAAGGCGATGGCGCTGCTGAGCGAGGCGCAGGAGCAGGCGCTGGTCGACGAGCCCACCCTGCTACTGGCGCTGTTTCTGACCCTCAACCGCTGGCGGCAGGAGGACGCGCTGGGCCACTTCGGCTTCTCGCCGGCGCAGTGGACCGGGCTGCTGGTGAAGCTGGACCGGCTGGGCATCATCGAACTCATGCCCGGCAATCGCGGCCGTGCGCTGACGGCGCGCAACTTCCGCTGGCGCGCCGATGGCCCGATGGAGCGCTACTTCCGCCACACGCTGCTGACCGACTATTTCGCCGACGCCTTCGATGGCGAGCAGGACGCGCTGCTGCTGCTCAGCGGCAGCCTGAGCATCGACGGCGTGAAGCAACTGCGCCAGCGGCTGGAGGAAGTCGCGCGCGAGTTCGACGCGCTGCTGGCCCGCGACGCCACGCTCCCGGCGGAAGACCGGGTGGGCGTCAGCCTGGTGCTGGCGCAGAAGCCGTGGCTGCTGCAGCTGTTCAATCCCTACCGGCGCTCGCGCGAGGCCTAGCCGCCGGGGCGGAGATGAGCTCGGAGTGCCAAGGATCGGGCTCGGAAAGCCATCGATGGCCCTTTTTGCTCCATCGATCGCCCTTTGAGCCTCGTCGATGGCACTTCGAGCTCCATCGGCAGGGCCCTCGGGGCTCCATCGATCGGGCTCCGTGCTCCATCGATCACCTTCCGAGCCCGATCGATGAGGCTCCGCGGGCGATCGATGGCATCGGGAGCGCCATCGATGGCTTTCGGAATGCCATCGATGGGGTGTCGGTGCCCCATCGTTGACTCTCCGAGCCCGATCGATGGCCTTCAGCGCTCTGTCCACAGGGCGCAACGCCTTGTGCGCCGGGCTTTCTCGGGCTCCTCTGAGACGCAATCACCCTCGCCCGGCCCTCCGGGATGACCGCCTGCCGACGTTCTCCTCGTCTGAAGGACAAGACATTGGTATCATTTTGGTCTCACTTTTCGAGGGTGGCGCATGAACGCAGCGGTCGATGTTTTCAAACGCAACGAATTTCCGGGCAGTTCGCTGGATGCGTTGAACGCCTGGGTTGCCGAGGTCGCCGCGCTCACCCAACCCGACCGCATCCACTGGTGCGACGGCAGCGATGCCGAGAACACGCTGCTGACCAAGCAGATGCTGGCCGACGGCACCCTGCTGCCACTGAACCCGGAAACCCACCCGCACAGCTGGCTGCACCGCTCCAGCCCGAGCGATGTGGCGCGCGTGGAGCACCTGACCTTCGTCTGCACCGCGCAGCCCGAAGACGCCGGCCCCAACAACCACTGGATGGCCCCCGCCGAGGCGCACGCGAAGATGGACGCGCTGTTCGCCGGCTGCATGCGCGGGCGCACGCTCTACGTGATCCCCTACTGCATGGGTCCGATCGATTCGCCGCTCTCGCGCTGCGGCGTGGAGATCACCGATTCGCCGTACGTGGTGGCGAACATGCGCATCATGACCCGCATGGGCGCGGCGGCGCTGGCGCGCATCGAACGCGAAGGGACGTTCGTGAGGGGCCTGCATTCCACCGGCGAGCTGGACCCAGACCGCCGCTTCATCATGCATTTCCCCGACGAGCTGACCATCAAGAGCTTCGGCTCCGGCTACGGCGGCAACGCGCTGCTGGGCAAGAAGTGCCACGCCCTGCGCATCGCCTCGCACCAGGCGCGCAGCGAAGGCTGGCTGGCCGAGCACATGCTGATCGTCGGTATCGAGAACCCGCAGGGCGAAACGCATTACATCGCCGCCGCGTTCCCGTCGGCGTGCGGCAAGACCAACCTGGCCATGCTGATCCCGCCGGAAGGCTACCGCCAGGCCGGCTGGAAGGTGTGGACGGTCGGCGACGACATCTGCTGGATGCGCCCGGGCGCCGACGGTCGCCTGTACGCGATCAATCCGGAAGCCGGTTTCTTCGGCGTCGCGCCAGGCACCTCGGACAGCTCCAATCCGAATGCGCTGGCCACCATCAGCCACCACACCATCTTCACCAACGTTGCCGTCACCGACGAGCAGGAACCGTGGTGGGAAGGGCTGGACACGCGCACGCCTGCGCTGGACTGGCAGGGTCGCAAGTTCGACCCGGCCAACGGCCCGGCCGCGCATCCCAACTCGCGCTTCACCGTGTCCGCGCGCCAGTGCCCGAGCTATTCGGCCAAGGCTGAAGACCCGCAGGGCGTGCCGATCAGCGCCATCGTCTTCGGCGGCCGTCGCGCCTCGCTGGTGCCGCTGGTGTTCGAAGCGCGCGACTGGACCCATGGCGTGCTGGTCGGCGCGGCGATGGGGTCCGAAACGACGGCCGCCGCGACCGGCGCGGTCGGCGTGATGCGCCGCGACCCGATGGCGATGAAACCGTTCTGCGGCTACAACTTCGCCGACTACTTCGCCCACTGGCTGTCGTTCGGCGATGCCGATGCGAAGCTGCCGAAGACGGCTCTTCCCAAGATTTTTCACGTGAACTGGTTCCGCAAGGGCGGCGACGGCAAATTCCTGTGGCCCGGCTTCGGCGAGAACCTGCGCGTGCTGGAGTGGATGATCCAGCGCGTCGAAGGCACGGCCGACGCGGTCGAGACCCCGATCGGCCATCTGCCGCGCGCGGAGGACCTGAACCTGGACGGCGTGGCGCTGAGCGACGAAGCCCATGAGGTGCTGTTCGGCTTCGAGCGTGCCGGCTGGCAGGCCGAATTCGCCAGCATCGGCGCATACCTGGAGGAGTTCGGTGCCCGCACCCCGCAGGCACTGAAGGACGAACAGCAGCGCATCGCCGCCCGCTTGGCGCCCTGATTCCCCGCCTCGCGCATCCTGTTTCCTGCGCAGCCCCGCGCGCGTCCCGGACGCCGCGGGGCTTTTTTATGCGCGCCCGCCCGGCGCGTGCGGTCTGGGATAATGGCCGCGTTCGTTCCCATCGAAGGCCGACATGACCCAGACCCTCCGCATCGCGATGGCGCAGTTCGATTTCCCGGTCGGCGCGGTGGCGCAGAACAGCGAAAGCATCCGCCGCATGATCGCCGAGGCGCGCGACGAGTACGGGGCCGACGTGGTGCTGTTCCCGGAACTGGCCGTCAGCGGCTACCCGCCGGAAGACCTGCTGCTGCGGCCGCGCTTTCTCGCCGATTGCGAAACCGCGCTGACCGAGATCGCGGCCGGCACGCACGGCATCGTCGCCGTGGTCGGTTGGCCGCAGAGCGCGGGCAGCGTGGTCTACAACGCCGCCAGCGTGCTGCGCGACGGCGCCATCGAGACCACCTACCGCAAGCGCGAACTGCCCAACTACGCGGTGTTCGACGAACGCCGCTATTTCGACGTGGATCCGGACGGTGGCGCCTGCACGTTCGAGGTGAAGGGCGTGCCGCTGGGCCTGGTGATCTGCGAGGACCTGTGGTTCCCCGAGCCGCTGGCCGACACCGCCGACGCGGGTGCGGTGCTGACGCTGGTGCCGAACGCCTCGCCGTTCGACCGCGACAAGCACGCCCAGCGCGACGCGCTGATCGCCGAGCGCACGCGCGAGACCGGCATGGCCCTGGCCTACCTCAACATGGTGGGCGGGCAGGATGCGGTGGTGTTCGACGGCGCCTCCGTGGTCGCCGATGGCGATGCCACCGTGCATCCGGCGGCCGCGGCGTTCACCGACCAGTGGCTGGTGGTGGATTTCGACGTGGCCACGCGCAAGTTCAGTCCGGTGGTCTGGATGGACGACGGCGACGAGAGCCGCGATGCGCTGGCCTGGCGCGCCATCGTGCGCGGCATCCGCGACTACTGCGGCAAGAACGGATTTTCCAAGGTGTGGCTGGGCCTGTCCGGCGGCATCGATTCGGCGCTGGTGCTCGCGTTGGCGGTGGATGCGCTGGGCGCGGAGAACGTCACCGCGGTGCGGCTGCCGTCGCGCTACACCGCCGGCCTGTCCAACGACCTGGCCGCCGAGCAGTGCGCGGCGATGGGCGTGAAGCTCGAGGCGATCTCGATCGAAGCGCCGTTCAAGGGGTTCCTCGAAGCGCTGGGGCCGGTGTTCGGCGACAAGCCCGCCGACACCACCGAGGAGAACCTGCAGTCGCGCAGCCGTGGCGTGATCCTGATGGCGCTGAGCAACAAGTTCGGCGGCCTGCTGCTGACCACCGGCAACAAGAGCGAATACGCCGTCGGCTACGCCACCATCTACGGCGACATGTGCGGTGGCTACGCGCCGATCAAGGACCTGTACAAGACCGAGGTGTTCGCGCTGGCGCGCTGGCGCAACACCGTCGGCGGCGCGCCGGTGATCCCGCCGGCCGTCATCGACCGCCCGCCGTCGGCCGAGTTGCGCGAGAACCAGAAGGACCAGGACTCGCTGCCGCCGTACGACGTGCTGGACGCCATCCTGTTCCGCTACGTGGACCTGGAGCAGTCGCGCGACGAGATCGTCGCCGCCGGTTTCGACGCCGCCACCGTGGACCGCATGCTGCGGCTGGTGCGCCTCAACGAATGGAAGCGCCACCAGGCCGCGCCGGGACCGAAGGTCTCGCGCCGTGCATTCGGCCGCGAGCGCCGCTATCCCATCACCAACCGCTACACGCTGTAGCGCGCGCCCGGTCGCGCGGACAAAGAAAAAGGGCCTTGCGGCCCTTTTTCGTGCCTGACCGCGGCGCGGTCAGTCCTTGTTGCGCTTGTCCACGGTGTTGCTGGACTTCTCGCCGGCGAACGGGTTCAGGCGGCGGACCATCCACGGATAGTCGGGGAATTTGCCGGCCAGCCACGGGTGCTGCGGGTCGTTGAGTTCCAGCACGCGCTTGGCGTCGGCGGCCAGCGTCTCGTTGCCCAGCTGCGTGTAGGCCTCGGCCAGCACGGCGACGGCATCGTTCTGGTAGGCGCTCTGCGGGTAGGTTTCCAGCAGGTACTTGGCACGGCTGGCGGCGGACACCCACGCGTCGCGGCGCAGGTAGTAGATCGCCGTGTCCAGCTCGTGCAGGGCGAACTGGTTGCGCAGCTCCACCATGCGGTTGCGCGCATCGGCGGCATAGCGGCTGTTCGGATAACGCTCGGCGACGGTGTTGAAGTCGCTGTAGCCCTGCATCGGCGTGGCCAGGTCGCGGCGGCTGGCGTCCAGGCGCCAGACCTTCTGCAGGAACACGGTGTCGCGGTTGGAGTTGGCCAGCCCGCGCAGGTAGTACATGTACGGGATGTTGCGGTGGGTCGGATAGGTACGGATGAAGCGGTCAACCGTGGTCACCGCGTCGTCGAGCTTGCCGGACTTGTACTCGGCGTAGGCGGTTTCCATCAGCGCCTGCTCGGTGTACGGGCCATACGGGTACTGGGCGATCAACTGGCGGAAGCGGATCACGCCGCGCTCCCAGTTGTTCACCTGCATGGACTGGTGGGCCTCCTGGTACATGACCTCGACCGGCTGGTTCTCGGGCGCTTCCTTCTTCTTGAAGATCTTGCCGCAACCGGTCCCGGTGAAGGCAATCACCAGCGCCAGCAGGGCGAGGCGGGCGGACGCGGAGAGGCGGGCGGAGCGGGGAAGGGCACGCTGGGTCATGGGCTGGCGGCAGGCCGCGGCAGGGAAACAGGCCGTCGATGATAGCCTAGGCGCCGCCCTCGCCATGAACATTCGGCCAATAGGACCGAGGCCGAGGCCTCCCTGGACGCTTTCCGCATGACCGATACCGACTCTCCCGATACCCCCCGCACGGCCATCGTGCCCGCCAGCGCGGCCGGCCGGCGCTTCGACGCCGTGCTCGCCGAGCTGTTTCCCGAGTTCTCCCGCTCGCGCCTGTCCGAATGGATCAAGTCCGGGGACGCACGCCTGAATGGCGAGCAGGTCCGGCCCCGCGACCCCGTGCGCGGCGGCGAGACCGCCAGCCTGGACGTGGTGCTGGATACCCAGACCCATGCCGAGCCGGAAGACATCCCGCTGGACATCCTCTACGAGGACGAGCACGTCTTCGTGCTGGACAAGCCGGCCGGGCTGGTCGTGCACCCGGGTGCCGGCAATCCGACCGGTACCCTGGTCAACGCGCTGCTCTTCCGTGATCCGTCGCTTTCGGCGCTGCCGCGCGCCGGCATCGTGCACCGGCTGGACAAGGACACCTCCGGCGTCCTGGTGGTGGCCCGCACCCTGCCTGCGCACACCTCGCTGGTCGCCCAGCTGGCCTCGCGCGATGTGCACCGCCAGTACCTGGCCGTGGTCGTCGGGGCGATGGTCTCCGGCGGCACCGCCGACGCGCCCATCGACCGCCACCCACGCGACCGGCTGAAGATGGCCGTGCGCGACGACGGCCGCGACGCGGTGACCCACTACCGCCTGCGCGAGCGCTTCCGTGCGCACACCGCGCTGGAGTGCCGCCTGGAGACGGGCCGCACGCACCAGATCCGCGTGCACATGGCGCATATCAAGTACCCGATCGTCGGCGACCCGCTGTACGGCGGTCCGCTGCGCCTGCCCAAGGGCGCCAGCGATGACCTCGTCGCGGTGCTGCGCAGCTTCCGCCGGCAGGCCCTGCATGCGGAAACGCTGGAATTCGCCCACCCCGTCAGCGGCGAGCCCGTGCGGGTCACCGCGCCGGTGCCGGCCGACATGGTGGCGCTGCTGGCCGCGTTGCGCGCGGACACCCAGGCGCAGCGCAAGTGAACCGTGCGCCCGTCGTGCCGGCCAGCTGGCCCGCACCGGCGGGCGTGCACGCCTTCACCACGCTGCGCCATGGCGCCGGCGTGTCGGAGGCGCCGTTCGACGCCTTCAACCTCGGCAACAAGTACGCGGCCGACGGCGATGATCCGGCCGTGGTGGCGCGCAACCGCGCGCAGCTGGCCGAGCTTGCCGGCTTGCCGTCAGTACCGCACTGGCTGAAGCAGGTGCACGGCATCGAGGTCGTGCGCGTGGACGCTCCAGCGGACCCCGCCGCGGCCGAGCCCGTGGCCGATGCGCTGGTGACGTCGACGCCCGGCGTGGTGCTGGCCATCCTCACCGCGGATTGCCTGCCGGTGGTGTTCGCGGCGGAGGACGGTCGCGAGATCGCCGCCGCGCATGCCGGCTGGCCAGGCCTGTCCAAGGGCATGCTGGAGGCGACGCTGGCGGCGATGCGCACGCCGGCGGAGGCGCTGGTCGCCTGGATCGGTCCGGCGGCAGGGCCGCAGCGCTATGAGGTCGGCGAGAACGTCTTCGACGCCTTCGTTTCCCAGGATGCGGGCGCGGCCGCGGCGTTCGCGCCGACGCGTCCGGGCCATTGGTTGGCCGATCTGCCCGCGCTCGCGCGCCGCCGCCTCGTCGCGCGCGGCATGCGCGCCGATGCCATCCACGGCGGCGATCTCTGCACGATCAGCGAACCCGACCGCTTCTTCTCCCACCGTTGCGACGGCCGCAGCGGCCGCATCGCCACCCTGGCGTGGATGCAGCCGTAAGCCCGCTGTTCGCCGTGCTGCTGGGCCCGGCCTTCGATGCGCTGCCGGCGCCGGTGCGCGCGCTGCATGTCGCGCAGGGCCTACGCCGTTACACCGGAACAGTCGACGTCGACCGCGGGCCGGGGCTGCTGTCGCGGCTGGTCGCCTTCGCCACGCATCTGCCGCCGGCCGGGTCGGGTCCGCTGTGCGTGGAAATCGAGGCCACGCCGCAGCAGGAACGCTGGACCCGCTTCATCGGTGGCCGCGCCATGCCCTCGCGGCTGTGGCGCGACGGCGAAGTGCTGTGCGAGCGACTGGGTCTGGCGACCTTCGGCTTCCGATTGGAGGTCGAGGACGGTGCGCTCGCATGGCGCGTCGCCCGTGTCCGCGTGTTCGGCATGCCGTTGCCAGCGCGCTGGTTCACCGGCGTGGGCGCGCGCGAATCCGCCGAGGACGGGCGTTATCGGTTCGACGTCTGGGCGTCATTGCCTGTCGCGGGGCGGCTGGTGCATTACCGGGGGTGGCTCGATGTACGCGACGAGTGAATGGCCGTCCTTCTCCCCGCATGCGGGGAGAAGGTGCCCCGGAGGGCGGATGAGGGGCGCTTCTCGTTGCCGGCACGGGGAGCGCGCGTCAATGCATCGCGCATTGCACCTGTGCGGTGGCGCGATGGGTGGCAGGCTCCGTTCGCCCCTCACCCGCCGTTGGCACGCTCTCCCCGCATGCGGGGAGAGGGCAGTCATCCTGTTTGACGGAGACGTTGCGTGACGAAAGGGGATCCATCCAGCGCGCAAGCGCCGGTCATCGTCTTCGATGGCGTCTGCGTGCTGTGCAATGGCTGGGTGAAGTTCCTGCTCAAGCACGATCGTGAAGGACGCTATCGCTTTGCGGCGATGCAGTCGGCAGCCGGGCGGGCGTTGCTCGCCGGGCATGGTCTGGATCAGGACGATCCGGCGTCGTTCCTGCTGGTCGAGGGCGAGCGCGCGTGGACGGACAGCGATGCGATCCGCCGCGTGTTGACGGGGCTGGGCGGCGCGTGGCGGCTGGCGGCGGTGATGGCGGTGGTGCCGCGCGGTGTGCGCGATCCGCTCTACCGGTGGGTGGCACGAAATCGCTATCAATGGTTCGGGACGACGGCGTGCCATCTGCCGACAGACGAAGAGCGGGCGCGCTTCCTGTAGGTGTCCACGTTGTTCAACGTCCACGCGCATGGCGATGTCTTCGCTCAGCGTTAAGTCGCAAAGCGGTTTCCGCATGGTTTGCCATCCGGGCGCGTGGCGACGCGTTCTTCTTCCTGCACGCCGCTTGTTCCTTGCTGCGCGGTCTGACCGTCCGGGCGCCGGCGCGCAGCTGGCCAGCCAGCCGCTCCGCGCGACGGTTGCCCGCCCGTTCCCGTGCCGCGGCGCCCGTCCGATCAGTAGGTGGCCGCCCCCGCAGGGAGGCGGCGATGCACGTGGGTGTCAGAACGTGTAGCGCACCCGGGTGTAGTAGTACGCGCCGTTGCTGCCGATGGGCGACAGCACGTCGTAGGGCAGGTTGCCGAAGTAGTAGATGTCCTCGTTCGACAGATCCGGATATTCGTCGGTGAGGTTCAGGCCGCCGAGCGCGACGCTCCACTTCCGCGTGATCCTGTACTCCACTTCCGCGTCGAGCTGCCATTCGGCGCCGTAGCGCTGTTCCGGCTCGAAGCCGCCGCCGAAGTTGAACACGCGCTTGGCGCTGCCGTGGCGGCTGACGCGGCCCAGCAGGTTCCAGCGGTCGCTGCCCCAGTTCGCGGTGAACTGCGCCCGGGTGCGCGGCGCGGCATCGGTCAGCGTGTTGCTCTCTTCCACGCCGAACAGGACGTAATCCGGATCCAGCGCGAGCAGTTGCGCGGGGGTGGCGACGAGGTTCTTCAGCTCGGTCTTCGCATAGCTGTAGGTGCCGGTCAGCAGCAGGTTGCCGCCCGCCAGCGTCTGCCGCCAGTTCGTCACGAGCTCCACGCCCTGGGTGCGGGTGTCGGCGGCATTGGTGAAGTAGCTGACGCTCTGCACGCCCGGGACGCCGAATTCCGCGTCGATGAAATCGGTGAGCGCATCGCCGGTGATGCTCTCCGAAAGCGCCACGCGGTCGTCGATCTCGATGTGGAACACGTCCAGCGACAGGTCGAAGTGCTCGCCGATCCGGCTGGTGAAACCGAAGCTGGCGTTGATCGACTTCTCCGGATCCAGATCCTGTGCGCCGAGCGCGCGAGCGATCGGGTTGTTGACCGACAGCAGGCGGCCCTGGGTCAGCTGGCCGGCGGCGTTGTAGCCGGTCGAGGTCGACTCGTATCCGATCTGCGCCAGCGACGGCGCGCGGAAGTTGTTCGACAACGCGCCGCGCAGGGCGAACGCGGGCGCGAACTCGTAGCGGGCGGCTACCTTGCCGGTGAGTTCGCCGCCGAAGTCACTGTAGTGCTCGTAGCGCAGCGCGACGTCGGTGGTCAGCTTGTCGCCGAAGCGGCTGGACAGCGCGGCATACACGCTGGCGACGTCGCGGTCGAGGTTGGCCACGTCCTGCGGCGTCAGGCCGCCACCGGCCTGCGAGCCGGTCGGCCGGTCGGTGTAGGGGCCGGCCGCGTAGCTGGCCGGGTCGCCGGCGCCGGTCTCGTACTCCTCGAGGCGGAACTCCGCGCCGAACGCGAGGTCATGGCTGGCGGTCGCCCGGTCGAAGCCGCGGCTCAGGTCGAAGTTCGCCAGGGTTTGCGCGGACTCGTAGTCGCCGGTCTTGAAGCGGGTGGGGCTGGTCGGGCCGAGCGAGGCGTTGAGCGAGTTGCGCAGGCGGTAGGTGAAGGTGTTGCTGCCCCGGTTGAGGCTGGCGTCGTAGCGCCATTCGCCCCACTGTCCGCGCACGCCGCCGACGGCGGCGACGTCCTGGTTCTCGCCCAGCGACACCGGGCGGTAGCCGTCCGGATAGACCTCGGGCCAATTGGACACGCCGTCGGGGTAACGGAAGTAGTTGGCGCCCACGGTGTCGCGCTTGTTGTAGGTGCCGAACAGGTAGAACTCCGCGTTCTCGCCCAGCGGCACGCCGGTGTTGATCCAGGCGTTGAGGTCCTTCGAGGCGCCGTCGCCGAGGTGGTAGTTGCGCTGGCCCTGCACGGCGAGGTTGGCCGGGGTCTGGTCCCACGGCGGCACCTGGTCGAAGCCGGCGCGGTTGGTGGCCTCGCGGTTCTTCAGCTCGAAGCCCACGCGGAAGAAGCCGCCATCGCCCACCGCCGTGCCGACCTTGCCTGACAGGAAGCTGGTCTGGCCGTCGGTGAGCGTCTGGCCGATCGGTTCGACGTCGGTGTGGTGCAGGCCGAAGCTCGCTTCCCAGGCGCCGCCTTCGGGCGCGTCGTCGAGGATGATGTTGACCACGCCGGCCACCGCGTCAGAGCCGTACTGCGCGCCCGCGCCGTCGCGCAGGACTTCGATGCGCTTGATCGCGCTGACCGGGATCGCGTTGAAGTCGACCGGCGTGGTGCCGCGGCCGATCTTCGAACCCGTCGTCACCAGCGCGGTGGTGTGGCGGCGCTTGCCGTTGACCAGCACCAGCACCTGGTCCGGCGCGAGGCCACGCAGCTGCGCGGCGCGCACATGGTCGGCGCCGCCCGAATTGGACTGGCGCGGGAAGTTGAACGACGGCAACAGCGCCTGCAGCGCGCTGCCGAGCTCGCCGTTGAGCACGCCGGCCTTGCGGATGTCCTCGGCGGTCAGCACGTCGATCGGCGAAGTGGATTCCAGCGCCGTGCGATCGCTGGCGCGGGTGCCGGTGACGATCACCGCATCGAGGTCGGTGGTGCCATCGGCCGGGGCCTGCTGGGCGAGCGCAGGAAAGGCGAGGACGAGTGCGATGGCAGCGCCGAGCGGCGCCACGGTGGGGCGGGACATGGAAACTCCTGGCGGGTGGGGTACGGGAGAGGGTGGAGCGACGACGGAGGCCGGATCAGGGGCAACGACAGCCGCAGCCGCCGGTCCCGCGGGGGGAGAGACCAGGAGGGACGCGGGCGGCTACGGGTCGTGCGATCGGCATCGGGACAAGAGGTGTCGTGGGGGTCGTCGTCCCCGGTCTGTGGGCTGCGCCGGGGTGACGGAACATTACCCCGCGATGTCCATCGGAGGGCCAACGCAGGCCATGGCGTGATGCCATGTCGTCATTCCCAGCGGTTATTTCGATGCGCGATGATGTCGGCCGACAGTACGCGTCCCCACTGGAGTCCCCCATGCTGTTGAGAAGTCTCTTCCTGGCCACCGCACTGCTGGCCGTATCCGGATGCGCCAGCGTGCGCAGCGCCGATGCGCCGTCGGCCACCACCTCGTCGCTGCAGGGCGACGCATTGCGTCCCGCGCAGGCCGCAGGGTGGGTGCGCAGCGAGCTGTACTTCGGCGTGGGCAAGGAAGAAGGTCCGGCCGATCGCCCCCAGGCGGCGGCGATCACCGAGGAGACCTGGCGCGCCTTCCTGGACAAGGAAGTGACCGCGCGGTTCCCCGATGGCCTGACCGTGTTCGATGCGTACGGCCAGTGGCTGTTCCGCGGCGCCGGCGAGCCGAACCGGCTGAAGACCAAGGTGCTGGTGGTGCTGCACGAGGACACGCCGCAGCGCCGCGCCGACATCGAGGCGATCCGCCTGGCATGGAAACAGGCCACCGGGCACCAGTCGGTGCTGTGGTCGCGCCACGCGGTGGACGTATCGTTCTGAACCCGGTGCGCCCGCGGACCACGCAGGCGCTTATGCTGGCGGCCTCACGCCCTTCCCACTGATCGCAGCCTCCATGACCGCATCGGCTTCTCCCGTGCGCCGCTGGTTCGTTCCCGGCGACCTCAACGGTTTCTTCGGCCTGGTGGTGGACAACCTGTCCATCCTCGGCTTCATCGCCGCCGCGCTGATCGGCATCTTCCAGTTCCCGGCCGAGGTGGTGTTCACCCGCATGTTCCCGGGCACCGCGCTGGGCGTGCTGGTCGGCAACCTGATCTACACGTGGATGGCGCACCGATTGGCGGCGAAGACCGGGCGCGATGATGTCACCGCGATGCCGCTGGGCCTGGATGCGCCGACCAGCATCGGCATGGCGCTGCTCGTGCTCGGCCCGGCGTTCGTCGGCTTCAAGCAGGCCGGCCTGGACGAACAGGCCGCGGCCACCGCCACCTGGCAGCTCGGCATGGCGGCGCTGGTGGTGATGGGCGTGCTGAAGCTGGTGTTGTCGTTCTTCGGCGATGCGGTCACCCGCGCGGTGCCGCGTGCCGGCCTGCTGGGCTCCATCGGCGGCGCGGCGCTGACGCTGCTGGGGTTCCTGCCGCTGATCGAAACGCTGCGCCAGCCCATCGTCGGCTTCGTCACCTTCGGCCTGCTGCTGTACGTGCTGGTCGCGAAAGGCAAGTTGCCAGTGAAGCTGCCCGGTGTGCTGCTGGCCTTCATCGTCGGCACTGCGCTGTACTACGGGCTCGGCCTGGCCGGCCTGGGTGCACCGGGCTTCAAGGTGCCCGACGCGGTGCCGCTGGCCTTCACCCTGCCGCTGCCCACGCTGGGCTGGCTGGAGGGCCTGGCCTACACCGTGCCCTACCTGCCGCTGCTGCTGCCGTTCGGCCTGCTGATGGTGGTGGGCGGCATCAACGTCAGCGAAAGCGCGCGCGCCGCCGGCGACGACTACCGCACGCGCGACGTGCTGCTGGCCGAAGCGGTGTCCACGCTGGTGGCCGGTTTCTGCGGCGGCGTGGCGCAGACCACGCCCTACATCGGCCAGCCCGCGTACAAGCACATGGGTGCGCGCAAGGGCTACACGCTGCTAACCGGCCTCTTCATCGGCCTGGGCGGCGTGCTCGGCTACGTGTCCGGGCTCGTGCAGTGGCTGCCGGTCGCGGTGCTGGCGCCGATCATCGTGTACGTGGGCCTGGACATCACCGTGCAGGCCTTCACCGAGACGCCGCGCAAGCACGCCATCGCGGTGGCGCTGGGCTTCCTGCCGTCGGTGGCCTACCTGCTGACGATCAAGTTCGGCAATCCCGCGTGGATCGCGCCGGACCACTTCGCCGGCCTGTACGAAGGCGTGGATGGCCACGGCCTGCCGGACCTGGCCACCATCGTGACGCTGGGTAACGGCTTCATCATCACCGCGATGATCTGGACCACCGCGCTGGTGGCGATGATCGACGGCCGTAACGGCCGCGCGGTCGTCGCGCTGCTGGTCGGCGCCGTGCTGACGCTGTTCGGGATCATCCACTCGGTGGATCCGCGCGGCGGCATCTACCTGCCGTGGGAGGTCGAGGGCCTGCGCGCGACGATCCTGTGGCAGTTCGCCGGCGCCTACGCCGCGCTGGCGGTGCTGCTGGGCGCCCTGTCTCTCCAGAAGAAGGCGTAGGGCGGGCCTTGGCCCGCCATCCTGTTACGTGCGAAGACGGTGGGCCAAGGCCCACCCTACGGTGAATTTCGGTCTCAAGTGGACTTGAAACACCGGCGCTTAACCGCATCTGGGTAGCATCGGCTGGCGTTCGCCGGCCCCTTTCTTCCTAGAGGTTCTCCCGATGCGGATGGACAAACTGACCTCGCGTTTCCAGCAGGCGCTGGCCGATGCGCAGTCGCTGGCCGTGGGCCGCGACCACACCATGATCGAGCCGGTGCACGTGCTCACCGCCCTGCTGGAGCAGCAGGGCGGCAGCACGCGCCCCCTGTTGTCGCAGGCCGGCGTCAACGTGCCCGTGCTGCGCGAGCGGCTGGGCGAAGCGCTCGACAAACTGCCGAAAGTGACCGGCCAGGCCGGCAACCTCTCCATCGGCAACGACCTGGCCCGCCTGCTCAACGTCACCGACAAGCTCGCGCAGGACAGCGGCGATACCTACATCGCCAGCGAGTGGTTCCTGCTGGCCGCGCTGGACGACAGCGGGGCCGCCGGCCAGGAGCTGAAGGCCAGCGGCGCCGACAAGCAGAAACTGCGCGCGGCCATCGAACGCCTGCGCGGAGGGGAGAAGGTGCAATCGGAGAACGCCGAGGATCAGCGCCAGGCGCTGGAGAAATACACCATCGATCTGACCGAGCGCGCCGAGATCGGCAAGCTGGACCCGGTGATCGGTCGCGACGAGGAAATCCGCCGCACCATCCAGGTCCTGCAGCGCCGTACCAAGAACAATCCGGTGCTGATCGGCGAACCGGGCGTGGGCAAGACCGCCATCGTCGAAGGCCTGGCCCAGCGCATCGTCAACGGCGAAGTGCCCGAGGGCTTGCGCGGCAAGCGCGTGTTGTCGCTGGACATGGGCGCGCTGATCGCCGGCGCGAAGTTCCGCGGTGAATTCGAGGAGCGCCTGAAGGGCGTGCTCAACGACCTGGCCAAGAACGAAGGCCAGATCATCCTCTTCATTGACGAACTGCACACGATGGTCGGCGCCGGCAAGGCCGAGGGTTCGATGGATGCCGGCAACATGCTCAAGCCGGCGTTGGCGCGCGGCGAGCTGCATTGCATCGGCGCGACCACGCTGGACGAGTACCGCAAGTACGTCGAGAAGGACGCCGCGCTGGAGCGCCGCTTCCAGAAGGTGTTCGTCGGCGAACCCAGCGTGGAGGACACCATCGCGATCCTGCGCGGGTTGAAGGAGAAGTACGCCGTGCATCATGGCGTGGAGATCACCGACCCCGCCATCGTCGCCGCCGCGCAGCTGAGCCATCGCTACATCGCCGACCGCCAACTGCCGGACAAGGCCATCGACCTGATGGACGAGGCCGCCAGCCGCATCCGCATGGAAATCGACTCCAAGCCGGAGGAGATGGACCGGATGGAGCGCCGGTTGATCCAGCTGAAGATCCAGCGCGAGGCGCTGAAGAAGGAGAAGGACGCGCAGTCGAAGCAGCGCCTGGCCGACCTGGAAACCGAGATCGAGTCGCTGCAGCGCGCGTTCAACGACCTGGAAGAGATCTGGAAGGCCGAGAAGGCCACCCTGACCGGCGCGACGAAGATCAAGGAGCAGATCGAGCGAGTGAAGCTGGAGCTGGAGGCCGCGCAGCGCAAGCAGGACTACGCGCGCATGAGCGAGCTGCAGTACGGCCAGCTGCCCGAGCTGGAGAAGCAGCTGTCGGCCGCGCAGGAAGCCGAGCAGAAGGGCTTCCGCCTGCTGCAGGACAAGGTCACCGATGAGGAGATCGCCGAGGTCGTCAGCCGCTGGACCGGCATCCCGGTCAGCAAGATGCTGGAGGGCGAGCGCGAGAAGCTGCTGCAGATGGAGCAGTCGCTGCGCGGCCGCGTGATCGGCCAGGAGGAAGCGATCAAGGTCGTGTCCGACGCGGTGCGCCGTTCGCGCGCCGGCATTTCCGATCCCGACCGCCCGAGCGGTTCGTTCCTGTTCCTCGGCCCCACCGGCGTGGGCAAGACCGAATTGTGCAAGGCGCTGGCCGAGTTCCTGTTCGACAGCAAGGACGCGATGATCCGCATCGACATGAGCGAGTTCATGGAGAAGCACGCCGTGAGCCGGCTGGTCGGCGCGCCCCCGGGCTACGTCGGCTACGAGGAAGGCGGCTACCTGACCGAGGCCGTGCGGCGCCGTCCCTACAGCGTGATCCTGCTCGATGAAGTCGAGAAGGCGCATCCGGACGTGTTCAACATCCTGCTGCAGGTGCTGGACGACGGTCGCCTGACCGACGGCCAGGGCCGCACGGTGGATTTCCGCAATACCGTCATCGTGATGACGTCGAACCTCGGCTCCAGCCTGATCCAGGAGCTCTCCGACGACACGCCCGAGAGCTACACCCAGATGAAAGCCGCGGTGATGGGCGTGGTGCAGGCGCACTTCCGGCCCGAGTTCATCAACCGGCTGGACGACATCGTCGTGTTCCATCCGCTGGACAAGACGCAGATCCGCGAGATCGCCCGCATCCAGACGCGCTACCTGGCCAAGCGCCTGGCCGAGCGCCAGATCGCGCTGGAGCTGGACGATTCCGCGCTGATGCTGCTGGGCAACGTGGGCTTCGATCCGGTGTACGGCGCGCGGCCGTTGAAGCGCGCGATCCAGGCGCAACTGGAGAACCCGCTGGCGCAGAAGATCCTGTCGGGCGAGTTCGGCGCCGGCGACACGGTGCGCGTGCAGGCGCAGGGCGGCCATCTGGTGTTCGCGCGCGCATCGCAGTAAAGGCGTTCTAGCCGGCGGACCGACGAACGGTTCGCCGGCGCATTGGGTAATGCGTGAAGTTGCGTCGACGACGCAGCACTCCCCGCTCCTGCGTTTCCGTGTCAGGATGTTCGCCGCCAGGGGGAGGCACACACAGGATTCCGCAAGCATGGGCGACCACGCCGACAGCCGGGCGCGTGGCCTGGGCGTCAGCACGAAAGTGCTGTCGCTCGGCGGCCTGTGCCTGTTGCTGCAGCAGATTCCCGTCAGCTACCGCATCGACTTCTTCGGCCAGTTGGCCGACGCCTCGCTGATCCACCTGCATGCCGGCCTGCTGCTCGCCATCGCGATGCTCGAACGCGACCGCCGCGTGGTCGCCGGCTGCTTCCTGGTGACGTTCGCCGGCTGGACGCTGCGCCAGCTCTCTTTCGATGATTGGCAACCCGGCCCGGTCCTGGCCTGGGGCGCGGCCAGTTATGCGTTCACGTTCGGCTGGAGCCTGCTGTGCGCGCACTGGACGGGATGGCCGCGGGGCGAATGCCAGCGCGTGCAGCGCCGCGACCTGATCCGCTTCGCCGCCATCGCCCTGCTGCTGTATCCGCTGGTGCTGGCCCTCGTGGGGTTCAGCATCACGGTGGTGTCCACCTCGACGGCCGCGATCAGTACGGCGTTCCAGATGTTCTTCGCCAAGCAGTTCGGCGTGGCCGTGATGACGCTGCCGCTGGTGGTCGCCTGGCGCGAACGCGGGCATCCGGCGCCGCGCATGGACGCGGCATCGCACTGGCTCTGGCCCATCGCCCTCGGTGCGGGTCTTGCGGCCAGCGTGTGGGCGGCGGTGCTGGTGCGTCGCGCCTTCAACACCGGCCTGGCGGCGCCGGAGCTGGTGCTGATGGATTACCGCTTCGCCCTGCTGCTGGTGCTGGGCTGGGGCATGCTGCGTCTGTCCTCGCGCTGGGCGATGGCGGCGCTGTCGCTGACCTTGCTGTTGCTGGTGGGCATGGTCGCGGGCACGGCGGAGTACGCGAACAGCGCGGTGGGCTTCTTCAACCTGCTGCACATCACGCTGGAAGTGAACATCCTGTTGCTGGCGATGATGTACCTGTGGCTGACCCACCGGGACCGCTACGAACTGGCCGAACGCCTGTCGGCCGAGACCCTGCGCGACCAGATCACCGGGCTGCCCAACCTCAAGGCCCTGCGCGAACGCGTGGCCCGTCCGCTGACGCGCACCGAGCTGGGGTACCTGCTGCTCGACCAGACCGACACGCTGGTGGCGGGCTTCGGCCTGGACACCCAGGCGCAGGCGATGAACGCCGTGGCCCGCCGGCTGGAAGACCTGGTCGAGACCTACTACGTGGGCACCGGCCAGTTCGCCCTGTTGCCCAAACCGGGCGGCGACCCCGACCTGTGGGAGCGGGTGATGGCGCGGGTGGAGCATGCCGAGATCGATGTCGGTGGCCAGCCGATCCGCCTGCTGCCCTATCTGGGCGTGGCCGCGTTCAACGGCACCCAGGCCAGCGTAGTGGACAACGCCGTCGTCACGGCGTCGCACCTGGCCTTCGAAGCACGCCACCATGGCGAACTGCGCCCGCGCTACAGCGACGTCGGCGACACCCAGGTGCGGCGCACGCACCGTCGTCAGCTGCACGACGCCACCGAGGCGCTGGCCAGCCTGCGCAACGAGCGGGTGGTGCTGTACTTCCAGCCCATCCGCGATCTGGCGCCCACCGGTGACGCCGATCCGCGCGCGTTGAGCGGTGAGGTGCTGTGCCGCTTGCTGGACGAACGCGGCGAGATCATGTCGCCGGCGCGCTTCATGGCGCCGCTGGAGGCCGCGGGCCGCGGCGCCGAGCTCGACCTGGCGGTGGTGCGCGCGTTGTTCCGGCTGCTGCGCAAGTCGCCGTCGGCGCTCCCGCATTGCCGGGAGATCGCCATCAACCTCACCGGCCAGAGCCTGGCTTCGATGAGCTTCCAGGTGGAACTGCGCACGCTGCTGGCGGGCTCGCCGTTGCCGATGAGCGCGCTGTGCTTCGAGGTCACCGAGACCGCGGCCATCTCCAACACCGCGGCGGCCAGCCATCTGCTGGCCGACCTGCGCGCGTTGGGCTGCAGGATCGCCATCGACGACTTCGGCACCGGCATGCAGAGCTTCGCGCGCCTGCGCGAGCTGCCGGTGGACGTCATCAAGATCGACGGCTCGTTCGTCCGCAACGTGGCCCAGCTGGGCAAGGACTACGCCGTGGTGCAGGCATCGGTGGCGGTGGCGAAGGCCTTCGGTGCGGCGACCGTCGCCGAGTTCGTCGAGGACGAGGACACCGAATACTGCCTGCGCCGGATCGGCGTGCAGCGTGTGCAGGGGTATCTGTACGGCGCGCCACGCCCGCTGGTGGAGGTGCTCGCCGAGACCGCGGCCGAGCCGGCGGCCTCGGGAGAGTAGCCCGATCCGCCCGTACCGTCAGCCTGCCGGTCGTTGCGGGCGGTAGGGCGGGGTGGACATGACCATTTCGGCCAGCGAGAACGCCAGTTCGCGTTCGGCCAGCACCGCGCCGTCGGCACCGTGCCCGAGCAGGTGCTTCACTTCGCCCTCGCTGTGCGCGCGGGCCAGCAGGGTCAGCGAGGGATTGATCGCGCGCAGCTTCGCCAGCGCTTCGCCGGCTTCCAGCGGTTGCGGGATCGCCAGGACGGCGATCTTCGCGCGCTCGGGATGGGCTTCGGCGAGGACGCGGTCGGCGGCTGCGCTGCCGCGGATCGCGGGGATGCCGGCATCGTGCGCGCGCGCCACGTGGTCGCCGTTGTCGTCGATGACGATCAGCGGCACGCCGCGGTCGCGCAGCACGCGCGCGAGTTCGCTGCCCACCCGGCCGTAGCCGATGATGATGGCGTGGTCGGTCACGTCCAGCGAGGGGCCCGGCGGCACTTCGGGCGCGGCGGGCACCGGCGCGAGCGCCTCCTGCTTCTTCTGCCAACGGTCCAGCCAGGAGAACAGGAACGGGTTGGCGATGATCGACAGCAGCGAGCCGGCCAGGATCAGGTCGCGGCCGTCCGGCGGCAGGATCTTCAGCGACACGCCCAGCGCGGCGAGGATGAAGGAGAACTCGCCGATCTGCGCCAGGCTCACCGAGATCGTCAGCGCGGTGCCGGTGGGGTGCTTGAACGCGCGCACGATGAAGAATGCCGCCAGCGACTTGCCGATGACGATGATGCCGAACGTGGCCAGCACCTGCCATGGATGCGCCACCAGGATGGCGGGATTGAACAGCATGCCCACCGAGACGAAGAACAGCACCGCGAACGCGTCGCGCAGCGGCAGCGAATCGTTGGCGGCCTTGTGGCTCAGTTCCGATTCGTTGAGCAGCATGCCGGCGAAGAACGCGCCCAGCGCGAACGACACACCGAACAGGGTGGCCGAGCCGAACGCCACGCCCAGCGCGATCGCCAGCACGGACAGGGTGAACAGTTCGCGCGAGCCGGTGGCGGCGATCTTCTCCAGTGTCCACGGGATCACTCGCCGCCCGACCAGCAGCATGAAGGCGACGAAGGCGCCGAGCTTGACGAGGGTCCACGCGATCTCCACGGCGAAGCGCCCGAAGGTCGCCTTCTCGCCGCCGGTCTCCGGGCCGAAGGTGGATGCCAGTACCGGCAGCATGACCAGCGCCAGCACCATCACCAGGTCTTCGACGATCAGCCAGCCCACCGCGATCCGGCCGCGCTTGGTCTCCAGCAGGCGGCGCTCTTCCATCGCGCGCAACAGCACCACGGTGCTGGCCACCGACAGGGCCAGGCCGAACACGAAGCCGTTGAGCGGCGTCCAGCCCATGCCCCAGGCCAGCGCCCAGCCCAGGCCGGTGGCGACGACGATCTGCGCGATGGCACCGGGGATGGCGATCGCCTTGACCTCCAGCAGGTCTTCCAGCGAGAAGTGCAGGCCGACGCCGAACATCAGCAGCATCACGCCCAGTTCCGACAACTGGTTGGCCAGTTCCTGGTCGGCCACGAAGCCCGGTGTGAACGGGCCGACGAAGATGCCTGCGATGAGATAACCGACCAGCGGGGAGAAGCGCAGCTTGTGCGCGAGCGCGCCCAGCACGAAGGCCAGGGCGAGGCCTACCGCGATGATGTTGATCAGGTCGGCGTCATGGTGCATCGAATGGCGGAATTCCTCGGCGTGATCCGTCGAGTGTCGCCGATGCGGCGGTCATGCCGCAAACCCGGATGCGTGCGATCGCGGCGCCGCGCAGGCCGTACGAACGGAAACGCCCCGCGCGGGGCGGGGCGTTCCGGGTCGATCAGGTGAGCGTGCGCTTCACCACGTGTAGGCGACGCGCCCGTACACGTAGGCACCGTTGAAACCGCCCGGCGACTGGCTGCTGTAGGGGAACTGGCCGCTGTTGGCGTTCGGGAAGATGGTGCGGTCCGGGTACTCGTCCAGCAGATTGTCCGCGCCCAGGGTGAGCTTCCAGTTCTCGCTCGGGCGATAGCTGGTCGACGCGTCGAGGATCCACTTCGCGCCGTAGGTCTGGTCGTTCGCGGGGTTGCCGGTTTCGCTGACGCGGGTGGTGAACTCGCCGTAGCGGGTCGCGCCGAAGGTGAAGTCCCAGCGGGCCAGGTTCCACGCCGCGGTCAGCGTAGTCTTGTCGCGCGGATAGCCCTCCTCGATACGGCCCTGTTCGTCGCGGCCGATACGCCACAGATTCGCGCCGAGCGCGGTCAGCTCGGGCGGATTCGGCGCGATGCGTTCGATCTCGGTCTTGTTGTAGTTGTAGCCGGCGGTCAGGTTGAGGCTGCTGTTCTCGAACGGCACCGTGTATTGCGCGATCACGTCGACGCCGCGCGTGCGGGTGTCGGCGGCATTGGTGAAGTAGCGCGCGCTGGTGACGCCGTTGACGCCCAGGCTGGCCAGCAGCGCCTGCGCCGCCGCGTTGCCGCCGAGCAGCAGGTTGGAGGACAGCACGATGCGGTCGTCGATGTCGATCTGGTACGCATCGATGGTGACGTACAGGCGGTCCACCGGCTGCAGCACCAGGCCCAGGCCATAGGACAGCGAGGTCTCGGCGGTCAGCGGGTCGGCGCCGAGCGCCTGCGCCACCGCGCCAGTGGCCGGGAACGTGCCCGATTCGAAGAAGCGGTCGAGGGTCGCGTTGTACTGCGACGTGACCACCTGGTAGTACTGCTGCGCCAGCGCGGGTGCGCGGAAGCCGCTGGCCACCGTGGCGCGCAGCGCCACCGCATCGGTGAAGGCGTAGCGCGCGGACAGCTTGCCCGACACCTCGCTGCCGAAGTCGGAGTAGTCCTCGTAGCGTCCGGCGATGCCGGCGGAGAACTTCTCGGTCAGGTCGGCTTCCAGGCCCACGTACGCCGCATAGCTGTCGCGGTCGGAGTGCACGGCATTGGCGGGCGTGAAGCCGGCGAAGCCCTGGGCACCGCTGCCGGTGTAGGAATTGAGTTCGCCCGGCGACTGGTTCCACTTCTCCTGGCGGTACTCGGCACCGAACGACAGCGTGGCGGGATAGGCCAGCCCGATCTCCAGCGGCTTGCTGATGTCGGCGTTCAGCACGTTCTGGGTGTATTCCAGCGCGCCATCGTAGAAACGCCGCGGGCTGGTCGCGCCCAGGCTGTAGTTGATGCTGTTCTGCGTATAGAACTTCAGGTGGTTGTAGCCGTAGTTGTAGCTGACGTCCCACTTCCAGCCGCTCTCGGTGTCGCCCTTGATGCCCGCGACCAGCGAGCGGTCCTGCGACAGCTGGTTGATCTCCGGCACGTAGCCGTCCGGATAGACCTGCGGCACCAGCGCGTTGTGGCCGATCGAACGGTAGAACGCGAACGAGACGATGTCGCGGTTGCTCGCGATGGCGGTCGCGTAGGCGCTGATGTTGTCGCTCACCTCGAAGCCCGCGTTCGCCGATACGGCGCCGGCATCCACTTCGGGGTCGCCATAGACGAAGGCGACGCGACCGATCGCCGGGTTGTTGCCGGTGTTGGGCGCGGTGCCCTGGTAAGGGCCGGCGCGGTCGGTCTCGTCCTGCCGGGTCAGTTGCCCGGCGACGTGGACGAAGCCGCGGCCGTCGCCGAACGCCACGCCGGTGTCGCCCGACAACTGCGTGCTGCGGCCGTCGCCGGCGGAGTAGCCGCCGACGTCCGCGACCAGGCTGCCGCCCTTGCCCGAACCCTTGAGCACGATGTTCACCACGCCGGCGATGGCGTCCGAGCCGTACTGGGCCGAGGCGCCGTCGCGCAGCACTTCCACGCGCTCGATCGCCGATATGGGGATGGCGTTGAGGTCCACCGCCGAGGAGCCGCGGCCGATGCTGCCGTTGACGTTGACCAGCGCGGAGATGTGGCGGCGCTTGCCGTTGACCAGGATCAGCACCTGGTCGGGCGACAGGCCGCGCAGCTGTGCGGGACGCACGCCACTGGTGCCGTCGGTGACGGCCGGGCGGGGAAAGTTGAGCGACGGCAGCGCACGCGCCAGTGCGGTGGCCAACTCGGTGGTGCCGGTGGCCTGGAGGGCCTCGGGCGTGATGATGTCGATCGGCGACTGCGATTCGGCGACCGTGCGGTCGGACACGCGGGTACCCGTGACGATCAGGGTATCGAGCGTGCGGGCTTCGGCGGGGGCCGAATCCTGCGCGAAGGCGGCGGGTGCGACCAGGGCCAGGCTGATGGCGAGGGTCAGGGGCGACAGCGTGCGGGTCATGGGGGAGCTCCGGAAAGGACTGCGAAATGCGGCTGCAAGTGGATCAGGGCTTGCAAAGTTTCCTTTGAAACCATGGACTTAGGTGCTACGCACTCTGGTTATCAGTCCGCTGACATGCATGTCAATGGTTTCTTAACAACTGCGAGTGGGGACGCTATCGATAAACTACGCGGCCGCTCTCCCCCAAATCCCCGTAGGTTGTTTCTTGATTTCCCTTCGTAATTTCGCGCTCCGCCGCGGCGAGCGCCTGCTGTTGTCCAACGTCGACCTTACCCTGCATGCGGGCTACCGCGTGGGCGTGGTGGGGCGCAACGGCGCGGGCAAGTCCAGCCTGTTCGCCGCCGTGCAGGGCGAGTTGGAAGCCGACAAGGGCGACCTCGACCTGCCGGGCAGGGTCCGCATCGCCAGCGTGGCCCAGGAGACCCCGTCGCTGCCGGACCCGGCGCTCCTGTTCGTCCTGGGTGGCGACGCCGAGGTCGCGGCGGTGCTGAAGGCCGAAGCCGAGGCCTCCGAGCGCGAAGACTGGGAAGCCGTCGCCAACGCGCACCAGAAGATGGCCGAGATGGGCGCCTACGACGCCGAGGCGCGCGCCGGCAAATTGCTGCACGGCCTGGGCTTTCCCGCCGATACGCACCATCGCCCGGTCTCCTCGTTCTCCGGCGGCTGGCGCGTGCGCCTGAACCTGGCGCGCGCGCTGATGATGCCCAGCGACCTGCTGCTGCTCGACGAGCCCACCAACCACCTCGACATGGACGCGGTGCTGTGGCTGGAGCAGTGGTTGCTGAAATATCCCGGCACGCTGCTGCTGATCTCGCACGACCGCGAGTTCCTCGACAACGTCGCCACGCACACGCTGCACCTGCATGGCGGCGGCGCGAAGCTGTACACCGGCGGCTACACCGATTTCGAGCGCCAGCGCGCCGAACAGCTGCGCCAGCAGCAGATCGCGCACGAGAAGGAACAGGCCGAGCGCGCGCACCTGCAGAGCTTCATCGACCGCTTCAAGGCCAAGGCGTCGAAGGCGGCGCAGGCGCAGAGCCGCATGAAGCGCCTGGCCAAGCTGGCCGGCACCGAGGCGGTGCGCGCCGAGCGCGAGTTCCGCATCGAGTTCGCCGAGCCGGCGAAGCTGCCGTTCTCGCTGATCCGCCTCAACCATGTCGAAGCCGGCTACGGCGCCGACGCGGTGATCCTCCACGACGTCGGCTTCGGCCTCGAGGCGGGCCAGCGCATCGGCTTGCTCGGCCCCAACGGCGCCGGCAAGACCACGCTGGTGAAGACGCTGGTGGGCGAGCTGCCGCCGCTGGCCGGCGACCGCATGGCGCATCCGGACCTGAGGATCGGTTACTTCGCCCAGCACACGGTGGAATCGCTGCATGAAGGCCAGTCCCCGATGGACCATTTCCGCGAGATCTCGCCGGACGGCAGCAACCAGTCGTTCCGCGATTTCCTCGGCAAATGGAACTTCCCCGGCGACCGTGCGTTCGAGCCTGTGGACGGCTTCTCCGGCGGCGAGCGCGCGCGCCTGGCGCTTGCGCTGATCGCGTGGCAGCAACCCAACGTGCTGCTGCTCGACGAGCCTACGAACCACCTCGATCTGGAAATGCGCGAAGCGCTGGCAGAAGCGCTGAGCGATTTCGACGGCGCCATCGTCATGGTCTCGCACGACCGCCACCTGATCGGCCTGGTCTGCGACACCTTCTGGCGCGTGGCCGATGGCGTGGTGGAGCCGTTCGACGGCGACCTGGACGAATACGCGGCCTGGCTGCGTACGCGCTCGACCGCACAGGGCAGCAAGCCGCTGCGCAGCGAACCCGCTCCGCCGCCGAAGCCCGTGCCGGCGCCCGCGCGCAAGGTCAATCCGGTGAAACTGGCCGCCGCCGAAGCCAAGGTCGCCGAACTGGAAGGCAGGCTGGCCGACGTGGATGCCCAGCTCGCGGATCCGAAAAGCTATGCCGACGCCGACCTGGCCGCGCGCCTGGGCCGCGACCGCGAAGCCCTGCAGCAGCAGCTGGCCAAGGCCGAAGAAGCGTGGTCGTCGCTGTACGACGAAGCTTGATCCCTTACCGCCCAGCCCCCACAACAGCCCCGTACCTACGCCTGCCGATCACCGCCATGCCCATCTACGCTTTCGAATGCACCCAGTGCGGCCACAGTTTCGACCGCCTGCAGAAGCTGTCCGATCCGGATCCCGACACCTGCCCGTCGTGCGGCGCGCCGTCGGTGAAGCGGCAGCTGACCGCACCGTCGTTCCGGCTGGCGGGCAGCGGCTGGTACGAGACCGACTTCAAGAAGGACGGCGACAAGAAGCGCAACCTGGCCGATGGCGGCGAAGGCGCGAAGCCGTCCAGCGAATCCAAGCCGGCCGAATCGGCGCCCGCGAAGACCGAGAGCGCGCCCGCGAAGACGGAACCCAAGCCGGCGACGCCTTCGTCCTCGTCCTGAGTCCGCCCGGTGTAAGGTGCATCCCTTTCAGCAGGAGGGGATGCCATGAGGAATCATCGGGTCGCGCTGGCCGCGCTCTGTCTCGCCGGTTGCGCGTCATCGCCGCCCGGCGCGCCGGCGGATGCATTCCTCGCCTCGATGGCGGAGCACTGCGGGAAGGCGTACGCCGGCCGCATCACCGCCAACCAGCCGGCATCGGCCACGCCTGATCCGTTCGAGGGCAAGACGCTGGTCATGCACGTGCGCGGCTGCGATGACCCGACGCGCGAGATCCGCATCCCCTTCCATGTCGGCGACGACCGCTCGCGCACCTGGGTGCTGACGCGTACCGGCGCGGGCCTGCGGCTGAAGCACGATCACCGCCACGAGGACGGGAGTCCGGATGCAGTGACGATGTATGGCGGTGACACCGCGGAGGCGGGTACGACACAGCGGCAGGCGTTCCCGGTGGACGCGGCATCGATCGCGATGTTCGAACGCGAAGGCCTGGCGGCCTCGGTGACCAATACCTGGGCGATGGAACTGGTGCCCGGGAAGACCTTCGTCTATGCACTCAGCCGGCCCAACGGCCGGTTGTTCCGGGTGGAGTTCGATCTCGCCACGCCGGTCGAAACGCCGCCGGCGCCCTGGGGCGCCGGCGGTTGAGCCGGTGAGGCGCGGTCAGCGCGGTCCGAAGCGACCGCGGCAGCCGCGGTCCACCCACACCTGCGTGCCCGTGTAGCCCCAGCTGTAGCCTTCGCGGCAGCTGGTGTTGGAGATCTGCTGCAGCAGGATCGGCCGGCCCTGTCGCGGGTCGTAGGCGCAGGTCTTGCGGCGGTTGTCCTCGCTGTTGCAGGTCACGGAGTAGTTGCTGGAACCGCCGCCGCTGCCGACGCGCGGGCCGAACTCGGCGCGGCAGCCGTTGCCCACGTAGACCTGTCCCTGTTGCGACTGCCAGCTCCGGCCCTCGACGCAGGCGGTGCTCGACAGTTGCCGGGTCAGCCGCGAATGGCCGTTCCACGGCGTGCGGCAGGTGCGGCCGCGGCCATCCGTGCTTTCGCAGCGGATCGTGCCGCCGGTCGCCGTGCCTTGGGCGAACTCGCCGCGGCAGCCCTTCCACACCGTGATCAGGCCGTCCTGCGAACTCCAGGTCGCGCCCTCTTCGCAGCGGCTGTTCGAGAGCTGCCGCACCAGCCGCGACTGCCCGCGCCACGGCGGCGTGCAGCGCTTGGCGTCGCCGCTCTTGCTCTCGCAGAGGATGGTGTTCCCGTTCGACGGCGGATTGGGATTCCAGCCGCCGTTGTTGCCGCCCAGCGACTGGGCGATGTCCTGCTTGATCCGGCTGAAGGTCCAGTTGGAGCGGTTGACCTGGTCCAGGTAGAAGCGGAGCTGGTCGTCCGGGATGCGGCGACCGCGGGCCTGTTCCGAATACTCCAGGCTGATCACCCGCGTCTGGTCCTGGACGGACAGCTGGCGCAGGTTTTCCGGCGCGTAGGCCCGGGTACCGACCTGGGCGACGGCGCTGCCGGCCACGAAGGCCAGCAACAGTACGAGGACGGACTGCAACAACGGCTTCTTCATGGTGGCACCCTCCTAGGGAGGCGCCAGCATACGCTGGACCTGTTAAGCCCGTGCAGGGGCCGGAGTGGGGCCGGCGGGCGGGGGACCGGGTAAACTAGGCGGCTTGACCGGCCTGTCCCGGCCGCGGAATGTCCCGGCCCCGGTCCGAACCCCAGTGGAGCCCCCATGCGTACCCATTTCTGCGGCCTCGTCGACGAGGCCATGATCGGCCAGACCGTGACCCTGTGTGGCTGGACCGACGTCGCCCGCAACCTCGGCGGCGTGTGCTTCATCGACCTGCGCGACCATGAGGGCATCGTGCAGGTGACGGTGGACCCGTCCAGCGCCGAAGTGTTCAAGGTCGCCGCCTCGCTGGGCTACGAGGACGTGCTCCAGGTCGAGGGCGTCGTGCGTGCGCGCGAAGCCGTCAACACCAAGATCCGCACCGGCAAGGTGGAAGTGATCGCCACCAAGATCACCGTGCTCAACAAGGCCGAGCCGCTGCCGTTCCACGCGCATGAGAACCCGGGTGAAGACATCCGCCTGAAATACCGCTACCTGGACCTGCGCACGCCCGACATGCAGCGCAAGCAGCGCACCCGCATCAAGCTGGTGCAGGCGCTGCGCCGCTGGCTGGACGCGCGCGGCTTCCAGGACATCGAGACGCCGATCCTCACCAAGGCCACGCCGGAAGGTGCGCGCGACTTCCTGGTGCCGGCGCGCATGCACCCTGGCGAGTTCTACGCGCTGCCGCAATCGCCGCAGCTGTTCAAGCAAATCCTGATGGTCGCCGGCTTCGACCGCTACTACCAGATCGCGCGCTGCTTCCGCGATGAGGCGCTACGCGCCGACCGCCAGCTGGAATTCACCCAGCTCGACATGGAATTCGCCTTCGTGCGCGAGCGCGACGTGCAGGACGCCGTGGAAGGCATGATCCGCGACATCTTTGCCGAAGTGATGGACGTGCAACTGGATGCGCAGTTCCCGCGCATGACCTGGGCCGAGGCGATGCGTCGCTACGGTTCGGACAAGCCCGACCTGCGCATCGCGCTGGAGCTGGTGGACGTCGCCGAACTGGTGAAGTCCAGCGAATTCGCGGTGTTCACCGCCGCCGCCAACGACGCGGACGGCCGCGTGGCCGCGCTGCGCATCCCCGGCGGGGCCGCGCTGAGCCGCAAGCAGATCGACGAATACGCCGCGCATGCCGCCAAGTACGGCGCCAAGGGCCTGGCGTACATCAAGATCGACGAGGCTGGCGCGGTCAGTTCGCCGATCCAGAAGTTCTTCGCCGAAGACGCCTTCGCTGCGCTGGTGAAGCACATCGGCGCCGGCAACGGCGACATCGTGTTCTTCGGCGCGGGCGGCTACAACAAGGTCAGCGACTTCATGGGCGCGCTGCGCCTGAAGGCCGGCAAGGACTTCGGTCTGGTCCAGGACGGCTGGAAGCCGCTGTGGGTTACCGATTTCCCGATGTTCGAGTACGACGACGAAGCACAGCGCTACGTCGCGCTCCACCACCCCTTCACCGCGCCCGCGGTGGACGACATCGCCGACCTGCGCGCGAACGCCAAGACCGCCGTGTCGCGCGGCTACGACATGGTGTTGAACGGCAACGAGATCGGTGGCGGTTCGATCCGTATCCATCGCCCGGAGATGCAGAGCACGGTGTTCGAGCTGCTCGGCATCGGCGCGGAAGAAGCGGAAGCGAAATTCGGCTTCCTGCTGGATGCGCTGCGCTTCGGCGCGCCGCCGCACGGCGGCATCGCCTTCGGCATCGACCGCATCGCGGCGCTGATGGCGGGCACGGAGTCCATCCGCGACGTCATCCCGTTCCCGAAGACCGCCACCGCGCAGTGCCTGATGACCGGCGCGCCGTCGCCGATCCCGGATGAGCAGCTGGCGGAAGTGCATATTCAAGTGCGCCCCAAGAAAGACTGATCGAGAGAACCAAGAAATGACGGAAGTTGCTTTTTCGCTGGAGTGGGAACGCCTGGGCAATGAAGGCGCCGATGCGGCGCTGGTGACGGAGCGCGCGCGCGTGTTCGGTGGCTGGCTGGTGCGCGTCGGCACGTCGCCGGCGGCGATGGCGGTCACCTTCGTGCCGGACGGCCAGGGCCGCTGGGACGGCGAAGACTTCGGCGAAGACGATTACGAAGAAGAAGACGAAGAAGAGTACGAAGAGGAAGAAGACGAGGACGCCGACGAGGAAGACGAGGCGGACGAAGACGAAGAGGAAGAAGAGGACGCCTAAGCGTGCAGATCCGTCGCGCCACCGTCGATGACGCCGCCGTGCTGTCGGAGCTGGCGTCGCGCACGTTCACCGAGACCTTCGGCCATCTGTATCCGGCCGAAGATCTTTCGGCATTCCTCACCGACGCCTACGACGTCGACAAGCAGCGGATCATCCTGTCGCACCCGGACTACGCGGTGTGGTTGCTCGAAGCCGATGGCGTGGCCGTGGGCCATGCGGCCGCCGGACCATGCGGGTTGCCGCATGCGGACGTGGCGAAGGGCGATGGCGAGCTGAAGCGGTTGTACGTGCTGGCCTCCCACCAGAACGGTGGGTGGGGCGGGAAGTTGTTCGCCGAGGTGGAGCGGTGGTTGTTGAAGGACGGGCCGCGGACGTTGTGGATCGGGGTGTGGTCGGAGAATTTCGGCGCGCAGCGGTTCTATGAGCGGCAGGGGTTCTCGCGCGTGGGTGGGTACAAGTTCGCGGTGGGGAAGACGCTGGATGATGAGTTCATCCTGAGGCGAGACGCTTCTGCCGTTGGTTGATGGGGAAGTGGTGTAGCCCGGGTAAGGCCTGAAGGCCGCACCCGGGGATCAAGCTCCCGTTGATGGTTGAGCTGGGGGCGTTCCGTTAGTCCTGCGACAAGACGGTGCACCAGACGTGTCGCGCGCCGCAGTGCGTCCTGATCTTTCCGCGCTGAAGTACGAAGCTTCCGCTAGCCCTTCGGGCCAGCGGGTAACTTTTCTTTGTCTGGCCAAAGAAAAGTCACCAAAAGAATGGCCATTCCCCGACGAAACAATCCCATGACTCGGGTGCTATCGGGATTTTCCGACTCGCCTTCCTGGCGAGGCGGAAAACGGCGGACATCCCTGTCCGCCGCCCTTCGGGTCTGGCGACGAAACGGGTGTTCAAAGCAGAAAAGCAAACGGCCGCTGATGCGGCCGTTGCTGTCTGTGGCGGGCTGCTTACTTCTGCAGGAAGTCGAGCAGGTCCTGGTTGACGCGGTCCTTGTGGGTGTCCGTGAGGCCGTGCGGGGCGCCGGGGTAGACGATCAGCTTCGCACCCTTGATCAGCGCGGCGGAGGCCTTGCCGGAGGCGTCGATGGGGACGATCTGGTCGTCGTCGCCGTGGATCACCAGGGTGGGGATGTCGAACTTCTTCAGGTCGGCGCGGAAGTCGGTGGCCGAGAACGCGGCGATCGAGTCGTACGTGTTCTTGTGGCCGGCCTGCATGCCTTGCGCCCACCAGCTGTCGATCAGGCCCTGCGAGGCCTTCGCGCCGGGGCGGTTGAAACCGTAGAACGGGCCCGAGGCGATGTCCACGTACAGCTGCGAGCGGTTGGCCAGCGAGCCCTTGCGGAGGCCGTCGAAGACTTCGATCGGCAGGCCGCCGGGGTTGTCGGCGGTCTTCAGCATCAGCGGCGGTACGGCGCTGATCAGCACGGCCTTCTTGACGCGGCTCGTGCCGTGGCGGCCGATGTAGCGCGCCACTTCGCCGCCACCGGTGGAGAAGCCGACCAGGGTGACGTCCTTGAGGTCCAGCGTGTTGATCACGGTGGCCAGGTCGTCGGCGTAGTGATCCATGTCGTTGCCGTCCCAGGGCTGGCTGGATCGGCCGTGGCCACGGCGGTCGTGCGCAACCACGCGGTAGCCCTTGGAGGCCAGGAAGATCATCTGCGATTCCCAGCTGTCCGAGGACAGCGGCCAGCCGTGGCTGAAGGTGACGACCGGGCCGTTCTTCGGGCCCCAGTCCTTGTAGTACAGCTGCACGCCGTCGGCGGTGGTGAGGGTGCTGGCGGTGTGCGCGACGGCGACCGGGGCGGTGGTGGGGGCGGGCTGCGCGGCGAAGCTGGCCTGGGTGGCGACGGCCAGCAGCGTGGCGGCGATCGTGCGGGTGAAGACGTTCATGGATTCGATTCCTGCGAAGGGTGGTGGGTCAGGAAGAAGGATCAGTCGGCGATCACCAGCGTCACGTCGATGTTGCCGCGCGTGGCGTTGGAGTACGGGCAGACGATGTGGGCGGCGTCGACCAGGGCCTGCAGCTGCTCGCGGGCGACGCCCGGGGCGGCGATGGTCAGTTCGGCCTGGATGCCGAAGCCGGTGGGGATCTGGCCGATGCCGACCTTGCCGGTGACGGTGGTGGAGGCGGGCAGGGCGACCTTCTGCTTGCCGGCGACGAACTTCAGCGCGCCCAGGAAGCAGGCCGACCAGCCGGCCGCGAACAGCTGTTCCGGGTTGGTGCCGTCGCCGCCGGCGCCGCCCAGCTCGCGCGGGGTGGACAGCTTGACGGCCAGCACGCCGTCGGATGAGGTGGCCTGGCCTTCGCGGCCGCCCGTGGCGGTGGCGGTGGCGGTGTAGAGGATCTTTTCGATGGACATGGCGGTACTCCTGGGAAGGTGGGTGGTCCGGGGCGGGTGGCCGTCCGGTGAGGTGTACTTTGCGCCGTCCGCCGGGACTCATGGTGATGTAGAATCCTGAAAACTTGATCTGGAGTACTGCCATGGTCGACCGGCTTGCGGTCCTGCTGGAGCGGTTCTCGGTCTCGGCCGAGGTCTTCCACGCCGGCGCGCTCTGCGGCGTCAACACGCTGGACGGGGAGGGCGGGGCGGGCCAGCTGCACCTGATCCAGCGCGGTCCGCTGGAGGTGTTCCATGGCGGCACCTCGCTGCGCATCGACCGGCCCAGCCTGCTGCTCTATCCGCGGGCGATGGCGCACCGGTTCGTCAGCGACGAAACGCGCGGTGCCGACATGGCCTGCGCGAACGTGGTGTTCGAAGGCGGCGCGCAGAACCCGATCAGCGCCGCGTTGCCCGACGTCGTCTGCCTGCCGCTGGACAGCCTGCACGGCGCGCAAGACGTGTTGCCGCTGCTGTTCGAAGAAGCCTTCACCCAGCGCTGCGGACGCACTGCACTGGTCAACCGGCTGTTCGAGGTCGTGATGATCCAGGTGCTGCGCCAGCTGATGGAAACCGGCGACGTGAAGGGCGGCATGCTGGCCGGCCTGTCCCATCCGCGCCTGCGCAACGCGATCGTCGCGATGCACGAAGCCCCGGCGAAGGAGTGGACGCTGGACGAACTGGCGCGCGTGGCCGGCATGTCGCGCAGCGTGTTCGCCACTCAGTTCCGCGAGGCGCTGGGTACTACGCCAGGCCAGTACCTGCAGGCGTGGCGCGTGGGATTGGCGCAGCAGGCGCTCCGCCGCGGCAGGCCGTTGAAAGTGGTGGCCTCGGAGGTCGGATACGGCAGCGAGGCGGCGCTGTCGCGCGCCTTCAAGGCGCACAGCGGGCTGTCGCCGCGCGAATGGAAGCGTCAGACGGCTGCGCACTGACTGCGCTGGCGTGCGGCCATCGCGTCCTCCACACTGCGCCGCATGACGAACGAACAAGACGCTGCGCCGCGCGTGATGCTGGTGCACGGCATCTGGAACGCGAAATCATGGCTGACGCCGCTGGCGCGACGCCTGCGGCATGAGGGCTTCGAGGTGGAGGTGTTCGGTTACCCGAGCATCCTGGGCGGCACCGAGCCGGCGATCGCGGCCCTGATCCAGCGCCTGCAGGCGGGGCCGCCGACCCATCTGGTGGGGCACAGCCTGGGCGGCATGATCGGAATCGAAGCCTTGCGCCGTGCGCCCGGCTTGCCGGTGCAACGGATGGTCTGCCTGGGGTCGCCCCTCTGCGGCAGCGGCGCAGCGCGGGATCTGGGCCGGCGCGCATGGACCGCACCAGTGCTCGGCCGCAGCGGCACGCTGCTGCAGGCCGGCTGCGCACCCTGGCAGGGCGCCGTGCCGGTCGGGATGGTGGCAGGCAACGTGGCTCGCGGCATCGGTCGGCTGATCACCCGGTTCGAGGGCGCTTCCGACGGCACGGTGGGCCTGGAGGAAACCCGCCTGCCGGGGTTGGCGGCGCATTGCGTGGTGCCGGCCAGCCACACCGGGCTGGTGTTCTCGGCCGATGCGGCCCGCCAGGCGGCGCACTTCCTGCGCGAGGGGCGCTTCACGGACGCGTGATCGGAGGCTGCATGGGGACGCGTATAATCCGCGCCCTTGTCTGAGCACTCCGGAAGTCCCCATGGGTAGAGGCCCGTCCATCGAAGCCCGCAAGAACGCCACCGACGCCAAGCGTGGGAAGATCTTCACCAAGATCATCCGCGAGATCGGCGTGGCGGCCCGTGCCGGCGGCGGCGATCCCGCCAACAACCCGCGCCTGCGGGTGGCGGTGGACAAGGGGCTGGCGGCGAACATGTCGAAGGACGTGATCGAACGCGCCATCAAGAAGGCGACCGGCGAACTCGAAGGCGTGGTCTACGAGGAAATCCGCTACGAAGGCTACGCCCCCGGCGGCGTGGCTGTGATCGTCGACTGCCTGACCGACAACCGCGTGCGCACCGTGGCCGATGTGCGCCATGCCTTCAGCAAGTGCGGCGGCAACATGGGCACCGAAGGCTCGGTGGCCTTCATGTTCAAGCGCCTCGGCGTGCTCAGCTACGCGCCCGGCGCAGATGAAGAGAAGATCACCGAAGCCGCGATCGAAGCCGGTGCCGACGACATCGTGGTCTATCCCGACGATGCCTCGATCGACGTGGTCACCGCGCCGGACGCCTTCCAGGGCGTGAAGGACGCGATGGAGGCGGCCGGCCTGAAGCCGGACCATGCCGAGATCACCTTCCGCGCCGACAACGACATCAGCGTGCAGGGCGACACCGCGCTGCAGGTGAAGAAGCTGCTGGACATGCTGGAAGACCTGGACGATGTCCAGGACGTCTATTCCAACGCCGAGCTGGGCGCGGACGCGTACGCGTAAGCAGGCGATGTGACCCGCATCCTCGGCATCGACCCCGGTTCCCAGCGCACCGGCATCGGCATCATCGATGTCGATGCGACGGGCAAGGTGAGCCATGTCCACCATGCGCCGCTGGTGCTGCTGGGCGCGGAGGATTTCCCGCAGCGCCTGCGCGTGCTGCTGGACGGTCTGACCGACATCATCGCCACCTGGCAGCCGGATGAGGTCGCCATCGAGAAGGTGTTCATGGCGCGCAATCCCGATTCGGCCCTCAAGCTGGGGCAGGCGCGCGGCGCCGCGATCAGCGCGGTGGTGCTGCGCGACCTGCCCGTGCACGAGTACGCGGCCAAGGAAGTGAAGCTGGCCGTCGTCGGGCGCGGCAGCGCCGAGAAAACCCAGATCCAGCACATGGTCGGCATCATGCTCAACCTGCACGGCAAACTGCAGGCCGATGCCGCCGACGCGCTGGCCGTCGCCATTACCCATGCGCACGTGCGCGCCACCGCCAAGCGGCTGGGCGTGAGTTCGCAGCTGGCCTGGAGCAGGAAATGATCGGACGTCTGCGCGGCATCCTGGCGTACAAGTCGCCGCCATGGCTGGTGATCGACGTGGGCGGTGTGGGCTATGAGCTCGAAGCCCCGATGAGCACGCACTACGATCTGCCCGACGTGGGTCGCGAGGTGCTGCTGTTCACCCACTACGCGCAGAAGGAAGACAGCGTGTCGCTGTACGGCTTCCTGCGCGAGGGCGAGCGCCGGCTGTTCCGCGATGTGCAGAAGGTCACCGGCATCGGCGCGAAGATCGCGCTGGCCGTATTGTCTGGCGCCAGCGTGGACGAGTTCGCCCGCATGGTGCAGGCCGGCGACATCACCGCGCTGACCCGCATTCCCGGCATCGGCAAGAAGACCGCCGAGCGCATGGTGGTGGAACTGCGCGACCGCGCGGCCGATCTGATGGGCACCGGCGTGGGCGGCATCAGTGCGCTGCCGGCCGACCCGCAGTCCGAAGCGACCATCGCCTTGCAACAGTTGGGCTACAAGCCGGCCGAAGCGACCCGCATGGCGCGCGATGCGACCGCGCCCGGCGACGATGCCGCGACGATCATCCGCAAGGCGCTGCAGTCGGCCCTGCGCTGACCGCGGTTCTAGAGCACCCCTTCACTTTCGCAGCGCTACCCTGCCGGCCGCCATGTCCACCCCCTCACATTCCCACGACGCCGGGCAGCACGGCCATTCGAAGGCCGGCAAGGTCGCCCTGGTGGCCGGCGCCGTCGGCGTGGTGTTCGGCGACATCGGCACCAGCCCGCTGTACACCATCAAGGAAATGTTCCACCCGCACTTCGGCCTGACGCCGGATCCGGACACGGTCCGCGGGCTGCTGTCGCTGGGCTTCTGGTCGCTGCTGCTGGTGGTGACGCTGAAGTACGTCATCGTGATCATGCGCGCCGACAACGACGGCGAGGGCGGCATCATGGCGCTGACCGCGCTGGCGCAGCGCAGCCTGGCCAAGGGCTCGCGGCTGAGCTACACGGTGGGCATCCTCGGTATCTTCGGCGCGGCGTTGTTCTTCGGCGACGGCATGATCACGCCGCCCATCACGGTGCTGGGTGCGGTCGAAGGTCTGGAAGTGGTCTCGCCCGTGTTCAAGCAATGGGTCGTGCCGATCAGCCTGGTGATCCTGACCGGCCTGTTCGCCGCACAGCGCTTCGGCACGGCCAAGGTCGGCAAGGCCTTCGGGCCGGTGATGATCACGTGGTTCATCGTGCTGGCCGTGTTTGGGGTGATGAACATCGCGCAGAACCCGTCGGTGCTGGCGGCGCTGAATCCCTATTGGGCCTGGAATTTCTTCGTCACCCACGACTGGCATGCGGTGCTGATCCTCGGCGCGGTGGTGCTGACGGTGACCGGCGGCGAAGCGCTGTACGCCGACATGGGTCACTTCGGCAAGCAGCCGATCCGCTGGGGCTGGTTCGGCTTCGTGCTGCCGGCGCTGGTGTTGAACTACTACGGCCAGGGTGCCGTGCTGCTAAAGCACCCCGAAGCGGTCGCCAACCCGTTCTACATGTCGATTCCGGGCTGGGCGCAGATCCCGATGCTGGTGCTGGCGACGACCGCCGCGGCGGTGGCCTCGCAGGCCGTCATCACCGGCGCGTTCTCGGTGACGCGCCAGGCGATCCAGCTGGGTTACCTGCCGCGATTGGCCATCAAATACACCTCGAAGGACACGATCGGCCAGATCTACGTGCCGTCGATCAACATGATGCTGTACCTGGCGGTGATCGTGCTGGTGCTGAGCTTCCAGAGCTCCGGCGCGCTGGCGACGGCCTACGGCCTGTCGGTCACCGGCACGATGCTGATCGATACCTTGCTGCTGGCCATCGTCGCGTACACGCGCTGGCCGGATTCGCGCCGCTGGGTGCTGCCGCTGTGCGGCGTGTTCCTCGTGATCGACCTCGCGTTCCTGTTCGCCAACGGCGCCAAGCTGGTCACCGGCATCGGCGCCTGGGTGCCGCTGTTCATCGGCATCACCGCCTTCACCATGATGCGCACCTGGCGCCGCGGCCGCGAGTTGCTGCACGGCGAAGTGCAGAAGGAAGGCATCCGCCTGGACACCTTCCTGCCGGGCCTGATGCTGGCCCCGCCGGTGCGCGTGCCGGGCACGGCGATCTTCCTCACCGCCGACAAGGGCGTGGTGCCGCACGCGCTGCTGCACAACCTGAAGCACAACAAGGTGCTGCACGAGCGCAATGTGTTCCTGACGGTGGAAACGCTGACGGTGCCGTATGCGCCGAAGAAGAAGCGGCTGAAGATCGAGCCGATCGGCGACGACTTCTACCGCGTGGTGATCAGCTACGGCTTCGCCGAGACGCCGGACGTGCCGCAGGCGCTGATGAGCTCGTGCGACCAGGGCGGTGTGTACTTCGACCCGATGGAAACCACGTACTTCGCCAGCCGCGAAACGGTGGTGGCGAGCCGTCACGGCGGCATGCCGATCTGGCGCGACAAGCTGTTCGCGGCCATGCACCGCAACGCCGCGCCGGCGACCGGTTTCTTCCGCATCCCGGGCAACCGCCTGGTCGAACTGGGCGCGCAGGTCGAGATCTGACGGGGAACCGGCCGGCATTTCGGCCATAATCCCGGCATGACCGCCGACCGCATCATCGATTCCTCCGCCACCCGCGAAGACGACGCCATCGAGGCCAGCATCCGGCCCAAGCGGCTGGACGAGTACCTCGGCCAGAAGCCCGTGCGCGAGCAACTGGACATCTACATCCGGGCGGCGAAAGGGCGGGGCGAGGCGCTCGATCATGTGCTGATCTTCGGCCCGCCCGGCCTGGGCAAGACCACGCTCAGCCACGTGATCGCCAACGAGCTGGGCGTGAACCTGCGGGTCACCTCGGGCCCGGTGATCGAGAAGGCCGGCGACCTGGCCGCGTTGCTGACCAACCTGCAGCCGCACGACGTGCTGTTCGTCGACGAGATCCACCGCCTCTCGCCCGTGGTGGAGGAAGTGCTGTATCCGGCGATGGAAGACTTCCAGATCGACATCATGATCGGCGAGGGCCCCGCGGCCCGTTCGATCAAGCTCGACCTGCCGCCGTTCACCCTGATCGGCGCCACGACGCGGGCCGGCCTGCTGACGGCGCCGCTGCGCGACCGGTTCGGCATCGTGCAGCGGCTGGAGTTCTACACGCCCGAGGAGCTGACCCGCATCGTGCAGCGCTCGGCGCGCATCCTCGGCATGGATTGCGAACCCGAAGGCGCCGCGGAGATCGCGCGCCGCGCACGCGGCACGCCGCGCATCGCCAACCGCCTGCTGCGTCGCGTGCGCGACTACGCGCAGGTCAAGGCCAACGGCCACATCGACACCGACGTGGCGCGCGCGGCGATGCAGATGCTGAAGGTGGACCCGGAAGGCTTCGACGAGCTCGACCGCCGCATGCTGCGCACGATCATCGACAGCTTCGATGGCGGACCGGTGGGCGTGGAATCGCTGGCCGCGGCGCTCAGCGAGGAGCGCGGCACGCTGGAGGATGTCATCGAACCCTATCTGATCCAGCAGGGGTTCCTGATCCGCACCGCGCGCGGCCGCATGGCGACGCGCAAGGCCTACCTGCACTTGGGGCTCGCGCCGAAGGGGCGGGTGCCGGACGCGGGCGAGGCCAGCGGCGAACTCTTCTGATCCACTGGTCGCAGGTTGGTATGCACGATTCCGTGCGGGAGCGCATGTTTTGACGACGGATTCCCCGATGATCGCCGCGGATGCGGCCCCGTTCATCTTTCCGACACGCGTCTATTGGGAAGATACCGACGCCGGTGGCGTGGTCTACCACGCGCAGTACGTCGCCTTCCTGGAACGCACCCGTACCGAATGGTTGCGGGCCCGCGGGCATCACCAGGAACAACTGCGCCAGACCCACGACCTGGTGTTCGCCGTCCGTGCGATGCGCCTGGATTTCCTGCGCCCCGCACGGTTGGACGACCTGCTGCAGGTGACCGCGCGCATCCACCAGTGCAAGCGGGCCAGCGTGGTGTTCGCCCAGACGATCGAGCGCGACGGTGAGCGGTTGCTCACCGCCGAGGTCAAGGTCGCGGCGCTGAGCGCATCCGGGTTCAGACCCGTTGCGCTCCCCGACACGTTGTACGAAGAGTTCCGCCGGCTCGAGACCCCGGGCCAGCCGCTTTAACCGAAACGCAAGACAACACGAGAATCAGAGGAACGACGGATGATCGCAACACTGCTGGCCTTCCAGGACACCGTGGTGGAGGCGCTGCCGCCGGAAACCGCCGCCGCCGCCGCCCAGGCGACGGCCGAGACCGTGCATAGCGGGATCAACTACATCGACCTGATGCTCAAGGCCAGCCTGCCGGTCAAGCTGATCGTGCTGCTGCTGCTGGCCGGTTCGCTGATCAGCTGGATCATCATTTTCCGCAAGGCGCGGGTGTTCAAGACCGCCAACCGCGATGCGGACGAGTTCGAAGGCCGGTTCTGGTCCGGTGCCGAACTGCACAAGCTCTATGCCGGCGCCGCCGACCGCAACCGCGTGGTCACCGGCCTGGAGGCGATCTTCGAAGCGGGCTTCCGCGAATTCACCCGCCTGCGCGACAAACGCGGCCTGGACGGGCGTGCGCAGCTGGAAGGCGCGCAGCGCGCGATGCGCGTGACCTACACGCGCGAGGTCGACCAGCTGGAGCGCAACCTGGAACTGCTGGCCAACATCGGCTCCACCGCGCCGTACGTCGGCCTGGTCGGTACCGTGTTCGGCATCATGGTGACCATGCACGACATGCTCAACAGCGGCGAGCAGGCAGGCATCGCTGCCGTTGCACCGGGTATCTCCGAAGCGCTGTTCGCGACCGCGATCGGCCTGTTCGTGGCGATCCCGGCGGTGTGGGCCTACAACCGCTTCACCACGCGCGTCGAGCGCCTGTCGGTGCGCTACGAGAGCTTCGCCGAGGAATTCAGCTCGATCCTGCAGCGCCAGAACTCGGGCGAGTAAGCGGAGCTCCCCATGGCCGGAAGCATCTTCCACCGCAAGCGCCGCAAGCTGAAGTCCGAGATCAACGTCGTGCCGTACATCGACGTGATGCTCGTGCTGCTGATCATCTTCATGGTCACCGCGCCGCTGCTGACGCTCAGCGTCGACGTCAAGCTGCCGTCCTCGAACGCGAAAGCGGTCGAGACGCGCAACGAGCCGATCATCGTCATCGCCTATCCGGACGGCCGCTTCGGCCTGAAGCTGCCGGAAGCCAAGCAACCGGAGGTGCTGGACGCCGCCGGGCTGGAGGCCAAGGTGGCCGCGATCCGGGGCGAGCAGGGCAACGAGCTGCGCATCATGGTGGCCGCCGAGGGATCGGCGCCTTACCAGAAGGTGCTCGACGCGATGGACGTGCTCCGTCGCGCCAAGGTCAGCAACGTCAGCCTGATGACCAACGCGGGTGGCAATGCACGCTGACGTCGCCCCGCGCCATCCGGCCCAACGCGACGAAGGGCTGGGCAGGGCGGTCGCCTGGGCGGTCGGCCTGCACCTCCTGCTCGCCGTGCTGCTGATCGTGTCGCCGCTGCTCACCTGGGATCGCGACCGCCTCAACGCCGCCGGTGCGCCGACGATGGAAGCCACGCTGGACGCCTCCGCGGCCGACCAGCGAGCCGTCGAACGCGCGCTGGACTTCACGCCTGCCCCAATGCCCGAGCCGGTGGATGAACCGGCGCCCGAGGACACGGTGCCCCCGCCGCAGCCGATTCCCGAGCCGGCGCCGCAGGACGCGCCGGTCGAGCGCCAGGCCGATGCGCAGGAACGTATCCCGGTGCCCGATACGACCGAGCAGGACGAAGCGCGCCTAGATGCGATCTCGCAGGAGAAGGCGCGACAGGAGCAGGAAGCCAAGCGCCGGCAGGAGCAGATCGACCTGACCGAACGCAAGCGCCAGGAGCAGGCCGAGCAGCAGCGCCGCCTGGCCGCCCAGCAGGAAGAGGACCGGCAGAAGCGCGTCGCCACCGAGGCGCAACAGAAGGCCGAGGCCGAACGTCAGAAGAAGATCGAGGACATCCGCCGTCAGCGTGCGCAGGCCGCGCGCGAGGCCCAGTTGGCCGAACAGAAACTGCGCCAGCTGGCCGATGCGCGCGCGCGACAGGCGGCGGGCGCCGCGGCGCCCGCACCGGCGGCAACCGGCGGCCCGGCAGGTAACAACGGCACGGATGAAGACCTGCGCGGTCGCTATGCCGCAGCGATCCAGGAGGCCGTCCTGCGCCAGTGGACCCGGCCCGAATCCGTGCCGGTGGGGACCCGCTGCAAGGTCGTGATCCGCCAGCTGCCCGGCGGCGAGGTGGTGAGCGCCGAGGTCCAGTCAGGGTGCGCCATGGATGCCGCGGGACAGGATTCGGTCGAGCGCGCGGTCCTGAAGGCCCAGCCGCTGCCGTACCGGGGTTACGAATCGGTGTTCGCCCGGACCCTGACGCTGAACTTCGAGGCCCGGGACCGCTGACTTCACGCGGCGTTTCGGCGCCTCTCGTTCACAATTGTTAAAACGTTCACGCGGGGGCTGGTATCCCTTTCCCGCCCCGCCCAACCGCAGAGTTGCCGTGCCCATGATGAAATCGCTGCGCTGGTTCGCCCTCGTTCTCTTCACGCTCCTCCCCGCCCTGGCGTCCGCCCAGCAGCAGGGTCTGGAGATCGACATCATTGGCGGCAACGCCTCCGCATTGCCCATCACGGTCGTGCCGATGCCGTACCAGGGGTCGGCCGCAGCGCCGCCCACCGACGTCGCCGACGTGGTGCGCTCCGATCTGGAGCGTTCGGGCGCGTTCCGCACGCTGCCGGAAGCCAGCGTCACCGAGCGCCCCACGCGCGGCGGTGAGATCCAGTACCCGACCTGGCGCGCCCTGCGCCAGGACTACATCGTCGTCGGTCGCGTGGCCGATGCCGGCGACGGCAGCTATCGGGTGGAATACGAGCTGTTCGACGTCGCCAAGCAGGAGCGCATGCTCGGCCTGGCGATGACGGCGCGCGCCAACGCCATGCGTGACGTCGCCCACCAGATGGCCGATGCCATCTACGAGAAGATCCTCGGCGTGCGCGGCGCCTTCTGGACCCGCATCGCGTACGTGACCGCCGCCGGTACCGGCAAGGCGACGCGCTATGCGCTGATGGTGGCCGATTCGGATGGCTACAACCCGCAGACCGTGGTGCGCTCGGCCGAGCCGCTGCTGTCGCCGTCGTGGAGCCCCGATGGCCGCAGGCTGGCCTACGTCAGCTTCGAAGGCGGCAACTCGGCGATCTACATCCAGGACATCTCTACCGGCGCGCGCGAAAAGGTCGCCAGCTTCCGCGGCATCAACGGCGCGCCGTCGTTCTCGCCGGATGGACGCCAGCTGGCGCTCACCCTGTCGCGCAGCGGCAACCCCGAGATCTACGTGATGGACCTGGGCAGCCGCTCGCTGCGCCAGCTGACCAACACCTCCGCGATCGACACCGAGCCGGTCTGGAGCGCGGACGGCAGCACCCTCTACTTCACCTCCGACCGCGGTGGCCGCCCGCAGATCTACCGCGTTTCTTCGGCAGGCGGCAGCGCCAGCCGGGTGACGTTCGAAGGCACGTACAACGCCACCGCCAGCGTCTCCTTCGACGGCAAGAAGATCGCGGTGGTGCAGGGCGCGGGCAACAACTACCGCATCGCCCTGATGGACAGCAGCCTGGGTGGCGCGCGCTGGTCGTCGCTGTCGCCGGGCTCGCTGGACGAATCGCCGAGCTTCGCCCCGAACGCCAGCATGGTGCTCTATGCGGCGCGCGAGGGCGGACGTGGCGTGTTGTACGCGGTCTCCGCCGATGCGCGCGTACGCCAGCGTCTGGTCGTGGCCAATGCCGACGTCCGCGAGCCGGCGTGGTCGCCTTATCGCACCGCGCGTTAAGTTTATGTCTACAATATCGAACCCCTGATCCCCCTGTTCAAACGACGCAAGGAATGACCATGAACAACACCACCCGTGTTCTGATGCTGTCCCTGATGTCGGTCGCTGTGCTGGCCGGCTGTAAGAAGGACGTCAAGCCGACTCCGCCGGCCGATACCACCACCACGACGCCGACCACCCCGACCACGCCGACCGCCTCGGGCGTGTACGGCCCCGGCGACCTCGATACCGATGCCTGCCTGCGTCAGCGCGTGGTGTACTTCGACCTCGACCAGGACGCCCTGAAGCCGGAGTTCCAGGCCATCATGGGTTGCCACGCCAAGTACCTGCGCGACCGTCCGTCCTCGCGCATCTCGCTGGAAGGCCACGCCGACGAGCGCGGCAGCCGCGAGTACAACTTGGGTCTGGGCGAGCGCCGCGGCAATGCCGTGAACTCGGCCCTGCAGGCCGCCGGTGGTTCGGCCAGCCAGCTGACCGTGGTCAGCTACGGCGAAGAGCGCCCGGTCTGCACCGATTCCAGCGAGTCCTGCTGGTCGCAGAACCGTCGCGTCGAGATCGTGTACACGGCGAAGTAAGCCGTCGTCGTCACGATGATCGCGAAGACGTACATGCTGGTTCTCGCGGCGGCCCTCGTGGCCGCCGCACCCGCCCACGCGCAGCGCGTGAGCCTGGCTGACCGCGTCGCGGCGCTGGAAACGAAGGCCAACAACCCCCAGCAGAACCTCGACCTGCTCAACAAGGTCGCGCAGCAGGAAAGCGAGCTGCGGGAACTGCGTGCGCAGCTGGAGCAGCTGCAGAACGAGAACGAGCAGCTCAAGCAGCGCAACCGCGACCAGTACCTGGATCTGGATGGTCGCCTGAATCGCCTGGAAGGCGGTGCTGCACCCACCGCACCTGCGCCTGCTGTGACCCCGCCGCTGAGCAGTGCCCCGACGACCAGGCCGGCCACCGTGCCGGCCCCGGCTGCCGCCACCGCCGAACGGCCGCCCAGCGTGCATGGCGACATGGGCGCGATGTCGGCGACCGGCGACGAGCGCACGGCCTACAACGTGGCATTCGACAAGCTCAAGGCCGGCGACTACGCCGATGCCGCGCAGCTGTTCACCAGTTTCCTGCAGCTCTACCCGTCCGGTGTCTACGCGCCCAACGCGCTGTACTGGCTGGGCGAGAGCTATTACGTCACCCAGAACTACGCGCTGGCCGCGGACCAGTTCCGCGCGCTGCTGGCGCAGTACCCGACCCACGACAAGGCCCCCGGCGCATTGCTGAAGCTGGGCCTGTGCGACTACGGCCTGGGCAAGCTGCCCGAAGCTGAGCGCACCCTGGGCGAGGTCATGGCCAAGTACCCGGGCACCGACGTCGCCCGTACCGCCGACGACCGCCTGCGCGCGATCCAGCTCGGCCGCCTGCGCTGACCCGGCCGCGTCCGGCGCCCCCGCGGGCTGCCGGGCCGACAGGGCGTATCATGCGCACCCCATGAACGACGACGCCCGCCCGAGCGAGATCGTCCAGTCCCCGCTGGAACGCCTCAAGATCACCGAAATCTTCCTGTCCCTGCAGGGAGAGGCGAACGCGGTCGGCTGGCCGACGGTGTTCGTGCGCCTCACCGGCTGCCCGCTGCGCTGCCAGTACTGCGACACGGCCTATGCCTTCCATGGCGGGCAGTGGTGGGAGATCGACGACATCGTGGCCGAAGTCGCGCGCCAGGGCGTGCGCCACGTCTGCGTGACCGGCGGCGAGCCGCTGTCGCAGAAGCGTTGCCTGCTGCTGCTGCAGAAGCTCTGCGACGCCGGCTACGACGTCTCGCTGGAGACCTCGGGCGCGATCGACATCGCTGGCGTGGATCCGCGCGTGTCGCGCGTGGTCGATCTGAAGACGCCCGGTTCGAAGGAAATGGCGCGCAACCGGCTGGAGAACCTGCCGCTGCTGACCGCGCGCGACCAGGTGAAGTTCGTGCTGTGCGGCCGCGAGGACTACGAATGGGCGCGCGGCATGCTGGCCGAACACGGCCTGGCCGAGCGTTGCGACGTGTTGTTCTCGCCGAGCAAGAGCGAACTCGATCCGCGCGATCTCGCCGACTGGATCGTCGCCGACCGGCTGCCCGTGCGTTTCCAGATGCAGCTGCACAAGCTGCTGTGGAACGACGAGCCGGGGCGCTGAAGCCGCGCCTGCGATAGCCTACCCCTCACCCCACGAAGCACCGCCCCATGAAGAATGCCGTCGTCCTGTTGTCCGGAGGCATGGACTCCGCCGCCGTCGTCGCGATCGCCCGCGAGCAGGGTTTCGCCGTGCATGCGCTCAGCGTGCGCTATGGCCAGCGGCACACCTCCGAACTCGATGCGGCCGCGCGCGTGGCGGCGTCGCTGGGCGCCGTCGCCCACAAGACCGTGCACGTGGACCTGCGCAGCATCGGCGGCTCCGCGCTGACCGATGACATCGACGTGCCCGACGCGGGCGGCCCCGGCATTCCCGTCACCTACGTGCCGGCACGCAATACCATCATGCTGTCCGTCGCGCTGGGCTGGGCCGAGGTGCTGGGCGCCAACGACATCTTCTGCGGCGTCAACGCGGTGGACTATTCCGGCTATCCGGATTGCCGTCCGGAATTCATCGAAGCCTTCGAGAAGCTCGCCAACCTCGCCACCAAAGCGGGCGTGGAAGGCGCGGGGCTGCGCATCCATGCACCGCTGCTCCGCCTGAGCAAGGCCGACATCGTGCGCGAAGGCCTGCGCCTGGGCGTGGACTTCGCGCAGACCGTGTCCTGCTACCGGGCCGACGACCAGGGCCGCGCCTGCGGCCATTGCGACGCGTGCCGCCTGCGCGCGGCGGGCTTCGCCGACGCCGGCGTGCCGGACCCCACGCACTACGCGTGAGCCGCGCCGGTTTCGCGCCGTTCCGGTCGATGGGGTAGAATGCCGCTCCCGGTGCAAGGCCGGGTGTTGTTTCCGGGCCGTTAGCTCAGTCGGTAGAGCAGAAGACTTTTAATCTTTTGGTCGAAGGTTCGAATCCTTCACGGCCCACCAAACATCCGTTGTCCACGAATCACGTCATTGGGTAACTCACTCGTCATCGCGCGCGTGGGGCAGGTACATGCACCACAGCGTCGCCGATCCCATCGTCCCACGCCCGGCTTCGACGAAGCCGGCGCGTTCGTAGAACCGCACGTTCGACGGCTCCCCGGTCTCCAGATACACGCCATGGGAAAGGCCATCCGCGGCGGACAGGTCGCAGAACGTCTTTATCAGGCGCATGCCGATGCCATGGCCATGCTTGGCCGGATCGACCCCGATGACACCCAGGTAGTAGTGCGGCACGGCGGGCGCAAACTTCGCCGCGAGCCCTTCGTAGATCGCCAGCCGATCGACCATGCCGGGGACGGCCCGCTCGAAGTCCTCCCACTCGTGGGCAATGTCGTCGGGCCATGCCGGCGGCGACGGGACGTTGCCCATCACCATGCCGTGGATCTCGGCGCCGTCGCGCGCCACCAGCACGGGCATCCCGAGCGCGATGCGCGCCCGCATCAGCAGCGAGAAGAATCGCGCGAGGCGTTCCCGGTATGCGGGTCCGTCCTGCAGCAAGAAGCCGGTGATCGGGTCGTGGGCGAAAGCGAGGGTCAGCCGATCCACGGTCTGGAGCAGATCGGCAGGCGTTGCGCGCGTGATCTCCATGGTGCCGTTGCCTGGCGGCGGGATGCCGGGAGCGGGTTATATGCCATATCCAGGGCGTGATGGGTCGTCCGTCTGGCGGGGTCTCGGCCGCCCCCCGCTGTGCTACCGCCCGCTAGAATGCGCGGCCGGCCTTTGCGGGCGCTTCCGGCGCCCCCATATCGAGGTGCAGGGTGGGCTGCCCCGTGTCGCGACGTTCCCCGTCCCCGCGCCCTCGCTCGAACAACTTTTCCCAGGTGTTTCCATGACCAATCCCTTGCTCGACTTCTCCGGCCTGCCGCGTTTCGACGAGATCCGCGCCGAGCACATCGCGCCGGCCATCGACGAGTTGCTGGCCGAGGCGGAGGCCGCCGTCGCGGCCGCCGAAGCCGTCACACCGGTGGCATGGGACAGCTTCGTCGTGCCGCTCGATGACGCCACCGAGCGCCTGGCGCGTGCGTGGAACCAGGTGACCCACTTGGAGGCCGTGGTGAACACGCCGGCGCTGCGTGGCGCCTACAACGCGCTGCTGCCGAAGGTGACGCGCTTCTGGAGCGCGGTGGGGCAGAATCTGGCGCTGTATCGCCAGTACCGCGCGCTGTCCGATGCGCCCGAGGCCGCGCAGTACGACGATGCGCGCCGCAAGGTGCTGGAGAATGCGCTGCGCGATTTCCGCCTCGGCGGCGCGGAACTGCCGGAGGCGCAGAAGGTGCGCTTCGGCGAAGTGAAAGAGGAACTCGCGAGCCTGTCGGCGAAATTCTCCCAGAACGTGCTCGATGCCACCGACGAGTACGAATTCTGGATCAAGGACAAACAACATCTCGGCGGCTTGCCGGCCGACGTGGTGTCCGCCGCGCGCGCCGCGGCCAAGGCCGACGATGAGCCGGGCTGGAAGTTCACCCTGCAGATGCCGTGCTACCTGCCGGTGCAGACGTACGCCGACGACCGCGCGTTGCGCGAGACGCTGTACCACGCCAACGCGGTGCGCGCGTCCGAACTGGCCGACAACGAAGCGCTCGACAACTCCACGCTGATCGACCGCATCCTCGCGCTGCGCGGTGAACTCGCGGCGCTGTTGGGTTTCCCCAGCTACGCGGCGTATTCGCTGGCGACCAAGATGGCCGACACGCCGGATGAGGTCCTGCATTTCCTCCGTGACCTGGCCGCACGCGCGAAGCCGCATGCGCAGCGCGACCGCGCCGAGCTGGAAGCCTTCGCGCACGAGCATCTGGGCCTCGAGGCCGTCGAAGCCTGGGACCTGGCCTATGCGAGCGAGAAGCTCAAGCAGGCGCGCTACAGCTTCTCCGCGCTGGAGGTGAAGCAGTATTTCACCGAGCCGGCGGTGCTGGCTGGCCTGTTCGGCGTCATCGGCGATCTGTATGGCCTGCGGGTTGAGCAGGACACTGCGCCGACCTGGCACCCCGATGTGCGCTTCTACCGGCTGGTGGATGGCGAAGGGGCCCTCGTCGGCCAGTTCTATCTCGACCTGTACGCGCGCGAAGGCAAGCGCGGTGGTGCGTGGATGGACGATTGCCGCAACCGCCGCGCGACGGCGCGCGGCGCGCAGACGCCGCTGGTCTACCTGGTCTGCAACTTCGGCAAGGGCGTGGATGGCAAGCCGGCCACCTTCAGCCACAACGACGTCACCACGCTGTTCCACGAGATGGGCCACGGCCTGCACCAGCTGCTCACCCAGGTCGGCGAACTCGGTGTGGCCGGCATCAATGGGGTCGAGTGGGATGCGGTGGAACTGCCCAGCCAGTTCATGGAGAACTTCTGCTGGGAGTGGGCGCGCGTGCAGGCGATGACCGCGCACGTGGACAGCGGCGAGCCGCTGCCGCGCGCGCTGTTCGACAAGATGGTCGCGGCGAAGAACTTCCAGAGCGGCATGGCGACGGTCCGGCAGCTGGAGTTCGGTCTGTTCGACATGCAGCTGCACAGCGGCTTCGACGCCGCCGGCGACACGGTGCTCGCGCTGCTGGACCGCGTACGCGCCGAGGTGGCGGTGAACCTGCCGCCCGAGTGGAACCGCTTCCCCCACCAGTTCAGCCACATCTTCGCGGGCGGCTACGGGGCCGGTTACTACAGCTACAAGTGGGCCGAGGTGCTCAGCGCGGATGCCTACGAGGCCTTCGAGGAGGCGCCCGACAAGGTGGCCGAGACCGGCGCGCGGTTCCGCCACGAAATCCTGGCCCGGGGCGGCAGCCGTGGCGCGGCCGAGAATTTCCGGGCCTTCCGCGGTCGTGCGCCCCGCATCGACGCGCTCCTGCGCCATGCCGGCATGGCCGGATGAGGTCCGCGGCGACCGCGCCGGGGCCGGCATTCCGGGTCCCGGCGGCGGGTTTGACCGTGACTGTAAACGTTTTCATAATGGCTTCCCCGTAACACCCGCGTTCCCGGGAGGACCGCTTACATGCCGCATCAGCGCAGGATCGAGGGACTGATCGCCGAGATGACGCTGGAGGAGAAGATCGGCCAGCTCGGCGCCTTCGCCGATGCGCTGCGGCCGTTCGCCTTCGAGGTCAATCCGGAGACCTTCGCGCGCGATGCCGAGCAGGTCCGCCAGCAGATCCGCGCCGGTCGCGTCGGCGCGCTGTTCAACGGCGTGGGCGCGGCGGAAGGCCGCGAGGCGCAGCGCATCGCGGTGGAGGAAAGCCGCCTGGGCATTCCGCTGCTGCTCGGCGCGGACGTCATCCACGGCATGCGCACGGTGTTCCCGATTCCGCTGGGCGAAGCCGCCAGCTTCGAACCCGACCTCGCCGAGCGCACCGCGCGTGCCACCGCGAAGGAGGCCACGGCCGCCGGCATCCACTGGACGTTCGCGCCGATGGTGGACATCGCGCGCGACCAGCGCTGGGGTCGCGTGGCCGAAACCTCCGGCGAAGACGTGCATCTGTCCTGCGAATTCGCCGCCGCCCGCGTGCGCGGCTTCCAAGGCGCCGACCTGACCGCGCCCGATTCGCTGCTGACCACGCCGAAGCATTTCGCCGCCTACGGCGCGATCTCCGCCGGCCTGGACTACAACTTCGTGGACATGGCGCCGCAGACCCTGCGCGATGTGCACCTGCCGCCGTTCAAGGCGGCGCTCGACGCCGGCGCGCTGACGCTGATGAGTTCGTTCAACGACATCAACGGCGTGCCGGCCTCGGCGAATCGCGAACTGCTGACCGACATCCTGCGCGGTGAGTGGAAGTTCAAGGGTTTTGTCGTTTCCGACTACACCTCGGACCTGGAATTGATCGCCCACGGCTATGCGGCCGACGAGGCCGATGCTGCGCAGAAGGCCCTGTCGGCCGGCCTGGACATGAGCCTGCAGAGCGGCGTCTACGCCAATCACGTGGCTGCCCTGGTCGAGCAGGGCCGGCTGTCGCTGGCCGAGGTCGACGGGGCCGTGCGTCGCGTGCTGCACGTCAAGGCGGCCGCTGGGCTGTTCGACGATCCGTACCGCTGCCTGGATGCCGCCCGTGAAGCGGACCAGTCGCACCTCCCGGCGCACGATGCGCTGGCGCGCGACTGCGCGCGCCGCTCCATCGTCCTGCTGAAGAACGAAGGCGACGTGCTGCCGCTGAAGAAGGCCGGCCAGCGCATCGCGCTGATCGGGCCGTTCGCGCAGGACACCGCCAACCTCGGTGGCTGCTGGAACATCTTCGGCGATGCCTCGCGCATGGTGGATCTCGAAACCGGCCTGCGTGCAGCGCTGGACGACCCGTCTTCGCTGGTGGTGGTGCCGGGCAGCGGCTTCGAGGACGCGATCGAGGGTGGCATCGACGCCGCCGTCGCGGCCGCGCGCGCGGCCGACGTCGTGCTGCTGGCGCTGGGCGAGCCGCATGAGTTCTCCGGCGAGGCGCAGTCGCGCACGCAGATCGTGATCCCCGCCGCGCAGCAGGCGCTGGCCGAGGCGGTCGCCGCCACCGGAACACCGGTTGTTGTGGTGCTGCGCAACGGCCGCGCGCTGGCACTGGACGGCGCCGTGCGCGATGCGCAGGCGTTGCTGGTCACGTGGTTCCTCGGCACGCAGACCGGGCCGGCCGTGGCCGACGTCGTGTTCGGCGACTACAACCCGTCCGCACGCCTGCCGGTGAGCTTTCCGCAGGACGCCGGCCAGCAGCCGTATTTCTACAACCATCCCGCCACTGGCCGCCCCAACGTGCCGGGCACGCCGCGTTTCTTCCAGACGCGCTGGCGCGAAGTCACCCATGCGGCGCTGTATCCGTTCGGCCACGGCCTGACGTACACGCGCTTCGACTACGGCGTGCCGCAGCTCGATGCCGCGCAGCTGGGCTGGGACGACACCCTGACGATCCGCACGCGCATCACCAACAGCGGTGCACGCGACGGCGAGGAAGTCGTGCAGCTGTACCTGCGCGACCGTACCGCCAGCCGCGTGCGTCCGGTGCGCGAGCTGAAGCGCTTCCGCAAGATCGCGCTCGCGGCCGGCGAATCGCAGGATGTCGAGTTCACGCTGGCGCGCGCCGACCTGGAATTCCATGGCGTCGACAACCGACCTGTCGCCGAACCCGGTCTCTTCGACCTGTGGGTGGCGCCGTCCAGCGCGGCCGGCGAGGCGGTGCCGTTCGAACTGCGGGCCCGCTGAGCCGCATGGCCGCGCTTGAAACCGCGCCGCCGGTCCTCGGCGCGCGCGAACGCATCGCCACCCGCATCGCCTTCTTCATCGGCGGTTTCGCCATCTCGGCCTGGGCGCCGCTGATCCCCTTCGCCAAGCGCAAGCTCGCGCTGGACGACGGCCAACTCGGCCTGATGCTGCTGTGCCTGGGCGTGGGCTCGGTGCTGATGATGCCGTTGGCAGGCGGGTTGGCCGCACGCTTCGGTTGCCGTCGCATGATCCTGGTGGCGGGCGCGACGATCTGCCTGTGCATGCCGGCACTGATGCTCGCGCCCAGCATTCCTGTCCTCGCGCTGGTGCTGGCCGTCTTCGGCGCCAGCATGGGTGTGCTCGACGTGGTGATGAACGTGCAGGCCGTGATCGTCGAGCGCGACAGCGGCCGCGCGATGATGTCCGGCTTCCACGGCATGTACAGCGTCGGCGGCATCGCCGGTGCCGGCGGCGTGGCGGGGGCGTTGACGTTGGGCGCGTCGCCGCTGCTGGCGATCGGCGGCATGGCGATCGTCGCCGCGCTGCTGCTGGCGGCATCACGCCGCGGACTGCTGGTCGAGGGCGGCGACGGGGACCACCCGGCGTTCGTGCTGCCGCGCGGACGCGTGCTGCTGATCGGCGCCGTGTGCTTTGCGATGTTCCTCTCCGAAGGCGCGGTCCTGGACTGGAGCGCCGTCTTCCTCACGTCGATGCGCAACGCCGATCCCGCGACCGCCGGCTTCGGCTACGTCGCGTTCGCGGTGACGATGACGATCGGGCGTCTGACCGGCGACCGCATCGTGCAGGCGCTGGGTGCGTTCCGTGTTGTCGTGTGCGGCGCGCTGGTCGCGGCATCCGGGTTCGCGCTGGCGATCTTCGTGCCGTCGCCGCTGGCCGGGCTCGCGGGCTTCGCCCTGGTGGGCGCGGGCGCGGCGAATGTGGTGCCGGTGATGTTCTCGGCTGCGGGGCGCCAGCGTGGCATGCCCACGCATCTGGCGGTCGCGGCGGTCACCACGATGGGCTATGCAGGGGTGCTGTTGGGGCCGGCGGCGCTGGGCTTCATCGCCAAGGGCACCTCGCTGGCGGCGGCGCTGGGACTTCTGGTCGTGCTGCTGGTGGCCGTGTCCCTGGTCGCACGCGTCGCCACGCGCGACTGACCGGTCATGGGCGCGGTGCGCCGCGCATCATCGGGCCGCCGGGGTAGCCGCCATACGGGCCACCGTAATAGCCGCCCGGGCCGTCGTACTGGTCGACGTTGATGTTGAAGTTGAATGTACGCGGCTTGCCTTCGTCGTTGTACGTGGTCTTGCACAGGTTGAGGTTGACGCCGTTGTAGGTGCTGCGGCCGTGGCCCTTGCTGTAGCCGATGCCCGTGGTGAAGCTGCCCGACACGCCGTCGCCATCGTCATCGCCGTAGTAGACGCAGGGATCGACCGGGGCAGCGGATGCAGCGTCCTTCTTGGGACGGGCCGGCCGGGTGTCGCCATACCAGGTGCCCGGCGGATCCTTGGCGTAGGTGGCCGCCTGGGGCAGGCTGAGGTCCAGCGCTTCGGCATTGGACTGCGCCCATGCGGGGGCGATGGTGAGCAGGGCCAGCAAGGCGACGGGCAGGGTCTTCATGGGGAATCCCGGAAGCGCGGCCCGCCGGACGACGGACCTGTAGGGCAACCTAACAGCCGCGGATTGAATGCCGGCTGATGCCCGCGCCCGCGTACCGAGAACTTCACTCGGGCGAGGCGCCCAGCATGTCCAGCACGCGTTGTCCGTAGCGCTCCAGCTTGGCACCGCCGATGCCGCCCACACGCGCCAGTTCGGCCAGGGTGGTGGGCTGCTGCTCGGCGATGTTGCGCAGCGTGCTGTCGTGGAAGATGACGTAGGCCGGCACGTTCTGCTCGCGTGCCAGTTGCGCACGCAGGTCGCGCAGCGCCTGGAAGCGCGGCAGGTCGGCGGCCTGCACCGGCACGCCGCTGCGCGGGGTGCGGTCGCGCTCGCGGCGTTCGCGCTGTTCCTTGCGCAACTGCAGGCGGCGCTCGCCGCGCAGCACCGCGCGGCTGCCCTCGGTCAGGCGCAGGCTGCCGAATTCGGCCTCCACTTCCAACAAGCCGCAGGCCACCAGCTGGCGGAACACGCTGCGCCACGTGGTGGCGTCCAGGTCCTTGCCGATGCCGTACGTGGTCAGGTGCTCGTGGCCGCACTGGCGGATGCGCTCGCTCTCGCTGCCGCGCAGGACGTCGATCACGTGGTTCACGCCGAAGCGCTGGCCGCTGCGGTACACGCAGCTCAGCGCCTTCTGCGCGGCTTCGGTCGCATCCCAGGTCTCCGCCGGGCTCAGGCAGTTGTCGCAGTTGCCGCAGTCGTGCGGATACACCTCGCCGAAGCCGGCCAGGAGCACCTGCCGACGGCACTGGGTGGACTCGCAGTAGCCCAGCAACTGGTCCAGCTTGCGGCGTTCCAGGCGCTTGCGTTCCTCGCCGGCCTCGCCCTGTTCGATCATCTGCTTCAGCAGCACGACATCGCCCAACCCGTAGCAGAGCCAGGCCTCGGCCGCTTCCCCGTCGCGACCGGCACGGCCGGTTTCCTGGTAGTAGCCCTCCATCGACTTGGGCAGGTCCACGTGGGCGACGAAGCGGACGTCGGGCTTGTCGATGCCCATGCCGAAGGCGATGGTCGCCACCATGACGATGCCGTCCTCGCGGAGGAAGCGCCGCTGGTTGCGCGCGCGCACCTCGGCGTCCAGCCCGGCGTGGTAGGGCAGGGCGTTGAAGCCCTGTTCCGCCAGGTAGTCGGCGAACTGCTCGACCCGCTTGCGCGACAGGCAGTAGACGATGCCGGCCTCGCCGCGATGCTTGCGCAGCATGTCGCGCAGCTGCTGCCGCGCGTTGTCCTTCTGCACCACGGTGTAGCGGATGTTGGGGCGGTCGAAGGAGCTGACGAAGCGCTGCGCCTCCTCCAGGTTCAGGCGCTCGGCGATCTCGCGCTGGGTGGGCGGGTCGGCGGTCGCGGTCAGGGCGATGCGCGGCACGTCCGGCCAGCGCTCGTGCAGCAGGGTCAGTTCCAGGTATTCGCGGCGGAAGTCGTGGCCCCACGCCGACACGCAATGCGCTTCGTCGATGGCGAACAGGGCGATCCGGCTGCGGTCCAGCAACGACAGGAAGCGGCCGGTCAGCAGTCGTTCCGGCGCCACGTACAGCAGGTCGAGTTCGCCGCGCAGCAGGGCCTGTTCCACCTGGGCGGCTTCGTCGGCGGCCAGCGAGGAGTTCAGGAACGCCGCGCGCACGCCCAACTGGCGCAGCGCATCCACCTGGTCCTGCATCAGGGCGATCAGCGGCGAGACGACGATGCCGGTGCCCTCGCGCAGCAGCGCGGGCACCTGGTAGCACAGCGACTTGCCGGCGCCCGTGGGCATCAAGACCAGGGCATCGTGGCCGGCGGCGAGGTGTTCGACGATGGCCTGCTGGTGGCCACGGAAGGCGCTGTAACCGAAGACGCGCTGCAGCGTTTCAAGTGCGGGGGACGACATGCGTACAGGATACCGCGGCGGGCGGCGGCGGCCCTGCGCCGCTGGCGCATGGCGGGGTGGGAAATCACTGACCTGAAACGCGGACGCCCGGCCGAAGCCGGGCGTCCAGGGCACCGCCGGGCGGGCTTACTGTAGCAGCGAGCGCAGCATCCAGGCGTACTTCTCGTGGGTCTGCAGGCGCTGGGTCAGCAGGTCCACGGACGGGTCGTCGCCGGCGTCGTCGGCCACCTTGAGCACCCTGCGCGCGGTGCGGCAGACCGCTTCGTTGCCGACGGTCAGCTGGCGGACCATCTCGCGCCAGTCGGCGCTGTCGGTCAGGCCGGGCTCTTCCGGGATCGAGGTCAGGCTGACGAACTCGCGGTAGGAGCCGGGCGCGTTGTAGCCCAGCGCACGGATGCGCTCGGCGACCTCGTCCAGCGCGGTCCACTGCTCGGTGTACTGGGCTTCGAACATGTTGTGCAGCGAGTTGAACATCGCGCCGGTCACGTTCCAATGGAAGTTGTGGGTCTTCAGGTACAGCGTGTACGCATCGGCCAGGTAGCGCGAAAGGCCGTCCGCGATCTTCTTGCGGTCGCCGGTGCTGATCCCGATATCGATGTTGGGCGCGGTCGGCGCCGACGGGATGGGCGCGGTGACGGCCGGGGCCTTGGCCGGCTTGGACTTCGTCTTGGCCATGCGGATTCTCCTGAGGGTGGGTTGAGACGGCACAATAGACACACTAGAACATGTGGCGTGAGCAAAAAGTTTCAACCGCTTGCTGAAGAATGAATATCCCTCGTGACCCGTCCCCGCCTCCTCCCGACCGCGCTGCCCTCGAGCAGGGCCGGCGTGCGCTCGATGGCGCGCTGAGCCGGGACCGCGGCCGCCTGCACGGCCTGTGGTCGCGCTGGCAGGGCAAGCCGGGCGACGCGGGCGCACGGCAGGCGTTCGAACAGGCCCTGGACGCCTCGGTCGCCACCCGCGAACGGCGCCGGTCCACGGTGCCGGAAGTGACGCTCGACGACAGCCTGCCCATCGCGCGCGAAGGCGAGCGCATCGTCGAGCTGATCCGCAACCACCAGGTGGTGGTGATCGCCGGCGAGACCGGGTCCGGCAAGACCACCCAGCTGCCCAAGCTGTGCCTGGCGGCCGGGCGCGGCGTGGCCGGCATGATCGGCTGCACCCAGCCGCGCCGCATCGCCGCACGCGCGGTGGCGCGCCGCGTGGCCGAGGAACTGAAGACCGAAGTGGGCCGCGGCGTCGGCTTCCAGGTCCGCTTCAACGACCAGGTGGGCGAAGACACCCACATCAAGTTCATGACCGACGGCATCCTGCTGGCGGAGATCGCCAGCGACCGCTGGCTGTCGGCCTACGACACGATCATCGTCGACGAAGCGCACGAGCGCAGCCTCAACATCGACTTCCTGCTCGGCTACCTGAAGCAGCTGTTGCGCAAGCGCCACGACCTGAAGGTCATCGTGACCTCGGCCACCATCGATACCGAACGCTTCGCCCGGCATTTCGACGACGCGCCGGTGATCAGCGTCGAGGGGCGGACCTTCCCGGTGGAGGTCCGCTACCGCGCGCTGGAAGGCGAGGGCGAGCAGGAAGGCGAGCGCACCGTCAACGATGCGATCGTGGCGGCGGTGGACGAGATCACCCGGCTGGACGCGCGCGGCGACGTGCTGGTCTTCCTGCCCGGCGAACGCGAGATCCGCGACGCGCACCAGGCGCTGGAGCGGCGCAAGTACCGCCAGACGGACGTGCTGCCGCTGTACGCGCGCCTGTCCAACCAGGACCAGGACCGGGTGTTCAACCCGGGGCCGAACCGGCGCATCGTGCTGGCGACCAACGTGGCCGAGACCTCGCTGACGGTGCCGCGCATCCGCTACGTGATCGATCCCGGGTTCGCGCGCGTCAAGCGCTACAGCCCGCGCAACAAGCTCGACCGCCTGCACATCGAGCCGATCTCGCAGGCCAGCGCCAACCAGCGCAAGGGCCGCTGCGGACGCATAGCCGAGGGCATCTGTTATCGCCTGTATGCCGAAGCCGATTTCCAGGCGCGCGCCGAATTCACCGATCCGGAGATCCGCCGCTCCAGCCTGGGCGGAGTGATCCTGCGCATGCTGCAGTTGGGCCTGGGCCGGATCGAGGACTTCCCGTTCCTGGAGGCGCCCGACGAACGTGCGATTGCCGATGGCTGGCAGCAGCTGACCGAACTCGGTGCGATCGACAGCGAGCGGCGCATGACCGCCATCGGCAAGCAGATGGCGCGGCTGCCGGTGGACGTGAAGCTGGCGCGCATGCTGGTCGCGGCGCAGGCCGCGGGCTGCCTGCGGCCGATGCTGGTGATCGCCTCGTTCCTCGGCATCCAGGACCCGCGCGAGCGCCCGGCCGATGCGCGCGGCGCGGCCGACGCCGCGCACGCGCAGTTCGCCGATGGCCGCTCCGAATTCGTCGGCGTGCTGCGCCTGTGGGACGCCTACCGGCAGGCGCACGAAGACCTCACCCAGTCGAAATTGCGCGACTGGTGCGGCCGTCACTTCCTCGGGTTCCTGCGCATGCGCGAGTGGCGCGAGCTGCATCGACAGCTGCGCCTGCTGTGCGAGGAACTGGGTTGGAAGGAAGAAGACGCCGAGGCCTCGATGGCGCCCTTGCTGGCCGGCAGCAGCGCGCCGCCGGCCGCGCGCGATGATGCGGCCGCTGCAAAGGCCACCCGCGGCCAACTCCACCGCGCCGCGCGCCTGGCACGCGAAGGGAAGGCTGATGCCGCAGCGGCGCCCGTCCCCGTACGCGCTCAGGAGGACCGGGTGCCGGCCGCTGGCGGCTACAGCGAACGCGCGCGCGCCAGCGCCTACCAGACCCTGCACCGCGCGCTGATCGCGGGCCTGCCGACGCAGATCGGCCATCGCACCGACAAGGGCGATTTCCAGGCGCCGCGGCAGCGCCGCTTCCTGCCGTTCCCCGGCTCGGCGTTGTCAAAGCGACCACCACCGTGGCTGCTGGCGGCCAACCTGCTGGATACGCAGAAGGTGTGGGGTATGACCCTCGCGGCGATCGAGCCGGACTGGGTGATCGCCGAAATCCCGCACCTGCTGCTGCGCAAGCACTTCGATCCGCACTGGTCGCGCGCGCAGGGGCAGGTGCTGGCCTCGGAGCAGATCAGCCTGTTCGGGCTGGTGCTGGCGCCGAAGAAACCCGTGCACTACGGCCGCATCGAACCGGTCGAAGCGCACGACATCTTCGTGCGCCAGGGCCTGGTCAGCGGCGAGATCAACACCCGCGCCGGTTTCGTCGCCGACAACCTGAAGACCCTCGAGCAGGCCCGCGAGGAAGAAGCCAAGCTGCGCCGGGCCGGCCTGGTCGCGGACGAGGACTGGCAGGCGCGCTGGTACCTGGATCGCGTGCCGTCGGACCTCCACTCGGCCGCCGGGCTGGATGCCTGGTGGAAGACGCTGCCAGCCGACAAGCGCCGTGCGTTGCACTGGTCGCTGACCGACCTGTTGCCCGGCGAGGGCAGTGAAGAGGATCGCTACCCCAAGTACTTCGCGCTCGGCGATGCGCGCCTGCCGCTGCATTACCGTTTCGAGCCGGGTGCGGTGGACGACGGCGTGACGCTCGAGGTGCCCCTGCATCTGCTCAACGCGCTGGATCCTGCGCGCCTGTCGTGGCTGGCGCCGGGGTTCGTCGCCGACAAGGCCTCGGGACTGATCCGCAGTCTGCCCAAGGCGATGCGACGCAACTATGTGCCGGCGCCGGACTTCGGCCGTGCGTTCTTCGAGGCGTTCCCGAAGCCGACCGCCGACGACGTGCGCGGCGAGCTCGCCCGCTTCCTGTCGCGGGCGACGGGCGTGGCGGTGGCCGCACTCGATTTCGATGACGCCGCACTGGAGCCGCACCTGCGCATGAACCTGCGGCTGCGCGAAGACCCGCGAGGCGGTGGCGAGGGCCGCGTACTGGCCGAATCGCGCGACCTCGATGCCTTGCGCGCCCGCTTCGGCGCGAAGGCAGGGGAGGCCTTCGCCGCACGTGCGGGGCGCGCGATGGCGGCGAACGGCCTGCGTGAATTCCCTGCGCAGGCCATCCCGCATGAAGTTCCTGGCGAGGCCGGCGTGCCCGCCTATCCGGCGCTGCGGGACGAGGGCGATACGGTGGCATTGCAGGTGTTCGCCGACCGCGCCGAGGCGGACGCGGCGCATCCGCGCGGTGTCCGCCGCCTGCTGGAGATCGCCCTCGCCGACAAGGTGAAGCAGGCGCGCAAGCAGCTGCCGGTGCCGCCCAAGACCGGCTTGCTGTATGCGGCCATCGAATCGCAGGAGCGCCTGCGGGGTGACATCGTCGATGCGGCGATGAATGCGGTGCTGGCAGACGGACTGGGCGCGATCCGCGACCGCACCGCGTTCGAGCAGCGGCGCGAGGAGGCCGGCAAGCGGCTGTTCGGCGAAGCGATGGAGCGGCTGAAACTGGCCGAGGCGATCCTGTCCGCTGTGGCCGACCTGAAGCCGCAACTGGAGGCGCCGCTGATGGGCTGGGCGCGCGGCAATCTCGACGACCTGCGTGCGCAGCTCGCGGCGCTGGTGCATCCCGGGTTTCTCCGCGACACGCCGGCCGATGCGCTCGCGCAGCTGCCGCGTTACGTGAAGGCGATGCGGCTGCGGGCGGAGCGCGCGGTACGCGACCCGACCCGGGACCAGTCGCGGATGCTGGAGATCAAACCGTTCGTCGATGCGCTGGCCCAGGCCGTGAGCGACGGCGTCGCGGGATCGCCGGACTGGCAGGCCCTGCGCTGGGACCTGGAGGAACTGCGCGTGTCGATGTTCGCCCAGGAACTGGGCGCGCGCGCCGGCGTTTCGCCGAAGAAGCTCGCGCAGCGCCTGCAGGCGCTGCGCGGCTGACCGTGCCTACTTGATGCGGCGCACCTTGGCGGCGGTGTTGTAGCCGCCGATGCGCAGGAACCAGTTGTTGAACAGTCCCGGTTTGACGACGACGTCCGGATTGGTCTTGCGCACGCCGGGCAGGCTCGCGGGCTCGATCTGTTCCCACACCTGGCCATTGGCCAGCGTGTAGCGGTTGCCCTCGGCGAAGCCCTTGAACTCCCCTACGAGCGTGCTCTTGATGGGTTCGTCCGAACCGAAATCGAAGAAGCCGCGGTTTTCCTGCTCGACCCGCTTGCGCGTATCGGCCTGGGCCTGCGCGACGGCGGTCTGGGTTTCCTGGCGCACCTGCTCGACGGCGCGGGCCGTTTCCGTGCCGACCTTGCGGTTCAGCCACGTGCTCAGCGCCGACAATTCGGCGTCGCTGAGCTTGTCGAGGCCCGCGGCCTTGAACTCCTCCGGCGTCATCGACGCGCGCAGGTCGGCGAACCTGGCGTCGGCCGCGGCATCCTGCGCGAAAGCGAACAGCGGAGCGGTCAGCAACACGAGGGATAGAAACAAGCGGCTCATCTTCATGGTTGTTCCTGCGGGCGACTGGCCGGTAGTGTAGTCATTCCGGCGGCGCCTGACCGCCTCGCTCCCCCGCCATGGTGGCCCCCGTTCACGACATCGCCACGTTGCTGCAACGGCCCGCGCTGCACGGGCTGCCAGCGCCGTTGCGGCACGCTCTCGCCGAAGCCGCGACCCACCCCGGCGTGGATGCCGGCATGCCCGATGCGCCGGGCGTGGTCGCCGATACCCTGGATACGCTCGCCGCGCTGTCGGCGGATGGCGATGTCCTCCTGGCCGCGCTGCTGTACGGGCTTCCCTCACTGCAATCCGCCCTGCCGGCAGGCAAGCCGGTCCCCGGCCTGGCGGACCTGCTGGAGGGCCAGGCGGCCGCCGCACAAGTCTGGGCGTTGCACGCGGAACAGGCACGCGGAGCGAATACGGAGGGCTTGCGCCGGCTGCTGTTGGCGATCGTGCGCGACCTGCGCGTCGTGCCCATCCTGCTCGCGCGCCAACTGGCGCGGATGCGCGCGGCGGGCAGCCTGCCTGAGGAACAGCGGCAGGCGCTGGCGCGATTGACCCGCGACATCCACGCGCCGCTGGCCAACCGTCTGGGCATCTGGCAGCTCAAGTGGGAACTCGAGGACCTCGCGTTCCGCTACCTGCAGCCGCAGACGTACAAGCAGGTCGCCGCGCAGCTCGACGAGAAGCGCACCGGTCGCGAACGCTACATCGCGGCCGTCATCGCCAGCCTGCAGGCGGCGCTGGCGGAGCACGGCATCCACGCCGAGATCAGCGGCCGTCCGAAGCACATCTACAGCATCTGGCGGAAGATGCAGCGCAAGCAGGTGGGTTTCGACGAACTCTACGACCTGCGCGCCGTGCGCATCGCGGTGGACGATGTCGCGGCGTGCTACGCCGCGCTCGGCATCGTGCATGCGCTGTGGGTGCCGATCCCGAGCGAGTTCGACGATTACATCGCGCGCCCGAAGGCGAACGACTACCGCTCGCTGCATACCGCCGTGGTCGGTCCGGAGGGACGCACGCTGGAAGTGCAGATCCGCACGCATGAGATGCACGCGCAGGCCGAACTGGGCGTGGCCGCGCACTGGAAGTACAAGGAAGGCAAGAGCGGCGGCGATGCCTTCGACCGCAAGATCGCGTGGATGCGGCGGCTGCTCGACGGGGCCGGCGACGGCGCAGGGGAGGGCGCGCTGGCCGGCGACCTGGACGCGGAGCTGGTCGAGGATCGCGTCTACGCGCTGACGCCGAAGGGCGAGGTGGTGGACCTGCCGCAGGGCGGCACCGTGCTGGACTTCGCTTACCACGTGCACACGATGGTCGGCCACCGCACGCGCGGGGCGAAGGTCAACGGCCGCATCGTGCCGTTGAACCACGCGCTCGCCAGCGGCGATCGCGTCGAGATCATGACCTCGAAGGAGCCCGAACCGCGGCGCGACTGGCTGCTGCCGGCGAACGGCTTCCTCGCCAGCGGACGCTCGCGCGACAAGGTGCGCGCGTGGTTCCACAAGCTCGACCGGACGCGCAACCTGCAGGCCGGTCGCGAGCTGCTGGAAAAGGAGCTCAAGCGCCTGGGCCTGCACCACGCCGACCTCACCGGCGTGGCGAAGAAATTCCACGCCGAGACCATCGACGACCTGTACATCCAGGTGGCGCTGGGCGACGTCGGGCCGCACCAGGTGGGCCGCGCCCTGCACGAAGAGCAGCGCAGCGCCGCGGAGCCGGACGAGCCCGTGCTGCCGGTGCGTCGGCCGCCGCGCAAGGTGGCCGCACCGGGCAAGTCGAAGTTCACCGTCCAGGGCGTGGGCAACCTGCTGGTGCAACTGGCCCGCTGCTGCCAGCCGGTGCCGGGCGAGCCCATCGCCGGCTATCTGACACGCGGTCGCGGTGTCACCGTGCACCGCACCGATTGCCCCGCCTTCGCCCGGCTCGCCGCGGCCAGCCCGCAGCGTGTGCTGCCCGTGGAGTGGGGCCAGGCCGGGGGCGGATACGAAGTCGACGTGCAGGTCACGGCGATCGATCGCAAGTGGCTGCTCAAGGACATCACCACCCTGATCGCCCAGGAAGAAGCCAACGTGCTGGACATCAACAGCCAGAACAACCGCGCCAGCGGGCGCGTTCACCTGCGCCTGCGCTTGAAGGTGGCGGACTTCGGCCAGCTCTCGACGCTGCTGGGCAAGCTGGATGCGCTGCCGGGCGTGGAAGACGCACGGCGTTCAGGCTGAGTCGCTATCCTGCGGGGGTGACCCGCGAAGACCGCCCCGACACCGGCCGCGATCGCCGCATCGAACCGCGCATCGACTGGACGCGCGTCATCGCGGCGGCGCGCACGCACCACGAGCCACCCATTCCCGCGTGGCGCGAGCGGCGGTATTGGCGATGGGGCGCTGCGGTCGCGCTGATGCTGGTCGTGCTGCTGGTGGTCTTCCGCCGCCCGATGGCGGACGTGCTCTGGCCCGAAACGCGCGTGCAGGCCCTGCTCGACCAGGCAGGGCGCGCGCTGGCCGAGGGACGGCTTGATGCCGACGACGGCACTGGCGCGCGTCAACTCTATGAAGCCGCCCAGGCGCTCGATACCGACCGGAACGAAGCGGCCATCGGGCTGCGGCGCGTGGCGCAGGATGCCTTGCGCCAAGCGGCCGCCGCGCTGGTGCAGAACCGGTTCGAGGACGCGCGGGATCGGCTGGCACTCGCGCGGGACCTGCAGGTGCCACGCGCACAGGCGGACGCGTTCGCCGCACGGTTGCGCGCGCGCGAAGCGGAGCATGCCGGTCTCGACGGCGTACTGCAGGCGGCGACGCAGGCGCACGAGGCCGGCAGGCTCGTCGGCAGCGAAGACGCCGCGCTTCCCCTCTACCAGCGCGTGCTCGCGCTGCAGCCGGCTCGGCTGGAAGCGCTCGAAGGCCGGGAGGATGCGTTGTCGGATCTCTTGCAGGAGGCAGGGCGTCATCTGGCCCGCAACGAACCGGGGCAAGCAGCGGCGTTGATCGCCGAGGCGCAGACGTTCGATGCGGGGCATGTCGACCTGCCGCAGGCGCAGGCGGCGCTCGCGACCGCGCTGGAGTCGCGTCGTCGTGCGGCCGCACGCGACATCGCGCGCGGGCGACTGGCGCCGGCGCGCGCGGCGTACGAGGCGGTGCTGGCGGCGGTGCCGGACGATGCCGCCGCGCGCCAGGGGCTGGAGCAGGTGGGCGTGGCCCATGCGGCGTTGGCGGAGCGGCAGGCGGCGGACTTCCGCTTCGACGAGGCACGACAGGAACTGGCCCAGGCCCGCGCGCTGGCGCCACAATCGGTGCGCGTCACCCAGGCGGAGCAGGCCGTGGTCCGCGCCGAGCAGGCGCGCGGCCGGTTGGGCACGGTCCTGCCGACGCGCGAACGCGACCGACGCATGCAGGTCCTGCTCGCCGCGATGGCCCAGGCCGAGGCGCAGGGACAGTGGCTCACGCCGCCGGGCGAAAGCGCCTACGACAAGTTGCGTGCCGCGCAGGCGCTGGCGCCCGACGCGCCTGCGGTGAAACAGGCCGCGGCGCGCCTGCTGCCTGCCGTACGCACGTGCTACGAAGACGAACTGCGCGCGAACCGCATCCGTCGCGCGCAGGCCTGCCAGCAGGCATGGCAGACGCTGCAACCGCGCGATGCAGGATTGGCCGATGCCCGCCGGCGACTGGCGGAGAAGTGGATCGCGGTAGGCAGCGAGCGCCTCGGCGCGGGCGACATCGCGTTCGCCTCGCAGGCATTGGATGAGGCGCGCCGGCTCGATGCGACGGTGTCCGGCCTCGAAGACTTCCAGGCGCGCGTGCGCCTGGCGCAGGCCCCTCCGCCGCGCTAGCGCAGGAACACGCGACGCACCACGTCGCGCGCCGCGTCGAGCGAGAAATGGCGGCGGATGTTTTCGCGACCGTTCGCCGACAGGCGTTCCCACAGCACGGCGTCGTTGTACAGCGAGACGACGGCGTCCGCGAACGCGTCTGCCGTGTCGGCGACCCAGACGTCGTGTCCATCGACGAGTCGCATACCCTCGACCGCGCAGGATGTGGCGACGACGGGCTGGCCGTGCGCCATGCTCAGGTTCACCTTGCCCTTGACGCCCGCACCGAAGCGCAGCGGCGCGACGGCCACGCGGGCGCCGTCCATGTAAGGCGCCAGATCCGGTACGTGCCCATGCACGGCGATGCCGGGCAGCTGCTGCAGCGCAAGCACGTCCGCCGGGGGTTCGGCGCCGATGCAGTGGAAACGCACGTCCGGAAGACGCTCGCGGATGCGGGGGAAGACGTCGCGGCCGAACCACAGCACGGCATCGACGTTCGGCGGATGGCGGAAACCGCCGACGAACACCAGGTCCCGCCGCTGCGCGTAGGGGGCGCCGCCGTCCGCGACCTCATGCAGGTTCGAGAGGACGTCGATCCGCGCGTCGGGCAGCAGGGGCACGAGCATATCGGCCTCGGCGGGGCTGACCACCAGCGTCGCGTCCGCCTGGCGCATCAGCGCGAGCTCGCGCTCGCGTGTCCGCTCCGCGCTGCGTCGCAACGCCTCGTCCCCGGCCACCTCCGCACCGCGCGTCTCGCGCAGGAAATGCAGATCGACCGTGTCGAACACGACACGCGCCTGCGGCGCGAACCGGCGCACGAGCGGGAGGAATTCGGAGGCGACGTAGTGACGGGACAGCATCACCACGTCGAAGCGCGGCCCGTGCTCGCGCAGCCAGGATGCGACGGTGCCGGTGAACGGCGCATGCCATGTCTCGATGCCGCGCTGCCGCAGGTCCGTGGTGTCCCTGCCGGCGTGGCGCAGGTCCGCCGGCAGGAACACGACGTGCGCCCCTTCGTCGACCAACAGGCGCATGAGGTTGGACATCCGCAGCGACGCGGAGTCGTGCTGCGGCCGGGGTGTTTCCGCATCGACGACCAGCACCTGGCGTCGGCCGCGCGCGAGCACCGCGGGCGATGGCAGCGTGCCCGCCGCAGGCTGCCGGCCGAGCGCGGCGGCCCACTTGCGGGCGAACACGTCGCGGTTGCGGACCTGGTAGGCCTTCGCGCCGCTGCCCGTGTCGGTGCCTGCGGTGATGCCTTCCAGGTGCACCACGCGCGACGCGGGCTGATAGATCACGCGGCGTCCGTGCGCACGCACCGCGAAGGCGAGATCGGTGTCCTCGTAGTAGGCCGGCGCATAGCGCGTGTCGAAGCCGCCGACCTCGCGGAACAGCGACGTCGGCAGCATGATCGCCGCACCCGAGCAGTAGTCCGCATCGCGCACGCTCGCGTAGCGCGGATCGTCCGGCGAATCGAAGCGCCCGTAGTTCCACGCCGATCCGTCATCGAAGACCACGCCGCCGGCCTCCTGCAGGCGACCGTCCGGATACACCAGCTGTGCGCCGACCAAGCCGGCTTCCGGCCATGCGCCGAAGGTATCCAGCAGCGCTTCGAGCCAGCCGGGCTGTGGAAACGTGTCGTTGTTGAGGAAGACAAGATAGTCGCCGCGGGCGAGCGCGGCACCGTCGTTGCACGCGGCGATGAAGCCGCCGTTGGTGGTGCGCCGGTGGTAACGCAGGCCGGCGACCGATGCCATCCAGTCGCGCGTCTCGTCGCGCGAACCGTCGTCGACGACGATGATTTCGCAGGCCACGGACGGCGGATGCTCGGCCAGTGCGCGCAGGCAGCCCAGCGTGTGCATCGCCTGGTTGTAGACGGGGATCACGATACTGACGCGTGGCGATTCGCTCGCGGGCACGGCGAAGGGCGCGAACGCAGCGTCGGCCGGCCGGTACAGGACGCCAGGGGCGAGCGGAGGACGAGGGGCGAACTGGCGCCGCACCCGTGCCCAGGTCGCCGACAGGCCGCGCGTGCGCAGGCTGGCCAGTCCCCGGCGGACCAGGCCGCGCGTGCGTTCCAGCATGAAGCGCAGGTCCGCCCACGACATCGACATTCCGTTGCAACTCCAGCTGAGTGGGGGGCGCTCGGGCCGGGCGCACCCTTGGCGGCTGCGCTAGACTCGCCCGAATTCCCATTGTCGCATCCCCTGTGGCCCGCAACGACTACGACGACGAAGCGCTGGACGAAGACGACATCGACGACGGTGACGACGGCCGACCCGTATGGCGGCAACGCCTGCTCGGCTGGGGGCTCGCGGCCATGGGGCTCGGCCTGGGTTTCCTGATCCCGTACACGTTGTACCTGAACCACCAGGTCACCCAGCGGTTCGGCGAACTGCAGTGGCAGATTCCGACGCGTGTCTATGCGCGTCCTCTGCAACTGGCGCCCGGGCTGGCGATGGACGCGCAGACGTTGAAGACCGAACTCGACGCCGCGTCCTATCGCGACGACGGCGCCGGGCAGAGTCCGGGCACGTATGCGCGCGATGGCGGTCGTTTCACGATTTCGAGCCGCGGTTATGTCGATGTCGACGGCCGCGTGGCGCCTCGACGCATCCAGGTGAGCCTCTCGGGCGGGCGCGTCGGCGCCGTGCGCGACGTCACGCGCAAGCAGTCGTTGAAGGTGGTGCGGCTGGACCCCGCCCGCATCGCGACGCTGTATGGGCAGAAGCAGGAAGAACGTCGCCTGGTGCGGCTCGAGGAAGTCCCGGATCTGCTGGTGACGGGCTTGCAGGCGGTCGAGGACCGCGATTTCAAGGACCACCACGGCGTCGACCTCTCGGGCATGGTGCGCGCGGCGTGGCTGCTGGTGAAGTCCGGCGGCGATACCCGCCAGGGCGCCAGCACGCTGACCCAGCAGCTGGCGCGCAGCGGACTGCTGGGCATCGGCAAGGAACAGACGCCGACCCGCAAGTTCAACGAGATCCTGTACGCGTTGATCCTTGAGGCGCGCTACGACAAGCGCACGATCCTGGAGGCGTACTTCAACCAGGTCTACCTGGGGCAGCGTGGCAGCCAGGCTATCCATGGCGTGGCCGCGGGCGCGGAGTTCTGGTTCGGCCGGGACCTCGACAGTCTGACCACCGAGCAGGTGGCGTTGCTGATCGGCATGGTGAAGGGACCTTCGGTCTACGACCCGCGCCGGAATCCGGAGCGCGCGAAGGAGCGCCGCGACTACGCGCTGTCGAAACTGCACGAGACGGGGCTGATCGACGATGCGGAATACAAGCGCGCGCAGGCCGCGCCGCTGGGCGTGACCAAGACGCCCGGCATGGCCGCGGCGAACCGCTTCCCCGCGTACGTTGACCTGGTGCGCCGCCAACTGGCGCGCGATTATCCGGAGAGCGCGCTGCAGGGCGCCGGTCTGACCGTGTTGTCCGGCATGTCGCCTTCCGCACAGGCGTATGCCGAAGCGTCGGTGACGCGTACGGTGAAGGCGCTGGAGAACAAGCGCCGGCCTCCGTTGCAGGCCGGCATGGTGGTCACCGACGTGCACGACGGCGACGTGCTCGCCGTGGTCGGCAGCCGCCATGTCGCCGAGCAGGGCTTCAACCGCGCCGTGGAGGCGCAACGTCCGGTGGGTTCGCTGCTGAAGCCGTTCGTCTATCTGCTGGCGTTGGCGCAGCCGGATGAGTATTCGCTCGCCAGCTGGGTGGACGATTCGCCGGTCACCGTGCAACTGGGCAAGAACAAGCGCTGGACGCCGGCGAACTCCGACCGTCGCAGTCACGGCACCGTGCGCATGGTCGATGCGCTGGCGCAGTCGTACAACCAGGCCACCGTCCGCGTCGGCATGAAGGTCGAGCCCGACCGTCTCGCCCAGCTGATCCGCGTGCTGGCCGGCATCCAGGCCGAACCCAACCCGGCCCTGATCCTCGGCGCGACCGACCAGAGCCCGTACGCGATGGCGCAGCTGTACCAGTTCCTGGCATCCGGCGGCGAGATCCAACCGCTGCATGCGGTGCGCGGCGTGCTCGATCCGAACGGCAAACTGCTCAAGCGCTACGACAAGACGCCTGCGCCGGCGCAGGAAGGCGACTCCATCGCCGCCAACCTCATCACCGTGGCGCTGCAGCAGGTCGTTTCCAACGGCACCGGCCGGCAGCTGCTCGGCGATGGCCTCGGCCGCCTGCAGTCGGCCGGCAAGACCGGCACCAGCAACGACGGCCGCGACAGTTGGTATGCCGGCTACACCGGCGACCACCTTGCCGTGGTATGGATGGGCAACGACCAGAACCAACAGACCGGCCTGTACGGTGCGACCGGCGCGATGCGCGTGTGGTCGGGCCTGTTCGCCCGCCTGCCCAGTGCGCCGCTGAAGGCGTCGGGCAAGGGCCTGGACTGGCAGTGGGTGGTGTCGTCCAACAGCACCGACCCGGGTTGCCCGGGCGCCCGCCAGCTGCCGTTCGTATCCGGCTTCGCGCCGGCCTATGCCGCCTGCGTGGTCGAACAACCGCCGCTCGAAGGCGAAGAAGCCGACAGCGGCGGCGGATGGCGCAGCTGGTTCGGCCTGGACCGAAAAGAAGAAGCACCACCGCCCCAGGATCCTCCCCCGCAACAGCCATGATGATGAAGTACGCCGTTCCCCTGTTCCTGCTCGTCCTCGCCGGTTGCGCGTCCGCGCCGGCGCCCGAACCGCCCGCCGCGAACGATCCGGTCACCCCCCAGCAACGCGTCGCCGCGATCCATGCCGCCGCCGGCCACGACGACCGCGAGCTCGCCGTGCAGCCGCTGCGCGATCCGGAAGTCGATGACTTGCGCGAAACCGCCCAGCGGGCCGTCGCTGCGCGCGAGCTGGCCGCCGCGGCGTCCGCGCTCGACCGTGCGGTGGCGATCGTGCCGGAGGACCCCGCGGTCCTGCAGGAACGCGCCGAGCTGGCCTTGCTGCAGGGCGACTACGCGCGCGCCGACGCGCTCGCGCACCGGGCGTTCGAACTGGGCTCCCGGGTCGGTCCGCTGTGCCGCCAGCACTGGGAGACCGTGCGCCAGGTACGCCAACACCAGCGCGCCGTGCTGGCCCCGTTGCCGGTGCGCCATACGCCGGAAGACGCCGCGCAGCATGCGGCCCGCGCGGCCACCCAGGACGCATCGATCGGCGATGCCGAACGCCAGCGCGATGCGTGCACCGTGCCGGTGATCGAGCGCATGTGAGGCGCGCGGCGGGCGCGACGCGGTACTCTTGCCGCCGCAACCGCCCGTCCTTTTTCCGATGTCACAGCTCGCCCAGGCCAGCCGCGACGCCCTCAGCGAAGGGGGCGCGCTGGCGGACCGCCTCGATGCCTTCACGCCCCGCGACGCCCAGCAGCGCCTGACCGCGGCGATCGCCGATGCGTTCGACGGGCGCGACGTGCTGCTCGCCGAAGCCGGCACCGGGACCGGCAAGACCTTCGCCTATCTCGTGCCGGCGCTGCTGTCGGGACTCAAGACCATCATTTCCACCGGCACGCGCGCGCTGCAGGACCAGCTGTACCACCGCGACCTGCCGCGCGTGCGCGACGCGCTGGGCGTGGCCGGACTGAAATCGGCGCTGCTGAAGGGACGCAGCAACTATCTGTGCCGCTACCGCCTCAACCAAGCCAAGGGCGAGCCGGCGCTGTTGCGAACCACCTTCACAAGCCGCGAGCAGGTGGACCAGTTCCAGCGCGTCGTCGCATGGAGCGGGCGCACCCAGTTCGGCGACATGGCCGAGCTGGCCGCACTGCCGGACGATTCGCCGCTGCTGCCGCTGGTCACGTCCACCATCGACAACTGCCTGGGCAGCGAGTGCCCGTTCTGGGACGACTGCTTCGTGGTGCAGGCACGCCAGCGTGCGCAGGCGGCGGACATCGTGGTGGTGAACCACCACCTGCTGCTGGCCGACCTCGCGCTCAAGCAGGAAGGCTTCGGCGAAATCCTCCCGGGCGCGCAGGCCTTCGTGATCGACGAGGCCCACCAGCTGCCCGAACTGGCGGCGAACTTCTTCGGCGAAGGCTTCGGCATGCGGCCGCTGCAGGAACTGGCGCGCGATTGCCTGGCCGAGTGCAAGGACGTCGCCGGCGCGCTGTCCGCGCTGCAGCCGCCGGTGCGCGCGCTGGAACAGGCCCTGCGCGAAGCCCGCGCGGCGATGGAAGGGCTGCCGGCGCGCGGCACCCAGCAGCGGTTGCTGGCCAAGCCGGAGGTGACCGCGGGCTTCGATGCCATCGAACACGCACTCGCGGACCTGTCGGCCGCGCTCGCCCCGCTGGCGCAGGCGTCGCTGGGCCTGGAAGCCTGCGCGGCACGGGCCGCCGAATTCGCCAAGCGCTTGTCGCGTTGGTACGCGGCGCCCACCCGCGCAGGCGCATTCGACGACAAAGACGCGGCCCCGCAGGACGATGACGGCGACGTGCTCTGGTACGAGCTCACCCCGCGCGCGTTCCGCTGCCAGCGCACGCCGCTGGATGTGTCCGGTCCGCTGCGCCAGCACCGCGAACAGTCGCGTGCGGCCTGGGTGTTCACCTCGGCCACGCTCGCCGTCGGCGGCCGCTTCGATCACTTCGCCGTGCGCCTGGGCCTGGAAGATCCGCCCACGCTGCTCCAGCCCAGTCCGTTCGACTGGCCGCACCAGGCGTTGTGCTACCTGCCCACCGGCCTGCCGGATCCCAACGCACCCGCCTACGGCCAGGCATTGATCGCCACGGTGCGGCCGGTGCTGGAGGCCTCGCAGGGGCGGGCGTTCCTGCTGTTCGCCTCGCATCGTGCGCTGCGCGAAGCGGCCGACGCGCTGCGGGGCGGGCCGTGGCCGCTGTTCGTGCAGGGCGAGGCGCCGCGCGGCACGTTGCTGCAGCGTTTCCGTGAATCCGGCAACGGCGTGCTCCTCGGTGCGGCGAGTTTCCGCGAGGGCGTCGACGTGGTCGGCGACACGTTGAGCGTCGTCGTGGTGGACAAGCTGCCGTTCGCCGCGCCGGACGATCCGGTGTTCGAAGCCCGCCTGGACGCCGTGCGACGCGCCGGCGGCAATCCGTTCCGCGACGAACAGCTGCCGCAGGCCGTCATCGCGCTCAAACAGGCGGTCGGCCGCCTGATCCGCAGCGAGACCGACCGCGGCGTGCTGGTGCTGTGCGATCCGCGTCTGACCGGCAAGCCCTACGGGCGCGTCTTCCTCGATTCGCTGCCGCCGTTCGCGCGCACGCAACGGGTGCAGGACGTACAGGGGTTCTTCGGCGCCGCGATCAGCGACGATGCGCCCGCGGCGGCGGCTCCGCCGACCGACGACTGGTTCGCCGATGCCCGCTTCTGAACCACGCAGGTATCCTTGCGCCATCTGGTCACGCCGATCCGCATGAAACTGCTCGCCTTCGAAACCGCCACCGAAGCCTGTTCCGTCGCCGTCTACGTCGATGGCGAGGTGCGCGAACGCTTCGAGATCGCCCCGCGCCGGCACGCCGAACTCGCGCTGCCGTGGGCCGAACAGCTGTTGGCCGACGCTGGCCTCTCCCGCTCGCAGCTCGATGCGGTGGCACTCAGCCGTGGACCCGGTGCCTTCACCGGCGTCCGCCTCGCGATTGCCATCGCGCAGGGCATCGCCCTGGCCCTCGACCGGCCACTGCTGCCGGTCTCGACGCTGGCGGTGCTGGCCGCGCAGGTACCGGCGCCTGCGGTATTGGCGGGCGAGGGCGGCTGCGATGTCGGTGCCCCGCACGCGATCCTGGCGGCCATCGATGCGCGGATGGGGGAGGTTTACACCGGCACGTTCGTGCGCCAGGGCGAGGATCTGTTCGCGACGACCGAGGAAGCGGTCATTGCACCCGCCGACTACCGGTTGCCCGGGGACGCGATCGGCTGGATCGGCGTCGGGACCGGGTTCGCAGCGGCCGAAGGAGCGCTGGCGACGGCGCTGCAGGCACGCCTCGCCCGCATCGACGCCCAGGCGCTGCCGCATGCCGCCGACCTTGCGCGGCTGGCGGTGCAGGCGTGGCAGCGCGGCGAGGCCATCGCGCCGGAGCGCGTGGAGCCGGCCTATCTGCGCAACAACGTCGCCCTGACCCTGGAAGAACAGAAAGCCCTTCGCGCCAGCCGCTGAGGCGACCACCCGGAGGGGTGCCGTCGGTCAGGGTTGACGTCCGCTGGCCTAACTGTACTATTTGTATTAGTACAGTTGCCTGGAGGTCCCGCATGGCCCGCACCGTCCCCCTGATGCTGCAGATCGCCACGGGCGATCCGCGACCCATCGTCCGCCAGATCGTCGATGGCGTGCGCATGCAGATCGCCACGGGCGGCCTGCGCGCCGGCGACCAGCTGCCCAGCGTGCGCGGCCTGGCGCAGCAGCTGTCGATCAACCCCAACACGGTGGCCAAGGCGTATGCCGAGCTGACCACCGAGGGCTGGCTGGAATCGCGGCAGGGCATGGGCCTGTATGTCGCAGCGCCGCGCCAGCGCCTGTCCGATACCGAACGCGAGCGTCGCCTCGACGACGCCGTCGGCCGCTTCGTCAACGACGTGATCCCGCTCGACTTCGCCGCCGACGAGGTCGAGTCGCGCGTATCGCACGCCCTGCGGCGCCTGGCGCCGCGCCGCACCGCCTGAGCCAGGACCGCCGACATGTCCGACGACTACGTGATCGAAACCCGCGCACTGACCCGCCGCTACGGCGCGAAGTTGGCGCTGGACCACCTGGACCTGGCGATCCCGCGCGGGCGCATCCACGCGATCGTGGGCGCGAACGGTGCGGGCAAGTCGACGCTGTTCCGGATCCTGCTCGGCTTCCTGCCGCCGACCTCCGGCACGGCGCGCATCCTCGGCCGCGACAGCCAGCAGCTGCGGCCCGAAGACCGCGCACGGGTCGGCTTCGTCAACGAAGAACACACGCTGCCGGGCTGGATGCGGGTCGAGCAGGTGCGCGCGATGCAGCAGCACCAGTACCCGCGCTGGAACGCGCGCGCCTACGACGACGTGATCGGCCATTACCACGTGCTGCCGCAGCAGAAGGTGGCGGAGCTCTCGCGCGGCGAGCGCGCCGGGCTCAACCTCGCGCTGGCCCTGGCGCAGACGCCGGAACTGCTGGTGCTCGACGAACCCACGCTGGGGCTGGACGTCGTCGCCAAGCGCGCCTTCCTGGAATCGCTGATGTACAGCAATGCGGCCGAGCAGTGCACGGTCGTCTACTGCTCGCACCAGATGGAAGAGATCGAGCGCGTCGCCGACAACCTGATCATCCTCGAGCGCGGCCAGCTGAAGAACATGTCCGCACCGGAGGATTTCACGGCGCGCGTCGCGCTGTGGGTGGCGGACATCCCGTTCAAGGGGCCGGAGCCGCATACGGTGCCCGGCCTGTTGGAAGTGCAGCGCCTGGATGGCCTGCACCACTACCTGGTGCTGGACCAGGACGAGCGCTTCGCCGATTACCTGCGTGCGCAGGGCGCGCGCTCGATCCGGAGCATGCCGGTGAGCCTGGACCGTGCGGTCAACGGCTTCCTGGCCAAAAACCACGCCACGCCGGCCGCGGCCTGAGGAACGCCCCATGTACGACTTCTTCAAGAGCGAACTGATCCGCTTCCGTGGCTGGGCCGTACTCGCCGCGGTGGTGCACCTGCTGGCGCTGGCCTTCATGGCGCGCGTCGTGGACCTGGCACAGCAGCCGCTGCTCGTGCACCGGGTGATCGGCGGCGTCTACGCGCTGTGCGGCCTGCTGCTCGGCCTCTACCAGATGGGCACGTACCGCAAGCCGAGCCAGTGGCTGAGCCTGCTGCACCGGCCGATGGCGCCGACGCGGGTGGCGTTCGCGCTCGCCGCTGCCGCCGCGGTGCTGCTCGCGGTGGCCGTCGCGCTGCCCTTGCTGCTCGTTGCACTCTGGCAACACGCGCTCACGCCGCGCGTGGTCGACCTGCGCCATTGGCTGCTGCCGCTCTCCGGTGCGCTGATCGCGACGTCCGCCTATCTCGCCGGTGCGTTCTGCAGCTTGCGCGGGTGGCGTTGGGCGGGCGCGGCCTTGATCCTGCTGGTGTGGTTGCTGGTCAGCCGGGCCTATGGCGTCGGCATGATCGCGATCGAGCTGATCGTGCTGGCCTGGCTCGCCGTGCTGCTGCGCGTGGCGTTCGCGGCCGACCTGGACGCGCCGCCGCGCGGGGTCTTCGCGACGGCCGCCGTCGCGCTGCCGCTGCAGGTCGCGGTGCAGGTGCTGGTGCTGGTCGTACTGTTCGGCCTGGAGATGGTGTGGATCGCGCAGGGCAGCCACCCGAACAACACGCCGACGCCGCCGGTCGGCGGGCACAACGAAGTCGAGAAGATGGATCCGCGCGACCGCATGGTGGCGGGCCTGCGCGGCAGCCATCATCCGGATGCGCCGCTGCTGCGCGAGCAGATCCGCCTGTCCGACCCCGAAGGCGTGGGCGTGCAGGTGCCCAAGCTGCCGCAATACCAGGAACTGGCGAACTTCCGCCCGATGGAGTTCGACGACGGTGAGCGCCGCGAGCGGTGGGTGTTCAGTCACGACGACATGCGCCTGCATGGCTATCGCCTGGCCGACAACCGCACCGCCGGCGTGCTCGGCATCGGCAAGGAAGCAGCGCCGTTCCCGGCGGTGGTGTTGCCGGGCGACGGCCTGCCCGGGATGGAACCGGGTGATGCGGTGCTGGTCGGTGGCGACACGCTCTACCAGTACATCAGCGCCGAACACCGCGTCGTGCCGCGTGTGCGCGTCGCGGCCGGCGAAACGCTGATGGGTGGCAGCCCGCTAGGGCAGGGCATCGGCATGCTCAGCGATCGTGCGCTGTATTTCTACGACGGGCGTCCGCTGGTCGAAAGCCATGCGTTGATGGTGCCTCGCCTGCGCGTGCCGCTGCCGGGCGCGATGGGCGACCTGCGCAATCTGGACCTGGTGGAACTGGTCGACGGCCATCTGATCTCGCTGGCTTACTCTGCGCGATCGCACGCCGACGGCGCGGCGCCGCTGCAGATCACGCTGCGCACCCACGACGATGGCCGCATCGAGACGGTCCACACCCGCCCACTGGCCTACGACTATCCGCCGGTCTACCGATACCGCAGCGGCTGGCCCTCGCCCGTGCTGCGCGTCGCGACCGAGGCGGCTCGCAACCTGTTCGCACCGCCGTTGCCGCTGGATGTGGTCCAGCCTGCGGCGATTCCCGCCTCGATGGTGTGGCTCGCGGGCGTGCTGTCGCTGCTGTCGCTCGTCGGTGCCGTCTGGCTCACGGCGCGCTCGCAGCTCTCGACGGCGGGCCGCTGGGGGTGGATCGCGGTGTGCGCACTGATCGGGCTGCCGGCACTGGCCAGCCTGTGGCTGCTGATCCCCCGCCGCGAGGTTGTCGTTCGCGTGTCGCTGGCCCAGCCGGCACGCGCTTGAGCACACGACGACGTGAGGAGACGACCATGAACCTGTTCCCGTTGCGCGCCAGGGTGCGCATCGCGCTGTCTGCATGCACGCTGCTGGGCTCCACCCTGCTCGCAAGCGTGCCGGGCGCTGCAGGCGGCGGAGGATTGCAGGCCTACGTCGCCGCCGAGCGTGCGCGGCCGGTCGCGCCCGCGTTGCCCCGCAGTGCCTTCCTGCAGCGCGGCGCGATCGTGGCGATCCGGTTGTCGCGCGATGGCAGGCACGCGGCTTGGCTGCGCGATCGTGGCGAGCAGCGCGAGGTGTGGCTGCAGAACACCGCGGGCGGTCCGCCGCGGCGCCTGCTGGGGAACACGCCGGCGGACGCGCTGGACTGGAGCCGCGATGGCGGCTGGCTGCTGCTGCGTTCGCCGCGCGACCTGCAGGCGCTGGCCGTGGCGAGGCAGGCGGGATCGGGACGGATCGCGACGCTGGGAGGTGCGACGGCGGTCGCGATGCTCGATACCGATCCCAGCCAGCCGGCCGCCGTGCTGCTGATCGAACGCGAGGGCCCGGCCGCGGCGCCACGCGGCTGGCGCTTGCTGCGCGTGGACATGCGGGGTCGGCGCACCGTGCTGTGGCAGGACCGCCAGCGCATCGTCGACGCTGCGATCGATGCGCGAGGCGAGGTGGCCTGGCTGCAACGCGTGGAAGGCGGCGCGTTGGTCGTACACCGGGTCGCGCGCGGCGCGGCGCACCCGGTCCTGCATTGCGTGCCGAGCCGGCGCTGCGCGCTGCGCGGCCTCGCGCCCGACGGCGGTGTCTGGATGCGTACCGACCTGCAGGGCGATCTGTCGCGGTTGGCGCGGCTGCAGGTGGACGGGCGGATCGTCGAGGTCCATGCCGATCCGCAACGCACCGCGGATGTGGACGCGATCATCGAAGACCCGGTGGGGCGACAGCCGCGCTTAGTCGCGTATCGCAGCACGACGTCGCAGCTGTACGCGCTTGCCCCTGACGATGGCGCGCACCTGGACGCACTGCGCGCGGCACTGCCCGGCCGGGACCTGGACCTGCAACCGGGCGTCGGTTCCGGCGCGCGCTGGCTGGTCGAAACCGCTTCACCGCAGGCACCCCTGCGACGCTGGCAGGTGTACGACCCGGCGACGCGCACGTTGTCGCCGCTGCTGGACGACATGCCCCTGGACCGGCGTTCGGGCGCGCCGGCCGCCGCGCTGGATGAAGCCCTGCTCGCGCGGCCGGTGTCGGTGGCGTGGACGGCCTCGGATGGCCGCCGCGCGCACGGCTTCCTCTGGTTGCCGCCGGGGCGCGATGCCGCGCGGCTGCCGCTGGTGGTCGTGCCGCACGGCGGACCCTGGAACCACTGGAAGCCCGAATACCGGGCGCTGAGCCAGTTGCTCGCCAACCGCGGCTACGCGGTGTTCGAACCCAACTTCCGTGGCTCGACCGGGCATGGCCGCGACTACGTGCTGGCGGCGCGCGGGGATTTCGGGCATGGCCGCGTCCAGGCGGACATCGTCGAGGGCACGCGTTGGCTGCTGGACCAGGGCATCGGTGATCGCGAACGCGTGGGCATCGTCGGCGCCTCGTTCGGGGGCTACTCGGCGTTGCTCGGCGCCACCTTCGACCCGGACCTGTTCAAGGTGGCCGTGGCCATGGTGCCGCCGCCGGATTTCGGATGGGTGCTGCGCTGGGTGTTGCGCAATCCGGAAGCGCTGGAAATCGGCGGCGTCGTGCCGATGGAGGACTGGTTGCTCGGCCAGGGCATCGACGTGGCGGACAGGGCGACGATGGCCCGGCTGCACGCGCAGTCGCCGCTGGCGAATGTCGACCGCCTGCGCCGGCCCGTGTTGCTGGTCGCCGGCGGTGAGGATCGCCGTGTCGGCCTGGCGGGCGTCATCGAGTACGCCGCGCGGCTCAAACTCGCCGGCAAGGACGTCGCGTTGCTGGTCGACGAACAGGCCGGCCACGACGGCGGCTCGCCGACCGCGCGCGAGGCGCGGGCCTACCTGATGGAGATGATCCTGCAGCGGGAACTGGGCGGCGTCGCGCCGGCAGCACCCGACCCGGAGCTGCGCGGCTACCTGCGCCGCAATCTCAGGCTGCCGGGTACGCTGGCGCCCTGAGTCCGCTCAATCGTCGCGGACTTCGCCGCCCGGCAGGAAACGCCACGTGCGGGTGACGTGCAGGATGTCCACGTTCTCGCTGGTCTCGGGCAGCGGCGGGAACGGCGCGGACAGCTGCACGATCCGTTGCGCCGTCGAATCCAGCAGCGGGATGCCGCTGGACTGGATGATGCGGGTCTGCTCCACGCTGCCGTCGCGGCGCACCGCGACGCTGATCACCAGGGTGCCGGCCAGGCGCTTGCGCCGTGCTTCGTCGGGGTAGTTGAGGTTGCCGACGCGTTCCGCGCGGTCCACCCACGCGCGCAGGTAGTTGGCGTAGACGTACTCCTTGGTGCTCGCCGAAACGAATTTGCGCTTCGGGCGCTTGGCGTACAGCTCAGAGCGCAGGTGGTACTCCGCGGCCAGGCGCGCCATCTCGGCATCGCGCTGCACCTTCTGTTCGCCCTGCGGGAGATCGGGCTGGTCCGGCTGCGGGCGGGCTTCCGGCGTCGGCGTACGCACGTCGCTGTCGCGCGTGGCGACCACGCGGCTCTCCGGCGGCGGCACCGGCGCGGTCGTCTGCGCGCGCAGCGGTTGCGGGGCCAGCCCGGTATCGGGTTGAGGAATCCAGCCCGCCTGGCTGTCGCGCGGACGCTTGGCCTGGTCGCTTTCGCCGCCGCCCTCCTGGTTGGCCGCGGCCAGGAAGTCGGCCTCCTTCGGCGTCAGTGGCGTGCTGGTCTGGCTGAGGATCACGTCCAGCGTGGGCATCACCGGCGCGGCGTCGTCGAGGGCGAAGCCCACGCCCAGCACCAGCAGGCCGTGCACGATCAGCGACAGCGCCAGGGTGGCGCCGAGGCGCTCGTTCGCGCCGATCTTCGGTGGGGTGACGGGGACCGCCGACATCTCAGGCGAGCTTCTTCTCGATGGCGTCGAACAACTGGCCGGCGATGTTCAGACCGTACTGGGCGTCGAGCTCGCGCACGCAGGTCGGGCTGGTGACGTTGACTTCGGTCAGGTAGTCGCCGATGACGTCCAGGCCGACGAACAGCATGCCGCGGCGCTTCATCTCCGGGCCCACCTGGGCGGCGATCCAGCGGTCCCGGTCGCTCAGCGGGCGGCCTTCGCCACGGCCGCCGGCGGCCAGGTTGCCGCGGAACTCGTCGCCCTGCGGAATGCGGGCCAGGGCGTAGTCGACCGGTTCGCCGTCGATCAGCAGCACGCGCTTGTCGCCGTCCTTGATGCCGGGGATGAACCGCTGCGCCAGAGTCAGATGGCCGGGCCCGACCAGGGTTTCCAGGATGACGTTGGTGTTGGGGTCGCCGGCCTTCACCCGGAAGATCGAGCGGCCGCCCATGCCGTCCAGCGGCTTCAGCACCGCCTCGCCGTGCTCGGCGACGAAGGCCTTCAGTGCGGCGGGGTCGCGGCTGACCAGAGTCGGCGGACAGCACTGCGGGAAGAGCAGGGCGGCCAGCTTCTCGTTGTAGTCGCGCAGGCCCTGCGGGTCGTTGACGATCAACGCACCGGCCTGTTGGGCGATGCCCAGCACGTGGGTGTCGTAGAGGTACTGGTCGTCGACGGGCGGGTCCTTGCGCATCAGCACGACCTGGCCGGGGCCGAAGGCGAGCTCATGCGCCTCGCCCAGGGTGAACCAACCGGCCTTGTCGTCCTTGACGGTCAGCGGGGCGACCTGGGCGAAGGCGCGGCCATCGCGCAGGGCCAGCCGGCCCGGGGTGACGTAGTGCAGCCGGTGCCCGCGCCGCTGGGCCTCCAGCAGCATGGCGAAGGTGGTGTCCTTGGCGATCTTGATGGACCCGATCGGGTCCATGACGACGACGATGTCCAGCGGCATGGGGGCGGTTCTGCGGATGAGCGTGCGATGGTATCAGGCGGCACCGGACGGCCTGCCCGGCAAGGGCGGAACGGGGCATTCCGCGGGCGTCCGGAAATTGAGACGTGGATCGCATCGCGCCGTTCAGCCAAATGGCCCGCGGGGGCGCGGCTTGACAGTGCGCGCCGGGATAGGGGATATAAGCAGGCAACGCAGCGCGGCCAGTTCGTCAATGAAGCCGCGCGCGCATGGGGAAAACAGGTAATGACGCAGAATGAAGGCCAGGCCGGCGGACTCAACGGCCTACGGGTCATGGTCATCGATGACTCGAAAACCATCCGCCGCACCGCGGAAACCCTGCTGAAACGCGAGGGTTGCGAGGTGGTGACGGCGACGGACGGGTTCGAGGCGCTCGCCAAGATCGCCGACCAGCAGCCGCAGATCATCTTCGTGGACATCATGATGCCGCGCCTGGACGGGTATCAGACCTGCGCGCTCATCAAGAACAACCAGGTCTTCAAGTCCACGCCGGTCATCATGCTCTCGTCCAAGGACAGCCTGTTCGACAAGGCGCGCGGACGCATCGTCGGCTCGGAGCAATACCTGACCAAGCCGTTCACGCGCGAGGAACTCCTCGACGCCATCCGCGCCCACGTCAGCACCTGAGGGGCTGGCGACATGGGGACCAATCGCACTGAGTGCACAGGGGGCGCGCGATGATCCGCACACCGTTCGATACGCTGGCCGAATACGAGCGCCGCAGCCTGGCGCATGCCGTGGCCCAGCCCGCGCGCGAAATCGCGCAGGACCAGTACCGCGGCGTCGGCTACCGGGTAGGCAAGCGCCGGCTGATTTCCAACTTCGGGGAAGTGGTGGAAATCGTGCCGATGCCGCCGGTCACGCCGGTGCCGGGCGCGCAGCCGTGGCTGCTGGGGATCGGCAACCTGCGAGGCAACCTGTTCCCGGTGGTGGACCTGAAGCAGTTCCTCGAGGGCGAGCGCACCGTGCTGCACGAAGGCCAGCGCGTGCTGGTCATGCGGCAGGCCGGCGGTGACGTCGCGCTGACCATCGACGAGCTGTATGGCCAGCGCAGCTTCCACGAATCGCAGCAGGTCGAGCCGGGGGATCTGGCGGACGGCCGCTACGCGCATTTCATCGAGCGGGCTTTCGCCAGCGACGACCAGCAGTGGGGTGTGTTCGCGCTGGGTCTGCTCGCGCGCACGCCCGAGTTCCGCCAAGCCGCGCTCTGAGCGCGGACGACACGCTATTTTCCAGGGGTTGAAAAATGAGCACTGCGTCGGATTCTCCTACCGCCAGCAAGATCGGCAGTTTCAGCAATAGCTTCTGGCTGGCGCTGCTGGCGATCTCGGTGATCGTATTCGGTGCCAACACGGGCGTGGCCACCTACCAGGGCAGCCGCCTCTCCGGCGCCAGCACCGGCGCATCGGACATGCGCGTGCTCTCGCAGCAGCTGGCCAACCAGGGCCGTGAGGCGGTCGCCGGCAACGCGACGGCATTCAAGGCATTCAAGGAAACCAAGCAGTCCGTCGAGTCCACCGTATCCGACCTGCAATCGCGCTTCGGCAACGAGGGCGCGATCTCCGGTCCGCTGGAGAAGCTGGCCGCTACCTGGGCGCCTTTGGGCAAGAGCGCGGACCAGATCGTCGCTTCGGAAGCGGCCGTGCTGGCGCTGGCCGGCAACGCCGACCGCTTCGCCGGCCAGGTGCCGAGCCTGCAGGCGCAGCTCAACGAAGTGGTGCGCGCCATGTCGGCCGGCGGCGCGCCGTCGTCGCAGATCTACAGCGCCCTGCAGCAGGTCGTGCTGGCGGGCACCATGGCCCGCCGCGTGACGGAAATCCGCGCGGGTGGCGCGGGGGCCTCCACCGCCGGCGACGCGCTGGGCCGCGACGCCGTGCTGTTCGGCCAGGTGCTGGAAGGCCTGCGCAACGGCAACGCCGAACTGGGCATTGCTCCGGTCCGCAATGGGGCCGCGCTGGCCGCGCTACAGAATTCGCAGACGCTGTGGGCGACGATGAAGAAGGACCTGGACGCCATCCTGGCCAGCTCGCGCAACCTGTTCGCCGCGCAGGGCGCGGCGGCGGCGCTGACCAACGGCTCCGGCCAGATGCTCCAGGACAGCACCAACCTGTTCCAGGCGTTCTCCGCGTTCGGTTCCGTGCGCGATACGCGCCTGTTTCCGAACTTCTGGCTCGGCATCGCCTCCGGTATCGCGGCGCTGATCTCGATTATCGGTCTGCTGTGGTCGCTGTACCGCACCCGTCAGCGCGAGCAGGAAATGCGCTACCAGACGCAGGTGGAATACAACAGCCGCAACCAGCAGGCGATCATGCGGCTGCTGGACGAAATCAGTTCGCTGGGTGAAGGCGACCTGACGGTGAAGGCCTCGGTGACCGAGGACATGACCGGCGCCATCGCGGACGCCATCAACTACGCCGTGGACGAGCTGCGCAACCTGGTGACCACGATCAACGACACCTCGGTGCAGGTGGCGGCGTCGACCCAGGAAACCCAGGCCACCGCGTTGCAACTGGCGGAGGCTGCCGGCCACCAGGCCGACCAGATCACCACCGCGTCCGACCGCATCAGCGAAATCGCGACCAGCATCGACCAGGTGTCGAAGAACTCCACCGAGTCCGCGGAAGTGGCGCAACGCTCGGTGCAGATCGCGACCGAGGGTGCCGGCGTGGTGCGCGAGACGATCCGCGGCATGGACCAGATCCGCGACCAGATCCAGGAAACCTCCAAGCGCATCAAGCGTCTGGGCGAGTCGTCCCAGGAAATCGGCTCGGTCGTGGAACTGATCAACGACATTTCCGAGCAGACCAACATCCTGGCGCTCAACGCGGCCGTGCAGGCGGCCTCGGCCGGCGAAGCGGGCCGCGGTTTCGCGGTCGTGGCCGACGAAGTGCAACGCCTCGCCGAACGCACCTCGGGCGCGACGCGCCGCATCGAATCGCTGGTTCAGACGATTCAGGCCGACACCAACGAAGCGGTCAGCTCGATGGAGCAGACCACCGCCGAGGTGGTGTCCGGTGCGCGCCTGGCCGAGGACGCCGGTACCGCGCTGGGCGAGATCGAACGCGTGTCGAACGACCTCAACAACCTCATCAAGAACATCTCCTCGGCCGCACAGCAGCAGTCCACCGCGGCACTGGACATCACCCAGACCATGGGCGTGATCCGGCAGATCACTTCGCAGACGTCGTTGGGCGCGGGGCAGACCGCCGAGTCGATCGGCCATCTGGCGCAGCTCGCGTCCGACCTGCGCCGTTCGGTCGCCGACTTCAAGCTGCCGGGCTGAGGACGGGACGTACCGCATGAATTTCCTACCCCATCCCGCCCGCCTGCAGTGCGAGGCTGACGGTTCCACCGCCACCGCGGGGGCTCGCCGATGAGCGCGCTGCGCGAGGCCATGAGCCATGCCGTGCTCGGCTGGGTGAAGCCCGAGCTGGACGAGACCCTGCGACTGGTGAGGCAGGAGATCGAGTCTTTCGTCGAGGCGCCCGCGGACACCAGCCGCATGCGCTTCTGCGCCGGCTACCTGCACCAGGTGCAGGGCACCCTGCGCATGGTGGAGCTGTATGCGCCCGCGATGGTGGCGGAAGAGCTCGAACTGCTCGCCAGGGCGTTGCAGGATGGCGGCATCGGCGACCGCGACGAAGCCTGCGCCACCCTGATGCGTGGCGCGGTGCTGCTGCCCGACTATCTCGAGCGGCTGCAGGAGGGGCACCGCGACATCCCCATCGTGCTGCTGCCGCTGCTCAACGAGATCCGTGCGGCGCGCGGCGCCGCAGGCCTCAACGAAAGCATGCTGTTCCCGGGCGGTACGACGGACGAGGCGACGCCCAGCGAAGCCGAGATCGACCACGCGCGCAGCAGCCTGACCGGCCGCAACCGCGAACTGCTGGACACGGTCGGCAACGCGGTGAAGGAAGAGCTGCTGCGCGTGAAGGACGCGCTCGACCTGCACCTGCGCACCGGCAACGATGCGCAGGAGCTCGAGCCGCAGGTGGCCGAACTCGGCAACGTCGCGGATACGCTCGGCATGATGGGCCTGGGCGTGGCGCGCGACGTGGTCATGCAGCAGCGCGACACCCTGCGCGAGGTCGTGGCGGGCAGCCGCCCGGCGGACGAGGGCACGCTGCTCGATGTCGCCGGCGCCTTGCTCTACGTGGATGCCTCGCTGGACGACCAGGTCGCCCGACTGGGTAGCGCCGGCGATGCGGGCCCCGACCCGAGCGCGGCCGAATCGCAGCGCACCGTCGAGGTGCTGGCGCAGGAAGCGATCATCAATTTCGCCGGTGCGCGCGAGCGTTTCGTGGCGTTCATCGAGACCAACTGGGACCACGGCGAGCTGACCGATGTCCCGCGCCTGCTCGACGAAGTGGCCGGCGCGCTGCGCATGCTCGAACTGGCCCAGGCCGGTGACTATGTGGTCGGCGTGCGCCGTTATGTCAGTAGCGAATTGATCGGCAAGAAGCGCGTGCCCGGCGGCCAGCAGCTGGACACGCTGGCCGACGCGATGGCCAGCCTGGAGTACTACCTGGAGGCGCTGCGCGAGCGCCGGCCGAACCGCGAGGACATCCTCGAGATCACCCGCGGCAGCCTGGAAGCCTTGCGTTACTGGCCGTTGCCGCCGGAAGCGCCGGCTGCCGTCGAGCCGGCGATCGCGGCGGTCGCCGCCGTGCCGGAACCGGTGGCCGAAGCGGTGACGGCACCGGCCGACGCATCCGTGCCTGCCGAAACGGCGGCGGAAGCTGCCGATGCGTCCACCTTCGGCGCACTGACGCTGGAGCCGGTCGACGCCGCGCCGGCGCTGGCCGAAGCGAATCCGTTCGATCCCGTGGGCTTCGAAGAAGCCGATGCGGGCCCTGAAGCCACGACGTTCACCGTCGAGCTGGAGCACGACACGGCCGCCGAAGCGCCGATCGTCGAGGCCCCCGCGGAGATCGACGAGCCCGCCGCCATCGCGGGTGCACCGGTCGAGGCGGAAGAAGAAATCCTGCCGGACCTGCGCCATGAAATCGCGGCTGCCGCAGCGGCCCTGCCGGCGGCGACGGTGGTCGGTGGCTTCGACAGCGATGCGACCGACATCGACGACGAGATCCGCGAGGTCTTCCTCGAGGAATTCGACGAGGAGATCGTCAACCTCCGCCAGCTGCTGCCGGCGTGGCGCAGCAATCCCGAGGACCTGGAGCGCCTGCGGCCGATCCGCCGCGTGTTCCACACGCTCAAGGGCAGCGGCCGTTTGGTCGGCGCCAAGACGCTCGGCGAGTTCAGCTGGAGGGTCGAGAACATGCTCAATCGCGTGCTCGATCGCACGCGCGAACCCAGCCATGCCGTCGAGGCGTTGCTCGAGCTGGCCTGCGATGCGCTCCCGCAGCTCAATGCCGCCTTGCGCGGCCAGGGCAGCGTGACGGCCGACCTGGCCGGCATCCAGGACGTCGCCGACCGCCTGGCGGCAGGCGAGGAGGCGTACTACAGCGCCCAGCCGACCGTCGTGGACGAAGACGCCGAGTTCGTCGAACCCGCGCCTGCGGCGATCGCCACCCCGGCGATCGAGGATGTGCCGGCGGTGTTCGAACCGGAGACCGAAGGTACGCCCGCCTCCGTCGATGCCGTGCTGCGCGAGATCCTGGAAGTCGAGGTCGACAACCATCTCGACACGGTCGATACCTGGCTGCTGAAGGCGCAGGTCGACGCGGTCCCGGTGACCGAGGAACTGCTGCGTGCCGTGCACACGATGAACGGTGCGCTGGCGATGGCCGACGTGCCGGAAATCACCGAGGTCACCTCGTCCGCGGAGCAGTACGTGAAGCGCCTGCTAGCCGCCGGCGAAACGCCGACGCCGGAAGGCGTGTCCGCCATCGCCGACACCGCGCAGGCGATCCGTCGCAGCGTGGCGGCGTTGCAGGCGCCTTCGCCGCGCATCCCCGTGTTCGCCGCACTCGCTGGTCAGCTGGTCGCGTTGCGCGACAGCCTCCCCGAGCAGCGCCACGGCGCGCAGATCGTCGACGACACGCATCAGGGCACTTACGTCGAGCAGATGCCGACGATCGCGCCGCCGGTCACGCCGACCGACGTCGAACTCGCCGCGCTCGACCTGTCGGCGTACCTGGACGACACGGCGCATGGCGCCGGCGGCGATCTGGTGCCGGATGTCGCCGCGGTCGAGAGCACCGAACAGTCCGCGACCGCCGAGGTATCTCCGGTGGCAGCGTCGCCGGAAGTGACGTTCTACGACATCGATTACCGCATCCTGCCGCGCAGCCGTGCGGATGAAGTGGACGCCGCGGCAGGTACCGTCGACGCCGACGAACCCTCCGCCGCTCCCGCGGACAGCACAGCGGATGCGGCCATCGGGACGGTGGACGATGGCGCCATCGACGATGCGCTCGTCGTGGACGCCGACCTGCCTGCCTTCCTGACGGAAACGGCCGATGGCGGGGCCGGGGATGCCGCCGCGCCCGTCGACGACATCGGCGCCGAAACGATGCCGGCGGAAGACGGCGCGATCGATGAGCCGTCCGTCGAAGATGTCCCGGTCGAAGCGATCGTGGAGCCCGCATCCGAAGAAGCCGCTATCGATGAGACCGCTGTCGAAGCGGATACCGTCGACGCGAGCGTGAGCGAAGAGACGGCTGTCGAGGTTCCGATCATCGAAGAAGCGGCCTTCGAGGCGCCGGCCGTCGAAGAGGCGATTGCCGAAGACGTCGCCGACGCGGAAGCGTCCACCGCCGACGAGAGCGTCGCAGACGCCGCCGGGGAAGAAGCAACCCTCGAAGAGATCGTCGCTGAAACAGCGGCGCCTGAAGAGGTGTCCGTCGCGCAGCTCGTTGACGCCGTCGTCGGCACGTCCGCCGACACGCCGGACGCCAGCGAACCTGCCCTGCCTGAAGTCGTCGCCTCCGCCGAAGCCGAGGAGTCTGTCGTGACCAGTGCGCCCGCCGACATGCCGGAGCCGGAAGAGGCCCTCGACCTGACCGGTCTGGACCTGGACCTGGTGGAGATCTTCATCGAGGAAGGCAACGACCTGCTCGATCACTCCGACGACCTGCTGGCCAAGCTGCGCGAGACGCCCGAGGACCGCACGCTGATCATCAGCCTGCAGCGCGATCTGCATACGCTGAAGGGCGGCGCGCGCATGGCGGGCATCCACGCCGTCGGCGATCTGGGCCACGCGATCGAATCGATGTTGGAGTCGATCGTCGGTCAGCGCACCGAACTGGACCGCCGCGCGATCCAGCTGCTGGAGCGGGGTTTCGACACGCTGCACGGCCAGCTCGCGCGCGTCACTGCCCGTCGCACCGTGACCATCCCCGACGGGATGATCGCCGAGTTCAACGCGCGTGCCCGTGGCATCGAACTGCCGGATGCGCCGGCCGAGATCGATGCGCCGGCCGCACCGGTGGAGCTGGCGCCGTTGTCGGCGCCGATCGAGACCGACCTGACGGCGCACGCGGAGGAAGAATTCTTCCCGATGGGCCAGCAGGAGCAGGTGCGCGTCCGCGCCGACCTCCTGGACCGCCTGGTTAACCATGCGGGCGAAGTCGCCATCTACCGCGCGCGCCTGGAACAGCAGCTCGGTGCGTTCCGCGGGGCCATGGCCGAACTGGACCGCACCAACATCCGTCTGCACGACCAGCTGCGTCGTCTCGACCTCGAGACGGAAGCGCAGATCGTCGCCCGCTACCAGCGCGAGCACGAGAAGCAGGACCCCACGTTCGATCCGCTCGAGCTGGACCGTTTCTCCACGTTGCAGCAGCTCAGCCGCGCGCTGGCCGAATCCGCCGCCGACATCAGCGGTCTGCAGGGCGTGCTGGACGACCTGTCGCGCCAGTACGACAGCCTGCTGCAGCAGCAGTCGCGCGTCAGTTCGGAGCTGCAGGATGGCCTGATGCGTGCGCGCATGGTGCCGTTCGAAGGCATCGTGCCGCGCTTGCGCCGTGTGTTGCGCCAGGCCGGTACCGACACCCACAAGCAGGTCAGCCTGCAGCTGTCGGGTACCCACGGCGAAATGGATCGCAACGTGCTGGAGCGGATGACCGCGCCGCTGGAGCACCTGTTGCGCAACTCCGTGGCGCACGGCCTGGAATCGCCGAAGGATCGCCGCAAGGCGGGCAAGGCGGAAGAAGGCACCGTGCAGGTCGCGCTGCGTCGCGAAGGTTCGGAAATGGTGCTGGTCGTGTCCGACGACGGCGCCGGCCTCAACCGCGACGCGATCCGCCGCCGCGCCGAACAGCGCGGGCTGATCCAGCCCGGTGCGACGTTGGCCGATGCCGACCTCGATCGTCTGATCCTGGAGTCCGGCTTCAGCACCTACGACAAGGTCAGCCAGCTGGCGGGCCGTGGCGTGGGCATGGACGTCGTCCACAACGAAGTCCGCCAGCTCGGCGGTTCGCTGGACATCGCCTCCACGCCCGGCAAGGGCGCTGTCTTCACCCTGCGCCTGCCGCAGACGCTGGCGGTCACGCAGGCGGTGTTCGTGCAGATCGGCGAGGCCCAGTTCGCCGTGCCGGTCGCCGCGGTGAGCGGCATCGGCCGCATCAGCCACGCGCGCTTCAACGCCGGTGCTGGCACGTACCACTACGCCGGCGAAGACTACCCGCTGTACAACCTCGGCCACCTCGTGGGCCACAGCCCCGCCAAGGCGGAAGGCCAGGCGCAGGTGCCGCTGCTGCTGGTGCGCGCGGGCGACCTGCGCGCCGCCGTCGCCGTAGACCAGGTGCTGGGCAACCGCGAAATCGTGGTCAAGCCGGTGGGCCCGCAGATCGCCTCCATCCAGGGCATCTACGGCGCGACCATCACCGGCGATGGCAGCGTCGTGGTGATCCTCGACGCCGCGCCGCTGGTGCGTCGCCATCTGTCGCAGCCGGCGCAACCCGCGCAGCCGACGGCAGCCGTCGAGCAGCGGCGCGTGCCGCTGGTGATGGTGGTGGACGACTCGCTGACCATGCGCAAGGTGACCAGCCGCGTGCTGGAACGCCACAACTTCGAAGTCGCCGCCGCGCGCGACGGCGTCGAAGCGCTGGAGAAGCTGGAAGAGCGCGTCCCCGACCTGATGCTGCTGGACATCGAGATGCCGCGCATGGACGGCTACGAGCTGGCCACGGCGATGAAGGCCGATCCGCGCTTCAAGGACGTGCCGATCGTGATGATCACTTCGCGTACCGGCGACAAGCACCGCCAGCGCGCGTTCGACATCGGCGTGCAGCGCTACCTCGGCAAGCCGTATCAGGAGCTCGATCTGCTGCGCAACGTCTATGACCTGCTGGGAATCGCCCGTGTCCGTGAGTGAAGCCAAGCGCGTTGCCCTGTTGGCCCGCCCGGGCGAAGCGCGCGAGCGCCTGCGGGTGGCCCTGCACGAAGCCGGCGCCGATATCGTGCTGGAAGACGATCCGAACACGCTCGACGCGGAGGCGCTGGGCACCAGCGCGCCGCAGGTGGTGCTGGTCGCGCTCGAGCCGGCGATCGAGGACAGCCTCGAGCGCTTCGACGGCGTGCTGCACGATCCGTCGGTGTCGGTGATCTTCGACGAGGCCGAGCTGGCCGCGCGCCGGCAGGGCTGGGAAGCCCAGCGCTGGGCGCGCCACCTCGCCGCCAAGCTGCATGGCCACCAGGACGTGTTGCCGCCGGGCCGGGAAGAAGAAGTCGGCCTGCAACTGGAACCGGGACTGCCGGTAACGCCGGCGCAGTTGCACCAGGACGCGGAAATCTCGCTGCACCTGGAAGAAGCGGCGGACATCGCCCAGGAACTCCCGCGTGACGACTTCGCCTATACCGGCGGGCCCGCCGTGCGACAGGGCGACGACAACGTGATCGATGCGGACGACTGGCTGCGCAACGCGTCGCAGGCTGCGGCGCCTGCCGCACCGGTGCCGCCACCGCTGCCCGAACCTTCCGCGGCGACCCCGCCGCCGCTGCCCGCGCCGAAGTTCGACCTGTCCTCGCTTTCGCTGGAACCGCTCGACGCCAGTGGCAACGCCGCCCAGCGCGTGCAGGGTGCGGTGCTGGTGTTCGCCGGCATCGGCGGTCCCGACGCCGTGCGCAAGCTGCTGGCGGAACTCCACGAAGGGTTTCCCAAGCCGGTGCTCGTGCACCTGCGGCTGGATGGCGGCCGTTACGACAACCTCGTGAGGCAGATGGAGCGCGTGGCGCACATGCCGGTCGCGCTGGCGGAGGCCGGCACGCCCGCCGAGCCCGGCCACATCTACGTGATGCCCGGCGACGTCGTGCCGCTGGTCGACGCCGGCGTCGTGGGCTTCCGTCCCGGTGCCGTCATCCACACCATGATTTCGCAGCTGCCGCCCGCCGACAGCGCCGTACTGCTGCTCAGCGGCAGCGATACCGCGCTGGTCGAGCCGGTGGCCGCGCTCGGTGCGCAGGGCGCCCTGGTGATGGGCCAGTCGCAGGACGGCTGCTACGACCCCGCCGCGCCGCGCGCACTCGCTGCCCATGGCGCCGAACTCGGCTCGCCCGCGCAGCTCGCGCAGCGCCTGATCGACCGCTGGTTCTGAGGAACACACGATGGCCCATTCCAACGACGAAATCCGCGGCGTCCTGATCCAGGCGGGCGAAGACCGCCTGCTGCTGCCCAATGCCACCGTCGCCGAAGTGCTGACCCGTGCGCCTGTCGAACCCATCGATGGCATGCCGGACTGGCTGCCCGGCCGGATCGACTGGCATGGCTGGCCGGTACCGCTGGTGGCGTTCGGCCGCCTGAGCGGCAATTCCAACGACCCGGTCGCGCTCAACAGCAAGATCGTGGTGCTGAAGGCGTTGAGCGGCGACAAGGACCGGCCGTATTTCGCCCTGCTGACGCCGTCCTTCCCGCGCCTGGTGTCGGTGCCGCGCGATGGCCTGCTGGCCGACGCGACCGAAGAAGACCTGCCGGTCGGCGTCAAGGTGCGTGTGCTGCTCGGCGACGAAGCCGCGGTGCTGCCGGACCTGGAAATCATCGAAACGATGATCGGCGACGCGCTGGCCAACGCGGCCTGAGGCTAAGTAGGTGGGCCCCGGCCCACCTGCCGCCGCCGCGAACCAGGCGCTCCGCTCCGCCGCTTGCTGGATGGGATGTCGCGCGACGGCGGGCTTGAGCCCGCCCTACAGGTCGCCGAACCGGGACTGCAGCGCAGCGATCGCAGCCAATCCGGCGGTTTCCGTGCGCAGGATGCGCGGCCCCAACCGCAATCCGATGAATCCCGCGGCCGAGAGGATCTCGCGGTCGCGCGGCGACCAGCCGCCTTCCGGTCCGATCGCCACCACCACTGCACCGGTCGCGACCTGTACGGTCGCCAGCGAGACGGCGCCGGCGGGGTCGAGCGTCAGGCGCATCGCATCGCCGTCGATGGCGCGTGCGGCATCGTTGAGTGCCGCCGGCGCCGCCAACGTCGGCAACCGGGCACGGCCGCTCTGTTCGCAGGCCGAAGCGATGACGCTGCGCCAGTGCGCCACGCGCTTCTCCGTGCGCTCGGCATCCAGCTTGACCTCGGTGCGTTCGGCCACGACCGGAACGATCGCGGCGACGCCCAGTTCCGTCGCCTTCTGCAGGATCAGGTCCATCTTCTCGCCGCGCGCGATGCCCTGCAGCAGGGTGACGTGCAGCGGCGATTCGGTCTCGATGGCGCGCGCGTCCCCGAGCTCGACGACGACCTCGCGCTTGCTGATGGTGATGATGCGGCCGCCATGATCGTGGCCGTCGCCGTTGAACAGCACGCAGGCATCGCCTTCGCGCAGGCGCAGTACGCGGGCGAGGTGGTTGGCGGTCGCGTCGGGCAAGGCGACGCGCGTGCCTGTGCGCAGCGGCAGGTCCACGTAACAGCGGGTCATGCGCATGCGGTGGCCTCCTCGATGGCGTGGCGGGTGACGTCGGCGAGATGCTGCAGGTCCTCCGCATCCACGCAGTAGGGTGGCATCCAGTACAGCACGTCGCCCAGCGGGCGCAGCACGACGCCGCGCGACAGGGCGGCACGATAGGCCTTCAGGCCGACGCGCGCCGCGGCGGGGAAGGGCGTGGCCCGGTCGCCGTCGCGGGTGAGTTCGAAGGCCAGCACCATGCCGGCCTGGCGTACGTCGGCGACATGGCGGTGCGCGGCCAGCGGTTCCGCGAGCGCGGTCATCGCGCGCGCCGTCGCGCGATTGCGCGCGAGGATGTCGTCGTCGCGGAAAACGTCCAGCGATGCCAGCGCGGCTGCACACGCCAGCGGATTGCCGGTATAGCTGTGCGAATGCAGGAAGGCGCGTTCTCGCGAATCGTCCAGGAATCCGTCGTAGAGCGCCTGGGTGGCGAGCACTGCCGCCAGCGGCATGAACCCGCCGGTGAGGCCCTTCGACAGGCACATCAGGTCGGGCATCACGCCGCTTTGCTCGCTCGCGAACAACGTGCCCGTGCGGCCGAAGCCGACGGCGATCTCGTCAGCGATCAGGAAGGCGCCGTTCGCGTCGCAGAGTTCCCGCACCCGCGCCAGGTAGTCGGGATGGTGCATGCGCATGCCGCCCGCGCACTGGACGCGGGGTTCGACGATGACCGCGCAGACCTCCCCGGCATGCCGGTCCAGCAACGCCGCCAGCGCATCGGCGGCACGCGCCGCGCAGTCCGCGGGCGATTCCCCGTCGCGGGCGAGATAGGCGTCCGGCGAGGGTGCGAACACGGCCTCGGTGAGCAGCGGTGCGTACACGCGCCGGTACAGCGGGATGTCGCCCACCGCCAGCGCGCCCAGGGTCTCGCCGTGATAGCCGTTCTCCAGCGCGATGAACTTGGTACGCCGGTGTTCGCCGCGGTTGTGGAACCAGTGGAACGCCATCTTCAGTGCGACCTCCACGCCGGCCGAGCCGTTGTCGGCGTAGAACACCTTGGACAGCGGCGCACGGTCGGGCTGGCGCGGGGCGAGGGCCAGCAGGCGCTCGGCCAGCTCCACCGCCGGCGCATGGGTGAAGCCGGCCAGCATCACCTGTTCCAGCGCGCCGGCCTGGGCCGCGATGGCAGCGCCGATGCGGGGCTCTGCATGGCCGAACAGGTTCGTCCACCAACTGCTGACCGCGTCCAGGTAGCGCGTGCCGTCGTAGCCGACCAGCCAGGCGCCCTCGCCGCGCGCGATCGGCACCAGCGGCAAGGTGTGCGGATGCTCACGCATCTGGGTGCAGGGATGCCACACCGCCGACAGGTCGCGGGCACGCCACTGGTCCGCCTCTGTTAGCATGCTGGCTTGATGATCCGTTTGTCGCATGCCCCCATGATATCGGCCCCCGCCCCCTGCCGTCGCTGCGCCCCGCGCGCCTGGCGTGGATGCCGTTCCCGCGCATGAGCCGCCTGCCGATCATCCACGGGATCACCCAGCGCACCGACGGGCCGGACCGCCATGTCGAGGAGCTGGACCTGGAGTTCAGCAACGGCGAGCGGCGGCGCTACCACCGCCTGCGTTCGCAGGGCCACGGCGCCGTGGTCGTGGTGCCGATGCGCGACGACGACACGGTGCTGCTCGTGCGCGAGTACGCCGCCGGCATGCACCGCTACGAACTGGGCCTGGTGAAGGGCCGGATCGATGCGGGCGAAACGCCGGAGCAGGCGGCCGACCGGGAACTGAAGGAAGAAGCCGGTTTCGGCGCGCGACAGCTCGACGTCCTGCGCAGCCTGACCCTGGCGCCCACCTACATGAGCCACCAGTCCTGGCTGGTGGTGGCAAGAGACCTGTACCCCGAGCGCCTGCCGGGGGATGAACCCGAGGAGTTGGAAGTAGTGCCCTGGAAGTTGCAAGACCTCGACCAGCTGATGCTGCGCGAGGATTTTTCGGAAGGCCGTTCGCTCGCGGCGTTGTTCATCGCCCGCGAATGGTTGAAAGACCGGACATGACGCGTATGACCGCAGACCTGCACGAAGCCGTCATCGTCATCGCCCGCGAAGCGGGCCAGGCCATCATGGCCGTGTACGAAGGCGCCTTCGACGTCCAGCAGAAGACCGACGACAGCCCGCTGACCGCCGCCGACATGGCCGCGCACCGCGTCATCACCGACGGCCTGCGCCGGCTGACCCCGCAATGGCCGGTGCTGTCGGAGGAAGCCGCGGACATCCCGTGGGCCGAACGCAGCCAATGGCCGACCTACTGGCTGGTGGATCCGCTGGACGGTACCCGCGAGTTCATCAAGCGCAATGGCGAATTCACCGTCAACATCGCGCTGATCGAACAGAACGAACCGATCTTCGGCGTGGTCCACGCGCCGGTGACCGGCGAGACCTGGCACGCGCGCCAGGGCCGCAATGCCTACCGCCGCGTGGGCGACGTGGACACCCAGATCCGCACGCGCTCGCCGGCCGCTGCGCCGCTGAAGGTCGCCGCCAGCCGGTCGCACCGGGATGCGCGCACGCAGGCGTTCCTCGACGCGATGGGCGGTATCGAGGAGATGTCGCTGGGCTCGTCGCTGAAGTTCTGCCGCATCGCGGAGGGCACGCTCGACGTGTATCCGCGTTTCGGACCGACCAGCGAATGGGACACCGCCGCCGCGCAGTGCGTGCTGGAAGCCGCCGGTGGCGCGCTGCTGGCGCCCGATGGGCGCGCGTTCCGCTACAACCGCCGCGAGACGCTGCTCAACGGCGACTTCGTCGCGATGGGCGACATGACGCTGCCGTGGCGCACGTGGCTGTCCGGGGCGCTCGGGGACGAGCATGGACATGTCCTCAGCGCCTGAGCCGGGCATCGCGCGGCTGCTGGCCATCATGGCCCGCCTGCGCGATCCGGACGGGGGTTGCCCGTGGGACCTGGAGCAGGATTTTTCGACGATCGCCCCGTACACGGTCGAAGAAGCGTATGAAGTCGCCGACGCGATCGACCGCGGCGACCTGCCCGCGCTGAAGGACGAACTGGGCGACCTGCTGCTGCAGGTCGTCTTCCACGCGCAGATGGCGCAGGAGCAGGGCGCCTTCGCATTCGACGACGTGGTGGACGCCATCTGCGACAAGATGGTGCGCCGGCATCCGCATGTCTTCGGCGATGCCTCGTTCGCCGATGCCGAGGCGCAGACCGTCAACTGGGAAGCGATCAAGGCGGAAGAGCGCAAGGCCGCCGGCGAAGAAGACACCTCTGCGCTCACCGGCGTGTCGCGCGGGCTGCCCGAGTGGCAGCGCGCGGTGAAGCTGCAGTCGCGCGCGGCGCGCGTGGGTTTCGATTGGCCGAACCCCGCACCGGTGATCGACAAGCTGCACGAGGAGATCGACGAGGTCCGCGTCGAACTCGCCGCGGCGCCTTCGCCGGAACGCGATGCGCGGTTGGAGGATGAGATCGGCGACCTGCTGTTCGTCGCCGCCAACCTCGCACGCCACGCGAAGGTGGACGTAGGCGGTGCGCTGCGGCGGGCCAACCTGAAGTTCGAACGCCGCTTCCGTGCGATGGAAGCGCTCGCGGCCGCCGATGGCACTGCGATGTCCGCGCTGGACCTGGACGCGCAGGAAGCGCTGTGGGCGCGCGTGAAAGCGGGTGAGCGCGGCCCGGCGTGAACCGGGCCTGCGGTAGGCTTGCCGCATGAAGACCCTGCTGCTGTTCCTCGTCACCGCGCTGGCCGAGATCGTCGGCTGCTATCTGCCTTACCTGTGGCTGCGCAAGGGCGGCAGCGCCTGGCTGCTGGTGCCGGCGGCGGCCAGCCTCGCCCTGTTCGCCTGGTTGCTGACCTTGCATCCCACGGCCTCGGGCCGGGTCTATGCGGCCTACGGCGGCGTCTACGTATGCATGGCCATCGCGTGGCTGTGGGCAATGGACGCGGTGAAGCCCACCCGTTGGGACCTGCTGGGGGCCGGCTTGTGCCTGGCCGGCATGGCGGTGATCATGTTCTCGCCACGCGCCGCCTGACCCTGTGGGAGGGGACATGAGCCGCTTCGCCAGCTTCCGCGAGTTCTATCCGTTCTATCTCAACGAGCACAGCAACCGCACCTCGCGCCGGCTGCACTTCATCGGCAGCTGCGGGGTGCTGGCGTTGCTGGCGTGGGCCATCGTCGACCGCAATGCCTGGTGGCTGCTCGCCGCGCTGTTCTGCGGCTACGGCTTCGCCTGGGTCGGCCACTTCTTCTTCGAGAAGAACCGGCCCGCCACCTTCAAGCATCCGTTCTATTCCTTCGCCGGCGACTGGGTGATGTTCAAGGACATCATCGTCGGCAAGATCCGGTTCTAGCCCCGCGTGAGCCGCGTGGTCCGGCATGCCGTCCACGCGGTCGCTGTGCTGGTCGGGCTGCCGTTGGCCGGGTTGCTCGCTTACGACCTGTGGGCGGTCAGGCCGCATGTGGCCGGAATCGAAGCGCTGCTCGCGCAGGCCGACCCGCAGGACGCGTCGCCCCCGCGGGCCATCCGCGATCTCATCGATGCCGGTGTGGGCTCACCTCGTCCGCATGCGACGCGCCTAGTGCTGAATCATGTCTACGGGACAGAGGCGGTGGGAGCGACCCAGCGTCACGCGCAGGAGCTGCTGTGGCGGATGCTGCTCCCGGTTCACTTGGACGACACGCAGCTATATGGCCTTTTTGCATCGCAGTCATACAACGGCATCGACACCGGCCTGAGTCACTTCGCACAGCGTGAATACGGCAAGCGGTTGGATGCATTGTCTCCCCGACAGGCGGCGCTGACGGTGGCGGTCACCCACGCACCGTCTTCTCATCTTCGCGACCGAACTCGCCTGGAAGCACGTGCCGACTGGCTCCTGGCGCGATCAGGCCATGGTCGCTGAGCCCCGGCACTGCACTCCACCGCGACCGCTCATTCGTAGAACATCAGGAACGCCGCGCCCACGATCAGGGCGAAGGCGGCGTAGTGGTTCCACTTCAGCGGCTGGCCCAGGTACCAGGTGCTGAAGCCGGCGAACACCAGCAGGGTCAGGATCTCCTGGATGGTCTTCAGCTGGACGACCGAGTAGACGGCGCTGCCCATCCGGTTGGCCGGCACCATCAGGGTGTACTCGAAGAAGGCGATGCCCCAGCTGGCCAGGATCACCACGAACAGGGGGGCGGACTTGTACTTGAGGTGTCCGTACCAGGCGAAGGTCATGAAGACGTTGGAGGCCAGCAGCAGGAACAGGGGCAGGACGCGTTCGATCATGGCGGGGCGGTCTGGGGAAGGATGGCGAAGCCTAATCCCAACTGCCGGCTGAATGCAGCGGCCATCTTCACATGACGTCTACCCGCGCCCGGGTAGTTTCACAAACCTGAAGCTTTTAGAAGGAGCCGTCATGCGACACAGTCAGGAAACCGCAGGTCTCGTGCTGGTGGTGGAAGACAACCGCAACATCTCCGAGATGATCGGGGAGTACCTGGAAGGGCGCGGATTCGAGGTCGACTACGCCACCGACGGACTGGACGGTTACCGCCTGGCCGTGGAAAACAGCTACGACGTGCTGGTGCTGGACCTGATGCTGCCGCGCCTGGACGGTATGGAAGTCTGCAAGCGGCTGCGCAACGAGGCGCGGAAGTCCACGCCCGTGCTGATGCTGACCGCGCGCGACACCCTGGACGACAAGCTGACCGGCCTGAGTTCCGGCGCCGACGACTACCTGACCAAGCCCTTCGCGATCCAGGAACTGGAAGCCCGCCTCCGCGCCCTGATCCGCCGCGAGCGCCGCCAGGTGGGCGCCGAGGTGCTGAAGGTGGCCGACCTGGTGCTGGATCCGGTGAGCATGCGCGCCACCCGTGGCGGCACCGAGCTGATGCTCTCGCCCATCGGCCTGCGCCTGCTGACCATCCTGATGCGCGAATCGCCGCGCGTGGTGACGCGCCAGGAGATCGAGCGCGAGATCTGGGGCAACGGGTTGCCGGATTCGGACACCCTGCGCAGCCACCTGTACAACCTTCGCAAGGTGATCGACAAGCCGTTCGACAAGCCGCTGCTGCACACCGTGCAGAGCGCGGGCTACCGCATCGCCGACATAGGTTGAGCCCGCTGCGTCGGCGCGCGGCATAATCCGCCCTTCGCCCGACGACACGCCGATGCGCCACGGACTGCCACGCAAGCTCAGGATCGCCTTCATCCTGCAGGCCGTCATGGTCAGCCTGGCCATCGTGCTGGGCGTGTACCTGATCTCCGCGGTGATCAAGCACAGCCTGATGAACACCGCGCTGCAGGAAGAGGCCACCCATTTCTGGGAGCTGTACAGCGCCTCCACCGCGCAGCCGCCGCCGAATACCCACAACCTGCGCGGCTACCTCGTGCTGAAGGGGCACTCGAACCTGGTGCTGCCGGAGAACCTGCGCGAGCTGAAGCCGGGCTTCCACGAACTCAAGGCCGACGACCTGCTGGTGCTGGTGGACGAGCAGCCGGCGGGCCGGCTCTACCTGGTCTTCCTGCGCTCGCAGGCCGAGCGCCTGGCGTTCTACTTCGGCACCGTGCCGATCATCATGACGTTGGTGGCGATCTACCTGGTGTCGTGGCTGACCTATCGGGCCTCCAAACGGCTGGTGTCGCCGGTCAGCTGGCTGGCAAGGCAGGTCGCCGAGTGGGATCCGCGCCGTCCCGACGTCAGCGTCCTGGCGCCGGACCGCCTGCCCAACGACGTGCAGGGCGAAGCCCGCCAGCTGGCCTCGGCCCTGCACGGGCTGGCCCAGCGCGTCACCGCGCACATCGCGCGCGAACGCGACTTCACCCGCGACGCCAGCCATGAGCTGCGCACCCCGCTGACGGTCATCCGCGTGGCCACCGACATGGGCATGGCCGAAGACGCGCCGCCGCGCGTGGCCCGGGCATTGCAGCGCATCCAGCGCGCCGGCCGCGACATGGAGGCGGTGATCGACGCCTTCCTCATCCTCGCCCGCGAGGCCGAGGTGGAGCCGCAGAGCGAGGACTTCGACGTGGCGGACATCGTCATGGACGAGGCCGAGAACGCACGCACCCTGCTGCTCAACAAGCCGGTCGACCTGGAAGTGACCCTGCACGCCCGCCCGCGCCTGCACGCGCCGCCACGCGTGTTCCAGGTGGTGGTCAGCAACCTGCTGCGCAACGCCTGCGCCTATACCGACCGCGGCCGGATCGACGTGATCCTGGAGCCGGACCGGGTGGTCGTGCGGGACACCGGCATCGGCATGTCGGCCGAATCGATGGTGCGGGTCTTCGAGCCCTTCTACCGCGCCGACCCCAACCGGCCCCACGGCAGCGGCCTGGGCCTGTCCATCGTCAGCCGGCTCTGCGACCGGTTCGGCTGGAAGATCGAGCTGGACAGCGAGCTCGGACGCGGCACCACAGCGACGATCCGCTTCGTTCCGTAATCTATACGGCAACTGACCGGCGTCCGGCGCTGTCAACGCCACGGCCTCCGGTGCGTTCCCGTTTCCGAATCCCCCCTTCCGAGCCGACTCACTGCATGAGCCAGCCTGCACGTTCCTCCCTCCGCAAGAAGTCCATCGTCCCCAACGTCCTGCTCGGCATCGCCGTGGTCGCCCTCCTCGGCGGCGGCGCCTGGTGGTGGACGTCCCGCAAGGGCGACGCCGCGGAGAGCGCCTATCGCACCGCCACCGTCGAGCGCGGCGACATCCGCGTGGCCATCTCGGCCACCGGCACGCTGAGCGCGATCTCCACCGTCACCGTCGGCAGCCAGATCTCCGGCCAGGTGACCGACGTGCTGGTCGACTACAACAGCGAGGTCAAGAAGGGCGAAGTCCTCGCCCGCATCGACCCCAGCACCTACGAGGCGCAGATCGCGCAGGGCAACGCGCAGATCGCCAATGCCCAGGCCAACCTGAAGCAGGCGCAAGCCACCCTGGCCAACGCCGAGCTGGACTACACGCGCAAGGCGGACCTGGGCAAGCAGAAGCTGGTTGCCCAGAGCGATGTGGACCTGGCCCGCGCGTCGCGCGACCAGGCCCGCGCGCAGGTCAATGCGGCGCAGGCCTCGATCCGCCAGCAGACCGCTTCCACCCAGACCACCCGGGTCAACCTGGACCGCACGGTGATCCGTTCGCCGGTGGATGGCGTGGTGCTCACGCGCACCATCGAGCCCGGCCAGACCGTGGCCGCCAGCCTGCAGGCGCCCGAGCTGTTCACCATCGCCGAAGACCTTTCGAAGATGAAGATCGAGCTGGCCGTCGACGAAGCCGACATCGGCCAGGTCAAGGTGGGCCAGTCGGTGTCCTTCACCGTTGACGCCTTCGCGGACCGCCAGTTCCGCGGCGAGGTGCAGCAGGTGCGGCTGTCGGCGACCACCACCAACAACGTGGTGACGTATCCGGTCGTGGTCAGCGTGGACAACACCGATGGCACGCTGCTGCCGGGCCTGACCGTCAACGCCGAGATCGAGGTCAGCAAGCGCGACAACATCCTCAAGATCTCCAACGCCGCGCTGCGCTACAAGCCGACCGGCGAGGAAGCCAATGCCGCTGCGGCCGCGCAGGCGCCGCAGCAGGGTGGGCAGAACCGCGGCAGCGGCATCAGCGACGACCTGGTGCGCGTGGCCGGCACCCTTGAGCTCAAGCCCGAGCAGCAGGCCGCGTTCGATGCCGCGCTGTCCGCGCTGCGCGAACGCCAGGCCGCACGCATGGCGCAGGCGCAGCAGCGCGGCGGGGCCAGCATGTTCGGCGGCGGTCCGGGCGGCGGGCCGCGCTCCGGAGGCAACACCGGCGGCAGCGGCGCGATGCAGGCGCAGATCCGTCAGCGCATGGCAGAGCGCATGCAGCAGGACTTCGCGCCGTTCCGCGCGACCCTGGACGATGCGCAGAAGCAGCGCTGGGACGGCGAGCTGCGCACGCTGCTCGGCGCCAAGCGCGCGCCGATCTACAAATTGGTCAACGGCAAGCCCGAGTCGGTGCAGGTCCGGATCGGCGCCAGCGACGGGACCAGCACGGAGGTTTCCGGCCCGGTGAAGGAAGGCGACGTCGTGGTCGTGGGCGAGCGCGCGAAGGAATGAGCACGCCGTCCCCGAACGCCGCCGACCGCGTGCCGGTCATCCAGACGCATACGCTGGGCAAGGTCTATTCCGCCGGCACCGAGGCGGAAGTGGTCGCGCTCCGGGGCGTGGACATGCGCGTGGACCGCGGCGACTTCGTCGCGATCATGGGCCCGTCCGGGTCGGGCAAGTCGACGCTGATGAACCTGATCGGCTGCCTGGACACGCCTACCGACGGCCGCTACCTGTGCGACGGCATCGACGTGGCGACGCTGGATGCCGAACAACTGGCGATCCTGCGCCGGGAGAAGATCGGTTTCGTGTTCCAGGGCTTCCACCTGCTGCCGCGCATGACCGCGCTGGAGAACGTGGCGATGCCGCTGGGCTATGCGCAGGTACCGCCGGGCGAACGCACCGAACGCGCGCGCCAGGCGCTGGCCGCGGTCGGCCTGGCCGAGCGCGCCGGACATCGCCCGAACGAGCTGTCCGGCGGCCAACAGCAACGCGTGGCGATCGCCCGCGCGCTGATCAACCAGCCGCCGATCCTGCTGGCGGACGAGCCGACCGGTGCGCTGGACAGCAAGACGGGCGAAGAGATCCTGGGCCTGTTCAAGCGCCTGCGCGACGATGGCCACACGGTCATCCTGATCACCCACGACGCGGAAGTCGCCGCGCATGCCGACCGCATCCTGGTGATGCGCGATGGCGAACTGCACGAAGACCTCGATCACGCGGGAGGCCGTCCATGAAGTTTTCCGACATCCTGCGCACCGCCCTGCATGCGCTGCGCGGCAACTGGATGCGCAGCGCGCTGACGTCGCTGGGCGTGATCATCGGCATCGCCGCGGTCATTGTGATGGTGTCGGTGGGGCAGGGCACGCAGGCCGAGATCGACAAGCTGGTCTCCGGCCTCGGTTCCCAGCGCCTGGACATCAGCCCCGGCGCTGGCCGTGGCCCCGGCGGCGGTGGCGTGCGCATGAGTTCGAGCAGCTTCTTCACCCTCAAGGAAGGCGATGTCGACGCGATCCGCAACGAGATCCCCGAAGTGCAGTACGTGGCCGGCGCACTGCGCGGCAACACTCAGGTCGTGTTCGCCGAGAACAACGCCTCGACCAGTTGGCAGGGCGTGCAGGCGGATTTCTTCGACATCAACAGCTGGGTGATCGCCAACGGCGAGGGTTTCGATGCGCAGGATTACTCCAGCGCCGGCAAGGTGGTGATCCTCGGCGAAACCGTGCGCCGCACGCTGTTCGGCGACGACAGCGGCGTCGGCCAGACCGTCCGCCTGGGCCGCGTGCCGTTCACTGTGGTCGCCACGCTGGCGCCCAAGGGGCAGGGCGGTTTCGGCCAGGACCAGGACGACGTCATCATGGTGCCGCTGGAGACCGCGCGCCGCCGCCTGATGGGCTCGATGGGCCTGCCGCCGGGCGCGGTGATGCAGGTGGCGCTGACCGTGTCCGATGCGAAGGACCTGAGCTATGTGCAGGGCGAGGTGGAAGCCCTGCTGCGCCAGCGGCACAAGATCAACCCGGGCGAAGAGGACGACTTCAACGTCCGCAACATTTCCGAGATCGTCGCCACGCGCACGGCCACGACCAAGCTGATGTCGCTGCTGCTCGGCGCGGTGGCCACCATCTCGCTGATCGTTGGCGGCATCGGCATCATGAACATCATGCTGGTGTCGGTGACCGAGCGCATCCGTGAGATCGGCCTGCGCATGGCCGTCGGCGCGGGCCCCAGCGACGTGCGCAGGCAGTTCCTCGCCGAGGCCATGCTGCTGTCGCTGGGCGGCGGTGTGCTGGGCATCGTCATCGGCATCGTCGGCGCGTTGCTGGTCGGCAAGTTCAGCGAGCTGCCGGTGGCGTTGAACGGGCAGGTGATCGGCCTCGCCGCCGGCTTCTCGATCGCGACGGGTCTGTTCTTCGGGTACTACCCGGCGCGCAAGGCCTCGCAGCTGGATCCGATCGAAGCGCTCCGTTCGCAGTAGCGCGGAGTATGCTGGCGCCGTCGGGTCACGCAGACCGGAGGGCGCCATGAGCACGCATTCCCCGCGCAGGCCGCTTGCGCTGGCCATCCACGGCGGGGCGGGCGTGATCGACATGGCGACGCTCGGCGACGCCACCGCGCAGCGGATCCACGCGGACCTCGACCACGCCCTCGATGCCGGCCACAGCGTGCTCGCCGTGGGCGGCAGCGCACTGGACGCCGTGGAAGCCGCGGTCTGCGTGCTGGAGGATTCGCCCTACTTCAATGCAGGGCGCGGCGCGGTGTTCACCGCCGACGGTCGCCACGAACTCGATGCCTCGATCATGGACGGCCAGCACCGCCGCGCCGGTGCGATCGCCGGCGTGTCCAGCGTGCGCCATCCGGTGCGGCTCGCCCGGCGCGTGCTGGAGGATTCGCCGCATGTGTTCCTGATCGGGTCCGGTGCAGAGCAGTTCGCCGACCTGCATCCGGAGATCGAGCGGGTGCCGAACGAATGGTTCTCCACCGAACCGCGCCGGCTGCAACTGGCGGAAGCGCAACGCCACGAACAGCAGACCTGGCAGGCCAGCCCGGACTTGCGCGGGCGCTATTTCGGCACGGTGGGGGCGGTCGCGCTCGACAGTCGCGGCCATCTCGCCGCGGCGACATCGACGGGTGGCATGACGAACAAGCGCTGGGGCCGCGTGGGCGACTCGCCGCTGATCGGCGCAGGCACCTGGGCCGATGCGCATTGCGCCGTATCCTGTACCGGCTGGGGCGAGTACTACATCCGCAACGTCGTCGCCCACGATATCGCGGCGCGGGTGGCGTACCGCGGCGACCGGCTGCGCGACGCCGCCGAGGACGTGGTGCTGGGCGAAGTGCCCGCGCACGGGGGCGACGGCGGCGTGATCGCACTGGACCGCGACGGCAACGTGGTGCTGGTCCTCAGTACGCGCGGCATGTACCGGGGTTGGATCCGTCCCGACGGCAGTCGCGGTACCGCCATCCATCGGGACGACTGAGTGACGCACGCCGAGGGGCAGGATGCATTGACGCTGGTCGCCTATCGCCGGTTGCGCGCGCAGGCCCTGCGCCTGTGCCGGCGCGTGGAGGACGCCGAAGACCTCGTGCAGCAGACGCTGCTCGCCGCGTGCGTGGCCGGCCGGCACGATCTGCCGTGGCTGTCCGGCGTACTGCGGCGCCAGGCCGCCCTGGCGGCGCGCGGGAGCGTGCGCCGGCGACGTCGCGAGGCCGCGGTCGCGCTGCAAGGCGACGACTCCTTCGATACCTTATCCATGCCGCCGGAACACCGCGTGCTGCCTGCCTGGCTCACGACGCTGCCGCCTTCGGCACGCCGGCTCGCGGTGCTGGCCCTGCACGGGCTGTCGGCGGACGAGATCCGCTGGATCCTGCGGATCGAGCCCACGGCGTTCCGCCAGCGGCTGACGCGGATCCGCCGCGCGCTGGCACTGCAGACGCCTGAGATGCGCGCCGAAAGCCTGGCCCTGGCCTACGTGCGCGATCCGCCCCGGTCCGTCGACCTGCAGTTCGGCCTGGTGCGGCGGGCGCTGAAGGCCGCCATGCGGGTCGGCGAGGGTCTGGGTACGCACGATCCGGACGGCCACCTCGTCCTGATCGATGCGCGCGCTCACACATCGCGGCGCCGCGGCAACGAAGAGAAGGGAATCACACAGGAGGAACTCCCATGATCAACAACTGCAAGGTGGGCGCCATCGTCTTCTTCGTCTCCGACCTGACCCGGTCGGTCGTCTTCTACCGCGACACGCTCGGCCTGCCCGTGCAGGTCGTGGAGGGCCACGACGGTCCGTTCGCCGTCGGCGATGTCGGCGACCTGAACCTGGTGTTCATCCCACGCGAGGCGCGCACGGGCGAATCGCCGGTGGTCGTTTTCAGTCTGCAGGGCGGCATCGACGAACACGCCGAAGCGCTGGCCGCGAAAGGCGTGGAGATAGTGGTGCCGGTGAGCGAATCGCCGGACGGCGGACTGTCGCTGGATTTCCTCGATCCGGATGGCAACGTGCTCAGCCTGCACCAGCCGGAAGGGGCGCCGCGCAGGCGTTGATCGTCTGCGAATGGCGCGTCGCATCGCAGCGGATCCAGTCGCTGCGATGCGAGCGATTCTCATGGCTACCGGTGCCATCTTGCACGCGCGCGAGTGCGCTGAAAGTGTGAGTCAAATTGAACATCTAGAATCGAAATTACAAGCTAGATTCGGCCCGCTGCGTCGCTCGGCGCAGTCATCACAACACGCGGAGTCGGATCGTTCTATGAAGAAGAATCGCATGGCGGTATGGGTGGGACTGACGCTGGTGGCCATGGGAGCGGCACAGGCGGCCAGTGCGGGCGGCAGGCCCGATCTGGTGATCAAGGGACTGAAGGAAGGCAAGCCCCATGCCAGCGGCGAATTGCTGGTGAAGTACCGTGACGGTGCCGTCGCCGCCGACCGCGACGCCGTCGCCCATGGCCTGGGTGCGCAGAAGCTGGACACGGTGCGTCGCGGCAACGGTCGCCGTGGCGAGATCGCGCTGCTGAAGCTGCCCGGCAACGTCGACCTGTCCGCCGCCGTGCAGGCGCTGAGCGCCGATCCGGCCGTCGAGTACGCCGAGCCGAACTGGACCTACCAGCACAACGCGGTCTCCAACGACACCTATTCCACCAACGGTTCGCTGTGGGGCATGTACGGCGATGCGGGCACGCCCGCGAACGCATACGGCTCGCAGGCCTCCGAAGCGTGGGCCGCGGGTCACACCAGCTGCGGCAATGTCGTGGTCGGCGTGATCGACGAAGGCATCTACTACACCCACGAAGACCTCGCGGCCAACATCTGGACCAACCCGTACGATCCGGTCGATGGCGTGGACAACGACGGCAATGGTTACGTCGACGACGTACGCGGCTGGGACTTCGACGGCAACAGCAACGACATCAATTCCGGCGGCGCCAACGACGATCACGGCACGCACGTCTCCGGCACCATCGCGGGTGCGGGCGGCAACGCAAAGGGCGTGGCCGGCGTGTGCTGGAGCGGCGTGAAGCTGATCAGCGGCAAGTTCCTCGGCCGCCGTGGCGGCAACACGGCCAATGCCGTCAAGGCGCTGGATTACTTCACCGACCTCAAGACCCGCCACGGACTGAACCTGGTGGCGACCAACAATTCGTGGGGCGGTGGTGGCTATTCGCAGGCATTGAGCGATGCCATTGATCGCGCGGGCCAGGCCGAGATCCTGACGATCGTCGCCGCCGGCAACGACAGCGTGAACTGCGAAGGCAATACGTCGGGTGCGTGCTATCCGGCGGCGTACCCGAACGCGAGCATCATCTCGGTGGCCGCGATCCGCTCGACCGGTGCGCTGGTCTACAACTACGGTGCCACCACCGTCGACCTGGGTGCGCCCGGCTACGGCATCTGGTCGACGGTACCGACGTCGTCGAAAGGCAAGCTGGTATCCGGCTATGCCAGCTACAGCGGCACCTCGATGGCGACGCCGCATGTGACGGGCGCAGCGGCGCTGTATGCGTCCACGCGTCCTGGCGTGACCGCCGCCCAGATCAAGGCGGCGATCCTCGGGGCGACCGTGCCGACGCCGTCGCTGCAGGGCAAGACGGTGACCGGCGGACGCCTCAACGTCAGCGGCTTCTGACGCGAACGCACGGTGAAACGAAGAAGCCCGGCATCGCCGGGCTTCTTTTTTTGCGAGTCGTTACTTCACGTAAGGCGCGATCACGCGTTGCCAGATGACATAGCCGGCGCGATTCATGTGCAGGCGGTCTTCGATGAACAGGTTCTCGTCCGGCTGGCCCGTCGCATCCAGCATGGGCGTGAAGATGTCGATGTAGTCCACGCCCAGGCGCTTGGCTTCGGCCTGGATCAAGGTATTCGCCTCGCGCTGCACGGACAGCAGTTGCGCACGCGACGGGCTCGGCTTGTTGCTGATGTAGGCGATCTTCGCCTTCGGCAGGTCGCGGCGCACGCGTTCGACGAACGCGATGAAGTCCGCATGCAATTGCTGGGGCGTGCGTCCGGCGTTGAGGTCGTTGTCGCCGGCATAGATCAGGATCTGGCGCGGCGCGTACGGCACGAGGATGCGGTCGGCGTACCAGGTGCTGTCGCGCAGCTCGGAGCCGCCGAAGCCGCGGTTGATGACGGGCACACCGGGGAAGTCCTGCGCCAGCGTGTCCCAGAAGCGGATCGACGAACTGCCGATGAACAGCACGCCGCCGCGTGGCGGCGGCGACTGCGCGTCGGCGGCTTCGAAGCGCTGCATGTCGGCTTCCCAGGCCGGGTTCGACACCTGTTCGGGAATGCGCGGTGCGCTCTTGGCCGGGGCAGGTGTCGCAGCGGCGGCCGGGGTCGTCGTCGTCGGGCTGCTGGCGCAGGCGACCAGCAGAGCGGCCAGCGCGGCGGAGAACAGCGGCAGGCGAGCGGCATTCAGGAAAGGCACGGGGGAGGGCTCCTTCGGCTCGGGCGGGCCCCCAGTGGACCAGCCCATCCGGGGCGATGCAAACCGCGCGGGCACGTCCCGGTGGCGCCTTGTGGCAAAATCGACACCTTGGCGCGGTGACTGCGCCGGCTCCACCCGACATGTCCCTTCGCTGGATCCGGCCTCGGCCCGACCGGCCAGGGCCGATGCGGGGCCACTTCCGCCTCTACCCGCCCCATGGCAGACGAAACCGGACATCTACCCCGCGGCCCCGGCCGCATCCTGAAAGCCACCGTCTGGTCCCTGCAGGGCCTGCGGGCGGCCTGGATGCACGAATCCTCGTTCCGCCTCGAGGTCTACCTGCTGGTGGTCCTGGCGCCGCTGGCCCTGTGGCTGGGGCAGACCGGCCTGGAACGCGCGGTGATGATCGGCAGCTGCCTGCTGGTGCTGGCGGCCGAGTTGCTGAATTCCGCCGTGGAAGCGGTGATCGAACGCTATGGCCCGGAACACCACGAACTGGCCGGCCGGGCCAAGGACATGGGCTCCGCCGCCGTGTTCGTGCTGATGATGAACGTGCTGCTGTGCTGGGCGCTGATCCTCGCGCCGCGCTTCCTGTGAACTCCTGATCTGAACCTAGGTACTCCCCGATGATGGAATTGCTTACCGATCCGCAGGTGTGGATCACGCTGGTCACGCTGAGTGCGATCGAGATCGTGCTGGGCATCGACAACCTGGTCTTCATCTCCATCGCGGTCAGCAAGCTGCCGCCGCACCAGCGCGAAGTGGCGCGCAAGTTCGGCATCGCGGTGGCCTGCATCACGCGCATCCTGCTGCTGCTGACCCTGGCCTGGCTGGCCGGCCTGACCGCCGACCTCTTCACCCTGTTCGGCCAGGGCATCTCGGTGCGCGACCTGGTGCTGATCCTGGGCGGCGTGTTCCTGCTGGTGAAGGGCACCAAGGAAATCCTGGAGCTGGTGAAGGGCGAGCCCGATTCGGAAGACGTGCACACGCGTCCGGCCGTGTCGTTCGCCGGCGTGATCGCGCAGATCGCGGTGATCGACATCGTGTTCTCGCTGGACTCGGTGATCGCGGCCGTCGGCATGGCCAATCACACACCGGTGATGGTGGCGGCCATCCTGCTGGCGGTGGCGGTGATGCTGCTGGCGGCGCGCCCGCTGGGCCAGTTCATCGACAACAACCCGACCATCAAGATGCTGGCGCTGGCCTTCATCGTGGCGGTCGGCGCCTACCTGCTGCTGGACGGCTTCGAGCTGCACATCGAGAAGGGCTACCTGTACGGCGCGATGGGCTTCTCGGCCCTGGTCGAATGCCTCAATCTGTGGGCGAAGAAGCGCGCCAACCAGCGCATGCTGCGCGAGTAACGCGGCGCGCTACCGACGGCTTGGCGAAGGGCTCCCTCGGGAGCCCTTCCTTTTTCACGGAAGCCTAACGGACGCGCCCCGTGCATCGCGCCGTGCATGCTTGCGCCGTCATGGGCAAGGTGCTGCAATCGGTGTCGTCCATCCAGGGAGTGTCGTGCCATGCGCCAGGTGTCGCGTCTGTGGTTGCTCGTCCTGTTGGTCGCGCTGTTGTCCGGCTGCGGCTACAACACCATCCAGCAGAAGGACGAAGCGGTGAAGGCCGGTTGGTCGGAAGTGCTGAACCAGTACAAGCGCCGCGCCGACCTGATCCCCAACCTGGTGAAGACCGTGCAGGGCTACGCCCAGCAGGAACGCCAGGTGCTGACCGACGTCACCAACGCGCGTGCGCGGGTGGGACAGATCCAGGTCAATGCCGACGATGCGGCGTCGCTGGCGCAGTTCCAGCAGGCGCAGACGGAACTGGGCAGCGCCCTGTCGCGCTTGCTGGTCGTCACCGAGAACTATCCGAACCTGAAGTCCGACCAGTCCTTCCGCGACCTGCAAGCGCAACTCGAAGGCACCGAGAACCGCATCACCGTCGCGCGCGGCCGCTACATCCAGACGGTGCAGGACTACAACACCTACATCCGCCAGTTCCCGCAGGTGATCACCGCCAAGGTCACCGGCGCCAAGGAAAAGCCCAACTTCACCGTCGAGAACGAGGCCGCGATCTCCGAAGCCCCGGCCGTCGATTTCGGCACGCCGCCGCCGGCCGCGCCGCAGGCACCCACGCCGCCACCGCCTCCGTCGCCCGGCAACTGAGCCACGTCCATCGCCCCCATCCTGCGCGCGATCGCGTTATGCCTGCTGATGTGGGCGGCGCCCGCTTGGGCGCAGTCGTTGGCCGCGATTCCGTCGCTGGATTCGCCGGTGGTCGACACCACCGGCACGCTGGATGCGGCACAGAAGCAGCAGCTCGAACAGCAGGCGCTGGCGTTGCAGCAGCGCAAGGGCAGCCAGCTGCAGGTGCTTATCGTGCCCAGCACCCAGCCCGAAGACATCTTCGACTACACCCAGCGCGCGTTCGACCAGTGGAAGCTGGGCCGCAAGGGCGTGGATGATGCGGTCATCCTGGTGGTGGCGAAGGACGACCGGCGCGTGCGTATCCACACCGGTTACGGATTGGAGGGTGCGATTCCCGATGCGATCGCCAATCGGGTCATCCAGGAATACCTGGTGCCCAGGTTCCGCGCCGGCGACTACGCCGGCGGCATCACCGACGCCACCGGCGTGCTGGTGAAACTGATCGATGGCGAAGCGCTGCCGGCCCCCGTCAGCACCCATCGCGGCAGTCCGGGTGGCGGGCGTGGCGGCGATTGGTTCTTCGCGCTGTTCGCCGCCTTCATCGTGGCGACCATCGTGCGCGGCATGTTCGGCCGTGCGCCGGCCGGCCTGCGGGGCCTGTTCACCGGCGCTGCCGCCGGTGGGGTCGCGCTGCTGCTCGCCTCGCTCATTCCCGCCGGCATCGCCGGTGTCTTCGGCCTGCTGTACGGCCTGGCATCGGTGTCGACGCGGGGCGGCTATGCCCGGCATCGCGACTGGGGTGGCTGGGGCGGCGGTGGGGGCGGTGGCTGGGGAGGCGGCGGTTTCGGGGGAGGCGGGGGTGGTTTCGGCGGCGGCGGTTGGGGTGGCGGGGGTGGCATGTCCGGAGGCGGTGGCGCCTCGGGGAGTTGGTGATGCGCCTGCTACGCCATCTGTTCGCGCGCTCTTCGCGCCGGCTGTTCCCGGAAGACAGCCTGCACCGCATCACCGACGCCATCGCAGCCGGCGAGCGCCTGCATCGGGGCGAAGTGATGTTCGCGGTGGAATCCAACCTGCCGCCCAGCGCCGTGATTTCCGGCGTGGAGCCGCGCGAGCGCGCGCACGAGGTGTTCGTCCGCCTGCGCACCTGGGACACCGAGGCCAACAACGGCGTGCTGATCTACCTGCTGCTGGCCGACCACCGCATCGAGATCGTCGCCGACCGCGGCCTGGCCGGCCGGGTCAGCGACGCGCAGTGGCGCGAGGTCTGCCAGCTGATCGAGACGGGCATGGGCGAGGGCCGGGCCGAACAGGCGGTCCTGGATGGCATCGCGGCGGCTTCGGCGCTGCTCGCCCAGCACTTCCCGCAGCAGGACGGCCAGGTCGACGAGGACGAACTGCCCAACCGTCCGCACCTGCTGGATTGAGCGGGCGGGACTGCGCGCGGTCATCCACGCGTGGGCGGGGTGGGGCAAAATAGCCCATCTCCACCGGCCACGCCGAGGCGCATGATCTACCTCCACCAGATCGATCCGATCATCTTCTCGCTGGGGCCGGTCAAGCTGCACTGGTACGGCCTGATGTACCTGCTGGCCTTTGTCGTGGCCTGGTGGCTGGGACGCATGCGCGCCGCGCAGGGTCGCCTGCCTGGCGTCAATGCCGACGCGTTCTCCGACCTGATGTTCTACGCCATGCTCGGCGTCGTGCTGGGCGGACGCATGGGTTACGTGCTGTTCTACGGATTCGGCACCTTCCTCGAGAATCCGCTGTCGATCTTCAAGGTGTGGGAAGGCGGCATGAGCTTCCACGGCGGCCTGCTCGGCGTCATGGCGGCGGCGTTGTGGTGGTCGCGCAAGCACCGGCTGCATTTCTTCGACACCATGGATTTCGTCGCGCCGCTCGCCGCGCCCGGACTGGGATTCGGGCGTCTCGGCAACTTCATCGGCGCCGAGCTGTGGGGCAAGCAGACGCATGCCGACTGGGGGGTGATCTTTCCGACCGACCCCGCATTGCGCCACCTGGATGCGTTGCAGCTGAAAGCGCAGTACGCCGCGGGCGCGTTGAATCAGTTCGCCCGCCACCCCTCGCAGCTGTACCAGGCGTTCCTCGAAGGCCTGGTGATGTTCGTCGTGCTGTGGACGGTCTCGCGCAAGCCGCGTCCGCGCTATCTAATCTCGGGCCTGTTCGCACTGATGTACGGCGTGTTCCGTTTCCTGATGGAATTCGTCCGCGTTCCGGACGAAGGCCATTACGTCGCCTGGGACTGGCTGACGAAGGGTCAGGTCCTCAGCGTGCCGTTGGTGCTGCTGGGCCTGTATCTGCTGTGGCTGTCGCGCCGTGCGCCGACGCTGCACCCCGTTGTTCCCCCGCCGGTTGCCGGAGACAAGAAATGAAGCAGTACCTGGACCTGCTGCGCCACGTGCTGGAGCAGGGCGCCGAGAAGTCCGACCGTACCGGCACCGGTACGCGCAGCGTGTTCGGCTGGCAGATGCGCTTCGACCTCAACGAAGGTTTCCCGCTGGTCACTACCAAGAAGCTCCACCTGCGCTCGATCATCCACGAGCTGCTGTGGTTCCTGAAGGGCGAGACCAACATCGCCTACCTCAAGGACAACAAGGTCAGCATCTGGGACGAGTGGGCCGACGCGCAGGGCGAACTGGGGCCGGTCTACGGCAAGCAGTGGCGCAGCTGGGAAGGCGCGGACGGCAAGACCGTCGACCAGATGCAGTGGTTGGTAGACGAGATCAAGCGCAATCCGGATTCGCGCCGCCTGGTTATCAGCGCCTGGAACGTGGCCGAACTGCCGAAGATGGCGCTGATGCCGTGCCATTCGCTGTTCCAGTTCTATGTGGTCGACGGCAAGCTCAGCTGCCAGCTGTACCAGCGCAGCGGCGACATCTTCCTCGGTGTGCCGTTCAATATCGCCAGCTACGCCCTGTTGACCCACATGGTGGCGCAGGCGACGGGTCTCGGCGTCGGCGACTTCGTGCATACGTTGGGCGATGCCCACCTGTATTCGAACCACTACGATCAGGCCCGCGAGCAGCTCGCACGCGCGCCGCGCGCGTTGCCGACGCTGCATCTCAACCCCGACGTCACGGATCTGTTCGGCTTCACCTTCGACGACATCGAGATCCTCGGCTACGACCCGCATCCGGCGATCAAGGCGCCGGTGGCGGTCTAGGCACGGATGCGCATCTCCCTGATCGCTGCCCTCGACCGCCGTCGTGCCATCGGTCGCGACAACGACCTGCCGTGGCGGCTACCGGACGACCTGAAGTGCTTCAAGGCGCTGACGCTGGGCAAACCGGTGCTGATGGGGCGCAAGACCGCGGAGTCCTTGGGGCGCGCGCTGCCTGGCCGCTTGAACCTGGTGCTGACACGCCGGGGTGGCGTGCCTTTTGCTGGCATGCAGGCCGTCGCGTCCGTGGACGAAGCCATGGCGATCGCCGAGGCGCAGGGCGCTGACGAGCTGTGCGTGATCGGCGGCGGTGAAGTCTATGCGCTGACGCTGGACCGCGCCGACGTGCTGCACCTGACCGAGATCGACACCGTGGTGGCAGATGCGCACGCCTTCTTTCCGGCTTTCGATCCTGCGGACTGGCGTGAAGTCGCACGCGAACCGCATCCGGCGGATGCGAAGCACGCGATGGCGTTCGACTTCGTCGAGTACCACCGCGCGCGCTAACCGCGGGACAGTGCTGCCGGCGGACGGTAGTGGCCGATGATGGCGTGCTGGAACAGCAGGTCGTCTTCCTGCGTGCCGGCGTTGATGTTGTGCAGGATCAGCGGCGTGCCGTCGTGGCCACGCCGGTCTGACACGATGCCGATGTGCAGCAGGCCGCTGCCGGTGAGCCGCCACGCGACGATGTCGCCCGGCGAGAAGTCGTCAACCGAATCGCCGATGGCCTGCATCCATCCCTGCCGTTCGAACCAGCGCATCTGGTTGGGGACGCGTCGATGGTCGATGTTGCGGTCGGGGCGACTCAGGCCCCATTGCCGCGGATACAGGTCGAAGTGCGCGCGCATGTCTTCGTGGATGACCCGCTGCAGGTCCAATCCCTGCGTACGCAGCGCACGGATCACCACGTCGGTGCATACGCCGCGGTCGGCCGGTACGTCACCGCCGGGATACGGCAAGCTGAAGTAGGCCGGGTCGTAGACGCGCACCACCCCGATCTGCGCTCGCGCGGCAGCGACCAAGGGAGGCGAGGCAGGCACCGGCGCAGCGTCCGCCTGGGTCGCGTCAGGGTCTTGTGCGGATACCGAAGGTTCGTCCACGCGGCATGCGGACAACGTGGCAATCAACAGGCACAGCACCGATCGCTGCGCACGCCGCATGCTCAATCCTTCGGCAATTCGCCCTTGGGCGGCGGCGGCACGTCGCGTCCCGCGACCTGGACGAGTCGGACATCGTCGGTGTCCAGCTGCAGTGCGGTGAGCTTGCCGCCCCATACCGCGCCGGTGTCGATCGCATGCACGCCATGGCCGATCATCAGGCCGAGCGTGGACCAGTGGCCGCAGACGATCTTGAGGTCGCGCTCGGCGCGGCCGGGGACTTCGTACCAGGGATACAGGCCCTGGGCCTGTCGGCCCGGCGCCCCTTTCTCTTCGATCGCCATGCGCCCGCGCGGCGTGCAGTAGCGCATGCGCGTGAGCACGTTGATGATGGCGCGCGAACGGTCGTGGCCGGACAGGTGCGGGGCCCAGTTCGGCTTGTCGCCGTACATGTTGCGGAACAGCTTGCGGTAGCCGCTGCCATGAAGCTGGACTTCGACTTCGCGCGCGTGCTTTTCGGCCAGCGTGGTCGTCCACTTGGGTGCCAACCCGGCGTGCACCATCATCCAGCCCAGGTCGCGGTCCACGTGCAGCAGTTTCTGCAGGCGCAGCCAGTCCAGCAGCATGCGCGCATCGTCGGCCAGCACCACGCGCTGCAGGTCGGGGTTCACCTTGCGCTGTTCGTCCGGCGAGCGTTCGCCGATCGCGAGCAGGGACAGGTCATGGTTGCCGAGCACGACGACGCTGTGCTCGCGCAGCGAATGCACCAGGCGCAGCGTTTCCAGCGATTGGCCGCCACGATTCACCAAGTCCCCGCAGAACCACAGGCGGTCCTGCGCCGGATCGAAGCGGATCTTCTCCAGCAGCCGCTGCGTCGCGTCGTAGCAGCCCTGGAGGTCGCCGATGGCCCAGACACTCATCGCGCCGGGGCCTCAGTGCAGCGTCCGCGGAACGGACAGGGTGAAAGAGGCGATGGGCGCGTCGAAGCGGGTGCCGTCGTCGGCGAGCATGTCATAGCGTCCCTGCATGGTGCCCAGGGCCGTCTCGAGGACGGCGCCGGAGGTGTAACGGAAGTCCTCCCCCGGCCTCAGCCAGGGCTGTTCGCCGACCACGCCTTCGCCGTGCACTTCCTGCACCTTGCCGTTGGCATCGGTGATGACCCAGTGGCGGCGCAGCAACTGCGCCGGCACGCGCCCGCGGTTGTGGATGCGGATGGTGTACGCGAACACGAAGCGCCCGTCCTCGGGCGCGGACTGGTCGTCCAGGAAACGCGTGGCGACGTCGACGTCGATGGCGTAGTCGGGGGAATCCATGCGTTCAGTGTATGCAATGGCACGTCAAAGCGGAAACAACGCCGGTGCCCGCGCGATCAGGGTGCGTCGGGCTGGTTCGCCAGGCGGATGAAATCGGGAACCGGGACCTGTTCGGCGCGCAGGTCGGGGCGCAGCCCGGCCGCTTCGATCTGTTCGGTGCTGCAGGTGCCGGACAAGGCATTCCGCAATGTCTTGCGGCGCTGACCGAAGGCGGCACGCACCACGTCCGCGAAACGACGGTGGTCATCGATGCCCACCTGGTCCGCGGCGCGCGGCACCAGCCGCGCCACGGCCGAATCCACCTTCGGCGGCGGACGGAACGCGCCGGGCGGCACGACGAACAGGCTGTCCACGCGGCAGTAGGCCTGCAGCATCACGCTGAGCCGCCCGTACACCTTGCTGCCGGGTTCCGCGGCCATGCGGTCCACGACTTCCTTCTGCAGCATGAAGACCATGTCGCGGATCGATGCGGCGTGCTCGATGGCGTGGAACAGGATCGGCGAGGACAGGTTGTAGGGCAGGTTGCCGACCAGGCGCAGCGCCTCATCGCCGGCGAGCTTGCCGAAATCCACGTCCAGCACGTCCTTGTGGATGATGGTCAGGCGGCCCACGCCCTCCGACGCCTCCATCAGCGGCGTGATGAGGTCGCGGTCGAATTCGATGGCGGTCAGTTCGCCGTGCTTGCGCAGCAACGGGAAGGTGATGGCGCCCTGGCCGGGGCCGATCTCCACGAGACGGTCGCCCGGCTGCGGATTCACCGCCATGACGATCTTCTCGATGTAGGTGCGATCGGTCAGGAAGTGCTGGCCGAGGGACTTCTTGGGGGGAGCCTTGAAATGCGACATGCGCGGATTATGCGGGAACGCCGCCCGCGCGGCATCGGCGTGGCTCAGTGCGCGCGTCGTATCGCGGCGATGCGTGCGCAGGTGGCGACGGCAGCGAACAGGCTGGACGGGTCGGCAAGCCCTTTGCCGGCAAGCTCCAGCGCCGTGCCGTGGTCGACGGCCACGCGTGGGTAAGGCAGGCCCAGCGTCAGGTTCACGGCCTGCTCGAACCCGCTGTACTTGAGTACCGGCAGGCCCTGGTCGTGGTACATCGCCACCACCGCGTCGAAGCCGCGCAACTTCTGCGGCAGGAAAGCGGTGTCTGCGGGCAACGGTCCGACCAGGTCCAGGCCCTCCGCCCTCAAGGCATGCAGGAGCGGCTCGATGACCTCGATCTCTTCGCGCCCCAGGTGGCCGGCTTCACCCGCATGCGGGTTGAGCCCGAGGACGGCGAGGGTGGGACGGTCGATGCCGAAGTCGTTGCGCAGCGCGCGGTCGGTGATGCGCAGCACCTCCTCCAGCGCGACGGCCGTGATGGCATCCGGCACGTCGCGCAACGCCAGGTGCGTGGTGGCCAGCGCCACGCGGACGATCTCGTTGGCGAGCATCATCACCACGGGCCGGCCAGCTTGTTCGGCCAGCAGTTCGGTCGTGCCGCTGTAGGCGATGCCGCCGGCGTTGATCGCGGCCTTGTGCACCGGGCCGGTGACCACCCCGTCGAGCTCGCCCGCCAGGCAGGCGCCGGCCGCGCCCGTCAGGGCATCGATGACCGCCCGCGCATTGCGAGGGTCGGTGTGGCCGAACACGTTCGGTGCTGCATTGGGGACCGGACGCAGTCGCAGGTCGCCGGGGCGTGTGGCGATGGCGTCTTCATCGATCAGTTGCAGCGGCAATCCCAGGGCCTCGGCGGCCGACGTCAGCGTGGCCGCGTCGGCGAAGGCGAGCAACGTGCAGTCGGTGCGCGGCTGCTGGGCCAGCCGGACGCAGAGCTCCGGACCGATGCCCGCCGGCTCGCCCGGCACCAAGGCGAGCCGGGGCAGCATGTCAGCCGCCCGGCGCGGTCTCGGCGCGGTCGCCGCTGCGGACGCTGACGTAGGCTTCGCCGCGCAGTTCCTGCAGGTAGCGGTTGTACTCGTCCTCGGCCTTGCGACGGCCGATGGTCTCGCGCACCTGGGCGCGGCGATTCTGGTCGGTCACGTCGGTCTGGCGGCTTTCGACGCGCTGCACGATGTGCCAGCCCGCGTCGGTACGGAACGGCGCGCTGACCTGGCCGTCCTGGAGGCCGGTGACTTCCTGTCCGAACGCGGGACCGAAGGCGTCGGCGGGGAACCAGCCCAGGTCGCCGCCCTCATCGCGGCTGTTGGCGTCCTCGGTGGATTCCTTCGCCACCTCGGCGAAGTCCGCGCCGCCGGCGATGCGCGCGCGCAAGGTGTCGATCTTCGCCTTCGCGGCCGCAGCGTCCTGGGTGGGCGTGATGCGCACGAGGATGTGGCGGCCGTGGTACTCGGTCACGTTGCGCTTCTCGGCCTGCGCCGCGTCGCGCACTTCCACCAGCTTGAGCAACTGGAACCCACTGGGGCCGCGCAGCGGGCCGACCACCTGGCCCGCGCTCATGCCCTTGAGCAGATCGGCGAAGGCCGTCGGGATCTCGTCGACGCTGCGCCAGCCGAGGTCACCGCCTTCGAGGGCGTTGGGGCTGTCGGAATAGCGGACGGCAGCGGCGGCGAAGTCGAGTTCGCCCTTGTCGATCAGGGCCTTGATGCCATCGACCTTGCCCTTGCCCGTCGTGATCTGCTCGGCATTGGCGCCGTCGGGCAGCGCCACCAGGATATGCGCCAGGTGGTACTGAGCGCCTGCGGCCGCCTGGGCGGCGATCGCGGCGTCGACTTCGCCCTCGCTCACCTGCACGCGGCTCTGCGCATAGCTCTGTCGCAGGCGCTGTACGGTGATTTCGTCGCGGAGCGAGCTGCGGAACTCGGCGAAGGACATGCCGTCGGCCTCGATGCGCTGGCGCAGGCCTTCGGGCGTGGTGCGGTTCTGCTGGGCGACCGCGTTGACGGCGTTGTTGATCTCGGCGTCGCCGATGCGGATGCCGCTTTCGGCCGCACGCGCCACCTGCAGCTTCACCAGCACCAGGCGCTCCAGCACCTGCCGTTCCAGCACCGCGCGGGGCGGCAGCTGGCCGGGCTGGTTGGCGTACTGGCTGATGACGTTCTGCACGGCGCGATCGAGTTCGCTCTGCAGCACCACGTCTTCGTTGACGACCGCCGCGATGCGATCCAGCGGCTGGAGCGACTGGGCCAGGAGCGGCGTGGCGACCGTGGAGAAGGCCAGCAGGCTGGCGGCCAGGAGGCTGAAAAACGGCTTGTTCATGGAATCGGATCCGGATCGTAGGAGGTATCGTCCGGTCGCTGCGCGATATTGCTCGGCGGGACGAGATAGAGGTCGTCTCGGTAATAGCCGAGGATAGCACGGCGCAGGGTACGCTCCGTGTCCTGGCCGGCCGAGCCCAGGCCCTTCAGGACGAACTCGACCTGGAAGCCCGTGTTCATTTCACCCTCGCGGTTGCGCACGTAGCGACGCACGAGGGCGCGAACCGCGAGACAGCAGCTGTCCCATTGCACGCCCGCCACGCCTTCCAGCAGGCCGGGTTCCTGGTCGGTCGCGGCATCGCGATAGAACGAATGGTAGTAGCGGCCTACCACGCTCCAGGACGGGGTGACCGGGTACAGGAAGGAGAAATCCGCCTGTTCCAGCAGATCGCGACGGCGCCTGTAGGTGATGTTGACCACGCCGTCGTCCGGCAGCAGGTAGCGGGCACGGACGCTGGCCAGGTCCTCGCGGCGGAACTTCGGATCCCACTGATACGAGGCGCCGATGGTCCAGCGATCGGTGGGGGCGTAGTTCGCGTCCACCACCCAGGCCGACTTGCCTTTCTCCAGAGGCACTTCGCCCGGCAGGACGACGCGGCTGTCGTCGAAGTAACGGATCTGGCCGATGCTGGCCGACAGACGCTCGAAGCCGTCCTTCTGCCGCAGCAGGCGTGTGGACAGGGCCAGGGTCAACTGGTTCGCATCGGTCTGGCGGTCGGGGCCGGTGTAGCGGTTGTCGCGGAACAGCTGGCCGTAGCTGAAGTTGAACGGGCGGGTATCGAAGATCGGCAGGCCATCCTGTTCGCGATAAGGCGCCTTCAGGTAGAACAGCCGCGGCTCCAGCGTCTGCAGGAAGCGGTCGCCCTTGATCTCGGTTTCGCGATCGAAATACACGCCTGCGTCCAGCGAGCCGATCGGGAGGCTGCGGCTGGGTGAGCGATCGTAGAACTCGGCGATCTGCGCCGCGCTCACGGGCTGATCGGCTGGAATGCCGTATGCCGCGCGCGCGCGGTCCGTCGCCGTGGTCTGCGCCAGCTCGGGATCAAGGCGGTACTCGGTATGGCGGTACGCCAACGTGGGCGTGATGTACCAGGACGCGCCCTGCAGCGGGAAAGAGATGGTGGGCTTGACGTCGAGCCGGCTTCCGCCGGGATGCACATCATGCTGGAACTTCACGGCTTCGGCGTGCCCGCCCACGCTTATCCAGTGGCTCAGCGGCTGGTTCCAGTTGAGGTAGGCGCGTGGCAGACGATTATGCGGCAACGACGCTTCGCTGCTCAGGTAGTCTGAGAGCTGCCAGTGGTCCGCCATCAGGCCGGCGTTCCAGTACTCGCCAGCACCGTAGACGCCTGCGGTGCTCGTCACCGACGAATAGGCCTGGCCGTACAGCGAATTGCCGAAATCTTCCTGGTATCGCGCATCGCTCAGCCAGATCAGGTTGGCGCGCGCCTGCCAGTTCCGGCTGAAACGATGTTCGCCCTCGAAGGCGAGGAAGCCGCGGCCGTCGTCGGGATCCGGATTATTCGGATTCAGGGGTCTGTAATCCGCATCGTTCATGCGATCACGGACCAGATCGTCCTTGTTCATCCAGGTGCCCTGGATCTCGCCGCGGCCCTTCTCGTAGAGGTAACGGAACTCGGCGCCCATCTGGAACCCGCGCTCGCTCATGTAGCGCGGCTCCAGCGTCGCGTCGTAGTTCGGCGCCAGATTGAGGTAGATCGGCTGCTTCCAGTCGAAGCCGTTGCGGCCCGACAGGCCGACGGCCGGGTACAGCAGGCCGGTATGGCGCTGGTCGTCGATCGGGAACTTCAGGTAGGGCACATACAGCACCGGTACCTTGCCGAGCCGGATCGTCGCGCCACGCGCCACGCCCCAGCCGTCCTCGGTATTGATGTCGATGCGCCGCGAACGCAGCTCCCAGCGACGGTCCTGGGGATCGCACGTGGAATAGGTGGAGTGCTGCAGGCTGCCTTCCGGCCCCTTCATGTCGATGCGGTCGGCGCCGCCGTTGCCGCGCCGGGACACGAGCTGGTAACGGACGTTGTCGATCTGGTGCGAATCGGCGCCCTGGTCGCCGCGCGCGCTGTCGGCGATCAGGCGGATGCCGGCGTCCTGATAGCGGATGTGGCCATCGGCGACGTAGGTATCCTTTTCCTGGTCGTACTTGAGGTTGTCGGCGCCGAGGAACTGTTCGCCCCGGACGAGCGCGACGTTGCCTTGGTACTCCAGGTTGGTTTCCGTACCGCCCAGGCTGTCGCCTTCGATCGACGTCGGTTGGGTGGCGCGTAGGTCCCGGGCGGCCTGGGTGTTGCCGGCGGCGGACGGCTGTGGCGCCCCTCCGAACGCGGGGATCACGTCCTGGACCGGGCACAGGGCCCAGCTTTCGGGCTTCTCATCGTCGGCCAGCGCGGGCAGGCACAAGGCGATGCTGAAGGGCAACGGGAGCAGGCGGAGGACAGGACGCACGCGGTGCTGGGCTCGCTGGCGGGTCAAAAACGGTCGTTAGCTTGCCCCATCCCCCGCATGCGGGCAATGAAGGCCCGCAGGACGGTGTCGGCCGGGGTTCAGCGAGGCGGAAGGGTGCGCCGACCGGGTGCCCGTGGACTCAGCGGAGCTCGTCGACGTGCGCGGCCACCGAGTCGCGGAGGGCGTCCAGGTCGTAGCCGCCCTCCAGCATGGAGACCACGCGCCCGCCGGCATGGCGTTGCGCCAGCGTGCGCAGCTGCCGCGTCAGCCAGCCGAAGTCTTCGGTCTCCAGCATCAGGTCGGCCAGCGGGTCCCGCATGTGCGCGTCGAAGCCGGCGGATATCAGCAGCAGCTGCGGCTTGAAGTCGTCCAGCGCCGGCAGGAGTTCGTCCGCCCAGGTGTTCTGGAAACGGAACCCGCCGCTGCCCGGCGGCAGCAGCGCATTGAACACATTGCCCGCGCCGCGCTCGTACGGGGCGCCGCTGTGCGGGTAGATGCCCGACTCGTGGCTGCTGAAGTAGGCCACGCGCGGGTCGTCGTAGAAGATCGCCTGGGTGCCGTTGCCGTGGTGGACGTCGAAATCCACGACCGCCACGCGTTCCAGCCCGTGGCGGTCGCACGCATAGGCGGCCGCCACGGCGATGTTGTTGAACAGGCAAAAGCCCATGGCCGTGCCGCTGGTGGCGTGGTGGCCGGGCGGACGCACCGCGCAGAACGCTGTGGCCGTTTCGCCGTTCATCACCGCATCGACGGCGGCGACGCCGGCGCCTGCGGCGCGCAGCGCGGCGGCGGGCGAGGCCGCGCACATCACGGTGTCGGGGTCGAGCATCCGGTATCCGGCCACATCGGCGTCCAGCACGTCGTTGACCAGGGTTTCATCGTGCACCCGGCGCAGGTCGCCGAGCTTGACGATCGGCGCCTCGCGCCATTCGACGTCGCCGTGTTCGCGCCGCAGGACCTCCAGTACCACCTCGAGCCGGGCCGGGCGCTCCGGATGTTCGGGTCCGGGGTCATGGGCCAGGCAGGCGGGGTGGGTGAAGATGATCACGAGGTCAGCGTGGGGCGTGCCGCCGCTCGTGCTTCCAGAGCACCTCGCCGTGGCCGTCGGCGCGGGCCAGCACACGGGCCAGCACGAACAGCAGGTCGGACAGCCGGTTGAGGTAGCGGATCGCCTCCGGCCGCACGGCATCGTGGCGGGCGAGGGTGACGGTCTCGCGCTCGGCGCGGCGCACGATGGTGCGCGCCAGGTGGCAGCGCGACGCCGCCTCGCCGCCCGCCGGGAGGATGAAATCTTTCAGCGGCGGCAGGTCGTCGTTGTAGTGGTCCAGCTGGCGCTCGAGCGCGTCGACATCGTCGCCGGTGATCGCGGCATGGCCGGGGATGCACAGCTCGCCGCCCAGGTCGAAGAGCTGGTGCTGCACCGTGGTCAGCAGCGCCCGTATGTCCTCGGCCACGCTGGGCACCGCCAGCAGCACGCCGATCGCGGAGTTCGCCTCATCTACCGTGCCGTAGGCGGTGACACGCGCGGAGTCCTTGCCCACGCGCGTGCCGTCGCCCAACCCGGTACTGCCGTCGTCGCCGGTGCGGGTGTAGATCTTCGAGAGGCGGTTGCCCATCGTTCGCGTGGAGCCGGTCAGTCCGCCGTGCGGCCGTGCGGTTTGGCCAGGCGCACCACCTGCTCGACCATCACGTGCACGATGACCGCCAGGCCGACGTAGATCGCGGCCACGCGCAGGTAGGGCAGGTACCAGTCGGTGAAGTTCTTCCACCAGCCGGCGAAGGTCGGTTCGCTGACGACCGGGCTCAGCCAGTAGAAGCTGCCCTGGCTCAGCAGGTGGCACGCAGTGACCGAGACCAGCAGGCTGCCCACGAGCAGCGCCAGCGTGCGGCCGTGCCGCGGGGTCTGGAAGCGACGCACCAGGACGCCGCCCATCCACATCGCCAGATAGGCCGGCACGAGGAACCAGTAGGCCGCCGACACGCAGTAGTGCGTCCAGAAGTTGATGCCCTGGCCGCTGATGACCACATAGTCGACCGCGACCGCGGCCGCCATGAACACGGGGAATGCCCAGCGCGACCAGCTGCGCAGGTAATAGCCGCCGATGAAGAACGCCGCCCAGCTCGCATCCGGCAGCGGCCCGATATGGCCGAACGTGGTGGGCAGGTGGAGGCGGGTGAGGACCAGCAGGGCGGCGACCAGCGCCAGGACGATGGCGCGTTGCGAAGTGGTGTTCATCAGGCACGGTTCCGGAGACTCAGCCCCGCATTCTACCGGAGCCGGCGCGCGCCGGGCCGCCGGGCCGGGCGCGCGGGGCAGGGCGCTATCATGACGGGATGACAGATCGGCATGACGTAGTGATCGTGGGCGGAGGACTGGTGGGAGCCAGCCTGGCGATCGCCCTGGACCGCCAGGGGCTGGACGTGGGGCTGGTCGAAGCCGCACCGGCAGGGCAGATGCCGGCCGTGTTCGACCAGCGCAACCTCAGCTTCGCCGCCGCCACCGTGAATGCGTTGACCGCGCTGGGCATCATGGCCCGCCTGCGCGCGCCGACGGGCCCGATCCGCCGCATCCACATCAGCCGCCAGGGCGACTTCGGCCGCGTGCGCCTCGATGCGGCCGACTACGGACGCGAGACGTTCGGCCAGGTGGTGGTGGCGCGCGATTTCGGCGAGGCATTGGAAGCCGGCCTGCAGGACCTGCGCAGGCTGACCCGCTACCGGCCGGCGCGCTTCACCGGCCTGGGCGAAAGCGCCGATGGCCATCGCATCGTCCGCATCGCCATCGGCGACCAGGCCCGCGAACTCCGTGCCCGCCTCGTGGTCGCCGCCGACGGCACCCACAGCAGCGTGCGCGAGGCCCTGGGCATCGCGGCCGACACGCACGACTACGGACAGACGCTGTTCGTCGCCCGCCTGCGTGCCGAACGCGCGCCGGACGGCACGGCGTACGAGCGTTTCCGCGACGACGGCCCCACGGCGCTGCTGCCACGAGGGGATCGCCACTGGGGCGTGGTGCATGGCGTGCAGCGCGCAGACGCCGAAGCGGTGGCCGCGCTCGACGAAGCGGCATGGTTGCGGCGCCTGCAGCAGCACGTGGGCTGGCGCATCGGCCGACTGCTGGAGAGCGGCGAGCGCAGCGCCTATCCGATGACGCGCGTGGTCGCGCAGCGCCTGGTCGGTGAGCGCGCGGTCCTGCTGGGCAACGCCGCGCAGACCATCCACCCGATCGGCGCGCAGGGCTTCAACCTCGGGCTGCGCGATGCGTTGACCCTGGCGGAGGAAATCGCGCGCACCGACGATCCCGGCAACGCCGTGTGCCTCGCCGCGCACGCCGAACGCCGGCAGGAAGACCGCGAACGCACGCTGGCCTTCTCCGACGGACTGGCGCGACTGACAGCCAATCCTTCCCCACTGCTGAGGCCGCTGCGCAGCCTTGGCCTGGCCGCGGTGGATGCCAACGCCTCGTTGCAGGCGTTCCTCGTCGGCGGCGCGATGGGGTTCCGCGGCGACGTGCCGGCACTCTGCCGGGGAGAAGCGGCATGAAGCGGCGTGGACAGATCGATGTCGCGGTGGTGGGCGGCGGCGTGGTCGGCGCCGCCTGCGCGCTGGTGCTGGCCCGCGAGGGGTTGAAGGTCACTCTGATCGAAGGCCGCAAACCGCCGCGCTGGTCGCGCGAACACCCCGACCTGCGCGTGTACGCGTTCGCGCCCGACAACGCGGCGCTGCTCGACGAAGCCGGGGCATGGGCTGGCGTGCGCGATGCACGCGCACACGCGTATCGCCGCATGCGGGTCTGGGACGCGGCAGGCGGCGACGAACTCCGCTTCGATGCCGATGCGCTCGGCCGCACCCAACTGGGCTGGATCATCGAGAACGCGCTGCTGGTCGACCGCCTGTGGGCGGCGCTGCCGGCGGCGGGGGTCGACGTCCGCTGCCCGGCGCGCGTGGAGGCGATGGAGCAGGACGCCGAGGGCGTGGTCCTGCGCCTCGACGACGGCACGCGGCTGGATGCGCGCCTGGCGGTGGCCGCCGATGGCGCGGATTCCACCTTGCGCCGGCTCGCAGGCCTGGAGGTCAGCGGACGCGATTACGCGCAGCGGGGCGTGGTCGCGTTCGTCCGCACCGAGCGGCCGCATGAAGACACCGCATGGCAGCGGTTCCTGCCGACTGGGCCGTTGGCCTTCCTGCCGTTCGCGGACGGCCTGAGCTCCATCGTATGGACGTTGCCCGATGACGAAGCCGCCCGCCTGCTGGCGGTCGACGATGCGCGCTTCGGCCTCGAACTGACCCAGGCGATGGGTGGACACCTCGGCGAGGTGACGCCGGCATCGCCGCGCGCCGCGTTCCCGTTGAAACGGCAACTGGCGAAGGCCTATGTCGCCGGCCGCGTGATCGTGGCCGGCGATGCCGCGCATGTGGTGCATCCGCTGGCGGGCCAAGGCGTCAACCTCGGTCTGCGCGACGTGGCGGCGCTGCGCGACGGCATCCGGGCCGCCGTCGCCAAACGCGCGGACTGGGATGCGCCGCACCGGCTGGAACGTTGGGCGCGCCAGCGGCGCAGCGAGAATGCGACGGCCGCGCATGCCTTCGATGGCATCAATCGGCTGTTCTCCAACGATGAGATGCACCTGACGCTGTTGCGGGGACCGTTGCTAGGCCTCGCCGGAAGGCTGCCGCCCCTGGTGGATTTCTTCTGGCGCCACGCCGCCGGCCAGCGCGCCCGTTGACGACGTCCGCCCTGCCCATGCGGTAGCCTCGGCTTCCCCACCGAGGTCGGCCCGATGAACGACGCAACCGCTGTCCACGATCCCGCGCGCCGACGGCTGCTGGGTGCGCTTGGCGCAGCCGGCCTCGCGGGCGTGCTGCCGCGTGTGCAGGCCAAGGGCGCGCGTAGGCTCGGCGTCGCCCTGGTCGGCCTGGGCTACTACAGCCGCGACCTGCTCGCGCCCGCCCTGCAGGCGACGCAGCACTGCCGCCTGGCCGGCATCGTCACCGGCACGCCGGCGAAGGCCGACGAGTGGCAACGGCGATACCGCATCCCGGACCGCAACGTCTACGACTACGACGGCTTCGACCGCATCGCCGACAACCCCGACATCGACGTGGTCTATGTCGTGCTGCCGAACCACCTGCACAAGCCGTTCACCCTGCGCGCGGCCGCCGCCGGCAAGCACGTGTGGTGCGAGAAGCCGATGGCCATGGACGCGGAGGAGGCGCAGGCGATGATCGATGCCTGCCGTCGCCATCGCGTGCAGCTCACGATCGGCTACCGCATGCAGCACGAACCCAATACGCAGGCGGTGATGGCGCTGGCGAAGACCCGGCCGTTCGGACGCCTGCAGCGTATTCGTGCCGAAGCCGGCTTCCGCGGGTTCGACGGGGCGAGCGGCGACAACTGGCGACTGGATGCGGCGCGGGGCGGCGGCGCGATGTACGACATGGGCGTGTATGCGTTGAATGCGGCGCGCTACACCACCGGCGTCGAACCGATCGCTGTCACGGCTACGCAGGAAATCCACCGGCCGGACATCTTCCGCGGTATCGACGAGACGATGCGCTTCCGGCTCGAATTCCCCGACGGTGTGGTGGCGGAGTGCGCCACCAGCTTCGGCCGCAACATGAACGTGCTGCGCGCCGAATGCGCGCAGGGCTGGTATGAACTGTCGCCGTTCCAGGCCTACGAGGGCGTTCGCGGCGAAGCCAGCGATGGCCGCCGCTTCGATGCGGTCATCGGTACCACGCCCGCCCAGCAGGCACGGCAGATGGATGCCGATGCGCGGGCCATCCTCGAACGCCGCGCACCGCGCGTGCCCGGCGAGGAAGGCCTGCGCGACATGCGCGCTCTGGATGCGATCTTCGCGTCCGCGCGCGCGGGTGGGGCGCGGGTCGACATCGCCGGGGCGTGAACGGGCTCAGCCCGGGAGGAAGGGGAACACGATCTTCAGCAGGCCCTTCAACCCGCCCTCGGCGGTGCTGGCGACGGCTTTCGCGCCCAGGCTGTTGAGCGCATTGCGCGCGTCCTGCCAACGCAGCTTGCTGACGTCCTTCTTGAGCAGGTCGGCCACTTCCTCGGCGGTGGGGGTCAGCTTCTTCAGCTCCGCCACGACGGCCGCGGGATCCGGCTGCAGGTAGCCCCAGCGCTCGGCGATGGCGAGCAGCGTGTCGAAGCGGACCGCGACGACGTCCCGGTTGCGCTCGTATACCGGCAGTGCGCCGACATCGAGGATGGCCTGCTCGAACTGCTGGTGGTCGTCCGGATGCTCGATGCGGATGGCGAGGAAGCCGTCCTTGCGGCTGCGCTCGCTGACATGCTTCGCACCGGCCTTCAGGTTGGTTTCGGTCAGCACGGTGGCGGCGATGCGTTGCAGGGCGGCGTCGCGCTCTTCCGGCACCAGCGCGCGCCAGCGGGCGTAGCCGTCGCGACGCAGTGCCTTGACCTTGGCCGGCGTGACCCGCAGCTTGCCGGCGACCGTGAAGTTGGATTCGTCGCGGCCGAGTGCGCCATCGCGCTCCAGCAGCACGAAGATCAGCAGTTCCAGGTCGCGCTTGGTCAGCGACTGGAACCCCTGCAGGAGCGTCAGTCGCAGGAACTCGTTGCCGAAGCCGGCAGGGTCCTTGAGTTCGATCGGCAGCATCGCGGTCTCCTTGTCAGGGAGGCATCTTGCCACGCCGGGGTGTCAGCGCCTGAGACCCGCAGTGCCGCCGGTCACAGGCCGGCTTCGCGGCCCGGATGTTCGGTGCGGAAGGCCTCGATGGCGCCGCGGTCCTGCAGGGTGACGTAGACCGTGCGGCCGTCCGGTCCGCCGAAAGCCACGTTGGTGGGTTTGCGACCTTTCAGCGCCACCTCGCGCAGCACGATGCCGTCGGGCGAGACGATCGCGACCACGCCGGCGCCGTAACGCGCGATATAGAGGTTGCCCTTCACATCCGTGCGCATGCCGTCCAGTCCGTGGTCGGCGAAAGCGATCAGCCGCCGCTTGTTGTCGATGCCACCGTCGTCGCGGACGTCGTAGACCCACACCCTGCGCTGCACGCTCTCGTTGACGTAGAGGCGCTTGCCGTCCGGGCTCACCTCCACGCCGTTGGTGGTGCCCATACCGGATTCGAGCAGATGCGGCGCGCCGCTCCGGTCGATGCGCCACAGCTGGCCGGTGCTGTCGGCCCAGTTCGGATCGCTGGCGTAGAGCGTGCCGTCCGGCGCCAGCGCGAGGTCGTTGGGCTGGTTCGCCTGCGGCATGCGCGCGAACACCTCCGCCGCGCGCGCACCCGGCGCGATGCGCAGCACGTGGTGGCCGCTGTAGTCGGCGATGAGCATGCCGCCATCGGCCGCGAAGCGGATGCCGTTGCCCGTGCTGCCGGCGGGCAGCGTGGCGAACAGCGATGCGCTGCCGTTGCCGTCGGCGTCGAACGTCACCCGCCCGATGGTGCCGTCGCGGCCGAAGCTGACGGCGTACAGCGCGCCGTCGGGTCCCCAGGCCGGTCCCTCGATGCCTGCGCTGAAGACGCCGTCGCCGACGACGTCGCGCGCGACGTACGGCACGTCGTCGGGTGCGGTTGGATGGGCCGCGACATGCGCGCAGCCCGCGAGCAGGACGAAGGCGCCTGCGATCCCGTATCCGATGCCTCGTGACGTCATCCGTTTCCCCTCGGCTGGCGTGCTGCGCGTGGACCGCGGCCTCAGCCGGGCGTGGCGAACACGGTGATCTCTTCGCGGTCGTGGTACAGCTGCCGTGCCCGGATCTCCAGCGGCCGCCCGGCTTGCTCGGCGAACAGGTCCAGGCACAGCGTCGTTTCGTCCCAGCGCTTCTTCATCGGCAGCTTGAGATTGAACACCGCGTGCCGGCACCAGCCTTCGCGGAACCACTGCGCCATGCGCTCGGCCACGCGGCGCGGTTGTTCCACCATGTCGCAGACCATCCAGTCCAGCGCCTGCGGCGGCTTCCAATGGAACCCGTCGGCGCGCAGGTGCTCCACCAGTCCGGTAGCCAATACGTGTTCGCGCAACGGACCGTTGTCCACGCTGGTCACGCGCAGGTGGTGGCGGGTGAGCACCCAGGTCCACCCACCGGGCGCCGCGCCCAGGTCGGCCGCCGTCATGCCGGGTTTCAGCAGCGCTTCGCGCTGGCGGTCGTCGAGCAGCGAGAGGAAGGCTTCCTCGAGCTTCAGCGCCGAGCGCGATGGCGCATCGGGCAGCAGCTTGAGGCGCGGGATGCCGAGCGGCCAGGGCGCGCTGTCGCGCGTGTCGGCGACGCACAGGAACAGATGGTCGCCCTGGACGAACACCACGTGCAGCCGTGGCAGCCGGGTGTCCTCCTTCTCGCTCAGGAAGCCCTGCTTGCGCAGCACCGGCCGCAGCGCATTGCCGAAGCTGCGCGCGAGCCCGGCCAGCGGCTTGGCGGTATCCGAGTCGGGATGCTCCACCCACAGGTCGCCGTAGCGGCCGCTTCCGGCTAGGGCGGCGAGGAGGGGCGTGATGCGGTCCTTCGGGTCGATGCCGCGGAGTTCCGCCAGCACACGCAGCTTCTGCCGCGCGAAGACCAGGTCGCGCCACGGCAGCGCCCGGTCCAGCGCGACGGCGTCCTCGCACGCGAATAGCACGTACCCGTCGTTGCGCTGCGCGCGCGCGTATCCGGCGACACCCGCATGCGCCGCGCGGGCGCTCAGCTCGGCGGCGAGTTCGGGTTCGAATCCCTGGCGGCAGTAGGCCAGCAGGCCGGTCGTCGATGACATGGGGACAGTGTAGCCGCGCGGGCGCCGCGACACGAAGCGCGGCGTCGCCGTCCGCTCAGTAGCGGTCGCCGCCCATCTCGCCGTAGTGCTTGAGCACGGCGCGCGCATCGTCGCGGCACAGGTCGCGGACGACCTCGATGCCGCGCTTGTTCAGCTCGCCCACCCAGTCCGCCGGCAGCGGGCCTTCGTCGAATTCCGTCAGTTCCATCACGTCTTCCGCGCGCGCACCGATCAGCAGGCGATCGATGCCGGCCCACACCGTGGCGCCGTAGCACTGGCAACAGGGCTGCGAGGACGTGGCGAGGGTCACCGGTGCCATGCGGTCGTTGAGCCGCGGCGTCTGCAGGCGTTGCTGCGCCAGCATGTAGGCCATGTTCTCCGCGTGCGCCAGCGAGCACGTATGCGGCATCACGCGGTTCACGCCGATGGCGATCACGCGGTGGTCGGGCCCGAACACCACCGCGCCGAACGGGCCGCCCGTGGCCGCATCCACGTTGCGGCGCGAGAGGTCGATGGCGAGCGCGACCTTGGCTTCGTCGCGGGTGTAGGAAGCGGCCAGGTCGACGAGGTCGTGGGTCCAGGCGGGCAGGGTCAGGTGGATCTGCTGGTAGAGCATCAACGGGCGACAGGTTGCGGAGAAGAAGGGGCTTCGGCTTCGCAGCGGCCGCTCACGCATTGGCAGGCGGTCACTTCGGCGAAGCCGCAGATGCCGGCCATGCCGCTGGCGGCGCACTGCGCGCGCACGCCCTGCGGATCGGTCGGGCTGTTCTTGTTGACGCAGGCCGGCATGCTGCCGCAGCAGTTGCCGACGTCCTTCACCGCGCAATCGGCGTTGCTGCCGCACGCGTAGTCGACCGTGATCGCGCCGGCCTGGCGCGGCGGCAGCGTGCCGCCCGTCGGCCTGGGCGCCGGCGTGGATGCCGCGGGCGGCTCGGCACCACCACCGGACGATGCGGCGGCCGCGCAGCCCGCGAGCGCGAAGAGGGCGATCAGCATCAGCGACAGGGCGAACGGCAGGCGCAGGGTGGTGCGGGGCATGGCGAACTCCTTTCCGGGATGGACATGAAACGCCAGCCTGCCGCCGGCCGCCTCAAGGACCGGTGAAGCCGCCGACGCGGGCCGGCCGGTTCAGGCCTTCGTCGCCCAGGTGTCGCGCAGGGTGACGCTGCGGTTGAACACCGGACGCGCGGCCGCATGGTCGTAGCGGTCGGTGACGAAGTAACCGATCCGCTCGAACTGGAACGACTGTTCCGGTGCGGCGTCGGCCGCGGCCGGCTCCACGTAGCCGGTGGTCGTACGGCGCGAATCGGGGTTCAGATAATCGCGGTAGGTCTTGCCTTCGGCGTCGTCATCCGGGTTCGGGACGGTGAAGAGGCGGTCGTACAGGCGTACCTCCGCTTCGACTGCATGCTGCGCGCTGACCCAGTGGATGGTGCCCTTGATCTTGCGTTCGGCGCCGGCCATGCCCGGGCGGGATTCCGGGTCCAGCCAGCCGCGCAGCTCGACGATCTCGCCGGCGTCGTTCTTGATCACTTCATCGCAGCGCACGATGCCGGCGCCGCGCAGGCGCACTTCGCCGCCCGTGGTCAGGCGCTTGAAGCCCTTCGGCGGCACCTCCTCGAAGTCCTCGCGCTCGATCCACAGCTCGCGCGAGAACGGCACGCGGCGCTGGCCGAAGGATTCGTCCTTCGGGTGGTTGGAGAACGTCAACGTCTCCTCGTGGCCTTCCGGCAGGTTCGCCAGCACCAGCTTCACCGGGTCGATGACGGCCATGCGGCGCGGGGCGGCGGCATCCAGGTCTTCGCGCAGTGCGCCTTCCAGGATGGAGATGTCCAGCAGCGAGTTCTGCTTGCTGATGCCCACGCGGTCCACCATCAGGCGCAGCGCGGACGGCGTGTAGCCGCGACGGCGGATGCCCTGCAGCGTCGGCATGCGCGGGTCGTCCCAGCCGTCGACGAGCTTGTCTTCCACCATCGCGAGCAGCTTGCGCTTGCTCATCACCAGGTAGTTGAAGTTCAGGCGCGAGAACTCGATCTGGCGCGGCTTGCTCGCTTCCTTCGGCAGGCCCTTGGCCAGCAGCGGCGCGATCAGGTCCGGCGAGCCGGCCAGGTCCACCTTGTCGACGCACCAGTCGTACAGCGGGCGGTGGTCTTCGAACTCCAGCGTGCACAGCGAATGGGTGATGCCTTCCACCGCGTCGCTCAGCGAGTGCGCGTAGTCGTACATCGGGTAGATCGGCCAGTCGTTGCCAGTGTTCTGGTGCTCGACGTGCTTGATGCGGTACAGCGCCGGGTCGCGCAGGTTGATGTTGCCGCTGGCCATGTCGATCTTCGCGCGCAGCGTGCGCGCGCCGTCGGGGAACTCGCCCGCGCGCATGCGGCGGAACAGGTCCAGGTTCTCCTCGACGCTGCGGTCGCGGTACGGCGAATTGCGGCCGGGCTCGGTCAGCGTGCCGCGGTACTCGCGCACCTGCTCGGCAGTGAGGTCGCAGACGAACGCATCGCCCTGGCGGATCAGCTTCTCGCCCGCCAGGTACAGCACCTCGAAATAGTCCGAGGCATGGCGCAGGTCGTGCCAGTCGAAGCCCAGCCAGCGCACGTCGTCCTGGATGGCGCGCACGTACTCCGGGTCTTCCTTGGCCGGATTGGTGTCGTCCAGGCGTAGGTTGCAGACGCCGCCGAACTCGCCGGCGATGCCGAAGTCCAGGCAGATCGCCTTGGCGTGGCCGATATGCAGGTAGCCGTTGGGCTCCGGCGGGAAGCGCGTCTTCACCGCGGTGTGGCGGCCGCTGGCCAGGTCCTCGCGCACGATCTGGCGGATGAAGTCCCGCTTTCCCGGGGCGGCATCGTCAGAGGGAGGGACGGAGGAGGTGGCAGCGTCGGACATCGGGGTGGAGAGGCGTGGAAAAACGCCAGTTTAGCCGGTCTGGCGCCCCGGCTGGTCTATCCTGAACGGCCCTCGCGTACCCGGTCCCCCGCATGAGCCTTCCGACGCTCGTCATCGGCAACAAGAACTACTCGTCCTGGTCGTTGCGTCCGTGGCTGCTGCTCCGGCATTTCGGCGTCGAGATCGAGGAGATCCGCCTGCCGCTGGACACGCCGCAGTTCGCCGACGAGGTCCGGCGCCATTCCCCGACCGGCAAGGTGCCCGCCCTGCACGATGGCAATGTCCACGTGTGGGATTCGCTCGCCATCTGCGAATACGCCAACGAGCGCTGGCTGGATGGGCGCGGCTGGCCCGCGGACCGGGCGATGCGCGCGCTGGCCCGCGCCGCGGCGGCGGAGATGCATTCGGGCTTCGTCGCGCTGCGCACGCAGCTGCCGATGAACAGCCGGCGCACGCCGGACGCTTACCGCTGGGACGCCGCCGCCCAGCGCGACATCGACCGCATCCAGGCGCTGTGGCGCGAACTGCGTGCTGCGCATGGCGGCGACGGCGACTTCCTGTTCGGCGACTTCGGCATCGTCGATGCGATGTATGCGCCGGTCGCGGTGCGCTTCGACGGCTACGGCGTGGACGTGGACGACACCGCGCGCCGCTACATGCAGGCGCTGTTCGCGCTGCCCGCGCTGCGCGCCTGGCGCGAAGCGGCGGCGGTCGAGCCTGAATCGGTACCGGCCACCGAGGCCCTGCGCAGGCCGTTCCCCGGCTGAGCGGGTGTAGGCTGGCCGTGGAGGACGTATCCATGCGCGTGGTCTACCTGGCCGACAACCTGTTCGACGCCCATCTGGTGAAGCACGCACTGGAGGAGGCGGAGATCCCCGCATTCGTGTTCGGCGAGTCGCTGCTGGGCGGCATGGGCGAACTGCCGCTGTTCGGCGTGCTGCGGGTCTGCGTACCCGATACGGCGTTCGCCGACGCGCAGGGCGTGGTACAGGCGCTGGGACTGGATTCCGGCGGGGATGGCCCCATCTTGGAAGGCGACGACGAAGGCCTGGGCATCCTGCCGGCCTGATCCGCTTTCCACCGACACACGAGGTTCGCCATGCTGGGTATCGGAGCCTACAAGCAGCGCATGCCGCGCGCGGAAGACATGTTGCCGGGCCGCACCGCGCCGCTGCCGTTGCACAACACCCATTTCGTCAACGGACACCCGCTGCGCGACGCGTTCGAGGGCCTGCAGCAGGTCGAGTTCGGCCTGGGCTGCTTCTGGGGCGCGGAACGCAAGTTCTGGACGTTGCCGGGCGTGTTCACCACGGCCGTGGGCTACGCGGGCGGCGGCACGCCGAATGCGACCTACGAAGAGGTGTGCTCGGGGCAGACCGGCCACAACGAAGTGGTGAAGGTGGTCTACGACCCGGCGCAGGTCTCGTTCGAACGCCTGTTGCAGGTGTTCTGGGAGAGCCACGACCCCACCCAGGGCATGCGCCAGGGCAACGACGTGGGCACCCAGTACCGTTCGGGCATCCATTGCCACACGCCCGAGCAGCAGGCGGCTGCCGAGGCCAGCCTGCAGGCCTACCGGCAGACGCTGCGCGCCGCCGGCTACGGCGACATCACCACCGAAGTGGTGTATCCGGCGCCGGCGTTCTACTACGCCGAGGACTACCACCAGCAGTACCTGGCGAAGAATCCTAACGGCTACTGCGGCCTGGGCGGTACCGGCGTGAGCTGCCCGATCGGGCTCGATGCCTGACGGCCGGTCTTACTGCCGGGTGACGCCGCAGACGTAGACGACCTCGCAGGCACCGCCGCCGGTATCGGTACGGCTGGTCGAACTGCGCCAGCGCCAGCCGTCCCGCGCGTTCGCTTCCACCAGCCAGCCATCGATGCGCACGCGCTCGCCCTTGCGCACGTCGGCCAGCGCCTGCGCGACGGCATCGTTGCCGGGGATCATGTGCATGTTGGCGCTGCTGCCGGCGATCTCGTTCGGCGGCAGCGGTGGCTGGTCGCTCCAGCGGTAGTGGTACCAGCGCGAGGACTGGCTGATGTCCAGCGCATCGATCACCGCGTCTTCCGTCATGCGCGCCCAGCCGAGCGCCAGGTCGGTCGGCGACAGGTCCGACTCGCGGCCGCTGCGATAGTTCTCCCGCGACAGCACGCGCGCTTCCACGCTGAAGCCGGCGAGCGGCGTCAGCGTGGCGGCGTCGAGGGCGAAGGGCGCCAGGCCGCCGGGCACGTCCGTCTGCAGCGGCGGCTCGCCTGACGCCACGCGGGGCGGCAGCGGGCAGGCGAGCGTCAGGTCACCGGCCGACGCGGGGGCTTTCGGTCCCACGCGTTTTTCGGAGAACCACCAACCCGCCAGGCATACCAGGATGCCGATGACCAGCAGGGTCCGCAGGCTCACGCGGTGAGCTTCTCGCGGATGGTCGCGCGCAGGGCGGCCAGGTCCTTGGCGAACGCATCGATGCCGGCGGCGAGCTTTTCCTTCGCCATCGGGTCGGCCTCGATCGCGGCGGCGAAGTGCTCGGCCGTCACCGGTGCGGCGGTCACCGGCTCGGCGGCACCGGGCGACAATGTGCGTGGCAGGTCGCCCGTTTCCTGGTCCAGTTTCTCCAGCAGGTCCGGCGAGATGGTCAGGCGGTCGCAACCGGCCAGCGCCTCGATCTGCGCGGTCGAACGGAACGAAGCGCCCATCACCACGGTGGGCGAGCCGCGGCGCTTGAACTCGGCGTACACGCCACGCACGAACACCACGCCCGGATCCTCATCTATGTTCGCCGGTGCCTGACCATTAGCCACATACCAGTCGAGGATGCGGCCCACGAACGGGGAAATCAGGAACGCGCCGGCTTCGGCGCAGGCGATCGCCTGGGTCGGATTGAAGATCAGGGTGAGGTTGCAGTCGATGCCTTCGGCCTGCAACACGCGCGCGGCTTCCACGCCTTCCCAGGTGGAGGCGACCTTGATCAGGATGCGGTCGCGACCGATGCCCTGGTCGGCGTACATCTGCACGAACTTGCGGGCCTTGGCCACGGTGGCGGCGGTGTCGTAGGCCTGGTCGGCGTCGACCTCGGTGGAGACGCGGCCGGGGATCAGGCCGGCCAGCTTCGCGCCGACGCCCACGGTCAGGCGGTCGACGACCTCGTCCACCCGCGCCTCGCCGCCGCCCTGCGCACGCGCCCAGGCGAGCTGCTCTTCGATCAGGTCGGCATATACCGGCAGATCCAGCGCCTTCTTCACCAGGGTGGGATTGGTGGTGCAATCCACCGGCTTGAGGCGCTTGATGGCGTCGTAATCGCCGGTATCGGCGACGACGACGGAGAGTTCGCGGAGTTGCTGCAGCTTGGTGGGGGAGGTGTCGGACATGGGCGTCGAAAAGGCGGGGAAACGGGCGACAAGTATGCCCTGTCCCGCGGGGGCAGGCCCGGCCGCGGGAGCGTACTTTTCGTGGATTGACGCGATAGCGGGCGTTGCCCGCTCAGCGGTGCAGGTCGCCGCGGGCTTCGGGCTGGTAGTCGATCGCGGTCACGCGCAGGCGCAGCGGCCGGTTGCCGGGTGCGTGCCAGTCGATGGTCTGGCCGATGGCCAGGCCGAGCAGGGCGCTGCCGACCGGCGCCAGTACCGAGACGCGTCCGGTTTCGACGTTCGCCTCGTGGGGATACACCAGGGTCAGGCGATGGTGTTCGCCGGTGAGTTCGTCCTCGCATTCCACGCGCGAGTGCATCGTCACCACGTTGTCCGGCATCCGGTCCGGCGCGCGCACGTCGGCGCGGTTCAGTTCGTCGATCAGGGCGAGTGCGGCCGGATGCCGGCGCAGCACGGGCGTATCGAGCAGGGCCTCCAGGCGCGAGAGGTCGCGGCTGGAGACGACGAGCGGGGGAAGCGAGGGCGGCAGGCCGCTGGTGCGGGTGTGGTTCATCGGTGGTCTCGGTTGTTTTGGGATCGCGCAAAAGGAAACGGGCGACGCGTCGCCGCGCCGCCCATCGGTATCCTGTTTGCCGCCTTACCGTAGCCCGGAAGGCGGCGGGGTTCAAGCCGCGCGGGCGCGCGGCGTGGGGCGCCCGGCCGGGGGCTGCGCGCCACCGGTGTCCGGTTCCAGCAGGCCGGCCGGCAGTTCGCGGAACACGTGCGCCAACTGCAGCAGGAAATCGCTCATCGCCGAACTCTTGCGCCACACCATCGCGATCTGCCGGCTCGGGTGCGAATCGCTGAAACCGAGCAGGTGGATGTTCTCCGAACGCGCCACGGGCGGCTTCACCGCCAGGGTCGGCAGCAGGGTGATGCCGACGTCGGCGGCGACCATCTGGCGCAGGGTTTCCAGGCTGGTCGCGCGGAACTCGGACTTCTCGTTCGCTCCGGACAGCCGGCAGACGTCGAGTGCCTGCTCGCGCAGGCAATGGCCATCCTCCAACAGCAGTAGGCGCTGGTCGGCGAGTTCGGCCAGGGCCAGCGAGTCGCGCCGCGCGAGCGCATGCGATTCCGGCACGGCGAGGACGAAAGGTTCCTCGAACAGGAATTCGGTGTGCAGCTGGTCGTCGGCCACCGGCAAGGCCAGCAGGCCGGCGTCGAGCTTGCCTTCGCGCAACCGCGAGAGCAGCACGTCGCTCTTCTCCTCGACCAGCAGCAGTTCCAGATCGGGGAAGCGGGTGCGGATACGCGGCACCACGTGCGGCAGCAGGTAGGGGCCCAGCGTGGGGAAGATGCCCAGTCGCACCGTGCCCGCCTCGGGATCCTGGCTGCGGCGGGCGGCTTCCTTCATCTGCTCGACTTCCGCGACGATGCGGCGCGCGCGGTCGGCGGCATCGCGCCCGGCCGGCGTCAGCATGACCTTGCGCGGCGCGCGCTCGACCAGCGGCACGCCCAGTTCGTCCTCCAGCTTCTTGATCTGGGTGGAGAGCGTGGGCTGGCTGACGTAGCACGCCGCCGCGGCCCGGCCGAAATGCTTGTGGTCCGCCAGGGCCACCAGGTACTTCAGGTCGCGCAGATTCATCGGAACCCTCCCTCAAGGAACCGCGGGGCGGGCGGCAACGCCGCCCGCACGGCACATCATGCCGCGACTGCGTCCGCCGCTTCCACCGGTGCCGACGTGCGGATCAGGTGGTCGAAGGCGCTGAGTGCGGCCTTCGAGCCTTCGCCCATGGCGATGACGATCTGCTTGTACGGCACGGTGGTGGCGTCGCCGGCCGCGAACACGCCCGGCACGCTGGTCTGGCCGCGGTCGTCGACGATGATCTCGCCGCGCGGGCTCAGCGCGACGACGCCCTTCAGCCACTCGGTGTTCGGCAGCAGGCCGATCTGCACGAAGATGCCTTCGAGCTCGACGCGGTGCGTATCGCCGCCGGTACGGTCCTTGTAGACCAGACCGTTGACCTTGCTGCCGTCGCCCAGCACTTCCGTCGTCTGCGCGCTGGTGACGATGCGCACGTTCGGCAGGCTGCGCAGCTTGCGCTGCAGGACGTCGTCCGCACGCAACTGGCCGTCGAACTCGATCAGGGTGACGTGGGCCACGATGCCGGCGAGGTCGATCGCCGCTTCCACGCCGGAGTTGCCGCCGCCGATCACCGCCACGCGCTTGCCCTTGAACAGCGGGCCGTCGCAGTGCGGGCAGTAGGCCACGCCCTTGTTGCGGTAGTCGTTCTCGCCGGGCACGTTCATCTGCCGCCAGCGCGCACCCGTGGACAGGATCACCGTCTTCGACTTCAGCGAGGCGCCGTTGGCGAGCTGCACTTCCACCAGGCCGTCCTGGCCGGCGGGAACAAGCTTCTCCGCGCGCTGCAGGTTCATCACGTCGACCTGGTAGTCCTTGACGTGCTGCTCCAGGGCCGCGGCGAGCTTCGGACCTTCGGTGTACGGCACGGAGATGAAGTTCTCGATGGCCATGGTGTCCAGCACCTGGCCGCCGAAGCGTTCGGCCGCCACGCCGGTGCGGATGCCCTTGCGCGCGGCGTAGATCGCGGCCGCAGCGCCGGCGGGGCCGCCACCGACGACGAGCACGTCGTACGGGACCTTGGCCTTGATCTTCTCGGCCTCGCGCTTGCCCGCATTGGTGTCCAGCTTGGCGACGATCTCTTCCACGCCCATGCGGCCCGCGCCGAACACTTCGCCGTTGAGGAAGATCGTCGGCACCGACATGACTTCGCGCTGCTCGACTTCCTGCTGGAACAGCGCACCGTCGATGGCGACGTGCTGGATCTTCGGGTTCAGCACCGCCATCAGGTTCAGCGCCTGCACCACGTCCGGGCAGTTCTGGCACGACAGCGAGAAATAGGTTTCGAAGCGGTACTCGCCGTCCAGCGTGCGGATCTGTTCGATCACGTCCTGCGCCAGCTTCGACGGATGGCCGCCGACCTGCAGCAGCGCCAGCACGAGCGAGGTGAATTCGTGGCCCATCGGCAGGCCGGCGAAGGCCAGGTGGATGTCGTGGCCCGGCGAGGTCAGCGCGAACGACGGCGTGCGTTCGCCACCACGCTGCTCGGTGACAGTGATCTTGTCGGAGACGTCCTGCAGATCCTTCAACAACGCCTGCAGCTCGGCGGAACCGGCGCTGTCGTCGAGATGGGCGGTGATGTGGATGGGGCGCACGGCCTTTTCCATGTAGGCGGTGAGCTGCGTCTTCAGATTGGCGTCCAGCATGGCGAACGTCTCCGTGGAGGAAATCGGGGAAAGGGGGGCAGGCGTTTGCAGGAGCGGCATGCGCCGGGGGAGAGAGGAAGCCGGTCAGGGAGGGGAACCGGCGAGCGGCGCATGCCGCTGCTGCAAACGTCCGTTGAGTGACCGACCTCCGGGCCATGACCCGGAGGTGGTGTGATGCGCTGAAGCTGGCGCGTTCCAGCGGGGAACGCGCCGGTACTGCGGAAACGCTTAGATCTTGCCGACCAGGTCCAGCGACGGAGCGATCGTCTGCGCGCCTTCCTTCCACTTGGCCGGGCAGACCTGGCCGGGGTTGGCGGCGGTGAACTGGGCGGCCTTCAGCTTGCGCAGGGTCTCCGACACGTCACGGGCGATCTCGTTGCTGTGGACCTCGGCGGTCTTGATGACGCCTTCCGGGTTGATGACGAAGGTGCCGCGCAGGGCCAGGCCTTCTTCTTCGATGTGCACGCCGAAGGCGCGGGTCAGCTGGTGGGTCGGGTCGCCGACTAGCGGGAACTGGGCCTTGCCCACCGCCGGGGAGGTTTCGTGCCACACCTTGTGCGAGAAATGCGTGTCGGTAGTGACGATGTAGACCTCGGCGCCGGCCTTCTGGAACTCGGCGTAGTTCGTCGCGGCGTCTTCCACTTCGGTCGGGCAATTGAAGGTGAAGGCGGCCGGCATGAAGATCAGGACCGACCACTTGCCCTTCAGGGTGCCGTCGGTGACTTCGACGAATTCGCCGTTGTGGAAGGCGGTGGTCTTGAACGGCTGGACCGCGGTGTTGATCAGGGACATGGAAGATCCTCGTGAGTGGAGTGGGTGTGGTGAAGTAATGAGGCGATGGTAGGCAACGGCTATTGATTCCTCAAATCGATTGATGGAATTGAATAGATAGTTTTTGACTATCAAGAGGTGGGGGCGAAGGCTCTCCCAGGCAAGTACGTGCCGAAGTTTCGATATCAAATCTTTGTTTTTCAATGATTTAAGGGTGATCCGCCGGACGGCTACGCCCAGCAGCGCGCCCGCTTCTATCGCGCCATCAGGCACGCGTACCGACTGCCAGGACGCGGTCGACGCCGTCTTCCGCTCCATACGCCATTGAGCACCATGATGGTGCGTCGCGGCGATACGTGGGCGTCCGGAGAGCGGTGGCCCGTTACCATGCGCGCCATGTCCCACGACGCTCCTCTCCGGCTGGACCACGCCCTACGCGCCGCCGCCGCCCGCCTGGCCGGTCCCGATGCGCGCCACGAGGCCGAGCACCTGCTGCTGCACGTGCTCGGCCGCGATCGCGCCTGGTTGTTCGCGCATGGGGATGCGCCGCTGGCAGCCACGGAGGCGATCGCTTTCGAGGGGCTGCTGCAGCGTCGGCTCGCCGGCGAGCCGGTGGCCTACCTGGTGGGCCGTCGAGGGTTCTGGACCCTGGACCTGCAGGTTTCGCCAGCCACCCTGATCCCGCGCCCGGAAACCGAGCGCCTGGTCGAACTCGCCCTGGCGCGCCTGCCGGACGACACGTCGCTGCGCATCGCCGATCTCGGGACCGGGACCGGTGCGATCGCGCTGGCGCTGGCCAGCGAGCGGCCGCAGGCTCGCGTGATCGCCACCGACCTCAGTGACGACGCTCTGACCATCGCTCGGGCGAACGGCAGCGCCAACGACCTGAAGAATGTCGAATTCCGCGCCGGCAGCTGGTGGACACCGGTGGCGGGCGAACGCTTCCACCTGATCGCCAGCAATCCTCCGTACATCGCCGAGGGCGATGCGCACCTGGCGCAGGGCGACCTGCGTTTCGAACCGCCGGCGGCGCTGTCATCCGGCGCCGACGGCCTCGACGCGATCCGCATGATCGTGGCGGGCGCGCCCGTGCACCTGCTGCCCGGCGGCTGGCTGCTGCTGGAGCACGGCTGGGACCAGGGCGCCGCCATCCGCGCGCTGATGACGGCGGCGGGTTTCGTCGATGTCGCCACGGAGACCGACCTGGAGCAGCGCGACCGCGTGACCCTTGGGCGCGTCACGGAAGGGCAAGACGCGAGCCGCTAGACTGTCGCTTTCACTCAGGACTCGCCGCCCATGCGCACGCTGTACCCCGATATCGAGCCCTTCAACACCGGCACCCTGAAGGTCGACGACCGCCACACGCTGTACTACGAGCAGTGCGGCAATCCGCAGGGCAAGCCGGTAGTGCTGCTGCATGGCGGGCCGGGCGCGGGCTGCAGTCCGAAGATGCGCCGTTTCCACGACCCGGCCAAGTACCGCATCGTGCTGTTCGACCAGCGCGGCTCCGGTCGCTCCACGCCGCACGCGGACCTGGTGGACAACACCACCTGGGATCTCGTCGCCGATATCGAGAAGCTGCGCGAGAAACTCGGCATCGACCGTTGGCAGGTGTTCGGCGGCAGTTGGGGTTCGACGCTGGCGCTGGCGTACGCCGAAACGCACCCCGAGCGCGTGACCGAACTCGTGCTGCGCGGCATCTTCATGCTGCGCCGCTGGGAGCTGGAGTGGTTCTATCAGGAAGGCGCGAGCCGCCTGTTCCCGGATGCGTGGGAGCACTACATCACCGCGATCCCGTCGGTCGAGCGCCATGACCTGATCTCCGCCTTCCACCGGCGCCTGACGTCCGACGACAAGGCCACGCGCCTGGCGGCGGCGAAGGCCTGGAGCGTGTGGGAAGGCGCGACCAGCTTCCTGCACGTGGATGCCGATTTCGTCAGCGGGCACGAAGAGCCCGAGTTCGCGCTGGCGTTCGCGCGCATCGAGAACCACTACTTCGTCAACGGCGGTTTCTTCGAGGTCGAGGACCAGCTGCTGCGCGACGCGTCGCGCATCGCCGATATCCCCGGTGTGATCGTGCACGGCCGCTACGACGTGGTCTGCCCGATCGCCAATGCGTGGGAGCTGCACAAGGCCTGGCCGAAGGCGAAGCTCGAGATCACGCCGGCCTCGGGCCATTCGGCGTTCGAAGCCGAGAACGTGGACGCGCTCGTCCGCGCGACGGACGCCTTCGCCTGACCACACCGCATCGCAACCGGAAGAACGCCATGGATCCGTCGCGCGCCACCGCCTCCACGTTCGACCAGCGCGTGCTGGACCTGTACGACGACTACGTCCATGGCCGCGTCGATCGCCGCGGGTTCCTGTCCGGCGCAGCGCAGTTCGCCGTCGCCGGCACGACCGCCGCGGGCCTGCTGGCGGCATTGACGCCGCAGTACGCGTTCGCGGCGCAGGTGGCGGCGGACGATCCGCGCATCAGCACCATGTACCGCACGTTCCCGGCACCGCAAGGCCATGGCGAAGGACGCGGTCTGTTGGCGATGCCCCGCGCGCCAGGACGCCATCCGGTGGTGCTGGTCGTGCACGAGAACCGCGGATTGAATCCGTACATCGAGGATGTCGCCCGGCGCCTGGCGGTGGCCGGCTTCATCGCATTCGCGCCGGATGCGCTGTATCCGCTCGGCGGCTATCCCGGCAACGACGACACCGGTCGCGAGATGCAGGCGAAGCTGGATCGGGACAAGGTGTTGGCCGACCTGGAAGCCGCCGCGCGCTTCGCCCATGCGTTGCCACGCGGGAACGGCAAGCTCGGCGTGGTCGGTTTCTGCTTCGGCGGACTGGTGACCAACCTGCTGGCCGCGCGCCTGCCGGACATCGTTGCGGCCGGCGTGCCGTACTACGGCG